>CAYYZO010000007.1:2446-36477 GCA_964476185.1 uncultured Myxococcales bacterium
GATCGCGCTGCCCGGCACCAACGGCTTCGTCGGCGAGTTCCTGATCCTGCTCGGCGGCTTCCGCTTCGACAAGGCGCTCGGCGCCGTCGCCGCCAGCGGCGTCGTGCTCGGCGCGGCGTACATGCTCTGGATGTACCAGCGCGTGATGTTCGGCGAGGTCACGAACGAGAAGAACAAGACCCTGGCGGACATGAGCGGCCGCGAGGTCGCGGTGATCGCGCCGCTGATCGTGCTGGCCGTCGTGATGGGCGTCTACCCGAAGCCGTTCTTCGACACGATGCGGGCCTCGGTCGAGCAGACGCTGGCGCGCATCCCGAACGCGGCGCTCGAGTCGGCCGGGATCACGAGCGACGTCGGACGCCTGCCGGCGGGCCGCGCGGTTCCGGCTGCCGCGACCGGAGCGTCGCACGCCGGCCACGACCACGACTCGCACGCCGGCCACGATCACGATCCGCACGCCGGCCACGACCACGGTTCGCACGGGGGAGGCCACTGAGATGCCGCAGACGATGACCCTGCAATCGCTGCTCCCGGTGCTGCCGCTCCTGGCCGGCTGCGTCTGGGCGCTGGTCGTGCTCGTCGTCGAGATGTTCTCGACGAGCCGCCGCTTCACGGGGACTGCCTGGCTCTCCATCCTCGGCCTCGTCGGCATCGGCGCCCTCGCGCTGCAGCCCGGCACGCCGGAGGTGTTCGCCGACGCGCTCGCCAGCGACAGCTACACGTCGTTCTTCACGGTGCTGACCGCGGCGATCGGCATCGGCGCCGTGCTGCTGTCGATCGAGTACCTGCCGACCGCCGGCATCACCAAGGGCGAGTACTACCCGCTGATGCTGTTCGCGGTCGTGGGCGTGGTGGTGATGGCGGCCGCGACCGACCTCATCGTCATGTTCGTCGGCCTCGAGACGATGTCGATGGCGGTCTACGTGCTGGCCGGCATCCTGCGCAACGACCTGCGCGCGAACGAGGCGTCGCTCAAGTACTTCCTGCTCGGCGCGTTCGCGTCGGCGCTGCTGCTGTACGGCATCGCCACGCTGTACGTGGTGACCGGATCGACCGTCCTCGGCGACATCCAGGCCGCCCTCGCGGCGCCCGGCATGGCGGCCGGCGACCACCTGGTGGCGGTGATCGGCGCCGGCCTCGTGCTGGTCGGGCTCGGCTTCAAGATCGCGGCGGTGCCGTTCCACCTGTGGGCGCCGGACGTCTACGAGGGCGCCCCGACTTCGGTCACGGCCTTCATGGCCACGGCCGTCAAGGCCGGCGGCTTCGCGGCGCTGCTGCGCACCGCGCTCGTCGCGCTCGAGCCGCTGCACGTCGAACTCCAGCCGGTGCTCTGGATCGCCGCGGTCGTGACGATGACGATCGGGAACCTGATCGCGCTGCGCCAGCAGAGCCTCAAGCGCATGCTCGCGTACTCGTCGATCGCGCACACCGGCTACCTGCTGATGGGCGTGGTGGCCGGCACGCCGGAGGCCGGGTCCGCGGTGCTGTTCTACCTCGCGGGCTATGCGGCCATGAACCTCGTCGCGTTCGGCGTGATGATCGCGCTCGCGGACGGCCCGCGCGCCGCCGAACGCATCTCGGATTACGCGGGCCTCTCGCAGACCCACCCCGCGATGGCGGCCGCGATGACCGTCGCGATGCTGTCGCTGACCGGCATCCCGCCGCTCGTCGGATTCGTCGGCAAGCTCTACCTGTTCCAGACCGCGATGCAGCAGGGCCTGGTCGTGCTGGTCGTGATCGCCTGCTTCAACAGCGTCGTGTCGGCGGCCTACTACCTCGGGGTGGTCCGCACGATGTACTTCGAGGCTGCTCCCGACCAGCCGCTTCCGCGCCCGACGGCGATGGCGGGGGCGGTCGTCGCGGTCTCGACGGCGCTCACGGTCGTGCTCGGCGTGGTGCCGGCCCCGGTGCTCGGCGCGACCGCGCGGGCGTTCCGGCAGGTGCTGCTGGGCTGAGCGCGGCGACTTCGGCACAATCCTCGGGCGGTGGCCTTCGGGCCGCCGCCGGGTTCGCCGATGCCGTGCGCTCTCCGACCATCCTTTTCCCGCTGCCCCGGGCCTCGCGGATCCATCGCGACCGCTCCCCGGCCCCTGCTCGTCGCGCTTCCGGCCGTTTTTCTGCGCACTCTTCGACCGCGCCCGGGTCTCCTCGCGTCGCTGGCGCTGGCGGTGCTCGCCGCCGCGGCTCCGGCCGCCGCCGCGGACCTCACGGTCCGCGTCTGCGGGATGGAGAATCGCCAGGGCAACGTCCGCGTGAAGGTGTTCCCGGCGGACCGGGCCGAGGGCTTCACGCAGATCGGGTCCGGGCAGTTCGCGGCCGCGATCTCGGTGCGACTGTCGGATCTGGAGCCCTCCGAGGTGGTGCCGGTCACGATCCACGGGTTGCGGCCCGGCCGCTACGCGGTCAGCGCCTACCACGACGAGAACGGCAACGACGAGTTCGACCGCGGGAGCATCGTCGGCACGCCCAAGGAATCCTACGGCTATTCCAACGGCGCCCGCGCTCGCGTCGCGCCGGTCGAGTTCGACGAAGCGGCGTTCGACCTGACCGGTGAGTCACGGTCCGTCGACGTGCGCGTTGCGCCCTGGACGATCACCGGCGGCGACGCTTCGCCGTGCCCGCCCTGAGCCCTCCCGGCCTTCTTCCCAGCCTTCCTCACGACTCCGTTCCGGGCGCACGCCGCGGCCCGTCTCTTGCTTGGCCACGGGGGTTCGTTACGGAGGCGATCCATGGCCGACCCCCAACCAGTTCCCAGCCGCCGGATCCTCGTGGTCGGCGGCGTCGCCGGCGGCGCTTCCTGCGCCGCAAGACTGCGCCGACTCGACGAAAGCGCCGAGATCGTGGTCTTCGATCGCGGTCCGCACGTGTCGTTCGCGAACTGCGGTCTTCCCTACTTCGTGGGAAACGTTATCGCGGATGAGAAACACCTGCTGGTCGCTTCCCCGGACCTGTTCCGCAGCCGCTTCCGCATCGAGGTTTGCACGGGCACCGAGGCGGTCCGGATCGATCGCGAGCGGCGACGACTGACGGTGCGCGAAGTCGAGGGCGGCCGGGAGCGCGACGAACCCTACGACGTGCTCGTGCTCGCACCGGGCGCGGCCCCGATCCGGCCGCCGCTTCCCGGCATCGACCTCGACGGCGTGTTCGCCGTCCGCAGCATCCCCGACACGCGTCGCATCCGCGCGTGGATCGACGACTGGGGCGCTCGCCGCGCGGTCGTGATCGGCGGCGGATTCATCGGCCTCGAGATGGCCGAGAACCTCGTGCACCGCGGCCTCGCGGTCACGGTCGTCGAGAAGCTCACGCAGGTGATGCCGCCGTTCGACCCCGAGATGGCCGCGCCGCTGGCCGACCACCTGCGCGACAGCGGCGTCGAGCTCGTGCTCGGCGACGGGCTCGCGGCGATCGAGTCGCGCGGCAGCGCGCTCGCGGTGACCACCGAGTCGGGTCGATCGATCCCGACCGATCTCGTGATCCTCGCGATCGGCGTGCGGCCCGAGACGACCCTGGCGAAGGAGGCCGGCCTCGCGCTCGGCTCGCGCGGGGGCATCGTCGTCGACGCGGCGATGCGCACCGCCGATCCGGCGATCTGGGCGGTCGGCGACGCCGTCGAAGTGCACGACGTGGTGACCGGCCAGGAGGTCGTGCTGCCGCTGGCCGGACCGGCCAACCGGCAGGGTCGCATCGCCGCCGAATCGATCGCGGGACGGGAGACGAACTTCCGCGGCGTGCAGGCCACCGCCGTCGTCGGCGTGATGGGCATGACCGCGGCGTCGACGGGAGCGAGCGAGAAGGGGCTGCGGCGTGCGGGTGTGACGGGGTTCGAGAAGGTCTACCTGCACCCGGGCCACCACGCCGGCTATTACCCCGGCGCGCGGCCGATCCACCTGAAGCTGCTGTTCTCGGTTTCCGACGGGCGCGTGCTCGGCGCGCAGGCCGTCGGATTCGAAGGCGTCGAGAAGCGCATCGACGTGATCGCGGCTGCGCTGCAGTTCGGCGGCACGGTGCACGACCTCGCAGAGATGGAACTCTGCTATGCGCCGCAGTACGGCGCGGCGAAGGACCCGGTGAACCTCGCGGGAATGATCGCCGCGAACGTGCTCGCCGGGGACATGCCGCTCGCGGACTGGGAGAGCCTCGGCAAGGACGACGCGCTGCTGCTCGACGTGCGCGAGCCGTCCGAGTTCGCGGCCGGCGCGATCCCGGGCGCGGTCAACGTGCCGCTCTCGGAGCTGCGGTCGAGGTTCGGCGAACTCCCCCGCGACCGCGCGATCGACGTCTGCTGCGGCGTCGGCCAGCGCGGCTACTTCGCGGTGAGGTTCCTGCGCCAGCACGGCTTCGACGCGCGCAACCTGAGCGGCGGGTTCGCGACCTACCGGATGCGGCGCGGCGCGGGCGTCTGAACGCGCGGCCGTCCGCGACGAACTCGCCACGGGGCGCGCGCCGGGCAGACCGGGGTTTGCCGGTTCGACGCCGCGCGAGCGCGATTCGGGGCGGCGGTTTTGTGCGCCGGCGGTCGGTCTGGTACGAGGACCCATGAGGTTTCGCGACGCCGCGCCCGCCCTCGGCGTCTTCCTCGTCGCGCTCGCGTACCTGCTCCTGCTCCGGCCCTACGGCTTCCAGCTCGAGGACGAGGGCACGCTGCTGTCGTGGTTCGACCGCGTGTCGCGCGGCCAGCGCCCCTACCTCGACTTCCACACCGGCTACACGCCCGGCTTCTTCGCGTTCGGCAGCGCGGTGTATTCGGCGTTCGGGCCGTCCGCGGCGGCCGTGCGTACCGTGCTCGCGGTGATGAACGCGCTCAGCGCGGCGGGGCTCGCCGAGCTCACGCGGCGCGCGGCCGGCGCGTGGCTGGCGCCGGTGCCGGCGCTCCTGTGGCTCGCGTTCGTGCCCGTCTACGGCGGCGAGTTCGCCGCGTTCAACATCCCGTACCCGACCTGGCCGGTGACTCTCGCGTGGATCGTCGTCGCGCTCGCGCTGGTCGCGTGGATCGAGCGGCCGCGCCTCGTGCTGCTCGCTGTCGCCGGCCTCGGCGCGGCCGCGGCGATGGGGCTGCGCCCGAACTCCGGCGCGTTCGCGCTCGCCGCGAGCACCTGGATCGTCGTCGCGACCGCGTCGCGCCGCGGCGCGCTCGACCGGCTGGCGGCACCGGCGGCCGCCGCGTTCATGGCCCTCGGCGTCTGGTACACGTTCGACTTCCGCATCGCCGACATGGATGCGATCGTGCACCTCGTGCCGCTGTTCGCGATGGCGTTCCTGTTCGCCGGTCCGCTCGCGGACAGGACGGGGGCCGGCGACGCGCCCGGCGCCGCCGCCGCGCTCGCGGTGCTCGCCGCGGCGTTCGTGCTGCCGACGCTCGCGTGGACGCTGCCGCTGCTGGCGGAACTCGGGCGCGACCGGTTCCTCTACGAGGTCTTCCTCGTCGGCGCCGGCTACCAGACGCTGTACCACGTGCCGCACCCGGCGCCGGAGCCGTACGCGGCGCTCGCCGTCGCCGCGCTCGCGCTGCTCGCGGTCGGCGGCCGGATCGTCGCACGCGGCCTGGTGAAGCCGTTGCCGCTCGTCCTGTCGATCGCAGCGGTCGGCGCCGTGGCGAAGCTTGTGCTCGTCCGCGAGGCGCTGTGGCCGGAAGGCGCCGTGCGCTCGGTGGTCGCGCAGCTCGAGAACGCGTCGTTCTGGCTGGCCGCGACCGCGAGCTACGGCGCGGCCGTCTGGCTCGCGCGCGTGCCCCGGGACGAACTCCGGCGCTCCCCGGCCGCGCGCGCGACGGTCGTGATCGCGCCGCTCGCGGTCGCGATGTACGCGCAGATGTTCCCGCGCAGCGATTTCATGCACCAGGTGAGCGCCGTGCCGCTGACCGCGGTGGCGGCGGCGGCGCTGCTCGCGCGCGTTGCCTCGTGGTGGGAACGCGGCGAGTGGCCGCGCGGCTGGAGCGGAACACGCGTGGTGCGCGCGGGCGTGCTGGTCGCGGCCTTCGCGATCGTCGGGCTTTCGTTCGGCGAGAAGGTCGCCGGCCCGGTCGCGGCGCTGTCCGCTGCGTCGCCGCGTCGCCCGCTCCCGTCGCAGCTGGACGTCCACGTGGAAGCGGCGGCCGGCGACGACCTCGCGGCCGTCGCCGCGACGGTCGCGTTCGTGCGCGCGCACAGCGACGCCGGCGAGGCGCTGTGGTCGTTCCCGGCCACGAGCGGCCTGCTGTTCGCGGCCGGCCGCGCGAACCTCGCCCCGCACGACTACTGGTACCCGGGACGGCCCGATCACGCCGAGGAGGCGCGCGTGCTCGCGCTGCTGCGGGAGACGAGGCCGCGCCTCGTCATCACGCTGAACCGCGGCTGGAACTTCTTCGCGGACTCGCCGGCGTACTTCGGCGGGCTGCGTCGCTTCGCCGCCGACGAATACCGGCTGGCCGCGCGCCACGGCCGCTACGACGTGCTCGCCCGGCGCGACCTCGGCCTTGCGCCGGACATCGGGCCGCCGCCGGCCGTCGATCCCGACGCCGCGCTCCGCGACGCGATCGAGGAGAACCTCGAGCGCCGGCGTCAGGCCGCGTGGCGCTGGATGGACGTGGTCACGCCGCGGGATGCGGCGCGCGCGACGCTGCCGGAGGATCGCCGCGACGCGGTGCTGCTGCTGCGCGCGCTGCGCGACGGCGGCGACATGCGGGGTGCGGCGTGGGCGGTCGCCGGGTTCGGGTCGGCCGATGCGCGCGTGCGCGGCGAAGCCGTCGACGCGATGATCGCGCTCGAGCGTTCGCTGCGCGCGGCGCGCGCGCGGTTCGCGAACGACTTCGACGCCGCGGCGTTTCGGCCGTTCGTCGCGCCGCTGGCGTCGAGGGCGAGGGAGCTGCTGGCGTTCGAGCCGCTGCGCCCGTTCGCGCAGGGGGTGATCGAGCTTGCGGGAGAAGCGCCGGAGGCCGGGACGGTCGGGAACTGACGGTGTTGCCAGCGAGGACGCGACGCGCGCGGGCCCGCCCGCGTCACTCCGGCGACTCGCGCCGGCGCGGCCGAACGAGCGCCTTCTCGAGGATGCGGAACCGGTCGCGCAGCCCGAAGCCGAGCTGCTCGTAGAAGCGGCGTGCGCGCGTGTTGCGGGCGCCGACCTCGAGCCAGACGGCGGTGCATCCCGCCTCGCGGAACCTCGTCTCGGCCGACTCCAGAAGCCGCCGCCCGAGTCCCGCGCTGCGATATCCCGGCAGCACGAACAGCTCGTCGACCTCCGCGGTCAGGCCGCCGTGCTCGAGGCTGAACACGTAGACGCCGAGAAGGTAGCCGACGGTGCGCTCACCGACCTGCGCGATCCACGCCGCGCCGATCGACTCGTCGGCGAAGAGCGTCTCGAGCGCGGCGCGGACGCGGGCCTCGTCGAAGCGGTCGATCCTCTCGAAGGCCCAGTACTCGCCGACGAGCGGCGCGATCGCGGCGGCGTCGGCGGTCGAGGCCGCGCGAATCGAGATCCGGTCAGGCATGGCTCGTGGCTCGTCGCATCGCTCGAGTTCAGGCGTTCCGCACCAGCACGCCGCCGTCGACGACGAGCACCGCGCCGGTCGTGAACGTCATCGAGGGCAGGCAGAAGTTCAGCGTCGCGTGCGCGACTTCCTCGGGGTCGCCGTAGCGGCCGAGCGCGGTGCGACGCCTCGCGAACACGGCCTTCGCTTCGTCCGGGATCGCCTCGGTCATGCCGGTGCGGATCGGGCCCGGCGCGATCGCGTTGACGGTGATGCCCTCGCTGCCGAGCTCGACCGCGAGCGAACGGGTCAGGCCGAGCACGCCGTGCTTGGCGGCGGTGTAGGGCGAGTTGTACTTCGTCGCGCCGAAGCCCTCGGTCGAGGCCACGTTGACGATGCGCGGCGAGGCGGAGCGGCGAAGGTGCGGCAGCGCGGCGCGGATCACGCGCGTCTGTCCCGTCAGCATCACGTCGAGGGACTTCGCCCAGAGGCCCTCGAAGTCGTCGCCGTCGATCGGCGTGAGCCAGACGATGCCGGCGTTGTTGACGACGATGTCGAGGCCCCCGAAGTGCGCGGCGGCCTCGTCGACGACCCGGCGGACGCCGGCGCCGTCGGTCACGTCCATCTCCCAGCCGCGCGCGGTCCCGCCTGCTTCGAGGATCTCGGCGACCACGGCGTCGACGCGCTCGCGGCCGACGTCGGTCACCACGACGCGGGCGCCTTCGTCGGCGAACAGGTGGGCGGTGGCGCGGCCCATTCCCGACGCGGCGCCCGTGACGAGCGCGACCTTGCCTTCGACCGAACGGCTGAGCTTCGAGAGACGACGGGCCATGATGTTCCTCCGGCGGCCGACATATCCGCTCGGCGAGGGCCGTCCAAACGACTGGACGCGTGCCGTCGACGGAGCGCCGGGGCACGTGCCCCGGCCGCATCCTCGGAGCGACGCGGTGGTCTGCCGGGTCGTGCCGCTGCCGTGGCTCTTCGCCAGCGGCGCGACGCCGCCCCGCGCGCGCGAGTCGCAACGCCCCGGTGATTCGATACGCTCGCACGGATGACCACGGCGAGCACGTCGAGGAGAAGCGTCTACTCCGGAAGCCCCTGGGAGCGGAAGGTCGCGTACTGCCGCGCGAAGCGCGTCGGAGGCTTCATCGCGGTCTCGGGCACGGTCGCCGCCGACGAAGAAGGCCGCGTGGTCGCGCCCGGCGACGTGTACGGCCAGGCGCTGTTCGCGCTCGGCAAGATCGAGCGCGCGCTCGGCGAACTCGGCGCCGGCATCTCCGACGTCGTTCGCACGCGCACGTTCCTCGTCGACTTCGATCGCTTCGACGAGTTCGCGCGGGCGCACCGCGAGGTGTTCGAAGGCATCGACCCGGCCGCTTCCGCGGTCCAGGTCTCGCGGCTGGTCGCGCCGGAGTTCCTCGTGGAGATCGAGGTCGACGCGATCGTCGCCGGGTGAGGAGAAGAAGGGGATGTCGCTGCGCACGTTCCTCCAGCCGCGTGTGATGGGATTCGTCACGAGCCCGAAGACCCGCGAGCGTCGCCGCCGCGTCGCGGAGGCCGTCCGCTTCTTGCGCGGGAAGCCGCACGTCGTGCGCTATTTCCACCAGGTCGACGACCCGTACAGCCATCTCGCGGCACAAATGCTCGACGCGATGCTCGAGCGCTACGACATCGAGCTCGAGCCGCACCTGGTCGGCCCGCCCGAGGATTCCGCGGCGCCCGATCGCGAGCGTCTCGTCGAGTGGTCGCGCGTGGACGCGGCTCGCGTGGCCGAGGCGCGCGGCCTCGCGTTCCGCGACCCGGGGCGCCAGCCCGACCCGGAACTGGTCGCCGAGGCCACGCGCATCCTGGCCGGCGCGGCGTCGCCGCGCGCGTTCGCGGCGCTCGCGCCGCGGGTCGGGGAAGCGCTCTGGGATGGCGATCGCGCCGCGCTCGAGGGCTTGAGGCGCGACGTCGCTTCGTCCGCGCTCGTCGACGCGGCGGCCCACCTCGAGCGCGGCAACGCGCTCCGCCGCAAGATGGGCCACTACCTCGGCGCCGTGTTCCACTACGGCGGCGAATCGTACTGGGGAGTCGACCGGCTCGGCTATCTCGAGGGCCGCCTGGTCGGGCTCGGCGCGTTGCACCACCCGGTCGCGACGCTGCTCGCGCCGCGCTTCGAGGTGAAGGGCGACCCGATCGACGCGACGCGCGCGGGCCTCGCGCTCGAGTGCTTCCTGTCGCTGCGCAGCCCGTACAGCTACATCGCGATGCCGCGGGCGTTCGAGCTCGCCGAACGCACCGGCGTCCGGCTGAAGATCCGTCCGGTGCTGCCGATGGTGATGCGCGGCCTCGCGGTCCCGATGGCAAAACGCATGTACATCGCGCTCGACACCGGGCGCGAAGCGGAGTCGGTCGGCCTCGCGTTCGGACGCATCTGCGATCCGGTGGGGCGCCCGGTCGAGCGCGGGTTCTCGTTGTACCGGTGGGCCGTCTCGAAGGGGCGCGCGGGCGAGTACCTGTTCGCGTTCTGCCGTGCGGCGTTCGCCGAGGGCGTCGACTGCGCCAGCGACGCCGGCCTGCGCCACGTCGTCACGTCGGCCGGCCTTTCCTGGGAAGAAGCGAAGAACCACGCCGACGAGAGCGGCTGGCGCTCCGAGCTCGAGGCGAACCGCGAGGACATGCTCGCGATGGGCCTGTGGGGCGTGCCGAGTTTCCGCTTGAGCGGTCCGGCCGGCCAGACGGATTTCTGCTGCTGGGGCCAGGACCGGATCTGGATGGTCGAGGACGAGATACGCCGCCGCGCGGCCGCCGCCGGGGCGGCTTGAACGGCCGGCCTTCTCACCGCGGCCGGATCGGCCTCGGGCCGTCGTTCGTCTGCCAGGAGCGGGTTCGGCAAGAAAAAAGCCGGGCAGCCGCGGGGGGGAACGGCTGCCCGGCCAGGGAAGGACCGGGGGCTGACGGTGACGGGGGAGGGACCCTACCGGCAGCCCTTTGTCCGGGTCCTGGGGAACGACAAGCGGGGGGATGTCGTTCCCCTGTGCCGGTGGGTGGAAGATAAAGGAGGGGAAACTTCCACTCGTTCCGGCTTCGTGTACGTAGACGGGAGTGCCTGACCTTCATTCGATCGCCATGCGGGTTTTTTGGCCCCTCCTCCCGAAGATTCCTGCGGCCCGCGTCGCGGGCGTCGCGCTGCTGCTCTGGCCCCTGTCCGGGGCTGCGGCGACCGCCGGGCCGGGCGCCGCACCGGTCCCGCAGCGCGTCGTCTCCCTCGTGCCGGCGATCACGGAAACCTTGTTCGTACTGGGACTTGGCGAGCGGGTCGTCGGGGTTTCCACCTATTGCGACTGGCCGGCCGCGGCGACGTCGCTGCCGAAGGTCGGCACGTTCTCGGAGCCGGTGGCGGAGGCGATCGTCGCGCTTCGGCCGGACCTCGTGCTGACGTCGCCGAGTCCCGGCAACGAAACCGCGGTCCGCGCGATCGAGCGCACCGGCGTCCGGGTCGCCGTCGTCCAGAGCGAAGGCGGCCTGGCCGAGGCGCGCGCCGCGATGCTCGACGTCGCGCGCGCCGTCGGTGCCGCCGCCGAGGGCGAACGCCTCGTGGCGTCGATCGACGCCCGCCTCGACGCCGTTCGCGCGGCGGCGGCTTCGCTGCCGCGGACACCGGCCGCGATCGTCGTCGGGCGCGAGCCGCTCGTGCTGGCCGGGCCGGGCAGCTATCTCGGCGAGCTTCTGGTGCTGGCCGGGGCGCGCAACATCGCCGACGGGATCGGCGGCCGATGGCCGCGCGCGGGCCTCGAGTTCCTCGTGGCTTCCGCGCCGGAGGTGCTGGTGGACCTGTCGATGTCGATGGGGGAGGTGCCGAAGGAGGAGGACCTGATGCGGGCGTGGTCGACTCTGCCATCGGTTCCGGCCGTCGCGCACGGCCGCGTCGTGGCCGACCGCGCGTCGGTCCTGCTGCGGCCCGGGCCGCGGATCGCGGAGGCGGCCGAAGTGCTGTTCGGCGCGCTGCACCCCGGGGCGCTTCCCGCCGAAGCGTCGGCTCCCGGCGAGCCCTCTTCCGCCGGGACTCCTGCCGGGGGGTCCGCAGGAGTTCCAGCGAAGCCTTCCGCGCCGGCCCGGCCCGAGGCGGACGCGCCGTGATCCCGGCGCGTCTCACGTACGCCCGCCTGTTCGGTGGCCTCGCCGCCACGATGCTGGCGGCCGCGGTGGCCATGGTCGTCGCGCTGCTCGTCGGCAGCGTCGCCGTGGATCCGGCCGCCGTGCTCGCCGGAGACTCGGGCGCCCGCACGATCTTCTTCGACCTCCGGCTGCCTCGCGTGCTGCTCGCCGCCGTGGTCGGGGCGGCGCTGGCGGTTTCGGGCGCCGCCCTGCAGCCGACGTTGCGCAACCCGCTCGCGAGTCCCGAGATCATCGGCGTCTCGGGCGGCGCGGCGGTCGCCGCGGTGCTCGGCCTGGCGTTCCTGCCGGCCGGCGCGCTGTCGGCGGGCCTCGTGCCGATCGTCGCGTTCGCCGGCGCCACGGCGTCCAGCGTGCTCGTGTTCCGGCTCGCGCACGTGCGCGGCCGGCTCGACCCGACGACGCAGGTGCTGATCGGCGTCACGTTCAACACGTTCGCGGCGGCGCTGATCCTGCTCGTGCACGCGCTGGTCGACCTGCAGCGTTCGCACTCGATCGTGTTCTGGATGATGGGCGGGATCGCGATCCATCCTTATCCGGTGGTCGCGCTGTCGGCGGGACTCGTCGCCGTCGCGACGCTCGCGCTGCTGCGCGAGGCGCGCTCGCTCGACCTGCTCGCGCTCGGCGACGAAGCCGCGCGCGCGCTCGGCGCCGACGCCGACGCGGTCCGCCGTCGCGTGTTCCTCGCGTCGTCGCTGCTGGTCGGGGCGGTCGTCGCGCTGTGCGGGATCATCACGTTCGCGGGGCTCGTCGTGCCGCACGTGCTGCGCCGGCTGCTCGGCAGCGACAACCGCCTGCTGCTGCCCGCGTCGTTCTTCGGCGGCGCGGCGTTCCTCGTCGCCTGCGACGCGCTCGCGCGCTGGGTCGCGGCGCCGGCCGAATTGCCGGTCGGCGCGATCACGGCGCTGGCAGGCGCCCCGTACTTCGTGTGGCTGTTGCGCCGTGGTCGCGCGAGGCAGGAGGGGCTCGCATGAACGGCTCCCCGACGACGGGAGGCCGCGCGTGAGCCGCGGCGCGCTGCGCTTCGAGGCCGTCGGCTTCTCGCACTCGTCCGGGAAGTCGGGCCTCCAGCTGAGCGGCATCGACCTCGCCGTCGAGGCCGGCGGCAGCCTGGCGATCGTCGGACCGAACGGGTCGGGCAAGACGACGCTGCTGCGGCTCGCCGCCGGCGAGCTCGCGCCGGAGAGCGGCTGCATCGCGGTCTGCGGGCTCGACCCGGTGCGCGCCGCCCGCCGCGAGCTGGCGCGGCGCGTGGCCGTCGTCGCCGCGCACGCGACGGTCGGGTTCGGATACAGCGTCGAGGAAGTCGTGCTGATGGGGCGCGCGCCGTGGCTCGAAGGTTACGGCCTCGAGTCCGACGAGGACGTCGAGATCGCCCGCGAGGCGATGCGCGCGCTCGACGTCGCGCACCTGGCGACGCGCGTGTTCGACAGCCTCTCGAGCGGCGAGAAGCAGCGTGCCGCCGTCGCGCGCGCGCTCGCGCAGCGGCCGGAGCTCGTGCTGCTCGACGAGCCCGGCGCGTTCCTCGACATCAAGCACCAGGTCGAACTCTACGACGTGCTGCTCGAACGCAGCCGCGAGTCGGGGCTCACCGTGGTCTCCGTGCTCCACGACCTCAACCTGGCGGCGCTCTACTTCGGCGAGGTCGCGATGCTGCACCGCGGGCGCATCTTCGCGCACGGCTGCCCGGACGACGTGATCACGTACGCGAACGTGCGCGAGGTCTTCGAGACGGACGTGTACGTCGACCGCAACCACCTGACGGGGCACCTGAACGTGCTGCCGCTGCCGCGCGGGCCGGCGCGGGCCGGCGGTACCGGCGCTGCCGCGGAAGTCGCCCCGGCGTCGGGCGCGTTCGCGACCGCATCGCCATCGAACGGCGGCGCGACGGCGCCGCTCTCGAAGGGAGGCTCGACCGCATGAGCGGCGCGGACCTCGCGTTCTTCGTGCCTGCCCTCGTCGCGTTCAGCTCGGCGCTCGCTGCGGCGGTCGTCGCGGACCCTCGCCGGGCGACGGCCGCGCTGCTGGCGGCGGCGGCGGCCGAGGCGGCGCTCGCCTGCTCGCTCGGGGCGTGGGACGTGGCCGCCGTCGAGGCGCTGGTCGTCGGCGCGGGAGCCGCGCTGTGGCGGCGCGGAGCGACAGCTTCCGCGGCCGGTGCGCCCGGTGCGCGGGAGTCGGCGACCGGCGCACGTCCGCGTCGCGGGTGGTCGGCGCTGCTCGTCGTCGCGTTCGTCGCGCTCGCGGCGCGGGCCGTGCTGATGGTGCGCTGGCCGGACGCCGCGTCCGGCGCCGGCAGGATGCCGTGGCTCCTTCCGGTCGGACCGGCCCACCATCTGCTCGCCCAGGTGCTCGTGTTCGGCGCCGGCTGGTTCGCGGCGATCACGCGGCGCGAGGTTCTCGGCATCGCGATCGGAATGGCGACGATGCTCGCCGCCGCGGTCACGGCGATCGTGGCGGCCGGAAGCTTCACCGGCAGCGCGACGCAGGCGAGTCGGCTGGCCATCGTTGTCGTCGCGACCAGCGCCGCGGCGGCGACGATGCTCGTTCCGGACGCTGGACGCTTCCCGCGTCCGCTCGCGACGGACTGTCCGGTGCCCTCCGGGGACGACCACGGGAACGACGTCACGATCGAGGTTCGCACGGGAATGACCGCCGCGCTGGCCGGCTGCGCGCTCGCGTTGCTGTTCGGCGCCGGGTGACGCAGCGGCGCTCGCAGAGGGGAAGACCGGCACGATGACGAGCCAGCTCCAGCCGTGGCTTCCGGATCTCGTCGTCGCGGGCGGAGTCGTGCTGCTGTTCGTGCTGTCGCGCTCGGCGTCGCTGCGTTCGCGCACCGCCGATCTCGTGCTGCTCGTCGCTGCGTGCTCGGCCGCGGCCGCCGTCGTCCCGATGAACGTGCTGCCGACGACCGCGGCGGGCGGCGCGATCGTGGTCGATCCGTGGTCGACGTTCCTGCGTTTCGCGCTCGCGACGATCGCGATGACCGTGGCGTGGCTCGCGACTCGCACGGACGCACGCGAGAGCCCGGGTGCACGGGGACGCGGGAACGCCGGAGCGGACGCGTCGGCCGTCGACGCCGGGGAGGTCCCCGCGGTGTGGGACGCGGGCGCGAGCGCGGACGGCGTCGTGAACGACGCGCGGTCGTGGGCCTTCTTCCTGGCGGCGCTGCTCGGCACGTACCTCGTGGTGTCGGCCGCGCACGCGGCGACCGCCGTGGCCGGCCTCGAGCTCGCCTGGATCGGCACCGCGCTGTGGATCTCCTCGCTCGGGCTGCGCGCGAGCGGCCGCGGCGCGGTCGTCGCGATGCTGCTCGAGAGCGCGGCCGCGACCGCGTGCCTCGTGTTCGGCTTCGCGTTGCTGTTCGGCGTCGGGGCCGAGCTCGGCTGGACACCGCTCGGCCGAGGGCTCGCGGCGTCGATCGAGGCGCCCGGCGCGCACGCGGCGATCTTCGCCGGCGTGACGCTCGTCTTCGCGGGGGGGTGCGCCCGGGCGGCGCTCGTGCCGTGGCACGGCGCACGCGCGGGCCTCGTGGCGCGTGCGCCGCTTCCGGCCTGCGTCTGGCTGCAGGTCGGGCTGCCGATCGCGACCGTCGCGATGCTCGCCCGCTTCGTGCGCACGGCGCTCGTCGTCGCCGTGCACGACGGACGCTGGCAGGGGCTTCCCGGAGTCGCCTGGCCGTCGCTGCTCGCGCTGGTCGCGACGTCGACGGTCGCGGTCGGCCACGTCGCGGCGCTTCGCGAGCGCGACGTCAAGCGGCTGTTCGGCTGGTTCGCGACGGCCCAGGTCGGCTATCTCGCGGCCGGTCTCGCCGCTGGAGGGGAGGCGGGCCTCCCGGCGCTGCTGTTCCACGCCGTCGCCGTCGTGGCGATGACAGCCGGAGCCATGACGGCGGTGGCGCCCGTCGTCGAGATCGCCGGTTCGCAGGAGTTCGAGGTGCTGCGCGGACTCGCCCGGCGCGGCGCGGGCGCGTCGCTGGCGGCGGCGTGCCTGGTCGTGTTCGTGCTGTCCTTCGCCGCCGTCCCCGGGACGGCGGGCTACGAAGGGCGCGCACGGCTGCTCTCCGCCGTGATCGGGGGCGGCGGCACGTGGACCGCGCTGGCGCTCGCGGCCGCGAGCCTGGTCGGCGTCGTCGCCGGCGTGCGGGTCCTCGTCACGCTGTTCGACCGGCCGCCCGGCGGGGCCGGCCGCGTGCCGGCCGACTTCGAGGCGGCGCTGCTGGCGGTCCTGCTGGCCGCGGCCACGCTCGCGATCGGGCTGGCTCCGTCGCCGCTCGCGGCGCTCGCGGAGCGCTCCGCGACGTTCCACGTCGCGGCCGAGGCGCGGTGATCGTGTTCGCGGGGCGGCTGCGTTAGATCGTCCACTATCGTAGATCCCGCAGGCGCGGCGGCCGGGACCGTCCGCGAGCGGAACCCAAGGAGTCGGAGGAACCCATGATCGAAGTCCGGAGAGCCTCGTCCACCCTGCGCGCGCTGGCCGTCGTCGCGGGTCTCGCCGCGTGCGCGTGGTCGTGCGGGCCGAGCGAGCAAACGGTGCAGCTGCGTTTCGTCCTCGAGGAAGCGGACGACGTGACCAGGCTGGAGTTCGTGTCCACCGCGATCGTCGGGGGGTTCGCCGGCTCGACCGCCTGCGAGGTCGGGGCGGGCGTGGTCAGCAACCCGGATACCGACGCGACGATCACCGTCACGAACGGCCAGCTTCGCGCCGACCTGAGGAACGTCCGTCGCATCGACGCGGGCACCGTCGTCGTCCTGTGCAATTACGAGCCGCAGGACTCGGAGCCCGAGGTCAGCACCGTCACCCGGACCTGCACGTACGACGTCAGCGTCGTGTCGGACGATCCGGACGAGGACTGCCCTGTCGGGGACGATTTCGAGAACGTCGTCATCTGCGGGGACGGCGTCGTCGAAGGCACCGAGGAGTGCGACGACGGCGACGACAACAGCAACACCGAGGCGGATGCCTGCCGCGAGAACTGCCAGGAAGCCGATTGCGGCGACGGGGTCGAGGACACCGGCGAGGAGTGCGACGACGGCAATCTCGTCGACAACGACGAGTGCGACAACGACTGCAACCTGAACGACTAGGACCCGGGCCGGCCGCCTGCGACCGCCGGGAGGCGATCGCAGGCGGCCGTCACCCGGACGTGATGATCTCGACGCGGTAGCCCGTGACCGTCGTCACGAGTTCCATGAACGACTCGAACGACACGGGCTTGCTGATGAAGGAGCTGCCACCGAGCTCGTAGGTCTGGTGCACGTCCTCCTCGGCGCGCGAGGTGGTCAGCACGAACACCGGGATGTCCCGGAAGTCGGGATCGGCCTTGATCTCGGCGAGGCACTCGCGGCCGTCCTTCTTCGGCATGTTGAGGTCGAGCAGGATGAGGCCCGGTCTCGGCGACGTCCACGGCTCGGCGAACTTTCCCTGCCGCCGCAGGTACTGCAGGACCTCCTCGCCGTTCTTCACGAAGCGCATCTCGTTCGCGAGGCGCCGGTCCTCGAAGGTCTCGCGGGTCAGCATCTGGTCCTCCTCGTCGTCGTCGGCGACGAGGATCACGATCGGTTGGCGGTCGACGTTCAAAGGGCGACTCTCCTTCGTCTCCAGGCTGTCGGGGGAAAACGAAACGGCGCGGCGGGCTCCAGGAAGGAGCCGCAGTCTCCGAACGCCGGTCGTCTTACCACACCCACCGCGGTGAGCCTAGGACCTGGTCGGCGCAATCGACTCCGCCGCGGGACGGATGGCCGACGCGAAGGCGCTGCGGCGAGGCCGGACTCGACAACGGCGCGTTCGCGCGGTTAATGGAGTCGGCTCGCCGCGCGGGGCCGGCCTCGATGGGCGAGGGCGCCGTCCGCGCGGGTCCGCCGGGGGAGGGGGCGCAGTCATGCTCGAAGGGATTCGTGTCGTGGAACTCGGTGTCTGGGTGGCCGGCCCCGCGGCGGCCGGCATTCTCGCCGACTGGGGCGCCGACGTCGTCAAGGTGGAGGCGCCCGCCGGCGACCCGATGCGGGGCTTCTTCCGCCTCGCGATCGGCAGTGACGTGCCGCACAACCCGCCCTTCGACCTCGACAACCGCGGCAAGAAGAGCGTCGTCCTCGATCTCGCGACCGACGCCGGCCGCGAGGCGTTCGAGCGCCTGCTGGCCTCCGCGGACGTGTTCGTCACGAACATGCGCCCCGCGGCGCTGGGGCGGCTCGGCCTCGGCCACGAAGACGTGCGGGCGCGCCATCCGCGTCTCGTTTACGCGAGCGTGACCGGCTACGGGCTCGAGGGCGAGGACGCGGGTCGAGCGGGCTACGACGTCGGCGCGTTCTGGGCGCGCACCGGCGCGGCCGACCTGTTTCGCGTGCCGGAGGAACCGCCTCTCGCGCTGCGGGGCGGTTTCGGCGACCACGTCACCGCCATCGCGACGGTGGCCGGCGTGCTCGGCGCCCTGATCGAGCGCGGTCGCACCGGCCGCGGCCGCCTCGTCGAGACGTCGCTGCTCGGCGCCGGCATGTACTGCCTCGGCTGGGACCTCGGCATCCAGCTCGTCTACGACAAGCTGCGCTCGACGCTGCCGCGCACCGGCAGCGACAACCCGATGGTCAATTGCTACCAGGCCGCGGACGGCGCGTGGTTCTGGCTGATCGGCCTGGAAGGCGACCGGCACTTCCCGCGCCTGTGCGCGGCCGTCGAACGGAGCGACCTGCTCGTCGACGAGCGATTTTCGTCGCCGAAGGCGCGGCGGCTGAACCGCCGCGAGCTGATCCGCATCCTCGACGCGATCTTCCTCGGGCGCACGCGCGAGGAGTGGGCGAAGAGCTTCGATCGCGAGGAGGTCTGGTGGGTGCCGGTCCAGACGCCGGCCGAGGCGGTGCGCGATCCGCAGGCGCTCGCCAACGGGATCGTCTGCGACGTCGAGGGCGGCCAGGGGCGCGACGACTATCGCGCGATCGCGTCGCCGGTCTCTTTCCGTGACGGCGACGAGCGCACGCCGCCGCGACGGCTGCGCGCGGTGCCTGCGCTCGGCGCGCACACCGAAGAGGTGCTGGCCGCGGCGGGTCTCGACGAGGCGGCGATCCGCCAGGTTCTCGAGGCGACTCGCAAGGGTTGACGCGAACGGCGGGACAGCCGGCGGGGCGTCCTCGGTGGTGTTTCGCACCCCGGCGCGGGTTCGCGCCGCCCGACGCGGGGCGGAGGCGACCGGCCGCGCCGAGCCGTGGTCCGCGGGCGTCCGCGGACGAAAACGTTGGCAGACGCGCCTCGTGTCGCTAGAGTCGTGGAGGGATGCGGTTGCGGTGGTGGAAGACGATGGCCGTCGTGGTGGCGGTCGCCGGTTGCTCGGCGACAAAGCCTCCGGCGCGGCCGGACGACGCCTGCGCGATTTTTCGCGAGAAGGACGGCTGGTACGCCGACGCGGCCGCCGCTCGCAAGCGCTGGGGCGTCCCGATCGAGATCCAGCTCGCGTTCATTCGCCAGGAGTCGTCGTTCGACGGCAAGGCGAGACCTCCCCGCCGCAAGATCCTCGGCTTCATCCCCGGTCCGCGACCGTCGAACGCGCACGGCTACGCGCAAGCGCTCGAGTCGACCTGGGACGACTACCGCAAGGCGACCGGCTCGCGCGGCGCCGACCGCGACGATTTCGCCGACGCCGTCGACTTCATCGGCTGGTACAACCATCGCGCGTCGAAGACGTGCGGCATCGCGAAGGATGACGCGTACCGGCTCTATCTCGCGTACCACGAAGGCCCGACCGGCTATAAGCGTGGCACGTACCGTCGAAAGGCGTGGCTGCTCGGGACGGCGAAGAAGGTGGCCGGTCGCGCGAAGAAGTACGGCTCGCAGCTCGCGAGCTGCGAGGAGCAGCTGAAGTCGAAGAAGCGCGGCTGGTTCTTCTGAGCCGCCGGTCGCCGGTGCGCCTGCGTCCCGGGTCGCGGCGCCTTTGCTCACCGCCGCCCGCTCCCTATACTCCGCGATCGTCATGACGCCGCCGCTCCTCGCCAGCATCCAGAACGCCGTCGTTTCGTTTCTCGTCGGGCTTCCGGACCCCGTCGTCAGCCTGCTGGCCGGCCGGCCGGAAGTTCGCGACGGCCAGACCCTCGACCCGCAGCTGCAACTGCTCCTCAAGCTGATGGCCGCGGCCGGCCTGCCGCGCCTCGAGTCGATGCCGGCCGCCGACGCACGCGAGTTCTTTCGCTCGACATCCGGCCTGCTCGCGCACGCCCCGGCCACGATGGAGCGCATCGCGAACCGCCCGGTGCCGGCGCCGCACGGCAGCGTGCCCGTGCGCGTCTATTCTCCGCGCTCCGGACGGGCGCCGCGGCCGTTGCTCGTCTATTACCACGGCGGCGGATGGACGATCGGCGACCTCGACACGCACGACGCGGTCGCGCGCGCGTTCGCGGACCGGGCCGGGTGCATCGTCGTCTCGGTCGACTACCGGATGGGGCCGGAGCACCGGTTCCCCTGCGCGATCGACGACGCGCTCGCCGCCTTCGCGTGGGTGGCCGCGCACGCCGGCGAGCTCGGCGGGGACCCCTCGCGCATCGCGGTCGGCGGCGACAGCGCCGGGGGCAACCTCGCGGCCGTCGTCGCCCAGCAGACGCACCGGGCAGGCACGCGCGCCCCGGACTTCCAGCTCCTGATCTATCCGGTCACCGACATCGGCGAGGAGACTTCGTCGTACGAATCGTTCGCCGAAGGGTTCTACCTGACCCGGCCGGGCATGCGCTGGTTCGCGAACAACTACGTTTCCGCGCCGGAGCAGCGCCTCGACCCGCGCGCGTCGCCGCTGCGGGCAGCGGACCTGTCGGGCCTCGCCCCTGCGTTCGTGATGACGGCCGGGTTCGACGTGCTGCGCGACGAAGGCAAGGCCTACGCCGAGCGGCTCCTGGAAGCCGGCGTCGACGTCGAGTACCGCAACTACGACAGCCTGATCCACGGCTTCGTGTCGATGGCCGGCGTCGTGCGCGAGGCCTCGCGGGCCTTCGACGACGCCGTCGCCGCGCTGCGCGTGGGTCTCGGCGTGGACCGCTGACGGAGGCGACGGATGAACGATCTCGAGACGTTTCGCCGCGAGACGCGCGAGTGGCTGCTCGCGAACTGCCCGGCCTCCCTCGTGGGCCGCGAGACGACGCCCTTCGACGGCTGCTGGGGCGGGCGCCGCTACGCATGGGGCGCCGACGAGAAGCTCTGGCTCGAACGCATGATCGAACGCGGATGGACGGCGCCCGCGTGGCCGCGCGAGTACGGCGGAGGCGGCCTCGACGAGGACCGTGCGCGCGTCGTCCGCGAGGAAATGGCGCGCGCGAAGCTGCCGCCGCCGCTCGTCGGGTTCGGCCTGACGATGATCGGCCCGGCGCTGCTCGCGTTCGGGACCGACGAGCAGAAGCGCGAGCACCTGCCGGCGATCACGTCCGGGGCGATCCGCTGGTGCCAGGGCTACAGCGAGCCCGGCGCGGGCTCGGACCTCGCGGGACTTCGCACCGCGGCCGTGCGCGACGGGGACCATTACGTCGTCGACGGGCAGAAATGCTGGACATCGTACGCCGACGAGTCCGACTGGATGTTCCTGCTCGCCCGGACCGATCCCGCCGCGAAGAAGCAGGCCGGGATCACGTTCCTGCTGCTCGATCTTTCCACCCCGGGCGTGACCGTCCGGCCCACGCTGCTGATCAGCGGCAAGTCGCCGTTCTGCGAGACGTTCTTCGACGGCGTGCGGATCCCGGTCGGCAACGTCGTCGGCGGAGTGAACAACGGCTGGACCGTCGGCAAGGCCGTGCTCGAGTTCGAGCGCTCGACGCACGGCGAGGTCTTCAGCACGGCCGGCACGGCCGAGGAGAACCCGCTCGTCGCGGCCGCGCGCCGCTACGTCGGCTTCGAGGACGGCCGCATCCGCGACCGGGCCGTGCGCACCGACGTCGCGCAGAGCGAGATGGACCGGCGCTGCTTCGAGCTGACGATCCGGCGTCTCGCGGCCGAACGCCGTCCCGGCGAGAAGCCCGGCGCCGAGAGTTCGCTGCTCAAGTGGTACGCGTCCGAGTTCAACATGCGACGCCAGCACCTGCTGACCGGCATCGCGGGCCCGCAGGCGCTCGGCTGGGAAGGAGATGGCTTCGACGAGGAAGAGCTCGCGACGACGCGCGACTGGCTGCGTTCGCGCGGCAACTCGATCGAAGGCGGGACGAGCGAGATCCAGCTCGGGGTGATCGCCAAGCGCCTGCTCGGGCTGCCGGACTGAGCGCGGGCTCGGCGACGGGCAGGGCGAAGGGAAGGTCGAGAGGCATGGCCGCACGCAGGACCCCCGCCGGCATCCTCGTCCGCCGCATCGCGTTTCGCTGGCCGGACGACCTTCGCGCGCACTGGGACCCGGAGCGGCCCGAGTGGAGCCAGATGGTCAACGCGGCGTCGCTGCTGATGCCGTACCTCGAGCCGTACCTGATCGAGGCGATCCGCGACGCGTTGCCGCTGGTGCGCGACGAGAAGCTCGCGGAGGAAGCGCGCGGGTACATGGGGCAGGAAGCCCATCACTACAAGCAGCACCGGCGCTTCAACGAGCTGCTGCTGGTCGAAGGCGGCGGTTACGAGCGGCTGCGCGAGCACGAGCGCACGCTCGAGGACGACTACGCGCGGCTGCGGCGGGAGCGCGACCTCGCGTTCCACCTCGCCTATGCGGCCGGCTTCGAGACGATGGCGCTCGCGATCGGCCACATGCTGATCCGCCGGCGGCGCTACTACTTCGAGGGCGCCGATCCGGCCGTCGCCGCGCTCGTGCTCTGGCACTTCGTCGAGGAGCTCGAGCACAAGCACGCCGCGTTCGACGTCTACCAGCACGTCGTCGGCCGCTACGGCCTGCGCGTGCGCGGGCTCGTGCACGCGATGCACCACACGCTGTCGCGCACCCGCCGCGCGTACCGGACGCTGCTCGAGGCCGACGGCCTCTGGGGCCAGTGGCGCACGCGGTGGCGGCTCAAGGTCGTGCTCGCGCACATCCTGAAGGACACGGCCGTGATCCTGCTCGAGAGCCTGTCGCCGTGGCACGATCCGTCGCGCACGCCGGACCCGGAGTGGGCGCGGGACTGGGTGAGGCTCTACGACGCCGACGACGAGCGGCTGCTGCGCCTGGACACGAGCCGCATCGACCTGCTGCCGTCGCAGATGCCGGCGCGCTGACGCGCCGGCGAGGAGGACGAGATGACCGCGATGCCCGAGCGCCTGCGTGCGCTGCTGTTCCTGAACGGCTTCGGCCTGATCGTCTCGGCGATCGTGTCGGGCTGGGCGTGGTTCTTCTCGCTCCTGGGCCGCGTCGTGCTGTGGCCGATCCCGGGCAGCATCGATCTGGTCATCCCGGGCGACGCGCGCGCCTGGCGCATGGCGCACATGGAAGGCATCACGCAAGGGCTGCTGTTGATGGCGCTAGGCCTCGGCGGCGCCTGGATCCTGCACACGCCGCGCGCGCACCGCCTCCTGTTCTGGTCGGCGCTGGTCACGGCCTGGCTGTTCACGATCCCGGCGATGCTGCACCCGCTGTTCGGCACGCGCGGGCTCGAGTTCGGCGGCGGCCCGTTCCAGCCGGGTCTCGCGAACGACGTGCTCTACGTCGTCGGCTGGCCGCCGGTGATCGGCGTGCACGTGATGCTCGCGCTGACCATCGTCGGGCTCCTGCGCTACCTCCGCAGCCTTCCTCGCGGCTGACGCCGCCTCGCGCCGGCACGGCGCTCAGGCTGCCGCGAGCCGCTTCACGACGGCGAGCGCCTCGTCGATGTGCCTGGTGGCCTGCAACTGCGAATCGAAGACGTGGCGGACGACGCCCTGCTTGTCGATCACGTAGGTCACGCGGCCCGGCAGGATCCACAGCGTGGACGGGACGCCGTAGGTCTTTCGCAGCGCGTTGCCCGTGTCGGCGAGCAGCGTGAACGGCAGCCGGTGGTGCTCCGCGAACGAATGGTGCTTGTCGACCGAGTCGCCGCTGACGCCGATCACCTCGGCGCCGGCCGCGACGAAATCCTCGTAGGAGTCGCGGAAGCTGCAGGCCTCCTTCGTGCAACCGGGCGTCTCGTCCTTCGGGTAGAAGTAGAGCACGACGGCTTTCTTGCCGCGGAAGTCGGCCAGCGACACGGTGCGCCCGTGCTGGTCCTGCAGCTGGAACTCGGGGGCCTTTTCTCCGACGGCGACGCTCATGCGGTACTCCGGCTTGGAACGCTGGGCGGGTCAGGCTTTCGAAGCGCTTCCCCAGTAGTTGAACGTGAGGGGCCTCGGGCCCGGCAGGTACATGGTCTGGATCTCGTCGACGACGAGGCCGGCGCGCTCGAGCATCCCCGGCACGTCGCGGTTGATGTTGCAGCCGCCGGAGATCCTTCCCCAAAGCGGGTTCAGGCGGTCCTGCCAGCGGCGCACGGATTCGTCGGGCGCGGCGCCGTGCTCGCTGAAGAACATCTTCGCGCCGGGCTTCAGCACGCGGCGCATCTCGAGCAGCGCCGAGTGCACGTCCGGGATCGTGCACATCGTGTAGGTGATGACGATGCTGTCGACGCTGTCTTCGGGCAGCGGGATGCGCTCGCTCGACAGCGCCATCCAGTCCACTTCGATCCCGGCCTCGGCGGCGCGCTGCCGGGCCTTCACCTGGAGTTCGGGCGAAGGGTCGAGCCCGAGCACCTTCTCGACCTTGCCGCGGTCGTAGAACGACAGGTTCAGCCCGGAACCGATGCCGACCTCGAGCACGCGTCCTCGCGCGAGCGGCACGACCTTGGCGCGCTGTCGCATGATCGTCTTGTCGCGCATCGCGTAGTCGAGCAGGTGCGGCAGCACGTAGCGGGAATACAGGCCCATCGCTCGCTACTCATGGCCTCGCGCGCACGACTTGGCAAGGCGCCGGCGCGGATTTCGCGCCGCGGCGCGGCGCGCTCGCGGTCAAGGCTGTCGTCCGTCCGGGGGAACCGGGTCCGCCGCGGCGAGCACGGCCAGGCGCCGGCCGCCGCCCCAGAGTTCGAGTTCCTCGCCGACGATCCGGTACGAATCCGTCGCGATCATCGCCTGCAGCACGGCGTACTCGGTGTCGGCGGCGATGCGGTCGCACATCATCCGCGTGTTGCGGAGGTCGACGAACCGCAGCTGCCCCGCCTCCGCGTCCAGTTCGAAGCCCGCCCCCAGGCGGTTGCAGGCGGTCGTGCCCGTGAGCCGGTTCTCGCCTTCGCGCGTCAGGATGAAGCCGGCGATCGGCGGTGGAGACGGCAGCGGACCGTCGAATCCCTCGACCCGGACGAAGACCCAGTCTCGGCCGAGCAGCGCGGACTCGTCCTTCGGCGCGGCGGCCGCAGCGGCAGCGCCGGCCTCCGGCGCCGAGCCCGAACGGACCGTCGCGGTGCAGGCCCCGAGCAGCATCGCGCCGGCCGCGGCGACGACGAGCGCCGGGAACGATCGACGGGGGTGCAATGCGGTGAATCCGGTCATGCCGCCTCCTTCCCTGCCGCAACCCCTCGGCGGGCCGTTCTCCCGAGGGCGCTCCGGCGCGCGTACGCTCGCGTCACGGCGTCGTGAGCACCGCCACCGTGCGGCCCTTCGACCGCAGCGTCAGCGTCTTGCCGTCGAGCAGGAACGAGTCGGTCGCGGCGAGCGCGTCGACGACCGCGTCCTCGATGTCGGCGTTCGGTTCGCCGCAGAGCGCCGAGCCGTTGTCGATGCGGCGGAAGCTCAGCGTGCCCTGCGCGATGCTGATCTCGAACGCGGAAGTCATCGGGTTGCACGAGGTCGTCCCCGCCATCCGGCCGTTCTCGCGGCTGAGGATCATCGTCGCGTTGCGCGGCGGGCCCGGCAGTTCCCCGTCGAAGCCGTCCACCTGCGTGAACGTCCAGTTCTTGCCGAGCGGCGTGTTCGCGCCGGCATCGGTCAGCGCGTTCGGATCGGGCGCGGACGGCGCGGCCTGGGGGTTCGCGAGGCCCGCCGGCTTCGCAGCCGGGGAGGGGCCGCCGGCCTCGTCCATGCGCATCTCCGCCATCGTCATCGTGTCGGTGCGCGGGTCGTCGGCGTACTTCGGCTTGCCGGGGGACGCGCTGCAGCCGGCCAGCGCGAGGGCGACGGCGATCGTCGCGAGAAGCGTGTCGTTCGTTCGGCGGTTGGCGTTCATCTTTCCCTCCCTCTTGCCCGGCGCGGTCGCGTTCATCGGTTCTCGTAGCGGTTGTAGTCGAACACCCCGGCCTCGACCGGCGCGGCCTCGCGGTAGGCCGCGTGCAGCGAGTCGCTGTGCGGCCAGAAGCGCGGGTCGGTGCGACGGATCCCGTGCTTCGTCATCAGCGCGGCGTAATCCGCCTCGCCGCCGAGCCTCGCGACGGCGTCCGCGAACGCGGGAAGGGCGGCGGCGTCGACCTCGAAGAACGCGTTCGGGTAGGCGCCGAGGAAACCGTCCACGACCGTGAGGGTGTCCTCGGCGGGCAGGCGGTTCTTCGCTTCCTGGAACAGCGTCGAGATGTTCGTGTGCGCGTTGTTGTGCAGCACCGTGAAGTGCCGCTCGCCGCCCGAAAGACCCGTCACCGTCAGGAACACGACCTCCGGAAGATGCGAGGTGGACACGCCCTCGAGGCCGTCGATGCGGCGGAGCGCGTCGACCGCCGGCTTCGGGAGTCCCCGCGTGCGGAGTTCGTAGCGCCGGTCGAGCACCGGCGAGAACCGCTTGCGCCACATCGCGAACAACTCGGGAAGCGGGTCGGACGTGCGGTAGCGAACGCCGGTCTCCTGCGCGAAGAACGTGCGGGTGCCGTCGAGGTACTGCTTCACGTCGTCGCCGACGCCGCGGTACCAGCGGTCGCGGACGCCCTGGCGGGCCGACTTCGGCAGCAGCGCGAGGAAGTTGGACTCGCCCTCCATGCGCAGGAAGTCCATGTACATGCGCGTCGTGAGCTGGTGCCCGGAGCCGCCGAAGACGTCGAAGCCGGCGACGAGGAGGTAGTGGATGCGCTCGAGCAGCGGGTAGCTCACCACCCACGCGGTCTGCGGACGGTCGCCGACGAAGCCCTGGACGACCGTCGCGCTGTCGAAGTGCCGGAAGACCGTCAGCGCCGCGTTCGGGTTGCGGCCGTCGCCGTCCCAGAGCAGCGAGAGGTCCGGGCGGCGCGAGCCGCCGAACTCGCGGTTCAGCGCGTCGTACTTCGCCCGCAGGTAGGCGTTCTCGGCGTCCGCGTACTTCTTCCACTTCAGCAGCGGCAGCGAGCCGTCTTCCTCGGCCGGCAAGTGGATCTTCTCGAGCGCGTCCGCGAGTTCTTCCCCGGTCAGTTCCGAGCGCTCGAAATCCGGGTTCACGAACGTGACCCAGAACAGGTCGTTGATGACGTCGAGGGCGACCTGCCCGCGGCAGACCGGTCCCTTGATGAAGTTCATGATCGTGAACTGGGCTTCCTCGAGCATCAGCCGGTAGCGCGAGCGGACCGGGAGCAGCCGGAACGCGCGAAACGGGTTCGAGGCGACCTCGACGTCGTACGACGGCAGCTGCGGGACCTCGTAGTCCGGCTCGAGGAACAGCTCGCGCATGCGCTGGAGCCGGGCGGGACCGAGCGCGTAGGGCATGTGCGTCTTCGCGACGATGGTCTCGCCCACGCGCCGCAGGCGGTAGTACACGCGCGCGACGCCCGGGTCGTCGTAGGGACGCACCGTCGGGATGATCTCGATCGGCTGCCCCGGGGGCGTGCGCGAGCGCACGAGCTCGAAGTACTCGCCGCGCGGCAGGTCCTCGAAGTACAGGTGCGCGAGATACCAGTGCTCGTAGATGTAGCGGCTGGCGAGCTGCTGTTTCAGGCTGTCGCCGTTCAGGAACGCTTCCCACTCGGCGATGCGGCCGGCGTGGGCCGCCGAAAGCGCGGGCGGCGGCGCCCAGGGAGCGCCGCCCGCGATCCACTCGGTCAGCGTGCGGTATTCGTCGTCGGCCAGCTGCGGCATGCCGAACGGCATCCCGAGTTCCGGCCGCTTCTGCTCGACCTCGTCGATCTCCTCGACCGTCGGGCAGGCCTGCGCGCGACCGAGCGAGAAGTCGTAGCGATCGGCCGGGAGGATGCCGGTCTCCGGCGCGTGCCGGCGCTTCAGCTCGAGCAGCCGGTACATCACGCTCGCGCGGCGGTCGGCCTCCGGCGAGGCTTCCCGTTCGTTCAGCACCGGATGGAAGCCCTTCGTGCGCCACTCGGCGTTGGTCTGCGCGTCGATGCCGAGTCGGGTCGGCGCGATCGACGTCAGTCGCGTCGCATAGACGACGTCCTTCGAGCCACCGCGTGTGAGGCCCTCGTACGAGGTCAGCTTCAGCTGGCACGGGGCATCCCAGCACGCGTGGCAGACCACGCAGCGCTTCTCGAACACGGCCGAGGCGCGCTGCCAGTCGGCCCGCGCCTGCGGCGAGGCGGCTGCCCGTTCGTAGCGCGCCGGGGACGGCTTGCCGTAGAGGTCGTCGAGTTGGTGGCGGGCGGCGATCGTGCACCCGGCCGCCACGACGAGGGCGGAGAGGACGAGGATCCTGCGCATGGCGGGGTTGTGTAGCGGGAACGCCGCGGCAGGCGAAGCGGGCCGGCGCCCGCACGCCGCGGCCGGCTGCGGTTGCCCGGGCTCGGCAGCGGACGCACTCTGTGGCGCCCGCGGATCCGCCGCGGTGGAGGAGGATGCCGCCATGCCCATTCCCCGATTCGCCGGTTCGGTCGCCGCCGCCGAACTCTCGTCGGCGCTCGCCGAGCACGGCTGCGCGGTCGTCGAGCGGCTCGTGCCCGCGGCGACCATGGATCGCGTGCGGGAGGAACTCGCGGCCTGGCTCGAGGCGACTCCGACGGGACCCGATTCGTTCGCCGGGGTGCGGACGCGCCGCACCGGGGGGCTTGTCGCCCGCTCGTCCACGTGCCGCGAACTCGTCCTGCATCCGCTCGTTCGCGACACCGTCTCCGCCGTGCTGTCGCACGCGACGAGCTGGCACCTGCACCTGACGCAGGTCATCGCGATCGGCCCCGGACAGGAAGGGCAGCCGATTCACCGCGACCAGTGGGCCTTCGATTTCTTCCCGTTCCCGGCCGGCTTCGAAGCCCAGTGCAACACCATCTGGGCGATGAACGACTTCACGGAAGCCAACGGCGCGACTCGCGTGATCCCCGGCAGCAACAAGTTCGAGGATCGCCTGGAGTTCCGCGCGGACCAGACGGAGGCCGCGGAGATGCCGGCCGGCTCCGTGCTGTTCTACACGGGATCCCTCTACCACGGCGGCGGCACGAACCGCTCGGACCAGGTCCGCTACGGCCTCAACCTCACGTACGCGCTCAGCTGGCTGCGGCAGGAGGAGAACCAGTACCTCTCCGTTCCGCACGAGATCGCGCGCACGCTCGACGACGACCTGCTGCGCGTGATCGGCTACCAGCGCGGGGCCTACGCGCTGGGCTACGTCGACGACCTGCGCGACCCGCTCGAGGCGCTCAAGGGAGAGGGGCACCGCACGGACGGCCTGGGCGAACTGGATTCGGCGCTGGCGCGGCTCGAAACCCCGCAGCGCGACCGGTCGTAACGCCTTATCGCGCCCCTGCGCCGCGGCGTGTCCCTGCCGCGGCCATCCGTTCCGCGGCAGGCCGCAGCTTTCCGGGACGCCTGGCGTTGCGCCGCGTCCGTTCGACGGCGCGCGGCGCCCGCCCGGGACCGGCTCAGTCCGCCATCCAGTTGCCGTGGAATCCGAACGGGATCCGGCAGGGCAGGTGCACCACCGCGACCGGAGCGGCCGCGAAGTCGCGCGCATCGAGGATCACGAAATCCGAGCAGCCCCTGGCCGCGTCGTAGACGATCGTGAGGATCCACCCCGCGTTCTCGTCGCGCGAAGCGGGATCCGGCGCGAACACGCCCTCGCCGGGAAAGCGCCCGGGACCGAAGTCGTGCTCGACCGACGCGCCGCTTCGCAGGTCGTACTGCAGCAGCGACGTCGCCTCGTCGGTCGTCGACGACAGGTTGCGCACCGCGTAGCCGTAGCGGCAGGGCAGGCCCGTGAGCCGGTCGTCGGTGCGCGGGAACTCGATCGGTCGGTCGTCGAGCGCGGTCTCGCGCACCGCGCCGGACGCGAGGTCGAGTTCCCATCGGTGCAGCGACGCGAGGTCGAAGCGGTCCGAACCCTGCCGCCAGAGCTCGGGGTATCGCGCGACGTCCACGGTGATCCTGCCGTCCTTCTCCCAAGCGTTCATCGGGTGGAAGACGTAGCAGGGCTCGACCTCGAACCAGCGGATGCGGCCGGAATCGTCGCCGCGCTCCATCACGCCGACGCGGGCGCCGTAGTCGTCGTCCCAGCGGTACGGCATCTGGCCGCGCACCGCGCGTTCGAAGTCGAACACGACCGGAAGGTCCATGACGAGCACGTGACGCTCCGTGATGGCGAAGTCGTGCATCATGGTCGGGCCGGGCACGTCGATGGGCACGCTGCGCACGAGCCGGCCCGCGGCGTCCGCGCAGTGGTACGTCACGAACGGCGCGAACCAGTTGTAGTCGAAGAAGTGCAGCTCGCCGGTGACGGGGCAGGTCTTCGGGTGGGCGGTCATGCCGGTCTTCAGGCGGCCGCCGAAGTCGTAGTGGCCGAGCGTCTCGAGCTCGGGCGTGAGCTCCCACGGCAGCGTCGTCTCGGCGAGCGCGAGGATGCGGCCGGCGTGCCGGATCACGTTCGTGTTGGCGGGGCCGGCGCCGAGGTCGCGCTGTCCGTCGGGGCCGACCAGACGCGCGCGCTCGGTCAGCTGGCGCGTGCGAACCCAGCGGTTGCGGTACCAGAGCGCACGGCCGTTGCCGATGGCGATGCCGTGCAGCATGCCGTCGCCGAAGAACCAGTGCGGCGGAGCGTGGTCCTTCGGGTTCGGCCCGTTGCGGAGGTAACGGCCGTGGAGCGCCGCGGGAATCTCTCCCTCGACGGGAAGCGACGTCACGGTCTGCTCGAGCGGAACGGGCGCGTAGTTCCCGCGCAGGAAGAACGGAGGCTTCTTCTCGGTGTCGGCGGCGGTGCTCACGGGCGGTCCTCCTCGCGGCGGACGGCCGTCGTCCACGCGCTCGGTCACGGCTCCTAGCGCCTCGCGACACGAAAGCAACACGGCGATTCGCCCGCCCGCACGGGCCGCCGGCGCTCGACGAACGCCTGGCTGCGGAGACTCGAGCGCAGCGGCGTGCTTGCGGGCGATCCTGTCGCGCTGGCCACAGTCCCGGCTTCGGGCATAGTGTCGGCGATCGCCATGCCGCCTCGTTCGCGTCCCCACCGCGGCGCGCGCCGCGCGCGCGCCGCGCTGCTGCTGCCGCTGCCGCTGCTTCTGTTGGCCGCGCCCGGCTGCGGTCCGCGCGAGGCGTCACCGCCGCGAGGCGGCGACGCAGCGGGCGGCGGCGCGCAGGCGGGCGCGGCGGACGCAGCGGGCGAGTTCGACCGCGGCGTCGTCGAGGTTACCGACGGCGTGCACGTCGCCGTCGGCTACGGCCTTGGAAACTCCGTGATGATCGTCGGCGACGGAGGCGTCGTGCTCGTCGACACGCTCGAGAGCGCGGAGGCGGCCGGGCCCGTGCGCGAGGCGTTCGGTCGCGTCTCCGGAGCGCCGGTCGCCGCGATCGTCTACACGCACAACCACGCCGACCACATCTTCGGCGGCGGCGTGCTGGCCGGCGGGGGATCGCCGGAGGTGTTCGCGCACGCGACGTTCCAGGCGGAGCTCGACCGCCTCGTCGCGCGAACCCGCCCGGTCGCGTTCCGGCGTGCGATGCGGCAGTTCGGAACGCTGCTGCCGGACGACGAGCGCGGCGATTGCGGGATCGGGCCGAGGCTCGCGACCGACGCGACGACGACGGCCTCGTACCTCCCCCCGACGCGCACGTTCGACGGCGACCGCCTCGACGTGACGATCGCCGGGATCCGCCTGGTGCTGCTTCACCTGCCCGGCGAGACGCCGGACCACGTCGCGGTCTGGCTTCCGGACCGGGGCGTGCTCGTCTCGGGCGACAACTACTACCACTCGTTCCCGAACCTGTACGCGATCCGGGGCACGGCGCCGCGCGACGTCGGCGACTGGGTCGCGAGCCTCGACGCGATGCGCGCGCTTCGACCCTCGTTCCTCGTGCCGGGGCACACGATGCCGGTCCGCGGCGAGGACGAGATCCAGCGGCGCCTGACCGACTATCGCGACGCGATCCAGTACGTGCACGACCAGACCGTGCGCCGGATGAACGAGGGGCAGGGGCCGGACGAGATCGCCGCGACGCTCCGGCTTCCGGAGCTCCTGGCCTCGCGCCCGTACCTCGCGGAGCGCTACGGCCGCGTCGACTGGTCGGCGCGTGGCGTGTTCGATGCGTATCTCGGCTGGTTCGGCGGCGACGCGGCCGAGTTGTCGCCGCTGACGAAGAAGGAGCGGGCGCTGCGCGTGGCCGCGCTTGCAGGCGGCAGCGAGCGGCTGCGCGACCGCGCGAAGGACGCGCTCGCGCGCGACGACGCGCGCTGGGCGCTCGAGCTCGCGGATCACCTGCTCGCCCTCGACGAGCTCACGGGCGACGCGCGGTCGATCCGCGCGGCGGCGCTGCGCGCTCTCGCCGCCGCGGAGTCGAGCGCGAACGGGCGCAACTGGTACCTGACGCAGGCGCTCGAGGCCGAGGGCCGCGTGACGGTCGAGGCGCCCGACCCGTCGCGGACTCCGGACGAACTGCTCGAGCGCATCCCGGTCGGGAGCTTCCTGCGCGCGATGACCGTGCGTCTCGATCCGAGCAAGGCCGGCGACAAGCGGCTGGTCGTCGCCCTGCGCTTCACCGACACCGGCGAGCAGTGGGGCATGAAGCTGCGCAACGGCGTCGTCGAGCTCGCGCCGTCGCTTCCCGACGGCGCCGACATGACGGTGACGACCGACACCCGCACGTGGAAGCGCATCCTCACCGGCAAGCGCAACGCGACGCTGGCGTTCGCGGACGGCTCGGTTGCGGTCGACCGCAACCGCCTCGAACTCGTGCGCTTCCTGTTCCTGTTCCGCTGACGGCGTTCGGGCGCGTCGTCTTGACGGGGCGCCGGGAACGATCGAAAACGGCGCGCGATGGTTCCCGAAGAACCGAAGCCGGGAGCGCCCGCGGAGCCGGAGCGCCGCTGGTACGCGGATGGACTGCGTTTCGAATGCACCGGCTGCGGCCGCTGTTGCACCGGCCGCGACGCCTACGTCTGGACCAGCGTCGAGGAGATCCTCGCGATCGCCGCGCATCTCGGCCTCGAGCCGAACGAGTTCGGCCGCCGCTACCTTCGGCGCGTCGGCGGTCGCTACGCCCTGCTCGATCGCCCCGGCGGCGACTGCGTCTTCCTCGCCGGGACGCTGTGCTCGGTCCACGACGTGCGCCCGGCGCAGTGCCGGGCCTTCCCGTGGTGGCCGGCGAACCTCGAATCCCCGCGGGCGTGGGAGAGGGCCGCGCGAGGCTGCGAGGGAATCTCGGACGTTGCGCCGACGGTCGTGGCCGACGTCATCGAGCGGGCGCTCGAAAGCGCCGTGGCGGCCGGCCTCTGCACGGGGCGCGCGGACGACGGATCGTCGGGGAGTCCGGAGCGGAGCGCCCGGACCGACCCGGAACGCGACCGTTGACTCCCCCCTCGTTCCGTCCCAAATTGCCCGTCATCGTGAGTGAACCGGCACAGGCAGCGCCGTCCGTGGAGTTCGACGTGGAGTCGCTCGACATCGATCACCTGAACGAGGTGCTCGAGTACAAGACGGCCCAGGAACGCATCGAATGGGCGGTGGACCAGCTCCGCCCGCACATCGTCCTGTCCTCGAGCTTCGGGGCGCAGGCCGCGGTGTGCCTGCACTTGTGCGCGCAGGTCTGGCCCGAGATGCCGATCGTCGTCACCGACACCGGCTATCTCTTTCCGGAGACGTACCTGTTCATCGACGAACTCACCGAGCGCCTGAAGCTCAACCTCAAGGTCTACCGCAGCCCGTTGTCGGCCGCGTGGCAGGAAGCGCGCTACGGCCGCCTCTGGGAACAGGGCGTCGAGGGCATCACGCGCTACAACCAGATGAACAAGGTCGAGCCGATGCAGCGCGCGCTGAACGAACTCGACGCCAAGGGCTGGATCGTCGGTCTTCGCCGCTCGCAGTCGTCGACGCGGAAGAACCTCGACGTGCTCGGCATCCAGAACGGGTTCCTCAAGGTCCACCCGATCGTCGACTGGAACGACAAGAAGGTCTTCGACTACATGATGGACCACGACCTGCCGTACCACCCGCTGTGGGAGCAGGGCTACATCTCGATCGGGGATACCCACACGTCGCACCGCCTCGTCGACGGCGTGACGGAAGAAGAGGTTCGCTTCTTCGGCCTCAAGCGCGAGTGCGGCCTGCACGAGGACTTCGACGGGAGCCGCGGCGAGCTGCGAGCCGGCGAAGCGGCGAGCGCGAGCGGCGAGTCCAGTCCCAAGGACAAGTAGGCGCGCCGGATCCCCCGTCCTTCGAGCGCCGAACGTCGTCGAACTGCTCGA
>CAYYZO010000007.1:36577-46870 GCA_964476185.1 uncultured Myxococcales bacterium
TGCCGTGCCGCCCGGCGCCGCCGGCGAAGCGCAACGCGCCGCTGACCGTCTCCCCGCTCGCGATCACGTCGAGGCCCCCCTCGGTTTCGACGCGCATCGCGGTTTCGAAATCCGCATCCCATTGCGCGTAGGCCGACCGCCGGTCGGCGCGCAGGCAAAGCTGCGGGAACGACGCGATCTGTCGCGCGAGCGCCTCGGCTTCCTCGCGCGCGCGACCGTCCTCGACGACCCGGTCCGCCAGGCCGATGCGCAGGGCCTCCTCGGCGCCCACCGGACGGCCGGTCAGGATCATGTCCATCGCGCGTCCCTGGCCGACCAGCCGCGGCAGGCGGACGGTCCCGCCGTCCACGAGCGGCACGCCCCAGCGCCGGCAGAACACCCCGAACACCGCGCTTCGTTCGGCCACGCGCAGGTCGCACCAGCAGGCCAGCTCGAGCCCTCCCGCGACCGCGTACCCGGCGACCGCCGCCACGACCGGCTTGGAGAGCTGGAGGCGGGAGGGCCCCATCGGCCCGTCCCCGTCGACCTTCACGAGGTTGCCGCCGCCCTCGGAGACGGCCTTCAGGTCCGCGCCGGCGCAGAAGTTTTCGCCTTCCCCCCAGAGCACGGCGACGGCGGCCGACGGGTCCGCGTCGAAGGCCCGGAACGCCCGGGCCAGTTCGGCGGCGGTCTCGCGGTCGACCGCGTTGCGGCGCCCGGGGCGGGAAAGGACGACGGTCCAGACGTTTTCCGTGCGATCGACTCTTACTGCCATGGCAAAGTCTCTATAGGATGTCCGCGTCGATGTCCGCACCGTCGCGCCGCGGGGCGGCGCAGCGGCTTGCGTCATCGACGATTTCGCGCGATTTCGGGGGAACCACCGGGGCGGGATGGCCCGGCCGGTCTTCAAGGAGAGAGTTCGATGCACCTGCTCGGAACCAGGCTCGCGCTAGCGGCCGCCCTGCTGGCCACCACGGGCCTCGCGGGATGCTCGCTGCCCCACGTCCTGCCGACGGTCAGCGGCGCCACGCAGGGACCGTCGCCGTACGGCGTCTGGTACGAGCAGCACTGGGCGACGAACTCGGTGCTGCTGGCCGCTGCCGACCAGCCCGAGATCTCGAGCGACGAGATCGAGATCGCCGACGACGCGGTGATCGAGGACGGGGCACGACTCGAACAGGATGTCGACGCCGACCGCTTCGAGGACGCTCCCTCGCTGGAGGCCGCGCCGGGCGAAGGGGCCGCGGCCGCGGCCGAGGCATCCGCCGACGCCGCCGTCGAAGCCGCCAACGCCCTCGAAGCGCAGAGGAAGGCGGAGGATTTCGACAACTCGACGCCGTACCAGTTCCCGTCGTCGTCGTTCGCACCCGCGCCGGGCGAAGGGGCCGCCGACGACCAGGTCCCCGGCGGGGACGGAGCGATTCGCTACTAGCACCGGCTCGGGCATCCTTGGGGCGTCCGGCCGTCTCGCGACGGCCCGTCGAACCTGCACCAAGGAGGAGCTCCCCCACGTGATCCGTTCTGAAGCGCGGCAGCTCGCCGCCGTCCTCGCCATCCTCTTCCTGTCGACCGCCGTGCGCTCCGGAGCCGAAGACGCGGCGCCCGCCGAGGCTGCGGCCCCTCCGGGAGCCGCGGCGGCCTCGTCCCCGTCCTCGGCTCCCGACGACGCCGGCAAGAACGCCACCTCCGGCGGACAGGGCTCGGGCGAGGACAAGGGGTCCGCGGCGAAGAAAGCGGCCGATGCGCCCGAGCCGCGTCACGGCCAGCGCTCGAAGGCCGCGGACGGGTCCCTGCTGGTCTACGACAAGGTCGTCGGCGCCTATCGCGCGACCGAGCACGTCTCCACCTACTGGATCGACGGCCGTTTCTGGCGTTTCGAGGACGGAGTCTGGAGCAGCGCGGACAAGTTCGACGGGCCGTGGAGCGTCGTCTCCGCGCAGGTGGTTCCGAAGGCGGCCCGTGATCAGCACTCCGCTCCGAAGACGACGACGAAGATGGTGCTGCCGTCGGGACGCGAGGCGATCTTCGAGCCTCGCCTGAAGGTGCACAAGGTGGTCGGCCTCAAGGGCGTCTTCCTGTTCGACGGCGAGTTCTACCGCTACGACGGCGGCGTCTGGTTCGCGTCCCAGGGCGAGGACGGTCCGTGGCGTCCGACGTCGGGGAAGCCCCTGCCGCCTCCTCTCAAGCGCGCGCTGCCGGAGCCGGTGCACGGCGACAAGGTCACGATGCCGTCCGGAGCCGTCCTGGTCTACGACGGCAACAGCCGTCTCTATTCCGTCGAGGGGCGTCCCGCGACGGTCTTCTTCGACGGGGCCTTCTACGAGCGCGAGGAGGATCGCTGGATGCGGTCCGTCGACGGCGGCGCGCAGATGCAGCCCGTCGAAGTGACCACGGTGCCGGTGCCGGTCCGCGCCAAGTACCACACGCCGGCCGGCGGCAAGCAGGCCGCGTCGAAGAACAAGCCTGCGGCCCAGAAGAAGGCCGCGCCCGGCAAGAGGCCGCCGGCAAAGGCCGGCGCGGCGCCGAAGGCGGGAAACGGCAAGCAGGCCGCGCGCAAGCAGGGCGGGTCCGGTTCGGGCGCGGTCGCGAAGAAGCCGGTCGCCGCGAAACAACCGAAGGCCCAGGAATCGAACGCAGCCGACTCGAACGACGGGGAATCGAAGGCCGGCGAACCGCCGGCCGCCGACCCGAAGCCGGAGAATCCGGAGTCGGGCGGATCGCCGGCCGCCGACCCGGCGCCGCCGTCCGAGCACTGACGGCGGCGTGCTTCAGCGATTCCTGTGCAGGCGCGTCGCGACGTACTCGCGCATCGCCGTGAGCGATTCCGGGTCCTGCGCCGCGCCAAGCAGCGCATCGCCGTCCGCGAAGCCCGTGTAGCCGGCGCCCATCGCGCGCGCGACGGCGTTCACGTGTTCCTTCGTGATCGCGACCGGCACCGACGGCTTGTCGGCGATCTCGCGCGCGAGTTCCTCCGCTTTCGACTCGACGCTTCCCGGCGGCACCACGCGGTTCACGAAACCGACCGCGCGCGCTTCCTCCGCACCGAAGCGGCGGCACGTGATCACGAGTTCCTTCGTCAGCGCCGGCCCGATCTCGCGCACGAGGCGCGGGATCGCTCCCCACGCGAGCGGGATGCCGATGTCGATCTCGGGAATGAACATCATCGTGTCGTCGGCGACCACGCGCAGGTCGCAGGCCGCCATCAACACGAGCCCGCCTCCGACGGCGTGGCCGTGCACCTGCGCGATCGTGACCGCGCGCATCTGCTCGATCGCGTCCGCCATTCGCGTGCCGTACTGGCCGACCTCGCGGCGGAAGAGCCAGCTGTTGCCGGACGACGGGAGGCCGTCGAGGAGCGGCGGGTCGTGCAGGTCCGCGCCGGCCGAGAACGAACGGCCCTCGCCGCGCACGATGACGACGCGCAACTCGCGCTGCGTGTCGAACCAGTGCGCAGCCTGCGCGAGTTCGCGCAGCATCGTCGCGCCCATCGCGTTGAGGCGCTCGGGCCGTGCCAGCGTCAGGCGTCCGAGGCGGCCGTCACCGGCATCGACCTCGACGCGAAGACTCTCGAACCGGGGAGTTTCGCTCATGGCCGCGTGGCTACCACAGGTCCCGTGCATGGGACAGGAAAGGGCCCGCGCGAAGGACGACCCCGGAGCCGGTGCTGCGAAGCGGCGCCCGGCCGCGCTATACTCCCACGATGGCACGCGAGGGCAGCTTGTGGTCGCGGACGTGGGGCGGCATCGCCGTGCTCGCGTTCGCCGTGCATCTCGGCGCGGCGGTCTACGAGGCCGTCGTCATCGCTCCGCTGTGGAGTCTCGCGCCTCCGTCGAGCGTGAGCGCATGGATGGCGGCGAGCCCGCGACCGGACTCGTCGCTGTTGTTCCATCCGCTCGTCGCGGTGATCGCCGTGGCGACCGCGATGGCATGGACGAGCGGTCTCCTCGAGCGGGGCAGGCGACGCTGGTGGCTCACGCTCGCGCTCGCGTGCGCGAGCGCAGTCGCGTTCGTCACCGTCACGCAGATCGTTCCCGTGGAGGACGCGTTGTTCGGCGCGGCCCGCGCGGACGGCGCGGACGCAGCTTCGCTCGTCGCGCTCACGGGCGACTGGGTTCGCGCGTCGGCGCTGCGGCTCGCCGCGCTGCTCGTCGGCGCGTGGGCCGCGTCTCGCGCGCAGGGTTCGCCGGCCTTCCCGGGGGTGCGCGCCACGCCGGTTCCCGCGGCTTCCGAACGCCGCAGGACGCGCGAGTTTTCGTTCGGCGACGAGGCCGAGGAGGAGGTCACGCTCGGCGATTCGCCCGCGAGCCCGCGCGAGCGGTGGCGGTCCTCGCTCCCGGCCCGTCGCCGGACAGCTAAAAAATAGGGGTTTGCACAGCCCCTCGCGTTGACTGCCGCGCTTTTTTTGCTGCAAGATACGCGCCTCGCAGGCCGAACGAGCGTTTCGGCCTGCGAATCAAGGGGCCTCGCGGCCCCATTCGACGGAACGACGCGGAAACAGGCGGCGGACCGGAGCGGCGGAGGCAAGACCGCCAGAACGACCGGAACAAGCCCGGTACCAGGCTTCCGGGCATGAGCCCGGGCCCGGACAAGGAGAAGGAGGCATGGCAAAGAAAACGTCCCCCATCGCGGATGCGATGACCAAGAGCCAGTTGATGACGTCGATCGCCGAGGCGACCAAGCTGCCCAAGCGGCAGGTCGCGGCGGTGGTCGAGTCGCTTGGCGAGCACATCACCCGGCACCTCAAGCCGAAGGGTGCGGGCAAGTTCACGCTGCCCGGGATCGCCAAGTTCACCACGGTCAACAAGCCGGCTCGCAAGGCCAGGAAGGGCGTCAATCCCTTCACGGGCGAGGAGATCATGATCAAGGCGAAGCCGGCGTCGCGTGGCGTCCGGGTTCGTCCGCTCAAGGCTCTGAAGGACCAGGTCTGAGGTCCCGGGCTTTCCCCTCGGTCGGCTACGGCCGATCGGGGTGAGTGGCTGCGCCGCGTCGTGGCATGGGAGTCTGCCGGCTCCCATGCCCGTCGCGGCGCAGGCGTCTTCGGGCCCGAGCGGCCCGCCTGGCGGCCGCCCGGCCGGCCTGCCCGCTGTCGATCCTCGAGGCTGCGTTCGCGGCGCCCCCGGGCCATCGGCCCCCGATCGCGGCTTTGACTTCCGGCCGCGCCTTTCGCACTCCTGCGGCTCCATGCTGTACCAGACCGATGACCTGCGGATCGCCGGCCTTCGCCCGCTGATCCCGCCCGCCATCCTCTTCGAGGAGCTTCCGATCACCGAGCGCGCCTCGGCCGTCGTCGCGGCGGCCCGCGAGGAGGCCACGCGGATCGTCCGGGGCGAGGACGACCGCCTGCTGGTCGTGGTCGGGCCCTGCTCGATCCACGATCCCGCCGCCGCCCTCGACTACGCGCGGCGGCTGCTGCCCTGGCGCGAACAACTCGCCGGCGAACTCTGCATCTTCATGCGGGTCTACTTCGAGAAGCCGCGCACGACGGTCGGGTGGAAGGGCCTCATCAACGACCCGAACCTCGACGGCAGCTTCCAGATCAACAAGGGCCTGCGGCTGGCGCGCGGCCTGCTGCTGGAGCTCGCCGAGATGGGGTTGCCGGCCGGCTCGGAGTTCCTCGACACGATCAGCCCCCAGTTCATCGCGGACCTGATCTCGTGGGGCGCGATCGGGGCCCGCACGACCGAGAGCCAGGTGCACCGCGAACTCGCGTCCGGCCTTTCCGTGCCCGTCGGGTTCAAGAACGGCACCGACGGCAACGTGCAGATCTGCATCGACGCGATCCGCGCCGCGGCCGGCGCGCACCACTTCCTCTCGGTCACCAAGCAGGGGCTGTCGGCGATCGTCGAGACCAAGGGCAACGACGCCTGCCACGTGATCCTGCGCGGCTCGAGCGCCGGCGCGAACCACGGCCAGGAGTCGATCGACGACGTGGTCGCGCGGCTCGGCGCGGCGAAGCTGCCCGGGCGCGTGATGGTCGATTGCAGCCACGGCAACAGCAAGAAGGACTACCGCCGGCAGCCCGAGGTCGCCTCGGAAGTCGCCGACCAGGTCGCGTCCGGCTCGCCGGCCGTCTGCGGCGTGATGCTGGAGTCGCACCTCGTCGAGGGACGCCAGGACCTCGTCGCCGGGAAGCCGCTGACCTACGGCCAGAGCATCACCGACGGCTGCATCTCGTGGGACGCCACCGTCCCGGTCCTCGAGCAGCTGGCCACAGCGGTGCGCCAGCGCCGCGTTCGATAGCCGTGCGCCAGCGCGGCATTCGGTAGCCGGTGCGCCAGCGCCGCGTTCGATCGCCGGTGCGCGGGCGGTCCTTCGCCGCGCCTTCGTCCCGGCAGGGCGGCGCTGCTAGCCTCACCTCATGCTGAACCGTTCCTACGCGGCGATCGTGCTCGCGTTCGTCGTGCTCTTCCCGTCGGCGGCCGCTGCCGAGTCCGCTGCCGTTCCCTCGCGCGGCAAGCCCCGCGTCGTCTGCCTCGGCGATTCGCTGACCGAGGGCTTCAGCCTCGAGCCGGAGCAGGCCTGGCCGCACCTCATCGAGCAGATGCTCCGCGACGGCGGGTGGCCGGAGATCCGCGTCGTCAACGCCGGGATCAGTGGATCGACATCGGCGAGCGCCGTCTCGCGCCTGCAGTGGCAGATGAAGACCCCGCCCGACGTGCTCGTGCTCGCGCTCGGCGCGAACGACGGCCTGCGCGGCGTTTCTCCCGCGGAGACGAAGAAGAACCTCGCCGCCGCGATCGACCTCGCCCGCGCCGGCGGCGTCGTCGTCCTGCTCGCCGGCATGCGCATGCCGCCGAACTACGGCGCCGACTACACGAAGGAGTTCGAGGCGACGTTCGCGTCGCTGGCGGCCGAGAAGGACGTCGCGTTCCTTCCGTTCCTGCTCGAAGGCGTCGCGGGGGACCCGGCCCTGAACCTCCCCGACGGCATCCATCCGAATGCCGCCGGCTACGAGATCATCGCGAAGAACGTCGCGAACCGGTTGAAGCCGTTGCTGAAGGACGCCGCCGCGACGGCGCGAGCCGGCGCCGGGCCGGCGGCGGCGAACGCACGATGAGCGTCCGCCCGGCCGTGGTCGTGCGGGCGAGCGGCCTGCGCAAGACGTTCCCGACGGCGGCCGGCCCGCTGGAGGTGCTGCGCGGCGTCGACCTCGAGGTCGAGCGCGGCGAATCCGTGTCGATCGCGGGCGAGTCCGGAAGCGGCAAGTCGACGCTGCTCGCGCTGCTGGCCGGCCTCGACGCGCCGACCGCCGGGAGCCTCGACGTCGCCGGCATCGACCTCGCGGCGGCGGGCGAGGCCGACCTCGCCGACTTCCGCGCGAGGACGGTCGGCATCGTCTTCCAGCACTTCCACCTGATCCGTTCGCTGACCGCGCTCGAGAACGTCCGCCTGCCGCTCGAGCTGCGCGACGGCGCCGATCGCGAGCGTCGCGCCGAGGACGTTCTCGCCTCCGTCGGCCTGGCGGCGAGGGCCGGGCACTTCCCGGCGCAGCTGTCCGGCGGCGAGCGGCAGCGCGTCGCGATCGCGCGGGCCCTCGTCACCGAGCCCGAGCTGCTGCTCGCCGACGAACCGACCGGCAACCTCGACGAACGCACCGGCGAGAGCGTGATCGAGCTCCTGTTCGACCTCGCCGCGCGCAGCGCGACGACGCTCGTGCTGGTCACGCACAGCGCCGCGCTGGCGGCGCGCTGCGCTCGCTCGCTCGTGCTGCACGAAGGGATCCTCGACGACCGCCGCGGCGCGCCGGCGGCGCGGGCCGCCTCGGGCGCGGCGCGCGCGTGAGGACGCTGCTGCGCCTCGCGCTGCGCGACCTCGCCCACCAGCGCGCGTTCTCGGCTTTCTTCGCGATCAACCTCGCGCTCGGCGTCGGCGGCGCGCTGCTGCTCGATTCGCTGCAGGGCTCGGTCGGCCGCACCCTCGAGTCGCGCTCGCGCACGATGCTCGGCGCCGACGTGCGCGTGAGCTCGACGCGCCCGCTGTCGGACGACGAGCGCGCGCGCCTCGACGCCGCCGCCGGGGCTGCCGCGTCTTCCGACCTCGTGCAGATGTACTCGATGGTCGCCGGCCCCTCCGTCGCCCGCCTGGCCGAGCTTCGCGGCATCGACGGACGCTTCCCGCTCTACGGCGCGCTGGTGCTCGCGGGCGGACCGGTGGGCGACGAAGCGCGTTCGCGGCTCGAGGGCGGCGAGGCCTGGGCCGACGCCGCGCTGCTCGGACAGCTCGGCCTCTCCATCGGCGACGCCGTCCGCGTCGGCACGCAGACGTTCCGGATCGCCGACACGGTGGTGCGCGACACGGGACTGTCGGTGCGCGCGGCTTCGCTGGCTCCGCGGCTCTACGTGGCGCGATCCCGGCTCGGCGCGACCGGCCTCGTGCAGCCGGGCAGCCGCGTCGAGTCGCAGCACCTCGTGCGGCTGCCTGCCGGCGCGGATGCCGACGAGGCCGCCCGGCGTCTTCGCGCGGCGCTGCCCGACGCGCGCGTGCGCGTGACGAGCCACGCCGAGGCGGTCGCCGAGATGACCGGCGCGTACACGCGCGTCACGCGCTACCTCGGGCTGGTTTCGCTGGTCGCGCTCGCGCTGGCCGCGATCGCCGCCGCCTACCTGTTCCACGCGTTCCTGCGGCGGCGGGTCGCCGACCTCGCGATCCTGGTCAGCCTCGGCGCGCGTCCGCGCCGCGCGCAGGCCCTGCTCGTGCTGGAGGTGTCGGTGCTCGCCGCCGCGGGCGGCCTGCTCGCGATCGCCGGCGTGGCGCTCGCGCTGCCGGCCGCGGCCGGCCTGCTGGCCGACCTCCTGCCGGCCGAACTCGCGCTGTCGGTCGGTGCGCGCGAAGCCGCGACCGCGCTCGCGATCGCGCTGCTCGCGGGTCCCGTCTCCTGCCTCCCGATGCTTGCGCGGATCGGCCGGCTGCGCGTCGCGGAGCTGTTCCAGGAGCGCGCGCACCTCGACCTGCGGCGCGGTCCTCGCGAAGCGCTCTGGTCCCTGCCCGCCGCGGCGCTGCTGGTCGTGCTCGCCGTCCTGCGCGTCGGCGATCCCGCGCAGGGCGCGTGGTTCGCGGCCGCGCTCGTCGCGTCGGCGGCGCTCGTCGCGGGCGCCGGCCGGCTTCTGCTTCCCCTCGCGGTGCGTGCCGGCGACGGCGCGCGCGTCTGGCTGCGGCTCGCGATGCGCCAGCTCTCCCCGGCGAGGCGCGGCTCGCGCACGGCGTTCACGGCTCTCGCGCTCACGGCCGTGCTGCTGACGCTTCCTCCGCAGCTTCGCGCGCAGTTGCTCCGGCAGCTCGATCCGCCGGGCGAGGGCGCGATCCCGAGCCTGTTCCTGTTCGACATCCAGCCGGAGCAGGCGGAACCGCTCGCGCAGCACCTGAGACAGCAGGGCGCGGGGATCCAGCGCATGGCGCCGATGGTGCGCGCGCGACTGGTCGCGGTGAACGATCGCGAGGTCGGCGCGGCGGCTCCGGGGCCGGACCGCCTGCAGGACGCCGAGCGGCTCGCGACCCGCAACTACAACCTGACCTGGCAGGCCGAACTGCACTCGACCGAGAAGCTCGTCGCCGGCCGGCCGTTCACCGGGGCGTGGAACCCGTCGGGCGACGAACTCCCGGAGATCTCGATGGAGACCGAGTTCGCGCGGCGCATGGGGCTCGGCCTCGGCGACCGCCTGCGGTTCGACGTGCAGGGGGTCGAGGTCGACGGCCGGGTCGTGAACCTGCGCGAGGTGCGCTGGACGAGCCTGCAGCCGAACTTCTTCGTGTCGTTCCAGCCGGGCGTGCTCGACGCCGCGCCGGCGGTCTATCTCGCGTCGGTGCCGTCGCTCGAGCCCGCGGCGCGCGACGCGCTGCAGGCCTCGATCGTCGAGCGCTACCCGAACGTGTCGATGATCGACGTGTCGCGCGCCGTCGAGCGGGCGCTCGCGCTGCTCACGCAGCTTCGCTGGGCGGTCGCGGCGACCGGTTGGACCGCCCTTGCCGTCGGCTTCGTGCTGATCTTCGCGATCGCGCGCGACGAGGCCGAGGAGCGGCGCTGGGACCTGAACCTGATGAAGGTCCTCGGCGCCCGGCACGGCCTGCTGCGCGCGAGCCTCTCGGCCGAGTTCGCCGTGCTCGGCGGCCTCGCCGCGCTGACGGGCTGCGCGATCAGCACGGCCGGTTCCGCCGCGCTGGCCTGGGCGTGGCTCGACGTGCGCTGGTCGCCGGCCTGGACGCCGCTCCTCGTGGTCGCGCTCACGCTGCCGCTCGTCGCCGCGGCGACCGCGCGCGTGGCGACGCGGCGCGTGCTGCGCGAGAAGGCGGCGCTGCTGCTCGGCTGAGGCCCGCCGC
>CAYYZO010000007.1:46970-68951 GCA_964476185.1 uncultured Myxococcales bacterium
TTCCCGCGGGAATCGTCCGGGCGCGACGCCTCGTCATCGCCGGGGCGCATCCGTCGCGCATGCGAAGAACGGGAGGCCTGCGCCGTGAGCGAACTGATCCTGCACCACTACTGGATCTCGCCTTACGCCGAGAAGATCCGCCTCGTGATGGGCCTGAAGGGGTTGTCCTGGCGCTCGGTCGAGATCCCCGTCGTCGCGCCGAAGCCGGACCTCACGGCGCTGACCGGCGGCTATCGCAAGACGCCGGTGCTGCAGATCGGGGCCGACGTCTACTGCGACACCGACCTGATCGCGCGCACGGTCGACCAGCTGCACCGCAACCCGCCGCTGTTCCCCGACGACACGATGGCGATCGCGACGATGCTCGGCGCCTGGCAGCAGGAACTGTTCTGGCTCTGCGTGCGCGCCGTCGGCGTCGCTGCGCCGGTGTTCCCGCCGGGCTTCGTCGAGGACCGTGCGACGATGATGCAGGTGCCGCTGTCGATGAAGCAGGTGATGGCCGACGTCGAGCCGCAGCGCGAGCAGCTTCGGGCGAAGCTCGACCTGCTCGACCGGCATCTCTCGCGGCGCCGCTTCCTGCTCGGATCGCAGCCCGGGCTCGCGGACCTCTCGATGTACCATCCGGCGTGGACGCTGAAGCAGGTCCCGGCCACCGCGCCGCTGCTCGACGCGTTCCCGCACGTGAAGGCGTGGATGGAACACGTCGAAGCGTTCGGCCACGGCACCTTCGCCGCGATGACCGCGGAGGAGGCGATCGCGGCGGCTCGCGCCGCGACGCCGGCGTCGGGGCAGGGCACCGATCCCGACGAGCCGAACGGCCTTCGCGTCGGCGACCTCGTCGAGGTCGTGCACGAGAGCTTCGGCAACGACCCGGTGGTCGGGCTGCTCGTCGCTTCCTCCGTGCACGAGATCGCCGTCGGCCGCCGCGACGAGCGCGCCGGCGAGGTCGTCGTCCACCTGCCGCGCGAGCACTACAAGGTACGGCGGCTCTGACGCGAATCCGCGTCGCACGGAATGGGCGACCAGCCCCGTGAAGGGGTTGCACGACCGCGGGCTGTGTCGTGTACTCGTGCCCCGACTCGTCCGGCCCGCGGCCGGGCGCGTCGACCACGATGGAGCCGGCACGACAAGAGGAACGCCCCGGGCGCGCCCGGGGCACGGGCGCGCCAGCGGATGCCGCGGTTCGCCGCGGCGTTTTCGTCGTGCTGGCGACCGCGGCGCTGGCGGGACTCGCCCGCGCTGCCGTTGCGGATCCCCTTTCTCCGGCGGCAGCCGCCGCCGCACAGGATGAACGGCCGATCGCCGACGACGTCGTGCTGATGGAACTGCTCACGGACGCGATCGAGTTGCGGCGCCGCGAGGACTTCGACCGCATGCTCGACGCGCGCGACCCCGGCGAACTGATCGAGCACGCGACGCTGACCGACAACGCGTTCGATCGGCGCACGCTTGGCATCGACACCCTGTTCATCGTCGGCGACGAACTGTTCGCGTACCTGTTTCGTCCCGAGAACGGCTGGGGCGGCAAGGACGGTCGCGGCGAGTTCGGTTACACCCCGACGTTGCGCCGCGTCCACGACGGAGCGGCGGGCGGACCCGATGCGTTCGCTTGCGCGAGCTGCCATTCGAAGGGCGGCCCCGACGGCGCCGGCGCGCACACGCAGTCGGCGTTCCTGCGCGGGGACGGGCGCACCACCAGCGGCGCCGACCAGCGTAGCGCGCCGCACGTGCTCGGTCTCGGGCCGGTCGAACTCCTGGCGCGCGAGATGAGCGCGGAGCTCCGGGCGACCGCGCAGTCGGTTCGCTCGCGAGCGTCAGGGGCCGGTCGCCGGATCGAGGAGCCGCTCCAGGCCAAGGGCGTCGCGTTCGGCCGCATCGCCGCATTGCCCGACGGCACGCTCGACACCTCGGCCGTCGAAGGCGTCGACGACGATCTCGTCGTGCGGCCGTTCGGCTGGAAGGGGCACCAGGCCACGCTGCGCGACATGATCGAGGAGTCGCTGCAGATCCACCAGGGCCTCGTCTCCAGGCGCATCCACCTCGCGGTGAAGGACGGTGCGCTCGATCCCTCGCCCTACGGCCGCGGGCCGTGGGACGACCTCGACGACGACGGCGTCTCGCTCGAGATCGACTCGGGCATGCTGACGACGGTGGTCGGTTACCTCGCACAGCTGGAGGTGCCGGTCGTGCGGCCGCCCCGCGATCCGGGACTGCTCGACCTGTTCGCCGCGGGCCGCGCGACGTTCGAGGCCGCGGGCTGTTCGTCCTGCCACGTGCCCACGTTGAAGCTGTTCGACACGCGGCTCGACGCGGCGGCCGAGCCGGGCGGCGCGCGACCGCCCTTCGTGATCGACGTCGCGACCGACGGCGACGGCCCGAAGGTCGAGCCCGAGCTCGCGAGTCCCGGGACGCCGTACCTCGTCCACCTGTTCAGCGACCTTCGCCGCCACGACATGGGCGAAGCGCTCGCTTCACCGATGCCGCAAGGCACGATCCCGGCCGGAGAGTTCCTGACGCGGCCGCTCTGGGGACTGGCCGAGACGGCGCCGTACCTGCACGACGGGCGCGCGCCGACGATCCACGACGCGATCGCGATGCACGGCGGGGACGCGGGGGCGTCGCGCGAGGCCTACCTCGCGCTCAGCGAGCCGCAGCGCGCCGGCCTGCGCGTGTTCCTCGCGTCCCTTTCGAGGCAGCCGAAGCTGTTCGTGCCATGACGCCGCGCCGCTCCATCCCGGCGCTCGTCGCCGTTGCCTCGATGCTCGCGCTCGCGGCCTGCTGCCGCGAGAACGACTCGTCGCAGGGCGGCTCGGCCGCGCTCGCCTGGAGCAGGGACTGCCCGCCGCTCGTGCGGCCTGCACCGCTCAGCCTCGAGGCCGCGCGCGAAGCCTACCGGCAGGCCGAGCGCCGCCACGAGTTGAAGCTGCGCGAGGCGGCGGCTCCCGGTTCGTTCCTGCGCAGCGTGAAGCAGCAGGACGCCGGCGGCCCCTGCCTCTCGGCGCTCGCCGAGACGGGCCAACAGTTGTTCGACCACGAGTTCGGATTCGCCGACGGGCTCGGCGGCGGCCAGGGCGCGCGGTCGCCGCAGGGGCCGTTCCGCCGCGTCCACTCCGGCGTGTTCGGCGGCCCCGAGACGATTTCCTGTACGTCGTGTCACTGGGTCGGCGGCCCGAACGGCGCGGGAGCAGAGACCGACAATGCGTTCCTGTCCGGCGACGGCGTCGACACGACGAGCGGCGACGCGCGCAACTCGCCCGCGCTCGTCGCGCTGGGCGTCGTCGAGGCGCTCGCGCGCGAAATGAGCAGGGACCTCGCGGCCCAGCGCGAGGATCTCGTCCGGGTGGCCGCCGACGCCGGGGAAGCCCGCGAACGGGCGCTGGTGACCAAGGGGGTGGAGTTCGGCGTGCTTCGCGCGACGGCGCGCGGCGAGGTCGACACGAGAGGCGTCGAGGGCGTGGACCCGGACCTCGTGGTGCGGCCGTTCGGCTGGAAGGGGACGCGCGCCGATATCGCGAGCTTCGCGACCGAAGCGCTGCAGGTCCACCTCGGCCTCCAGGGCGAACGGCTCGCGGCCGACGGCGTCGAGGCGACGGGCAGCGGCCCGGCCGAGGATCCGGACGGCGACGGCGTGCGCGACGAGTTCGGCTCGCGGCCGATGGCGGCGCTCGCCGTGCACCTCGCGCTGCTCGAGTTGCCGATCGTCGAGCCGTTGGTCCAGGACCGCGACCTCGATCCGGCCGCCACCGGCCTGCTCGCCCCGACGCGGACGAGCTTCGTCGGCGACTTCGCGCGCGGTCGCGCGATGTTCCACGCGACGGGATGCGCGACGTGCCACCGTCCGATGCTGTTGCTCGACCGTCCCGTGCTCGAACTCGAGGGACTTCCGCCGATCGACCTGGCCGGCACCATGCGGCGGCCGGCGCTCCACCGCGACGACGCGCTCGGCGGCTGGCCGGTGTGGTTGTTCAGCGACCTCAAGCGCCACGACATGGGGCGGGCGAACCGTGCGCGCCACGAGCAGCGCGGCGTCGCGCGCGAGCTGTACCTGACGCCGCGGCTCTGGGGCCTGGCGGACTCGGCGCCGTACCTGCACGACGGTCGCGCGCCGAGCTTCGACTACGCGATCGCCGGTCACGACGGCGAAGGCCGCCGGTCTCGCCGCGCGTTCTTCGAGCTCCCGGACGCGGACCGGGGCGCGCTGCGCGTCTACCTGATGTCGATGCGCCGAGCGCCGCGCGTGACCGTGCCCTGACGCGCGGGGCACCGCCGGCGACGCCGGGCGTGTTCGCTGGTTCTCGCGCTGCCGCTCCCTGTCGTCGAGGGCGTCCGGTCCGGTCAGCGCTTCAGCAGGTAGAGGTCGAGAGCGCCGGTGCCCGCGTGCGCGCCGACCTCGTGCCGCAGCGAGCCGACGAGCAGCGCCGGGCGCCCGCGGCCTTCGGGATCCGGCGCGCGGCGCAGGTGCCAGCCGAACCAGTCGTCGGCGTGTTCCCCGAACCACTCGGCGAGCATCGCGCCGGTGCGACCCGAGCGGATCTCGACACGCCCGGTGTGCAGCGCCTCGCCGACGCGGTGGCGCGGCGCGCCGATCGCGACGTCGTCGGCGCCGTCGCCGTCGATGTCGCCGGCGCTCGCGACCATGCGGCCGTAGCGCTCGCCGTCCTGCCGGCCGGTCCAGCGGTGGACCCGGCGGCCGTCGATCCCGGAGTAGACTTCCACGTCGCCCGGCGCGGAGTTCTCGTCGTCGCTCGTTCGCGGGGACGCGATCGCGAGGTCGCCGCGAACGTCGCCGTCGACGTCGCCGAGTCCGGCAACGACCTCGCCGAATGCGCGCGCGCCATCGTCCTCGCGCCATTCGCGCAGCACCGCGCCGCTCGACGACGACAGCAGGTAGACCAGGCTCACCGGGTCTTCGGGCGGGTGCGGCCCCCGGCGGTTGCCGACGAGCAGGTCGCGACGACCGTCGCCGTCGAGGTCGCCGGTATCGGCGACGTACCAGCCGAACGAGTAGCGGGGGACCGGGGGCGCGTACGACCGAAGGATCGCGCCGCTCCGGCCGCTGACGAGGTAGACGCGACCCCCCTCGACGCTCGGCGAGCCCGCGAACAGGTCGATCGCGCCGTCGCCGTCCTGGTCGCCCGCCGGCGCGAGGTCCCAGCCGAGGTGTTCGTCGCGCTCGGCCGTGCGTTGCCACAGTTCGGCGCCCGACCTCGGGGAGCTTGCCGACAGCACGCCGCGCATCCGGCCGCCCTCCTCCGCGCTGGGTGCGGAGATCACGAGGTCGGCGAGCGCATCGCCGTCGAGGTCGGGAAGCGGCAGCACCCAGTGGCCGAAGAGTCCCTTGGCGAGCCTGCCGTCCCATTCGCGGATCTTCGCGCCGGTGGCGCCGGACCAGACGGCCGCCCAGCCGTTCTGCAAGGAGCCCGGCGCGAGCTTGAAACGCGCGCCGGCGGATGGATCGGCGACGCCGTCGCCGTCGACGTCGAGCGGTTCGCCGAAACGGAAGCCGAGTTCCGCGCCCGGGACTTCCCCGCTCACGCGACGCGCGAGGCACCAGCCGCTCTCGACGCGGGCGCATGGCTCGAGCGCGAACGCCGGAGTCGTGGCGAGGGACGATACCGCGCCGAAGAGGAGTGCCGGAACGAACATGAATCGAAGCGCGACGCCGTTGGGCGCAGGACCGCGCGCCGCGGCGTGTCGCCGCGAGGCGCCGGGGAAGGGGAGGCGGATCCGGCGACGCGCGACCGCCGCCGGATCCGCCGGTGTCACTGGCAGCAGCCGACCCAGGCCTGCGTGCTGCAGCCGAAGTTCTCGGTCAGCGGGCCGAGCGTCCCGGCCCCGTTGTTCAGCGAGACCTTGTCGCCCTTCGAGTCGATGTGCGCGGTCGCGTAGTTCCAGCGCGTGCCGCCGCCGCCGAGCACGCTGACGCACTGTTCGCCCTCCGGTCGCCCCGTGTCGATGGCCCAGAAGCTGGTGACGACGTCGCCGTCGAGATCCTCGATGCGGTCGAGGTCGCCGGCCGCCTCGGCCGCCTGCAACTCGGTGTAGGAGCACGCGTGCGAGCCGGAGAACGCGACGTTGCAGGCGATGTCGGCGCCGGCGGTGCCGGTCGTCATCGCGTAATTGAAGTTGCCGTTGGTCTGCGAGAGCACGGCCTTCAGCACGGTCCCGGGCAGCGGCGGCAACGTGGTCGTGGTCGTGGACGTGGACGTCGTCGTCGTCGCGGTCGGGAGGCAGCCCGGCGACTCGGCGTCGCAGGCGGCCGCCGCGCAGTCCTTGCCCTGCAGCTTCTGGTCGTCGTCGCGAGCGAGCGGCGCGCTGCAGCGCAGGCAGAACCGTTCGCCGGCGTCGCCGAACTGCACCTGCACGTTGACGGCGTCCTGCGGGAAGTCGTCGGCCAGCGAGAAGTTCACGCCGGAGCGCAGCTTCACCTGCAACTTGCCGTTCGCGATCTGCGCCTGGTTCTTCGTGTCGGGGTTCTTGTACTTCCAGGACTTGCCGGCCTTCTCTTTCCAGTGCTCGGCGTGCGCGGGCAGCACGACGCAGAGGTCGTCCGTGGCGCTGTAGACGTGGATCGACATACCCTTGGTGCCGGGTGAATCGGCGTCGCTGTACAGGACGCCGGCGTCCCCGGAGAACACCTGCACCTGGCGCTTGGCCGCGTCGCTGTGGTCCTTGATCTGGAGTTTCTTGGTCGAGATGTCGCCGGCGCCGGCCGTGGCGGCCGAGCAGGCGATCGCGACGAGCGCCGATAGCGAGATCGTGCGGAATCGTTTCATGGACGCGTACCCCCGTTCCGCGGGACTGTCCGCGGGATGTCCTCCTGCAGGTTCGCCTGCAGGCCGTTCGGCTCCGCGGGCACGTCGCCCGCGGGCACTCTGCGAAACCGTTGCACGGAGCCGGTGGTTCAGGGTCCGCTCCGCTGGCCGGCTTGCCGCGCGTGCGGCTCCGGTCCGTTCGGCGATCCTCGCCGACCGGACCGCGGGGTGTCAAGGAGGTTGCGCGTTCGTTCCGCGAGGAGGGCTTCGACGGGGGCGAGGGGGCGGTCTCGTCGACGACGCAGGGGACACCGTTCGACTGGACCTCGACGGCGGGCTTTCGGGTCGAATCCTGCGGCGGGATCGAGGCCCGTCCGCGAATTCGGTCCGCAGCGACGACGCGCTAGAGTTCCCGCCATGCAGTACGATCCGTTCGAGCGCGGCCCCCATCCGGTGGGCGTCCGCACCGTCGAAACCACCGACCCTTCGCGTTCCCGCCACCTTCCGGTCGAGGTCTGGTACCCCGCGACGAGTCGCTATGCGGGCCAGGACACGGCCGAGGCGACGATGGACCACTACGACCTGCTGCCCGGTTTCCCGCCGGCCAGGCAGGCGGCCGTGCGCGACGCCGAGGCCGCGTCGGGCCGCTTCCCGGTCGTCGTCTTCTCGCACGGGTTCGGCGGCCACCGTCGCCAGTCCACGTTCCTGTGCACGCACCTCGCGAGCCACGGCTACGCGGTCGTCGCGATGGACCACACCGGCAACACCGTCGTCGACATGGCGCAGATGACGCTGCAGGTGATGATGGGCGAGCCGATGCCGGAGCCGGAACCGATGGTGCGCGAGCTCATCACCGCGCGGCCGCTCGACGCGATCTTCACGCTCGACCGGCTGCTCGCCGGCGAGCTCGGCCTCGACGCCGCTTCGCTCGACGCGGAGCGGATCGGGATGGCCGGCCACAGCTTCGGCGGCTGGACGACGCTGATGGTCGCGGGCCTCGACCGCCGCGTCCGCGCGGCGTTGCCGCTCGCTCCCGCCGGCGGCGAGAGCCCGTTGCCGGCCGCGCCGCTGATCGAATCGCTGAAGCTCGACTGGGACCGCGACGTGCCCACGCTGTACCTCGTCGCCGACAGGGACACGCTGCTCCCGCTCGCCGGCATGCGCGGCCTCGTCGCCCGTACTCGCGGCAAGGCGCGGCTGGCGGTGCTCGGCGACTCGGACCACATGCACTTCTGCGACGAGGTCGAGGCCACGCACGAGATGTTCCGGACGATGGCGCCTCCGGGCCCGTTCCAGGAGATCGCGAAGATCATCCCGCCCGCCGGCGAACTGTGCCCGGGCACGCACGCGTACCACTTCAATCGCGCGCTCGGCCTGGCGCACCTGGACGCGGAGCTGCGCGGCAACGAGGAGGCGGCCGCGTTCCTGGCGGGCGACGTCGCGGGCGAGTTCGGCGCGCGCGGCATCCGGGTCAGCCTCGAATAGCGGCCCGGCGCGCCGCCGCATCCCGGGTCCCCATGGATTTCACCGCCGCCGACGACATCGAGCGGATCCGCGCCGAAGCCGAGCGCCTCGCCGCCGGGTTCGACGACGAGTACTGGCGCGCGAAGGACTCCGCGAAGGAGTTCCCGTGGGAGTTCTACCGCGCGTTCGCGGCCGGGGGCTGGCTCGGCATCCACGTGCCGGCCGAGTACGGCGGCGCGGGCCTCGGGGTGCTCGCGGCCGGGACCCTGCTGCACGCGGTTGCCGCGAGCGCAGGAGCGATGAACGCCGCGTCCACGTTGCACCTGTCGATCTTCGGGATGGGGCCCGTGATCCACCACGGCTCGGAGGAACTGAAGCGGCGGGTCCTTCCGCGCACCGCCAGCGGCGACCTTCACGTCTCGTTCGGGGTCACCGAGGACGACGCCGGCACCGACACCTCGCGCATCCGCACGACGGCGGTGCGCCGCGGCGACGCGTGGGTCGTCAACGGGAAGAAAGTCTGGAACACGAAGGCGCAGCAGGCCGAGAAGATCCTGCTGCTCGCGCGCACGACGCCGCGGGAGGAGTGCGCGCGGCCGCTCGACGGCATGACCCTGTTCCTCGCGGACCTCGACCGCGGCTGCTGCGAGATCCGCGAGATCCCGAAGCTCGGCCGCAACGCGGTCAACTCGAACGAAGTCTGGATCCGCGACCTCGTCGTCCCCGACGCCGACGTGGTCGGGGAAGTCGGCAAGGGCTTCCGCTGCCTGCTCGACGGCCTGAACCCGGAGCGCATCGTGATCGCGGCCGAGGCGGTCGGCATCGGCCGGCGCGCGATCGACTGCGCCGCGCGCTATGCGCGCGAACGCGTCGTCTTCGACCGGCCGATCGGCGCGAACCAGGCGATCGCGCACCCGCTGGCCGACTCGCACTCGGAACTCGAGGCCGCTGACCTGCTCTGGAAGAAGGCCGCCTGGGCGTACGACCGCGGCGACAGCGCCGGGGCGCTCGCGAACATGGCCAAGCTGCGCGCGGCCGAGGCTTCGTTCCGCGCCTGCGACCGCGCGCTGCAGACCTTCGGCGGCTTCGGCTACGCGACCGAGTACAACGTCGAGCGCTACTGGCGCGAGTCGCGCCTGATGCGCATCGCGCCGGTCTCGCAGGAGATGGCGCTGAACTACCTGGCCGAGCACGTGCTCGCGCTCCCGAAGAGCTACTGAGACGCGATGGGCACGCCGTATCCCGAGACCCCGCGCGTGGCCGTCGGCGCCCTCGTCCTCGACCGGGGTCGCCTGCTCGTCGTCGAACGCGCGAACCCGCCGGCCGAAGGCGTCTGGGCGCTGCCGGGAGGCAGCGTCGAACTCGGCGAGACGCTCGCCGAAGCGGTCGAGCGCGAAGTGCTCGAGGAGACCGGCGTCGTCGTCCGCGCCGGCGAGGTCTGCCACTCGTTCGACGCGATCGTGCGCGACGACGACGGCCGCGTGCTCTACCACTACGTGATCGTCGACCTCGTCTGCGAGTACGTCCGTGGTTCGGTGGTCGCCGGCGGCGACGCGCGCGACGCGCGCTTCGTCACGCGCGACGAGTTCCGAAGCCTGCGCAGCAGCCGCGCGACGGTCGACCTGGTTCGCCGGCGAACGGCCTTCTTCGACGAGGATGCCGCGACGGGCGTGCTCGACACCCCGTCCGGGCGCACGTAGTCTCGCCGCCGTGCCCGCGTTCCCCGGTCCGCCTGTCCTCCGCCTTCGAACGATCCGGAGCCGGTCCGTCGCGGCCGTGCTCGCGGCAACGCTGGTCCCGCTGGCCGCCTGCAGTTCCCGCTCCGGCCCGGTCCCGCCCCCTCCGCTTCTCGCGCAGAGTCCCGCGGACCAGCTCTACGACCTGTCGTCGGTGCGCCTGCGGATGCGCCGGCTCGGGCCGCAGGCGGTCCGGCTGCTGGCCCCGCTATGGAGCCGCGTCCGCGAAAGCGATCGCCCCGCGCTGCAGGCCACGCTCGCGGCCACGTTCGCCGAGGAACGGCTCGCGCCGTTCGTGCGCGCCAGCCTCGGCGAGGCCGTCGCCGCGCGCCCCGACCTGGTCGCCGCGACCCTCGAGTGGCTGCGCGGCCCGATCGGGTACGAGGTGAAGTTCGCGGACGCGACCGCGTGGAGCGGGGAGAAATCCTCCGACGCGATGTTCTTCGCGACCGTCGCCGCCGTGCGCGAGGGCGGGGCGCCCGCGATCCGGCTCGAGCCGATCCGCCGGCTGGCCGGCGCCATCGGCGCGCTCGACCACGCGATCGCGACGACGACCGCCGTGGGGACCGTCGTCGCGCGTCTCGTCAACGTGTCGCAGGCCGGCGTTTCGCCGCTGCCGCCCGCGAGGCTCCGCGAGGCGATCGACCGCGAGCGCCGGCGGCCCGAGGTCGCCGAAACGTACGAACCGGTCGTCCTCGCGTCGCTGCTCGTGCGCTGCCGCGAGCTCGACCTGCCCGAACTCGATCGCTACATCGCGTTCGCCTCCACCGACGCGGGGCGCTGGTACCACGACTCGATCGCCCGGGCGCTCGCCGGCGCGGTCGAACAGGCGAGCGCGAACCTCGAGCGCGAGTTCGAGGCGAACGCGCACTCGGCGGACCCGGCGCCCGAGCTCGCCGGGGCGGACCTCGATTCCCTGCTCGTCGCGCTTCCGTCGGGGCGCGAGATCCGGCTGCTCGCGTTCGCGCAGGGCGGGGCGGGATCGGAGCCGGCGATCATGCTGCGGTACGAGACGACGCTTCCGCTCGGTGATGCGGCCGCGGTCGGCGTCGAGGCGCGCGAGGTCTGGGACAAGGTGCGCGGCCAGATCGACTCGGAGGGCGTGCGCGCCGTCGTGCTGCAGGCGACCGGGTCGGTGCAGGGCTGGGTGTTCCCGTTCGCGTCGTCGCGCAAGTACGGATGGCGCCGCGACGAGAGCGGGGCCTGGTCGGTGGTGCGCTCCGAACGCGCCGAAGCGCTGCAGCGGGAGATGCTGTGGAGCTCGCCTCCCTGAGCGCCGACGCGCGCGCTCGTGCGGTCGGGGCGGCGCTTTCGGCGGGGCTCGCGGTCGCGCTGTGCTTCGCCTACGGCGTTCGCGACCGGCCGCTGCTGGCGGACACGCAACTCTACTACTTCATCGGCGAGCGGGCGGCTTCCGGGGTTCCGCCGCACGTCTCGCAGGTCGACATCAAGACCTCTCTCGGCCCGATCGCGAGCGGCCTCGCGATCCGCGCCGGCCGTGCGCTCGGCGTGGACGACGTCGCGGCCTCGCGCGCGGTGAGCGTGGCCGCGGCTGCCGCCTCGGTCGCGCTGGCGTTCCTGCTCGCCGCGCAGTTCTCGGGATCGCTCGCCGCGGGCGCGGTCGCAGCGGCTGCGTTGCTGTCGACCAACGGCTTCTTCTTCGAGGCCTCGACCGGCTCGAGCCCGAAGGTGTTCCTCGTGCCGCTGCTGCTCGCCGCGCATCTCGCGGCGGCCCGCCGTCGCTGGTCCTGGTCGGGCATCGCGGCGGCGGCGGCGTTCTTCTGCTGGCAGCCGGGCGGCGTCGTCGTCGGCAGCGCGGGCCTCGCGCTGCTGCTCGACCGGCGGTCGCGCTGGTCCGACGCCGTGCGCTTCGCCGTCGGCGTGGCCGTCACGGCGCTGGCCTACGAGGGCTACTTCTGGTGGCACGGCGCGCTCGCCGAGCAGCTGCACCAGGAGTTCGTGCTCGCGTTCGAGAGCGTCTCGCGTCCCTTCGACGCGGCCGAGGCCTTCTGGTTCTTCCTCACCGAGGCGCGCGCCTGGCAGCAGACGCCGAATGCGGCGCCGGCCGGGTTCTTCGTGGTCGGGGCGCTGCTCGCGCTCGCGCTCGCCGTCCGGCCGCGCCGTGCGCTCGACCTCGTCCGCACGCGCCCCGGCGAAGTGTCGTTCTGGACGGCGGCGGCGGTCGGCACCGCGTTCACGCTGCGCGAGCACCAGGCGCACCCGGACATGATGCTCGTGCAGCCCGCCTTCGCGGTGGCGTGCGGGGTCGGCGCCGGCTGGATCGTCTCGATCGCGTCCCGCGTGCGGTTCGGCGCCTGGGTCGCGACCGCGCTCGCGGCGGCCGTCGTCGTCGCTTTCCTCGCCGACGCGCAGAAGGACGCGCGTTCGGCTGCGCCGCGCTCGCCGAAACTCGACGACCAGAGGACGCTGGCGAACCTGCTCGACGTGTACCGCGACCATCGCGGCAGTGTCTGGGTCGTCGGCGCGGCGCACCTGCTCGGGCTCGAACGCGAGGACAACTGGGTGCCGCACGCGTACCTCGCGGGCCCGATCACGAGCGAGATCGACTTCCACACCTGGCGCCCGCTGCGCGACGGGCGCATGCCCGAGATCCTGCTCGTCAGCCGCGGGATCTTCCCGGGTTCGAAGGCCTGGCTGCGGCCGGAGTACGAGGAGATCACGCCGGCCGCGTTCGCCGCGCAGCGCATCCGCGTCTACGCCCGAAAGCAGCGCGGCGTCAGCGGACCGAAGCCGTACCCGGTCGCGAAGAGCCCGTCGAAGGCCGGCGCCGGCAAGTCGCCGGCCCCTTCCAGGCCACCGCCTCAGCGGGTGCCGCCGGCGGGCGCGTCCGCGAGCAGCCCGGCGGTTTCCGGGTCGCCCGACTTCTTGGAGAGCGAGCGCGGCGTCAGGCCGGACGAATCGCGCGCGTCGGGGTCGGCGCCGGCGGCCAGCAGCGCGCGCGCGGCCGCGACGCGACCGTAGAACGCCGCGAACGCGAGCGCCGTGCGTCCTTGCGCGTTGCGCTGGTCCACGGCGGAGCCCGCGGCGATCAACTCTTCGACGATCCTCGCGTGACCGGAGGCCGCCGCGATCATCAGCGGCGTCCAACCGTGGTCGCCCGGCCAGCGCCGGACGGTGCCGGCGGGGTCGACGCCGCGCTGGAGCAGCAGCGCCACCGTGCCGAGATCGCCGCCTCGGGCCGCGCGGAACAACGGCGTCTCGCCGTTCTCGTCGCGCACGTCCGTCGAGCCGAGCGACGCGACGAGATCGACGAGGCGCGAGCCGGCGACGCGCGTGCCGACCAGCGCATCGAGTTCCTCGCGATCGACGCCCGACGACAGCCAATCCGCGCCGGCGCCGAGCAGCAGCGCCGCGGTGTCCGCATCGCGGGCGGCGACGGCCGCTTCGAGCGGCGAGCCGTGTCGCGCGTCGCGCGCGTTCGCGTCGGCGCCGTCGGCGATCACGGCGGCGACGACGTCGGGCCGGTGGCGCCTCGCCGCCAGCACCAGCAGCGTCGTCTGGAACTCGCGGGTCTGCGCGGCGGTTCCGAGATGGCGCCGGATCGATTCCGCGACGCCCCGGCTGCTGCCGAGCAGGGCGAGCGCGGCCGCCGTGCGCCTCGTTTCCGACTTCGCGATCTCCTGGGCGAGCCGCGGCACCAGGAGGGGTGCGAGGCTCTCGTCGCCGGCCCGGCCGAGCGCGAGCAGCGCGGCCGCCGCGAGGTCGTCGTCGTCGAAGACGCGCGAGCCGCGTGCGATCAGCAGCCGGACGATCGCCTCGTGCCCGTTTGCGGTCGCGAGCACGACGGGAGCGTTTGCCGCGTCGGCCGCGGCGTCGGGACTCGCGCCGGAATCCAGCAGCAGCCGCACGACGTGCTCGTGCCCGCCGCTGGCGGCCCAGCCGAGCGCCGTCCGTCCGCGCGCGGCGATGCGGTCGATCTCGGCGCCCTTCGTGATCAGCAGGAACGCGTTGGCGGACTGGCCGGCCGCCGCGGCCGACTGCAGCGGGGTCTGCCGCCGCAGCGCGTAGCCGTCCGGGGGCGCACCGGCGCGCAGCAATTGCGCGAGCCTGTCCGTGCTCGGGCGGGCGGCGGCGCGCACCACGTCCTCGAGCAGGACCCGGTCGACCTTGCGCGCGATCTCGGGCGCGGCTGCCGCGGGAACCCCGAGCGCCAGCAGCAGGACGGCCGCGCCGAGCCGCGCGCGTCGCCGGTCACGCGCCGGCGCGGTCATGTCTGGAACTTCGCGAGCACGGCGGGTTCGACCGGCGCGCGCCAGCGCTCCATCGCGTCGAGCAGCGTCCCGGCGTCGGGGGCCACCAGCACGCGCGCGCGGTGCTTCGGCTTCAGGAATCCCTCCGCGACCGAGCGGTCGAGCAGCGCGAGCAGGTGGTCGTAGTAGCCGTCCACGTCGAGCAGCGCGCACGGCTTGTGGTGGATCCCGAGCTGGCTCCAGGTCAGCACCTCGAACCACTCCTCGAACGTGCCGATGCCGCCGGGCAGCGCGACGAACCCGTCGGACAGCTCCGCCATCAGGGCCTTGCGCGCGTGCATGGATTCGACGATGCGCAGGTCGTCGATCCCGTGGTGCGCGAGCTCGCGGTCCGCGAGCCCTCGCGGGATGATGCCGGTGACGTGCACGCCGCGCGCGAGCGCGGCGCTCGCGACGACGTTCATGAGCCCGACGTTGCCGCCGCCGTAGACCAGCCGCGTGCCCCGCCGGGAGAGCTCCTCCGCGAGCGCCTCGGCCGCGGCGGCATAGATCGCCCGCGCGCCGTTCGACGATCCGCAGAACACGCAGACGGCGCCGAGCGGGTCCTGTCGCTGTCGCTCCATCGTCGTTTCCTTGCGTCGTCTTCCAGCGTCGTCTTCTCGCGTCGCGCCGTCAGACCACCAGCGAGCGGTCGAGCGCGACGGGCGAGGTCGCGCCGCACAGCGCGAGCGCGACGTCGCACTCCTCGCGAAGCAGCGACAGCATGCGCGCCACGCCGCGCTGGCCGGCCGCGCCGAGGGCCCAGACGACCGGGCGCCCGACGGCGACGGCGCGCGCGCCGAGCGCGAGCGCCTTGATCACGTCGGTGCCGCGCCGCACCCCGCCGTCGAGGTAGACTTCGGCGCGCCCGTCCACCGCGTCGACCACGCCGCCGAGCACGTCGAGCGTGGCGGGAGAGCCGTCGAGCTGGCGGCCGCCGTGGTTCGAGACGAACACGCCGGCCGCGCCGTGCGCGACCGCGAGCCGTGCGTCGTCGGCGTGCAGCACGCCCTTCAGCACGACCGGGAGATTCGTCGAGGCGACCAGGCGCGCGACGTCGTTCCAGTCGAGCGCGGGGTCGAGCAGGGACGACATCCAGGCGCCGAGGTCGCTCGTCGCGCCGGTCGGCCCGCCGTCCGCGCCGGTCTCCTGCAGGTTCGCGAGGCGGATGCCCGGCGGCGGCGTGAAGCGGCTGCGCAGGTCGCGGTAGCGCCGCCCCCAGACCTGCCCGTCCACGGTCAGGCAGATCGCGCCGTATCCGGCCGCTTCGGCCCGCCGCACGAGTTCGGTCGTCAGTCCCCGGTCCTTGCAGACGTAGAGCTGGAACCAGCGCGGCCCGTCGGCGGCCGCGGCGATCTCCTCGATGCTCGTCGACGACATTCCGCTGACGATCATCAGGGCGCCGGCGGCCGCCGCGGCGCGAGCGGTCGCGAGCTCGCCGTCGTCGTGGGCGAGCTTCTGCAGCGCGACGGGCGCGAGCATCACCGGCAACTCGACCGGCGTCCCGAGCACGGACGTGGCGAGCGTGCGGCCCGACACGTCCCGCAGGATGCGTCCGAGCAGGCGCACGCGATCGAACGCCTCGCGGTTGTCGCGAAGCGTGACTTCGTCGCAGGCGCCGCCGGCGAAGTAGTCGTAGGCGGCTTCGGTCAGGTGCTCCCTGGCGATCGGTTCGAAATCTTCGAGGCGGACGGCGTTCACGCGGATTCCCTTGAAGGATGGGGCAGGCGGAAGCAAAAGCGGGCGGCGAGGCCCCGGCCGCGCACGCCGGCCGCGTTCATGGTCGGGTCGCCGGCGGCCGAAGCTCCGGCGCGTTCAGGTCGAGGAAAGCAGGCCCTTTCCCGGCACGTGGTTCATCTCGAGCCGGATGCCGTCGGGATCCTCGAACAGCACCGAATAGTAGCCGGGCGCCCAGGCGCCGTCTTCCGGCCCGTGCACCACGGTCGCGCCGATCTCGACGAGGAAGCGGTGCAGCGCATCGACGTCCTCGCGCTCTCGGGCGCGGAAGCAGATGTGGTGCAGGCCGACGCGCTGCTGCACGAAGCGCTCGCCCGAGTACGCTTCGTCGCAGGCGCGCAGGCCGAAGGCCGTGCGGCCACCGACGCAGTAATAGAAGCCGTCGGCGTCGAGCACCGCCCGCATGCCGAGGAACGGGAGCAGTTTCGCGTAGAACTCGCGCGAGCGGGCGAAGTCGCCCGTGGTCACGAACGTGTGGGCGATCCCGTTGATCTCCATGGTCAGGCCTCCCGGGGCACGACGTTCCTGGCGAGTGCGCGCACGGCGCCGAGGTACCCCGCCCGGGCGATCGAGGCCAGCGGGGGGACCCGGGCGATCCCGCACGACACGTCGCGCGAACGTTGCGCGGAAACGCGAGTCGTTACATGGGCGAGAGCAAGGTGAAAGTGAGACAAGTGACATTTCTCGGGCTTCTTCTCGCCGGCGGACCCGGGGATTCGGGACGTAGGTCACCCGGAGACGAAAAAACCGGGCCCGGGTGTGAATCCGCGGTTCCCTGCGCGGCCACAGGGGGCTATGCTCGCGCGCGACTCGGGGCCGGGAAGGCCGCGTGTCGTCGGCTGCAGGCTTTCTCGCCACGAGCCCGTGACGAGGCGAGCGGGCGACGTCGTTCGTATGCTCCAGGTCCGGAGGGCCGCCTCTCTGCGGCGCTCCGGACGAGGTTTCTCCCCCGTGACCTCAGCTGGTGGGACCTCCCCCCGCCGCGAGCGACGTCGCCTCCCCTTTTTCAGCAACGGTGTGAAGATCCGGTGAGCGCGCCGCTCAGGCGCCGGGCGTCGGGAACTGCGTTCGCAGGAACGCGTCGAAGCCGCGGTCGCCGAGCACGCGCCTGAGCCCGACGAAGACGTGCGCGCCGGCCGTGATGAGGTAGCGCGTCCTCGGGCGATTCGCCCGGATCGCGCGCTCGATGACCTGCGCGACCTTGTCGGGGCCGGCCGCGATCGCGCCCATCTTCCCGCTCGCGATGTCGGCGAGGCTCGACGACAGCTTCTTGTGGAACTCCTCGTACGGCGAGCCCGGCCTGGCGGCGTCGGCGACCTTGTTCATCGCGGTCTGCGCGAACTCGGTGGTGATGATGCCGGGCTCGATCAGGACGACGTGGACACCGAACCCGGCGACCTCGAAGCGCAGCGCGTCGCTCAGCGCTTCGACCGCGTACTTCGTCGCGTGGTAGAAGCCGCCCCCGGGCAGCGTCATGCGCCCGCCCATCGAGCTCAGGTTCACGATCCGACCCGAGCGCTGCGCGCGCATGCCGGGCAGCACGAGCTGGCACATCCGCGCGAGCCCGAACACGTTCGTCTCGAACTGGCGCCGCACCTCGTCCATCGGCACTTCCTCGACGACGCCGTCCGCGCCGTAGCCGGCGTTGTTGACGAGCACGCCGACGGCGCCCTCGCGGTCCTCGACCTGTTCGACGGCCGCGTGCATCGATTCCTCGCTGCAGACGTCGAGCGCGAGCGTCCTGCAGCCGGCCTCCTCGAGGTCGCGGATCGACTCGAGCCGGCGGGCGGTCGCGTAGACGGGGTGTCCGGCGCGCACGAGGCGCAGCGCGGTCGCGCGGCCGATGCCGGTCGAACAGCCGGTGATGAGGACGGCCTTCGAGGGGGTGAACGCCATGCGGGAACTCCTGGGGGGCGATTCCGCGGCGCTCCGTGCGGCCGCGGGAACGGGAGCAATGGGCGCAGCAGGCTCGCCAGTCAAGGCGCGCGGCGGTCGGATTCCACACTGGCGCGCGAGGAATGGCTGCCGCGGCCGTCGCGGCGGTCAGGCCCGGCTCGATGGCGCTCGCAGGGGCTGGCCTGTTGCGGGGCAGGGCGCTAGGGTCGACGCCCATGAGCACGGCCCACGTCGACGTCCCTTCCGAGCGCTCTTCCGCTTCCCACTGGCACGCGGCGTTCGATCCATTGCTGTCCGACCGCGACGCCGAGGCGATGGTCGAGCTCTGCCACCGCTACGGCAGCTACAAGATGTACTCCGAGGAGCCGACGTTCGAGGGCCTCGGGCAGGGCCTGCCGGCGCGCTGGGACGCCGCCCGCAACTTCGTCCGCACCGGAGGCCGCTTCGGCCGCAGCGAGGAACTGCACGTGCTCGCCGCGCGCACGAACTACTTCCGCGAGACCTACGCGTACGGCGACGAGGTCCTCGCGCCGGGCATCGAGCCGTACCTGCACCACGAAGGCTTCGTCGAGGCCGCGCGCCGCCTGTTCGGCCGGCCGGTCGTCGTGCCGGCGATCGTCTACGCGAACCTGCTCGTGCCGGGCCAGGAACTCGCGATCCACACCGACGTGCCGGAGTTCCGCGGCGTCAGCCGCAAGACCCACCCGCAGTGGCTGATCGTCGCGATGCACCACAGCGGCCTGTTCCGCGAGCACCGCATGCCGATCGCGACCGCGGTCGCCTGGTACCACGACTGCGAGGGCGGCGAGTTCGCGTTCTACCCGGGCGGCCCCGACGCGCCCGCGGTCGCGCACCGCGTGCGCTTCAACACCGCGTTGCTGCTCGACACCGACTCGGTGTTCCACGGCGTCGACCGCGTGCGCGAGGGCGCGGCGTCCGTGGACGGGCTGCGCCCCGGCATGCGGCTCGTGCACGCGGGCGACCGGCGCTGGGCCGTCGTCGACGGCGACCGCGAGGTCGCGGGCTACCGCTGGGACGAACTGCGCTTCTCGGTGTCGTGGAAGGCGTACTGCTTCGCCGACGAGGCCGAGCGCCGCGCGTGGGCGGAGCACAGCGACGACCTGTCGGTCGAGTTCGTGGTCGCGCGGATGCTCGAGGACCTTCGCGAGCGCGGCGTGCTGACGGGGCCGGCGCCGGAGGATGGGGACCTCGTGACGCTGCTGATCGATTCCTACATCCGCTTCCCGCAGGCGGCGGCGTGATCGCGACGACTCACCACAGCGCGCGGTGGTCTTCCGCCCATCCGAACAGGTACGGGATCTCGATCGTGCGGCCGTTCTCGTCGCGGACGGTGCCGGACCAGATGCCGAAGACCTGGCTGACGTGCGACTTCACGAGGATCGCGTCGACCTGGCTCCTGCGCTCGACGATCGGCTCGAACAGCAGGTCGACGTCGCCGCTGCGCGGCGCGCGCACGCGCCAGTTCGCCCGCGGGTCGGCCGCGTTGTAGCTCCACTCGAGGTCCTCGTGGATCTTCGTCATGCGGCCGTCGACGAAGATCGCGTTCTCGGTCGCGCCGGTGTGGTCGGTCCACTTGCCGCCGAGGTTGAGCCCGAAGTTCGAGTCGTCGACGTAGCCGGAGCCCGCCCCCCAGTTCCAGATCGTGCGCCGGGGCCAGACGCCGCGGCCGAAGTCCTTCGTCGCGAACGCCTCGACGCCCTCGAACGGGATCTCGTTGCGCCCGATGCGCACGCGGCCCGCCACCGGCACGGCGACGTGCTTGGACGTGTACTGGAAGTGCTCGTGGTCCATCGGCACGACGACGCCGAGGGTCTCGAAGTCGTCGGGATAGATGACCCGCAGCGCGGCGGACAGGCGGTTCTCGCCGTCGAAGTTGTCGCAGGTGACCAGCAGCGAAACGACGTTGTCCTCGTGCGACTCCGAGTACGTGATGCGGCGGTTGCCGAACCTGGCCGGCGACGCGACGTGCTCGCCGAGCGAGATGCCGCGACCGAGGGGCGTGACGGTGCTGCGCTCGATCACGACGCGGCGACGGATGTCGACCAGGTAGACGAACGCGGTGGCCGCGTAGTCGAGGTCGCAGACGCCGGCCGCGAAGAAGAACCGCTCCGTCTGCACCGCCCAGTAGTTCCAGCGCTTCTTGCGGAAGCGCGCGCCCGCGAGGTTGCAGCGGTGCAGCGGCCACCGGCTCCAGCCGACGGCGTCGGGGTTCAGCGTTCCGGTCGCGGTGCAGAGGTCGGTTGGGTGCTCGATCTCGTCCTTCACGCCGTCCGCTTCGCCCGGGACGGCAGCACGCCGTGGCGCCGCCCGACTTTCTCGAGGGCGACCAGCGCCCGGTCGAGGTGCTCGCGGGTGTGGGTCGCCATGTAGGAGGTGCGGATCATCGCGCGGCCCTCGGCGACGGCCGGCGAGACGACGGGGTTCGCGAACACGCCTTCCTCGTGCAGGTCCGCGACCATGCGGTACGCGGTGAAGTCGTCGCCGACGACCATCGGGATCACCGGCGAGGCGGCCTCGCCGGTGTCGTAGCCGAGTTCGTCGAGCGCGGCCTTCATGTAGTGCGTGTTCTCCCAGAGCCGCTGGCGCCGCTCGGGTTCGCGCTCGACGATCTCGAGCGCCTTGATCACCGCCGCGGCGCTGGCCGGCGGCATCGACGCCGCGAAGATCTGCGAGCGCGCGTTGTGGCGGATGTAGTCGATGATGTAGCGCTTGCCGGCGACGAACCCGCCGACGCAGGCCAGCGACTTCGAGAACGTGCCCATCACGAGGTCGACTTCGTGCTCGACGCCGAAGTGCTCGGCGGTGCCGCGGCCGTGCTCGCCGAGCACGCCGACTCCGTGGGCGTCGTCGACCATGAGGCGCGCGTCGTAGCGGTTCTTCACCTCGCAGATCGCGGGCATCGGCGCGAGGTCGCCCTCCATCGAGTAGACGCCGTCGATCACGATCAGCTTGCCGCGGTCGGCCGGCGTCAGGCGCAGTTTCTCCTCGAGGTCGGCCGCGTCGTTGTGGCGGAACTTGACCTGCTTGGCGAGGCCGAGGCGCGCGCCGTCGATGATGCAAGCGTGGTCGAGCGCGTCGAGGAAGACGGTGTCGTGGCGACCGAGCAGGCAGGACAGGACGCCGAGGTTCACCTGGAACCCGGTCGTGAAGATCAGCGCCGCCTCGCACTGCATGAACGTGGCCAGGCGGGCCTCGAGTTCACCGTGGATCGTCAGCGATCCGTTGAGCAGCGGCGAGCCGGCGCAGCCGGTGCCGAACTGTTCGATGGCCTGGACGGCGGCGGCCTTCACCTCGGGGTGGCTGGCCAGGCCGAGGTAGTTGTTGGAGCCCAGCATGATGAGCTCCTTGCCGTCGATGAGGACGACCGGGTCCTGCTGGGAGCCGATGCGACGGAAGTAGTGGTAGACGCCTTCGTCGCGAAGGGACTGCGCCCTCGTGTAGTCGAGACACTTCTGGAATACGTCCACTCGTTCCTGCCTCCCTGGCCTCCCCGGATTCGCGGGGCTCCGGCCGGCCTCCACCGCCACCTCTGGACTATGCACGAACAGGCCATGGTTCCGCGAACGGAGGCCGTGTGCAACGTCGCGATGCGTCAACGCGGGCGGGCCCCGTGCCGCCGGCGGGGACCGCTCCGGCCGCCGGGGACGACCCGCCCGCCTGTTCCCATTGCCCGGCTGCCGTGGTCTACGCTCGTCCTGTGAAAGCCGTCGTGCGCCGGTCGTCGCGCCTCGTGGTGGACGACGTTCCCGATCCGGTTCCGGTGCCGGGCACGGCCCTGGTGCGCACGCTCGCGTGCGGCATCTGCGGGTCCGACCTGCACGCGCTCGAGCACATGGACCGCATGGTCGAGGCCGCCGCGCGCAGCGGTTCGCCGTTCGCCGTCGATCCGTCCCGCGACGTCGTGATGGGGCACGAGTTCGCCGCCGAGATCCTCGACTACGCCGCGGGCTCGTCGCGGCCGCTGCCGGTCGGCACGCCGGTCTGCGCGATGCCGCTCGCCATCAGCGCCGCGGGACTCGCGACCGTCGGCTACTCGAACGAGTTCCCGGGCGGCTACGGCGAACGCATGCTGCTGCAGGAGATGCTGCTGCTCGCGATCCCGAACGGCCTCGCGCCGCACCA
>CAYYZO010000007.1:69051-86840 GCA_964476185.1 uncultured Myxococcales bacterium
TCGCCGTGGTCGCGCTGGCAGGACCTGGCCAACCCGCACGGCGTGGATCCGAACGACGCGATGACGCTGATCGGGCTCGGGCCGCAACTGCGCCCCGGCGTCGTGTTCGAGTGCGTCGGCGTGCCCGGCGTGATCGCGCAGGTGCTCGAGAAGGCCATGCGCCGCACGCGCATCGTCGTCGTCGGGGTCTGCATGGAGCGCGACCACTTCGAGCCGATCCTCGCGATCAACAAGGAGCTGTCGATGCGCTTCGTGCTCGGCTACACGCCGGAGGAGTTCGCGGCGACGCTCGGCCACCTCGCCGAGGGCCGCATCGACGCGTCGCCGCTCGTGACCGGGCGCGTGGGCCTGGACGCGGTCGCGACCGCGTTCGAGGAACTGAAGAACCCGGGGCGCCACGCCAAGATCATCGTCGAGCCTTAGGAGATCCCGTCATGTCCAAGCCCGCATTCCTGCACCGGACGATCCTGTGGAGCGTGTTCGCGGCCCTGCCCGCGACGGGTGGCGCCGCGCTCCTGCTCGCCGGGGCCCCGGGCTGCGGTTCCGGCGATTGCGTGATCATCACGACGGGCACGAAGGACTCCTACGAGATCGAGTTCGTGGTCACGAGCACCGGCGAGTTCGGCGCCCTGCAGGCCGAGGTCTCGACCGTCGACTGCAACGGCGAGTGGGAAGGACGGGCGGACCAGGTCGATTGCGAGGCGCTCGTCGAAGCGGTCGTCGCCGCGAACCACTCCGGCCAGGGGCAGTTCAAGGTGGGGATGATCAGCCTCGCCGGGATCGAGACTCCCGCGGCAGTGCTGCGCTGCCGGTACCGCAGTTTCGACGCGCCCGACGCCGCCGACTTCCGGGTGGAGGTTCTCGACGCGGCCGACACCGCATCGCAAGCGCTGCAGCCGGCGCCCGATCTCCGGATCGGCACGGTGACCCTGCTCGACGACGCCGACTGAAGCGCCCGTACCCGGGTCCGGCGCGGCGCAGTCTCAGCCCGCGCCGAAGTCCGACAGGATCCCCGCGCGAATCTCCTCCAGCACGGCCTCGCGCGCGCGCCGCTTGCTGTCGGCGTGCGCGTGGCGGTCGAGACGGGCCAGCGACGCCGCGACCTCGCCGGCCGCCTCGACGACGGCGCCCGGGGCGACCACGCGGTCGAGCACCCCGGCCTCGACGGCGTTCTCCGGCGTGAACGTCTCCGCCAGGCACAGCGCGCGCTGGTACGCCGCGGGCGTCAGCCGCTGGCGCATCACCGTCATCGCCGGGGTCGGCATCGGCAGCCCGATCGCGACCTCGTTGGCGACGAAGCGGAAGCTGCCGGCCGGGCCGATCCGGTAGTCGGCGGACAGCAGCGAGAAGAAGCCCATCGCGATCGCGTGCCCGGTGCACGCGACGACGACCGGCCGCGGGAACGACAGCATCCGGATCGACAACTCGAAGCCGCCGCGCAGCATCGCGAGCGCGTCCTCGCCGCCGCCTCGAAGCACGGCCAGGTCGAAGCCGCCGCTGAAGACGCCTTCGCGACCCCGCAGCACGACGACGGCGCCGTCGGCTTCCGCGCGGTCGAACGCCGCACGGATGTGGCCGAGCATGGCCGGCGACAGCGCGTTCACCTTGCCGTCGTCGAGTGTGATCCACGCCACCTGGTCGTCGAGTCGATACCCCACGGGTCCGGTCATCGCTGCTCCTCCCGGGCGCCGCGACATCGGCGGCGCAGGCGCGAGAGCAATCAGAGGAACGATCCGGAATCCATCGGCGGCGACGCGCGAGTTTCGCGACGCGCGCCCGGGCGCGAAGCATCGCAAGGCGTCGACGCCCGGCGGAGCGAGGCGAGCAGGAGGCGAAACGGCCCGCGCTTCGTGACGAACGGCGAGCATTCTTCGTGACCTTTCGCTCCTTCTTCGCTGAAATCGTGCGTTTTGCCCGGAGTTTTTCGTGTTCTCCGCTACGCGAGGTCCGGTTCTGACCCTGGCGCCGACGATCTTCGTCACGTGACGAACCGGCGCTTCCCGCATCGTGCGGCGACGCTCCCGGTTCAAGGACAGGGACGACGAACATGACGACGACGATCTGGAACGGCATTCCTTCGGGTTCGACGGGCAGGGGATACCTGGCGGCGCCGCGCGGCGTGCGCGGAGGCGGGCGAACGGTTTCGCGCGCGCCGCACACGCTCGCGTTCGCGGCGAAGGTCGAGGTGATGCGATCGCTCGACGGATTCTCGGTCTGCGAGGACGAGTCGCTCTTCGCGCTGGCCGAAGCGGCGGTGATGCGGCGGCTGAAGCGGCGGCAGACGATCGGCGCCGTGCGCGCCGGCGAGCACCTGCTCGGCATCGTCCAGGGCCTCGCCGGCGTGCGGCTGGCCGAGGACGATTCCGGCGGCGAGTTGATCCTGGACCTCGTCGGCGCGGGGCGCGTGGTGGCCGACTGGTGCTGGGCGGGCGTCTCGGGATCCACCGGCGCGGAGCTGTTCGCGATCGAGGAGTCGATCGCGATGCTGTTGCCGCGCCGGGCCTTCGAGGCGGCGCTGGCCGTCGATCCCGTGCTCGCGACGAAAGTGGTCGAGCAACTCGCACGAAGCAGGGTACGGGCCGTCGCGCTCGCGGCGCAGAACGCGCGCTTCGGCGTGCCGGACCGTCTCTACTGCCGGCTCGTCGAGCTGGCGCACGCCCACGGTCGCGTCGATGGCGGCTCGATCGTCGTGGACCACGGGCTGACGCAGACCGTCCTCGCGGCGTTCGCGTGCGCGTCGCGGGAGAACGTGAACCGGCACCTGAACGAGTGGCGCGCCCGGCGCTGGATCGAGTTCACGCGCCGGTCGATCACGGTGCTCGACCCGATGGCGCTGACCCGGTCGGTCGCGCCGGCCGCGCGGCGGGTCGGCTTCGGCGCGGGCGACGGCCGCCTGCCGTTGCGGGTCGGCTGACCAACGCTGCTCGCTGCCGGACGGCCCGCGCGCTCGTCGAGGAAGCGCGCGGGCCGTCCGGACTCGCCAGGCTCGGCCCATCCGCTGCTCGAACTCGTCCCGATCGCCGTCGACGCACGTGTCGAGGACGAGAGGCGTCGCGAAGCCGAGCAGCTCGAGCGCGCTGTTTCCTCGGGGGGACGGCGGGCGTACTGTGCGCCCGGGCGCGATGGGGCGTCGGGGATCGACGAGGCGCGGCAGGCGAATGCAGAGACTATCCGGAGTGGACGCGGCGTTCCTGTACATGGAAACGCCGGCCCAGCACATGCACGGCGTCGGCGTCGTGGTCGTCGATCCTTCCACGATCCCGGGCGGCTACGACTTCGAGGCGACGCGCGCCGAGTTCGTGCGCCGCATCCTCGCGCTGCCGGCCTTCCGGCGCCGGCTCGTCGAGTTCCCGTTCGGGCTCGACCACCCGGCCTGGATCGACGCGCGGGTGGAACTCGAGACGCACGTGCGGCAGGCCTCGCTGCCCGCGCCCGGCACGAGGCGGCAGCTCGAGGAGTTCATCGGCGAGTACGCGGGCACGCCGCTGCGGCGCGACCGGCCGCTCTGGGAGTTCTGCCTCCTCGAGGGCCTCGAGGGCGGGCGTATCGCGATCCTCGCGAAGCTCCACCACGCGATCGTCGACGGCGTTTCCGGTTCGCAGATGCTGCAGGAGATCTACGACCTCGAGCCGGTCGCGCCGCCTCGCGCGCTCTATCCCGAGGGGTACGGCGAGGACGAAGCCCTGCCGTCGCTGTTCGACCTGGCGGCCGCGTCGCTCGCGGCCCGCGCAGGGGATCCGCTGCGCGCGATCGGGGTCGTCGCCGGCACGCTCGTCTCCGCGGCCGAGGCGATCGTGAACCTGTCGGAGCGCGAGCACGTCACGCTGCCGCTGGACGCGCCGACGACGCCGTTCAGCCACTCGCTGACCGCGCGCCGGGCGGTCTCGTTCGCGTGCGCGTCGCTCGACGACGTGAAGACGATCAAGAACGCGTTCGGCGTCACCGTGAACGACGTGGTGCTGACGGCCTGCACGCTCGCGCTGCGCCGCCGCCTGGAGGAAGCCGGCGCGCTGCCTTCGCGCTCCCTGGTCGCGTCGGTCCCGGTTTCCACGAGGCGCGCCGAGGAGGAAGCGGTCAGCCTGAACCGCGTCTCGGCGATGTTCGTCGGGCTTCCGGTGCACCTCGAGGATCCCGTCGACCAGCTCGAGGAAGTCGCGCGCGGCTCGGCCACGGCCAAGTCGATGATCGCCTCGCTCGGCAAGGACCTGCTCGGCGAGTGGGTCGAGCTGCTGCCGCCGCTGCTGTTCGCGCAGGCGATGCAGCTCTACTCGGCGCTGCGCATGGCCGAACGGCACGCGCCGGTCCACAACCTCGTCGTCTCGAACGTGCCGGGGCCGCCGTTCCCGTTCTACGCGGGCGGGGCGCGCGTGCTCGAGGTCTACCCGCTCGGCCCGATCCTCGAGGGCGCGGCCCTCAACGTCACCGTCTTCAGCTACGAGGACAAGCTCGACATCGGCGTCGTGACCTGCCCCGACATCGCCGCGGACGTCGGTTCGATCGCGACGGCGTTCGTCGACGCCATCGCGGACCTGCTGCGGCTCGCCGAGAAGCCGGCGCGGCGGATCGAGGTCCAGCCGGCGGCGGCGAAGGGGCGCGGGAAGGGGCGGGAGCGGCGCGTGCCGGGCCGCCGGCGCGGCAGTCGGGGCACGCCCGCCGCCGGCTGACGCGGCCGGGGTCGCTCCGGGCTCAGGTCTTCGACATCTCCAGCACGTACGCGAACACGAGCGGCGCGACGATCGTCGCGTCGGACTCGATCACGAAGCGCGGGGTCTCGACGCCGAGCTTCTCCCACGTGATCTTCTCGTTCGGCACCGCGCCCGAGTACGAGCCGTAGCTCGTCGTCGAGTCGCTGATCTGGCAGAAGTAGCCCCAGAGCTTGATGTGCTCGAGCTGCAGGTCCTGGCGGAGCATCGGGACCACGCAGATCGGGAAGTCGCCGGCGATGCCGCCGCCGATCTGGAAGAAGCCGACCGACTTGTCGGCCGTCGTCTTCGGGTACCAGTCCGCGAGCGACATCATGTACTCGATGCCGGAACGCACGGTGTGCACGTTCTTCACCGTGCCGCGGATGCAGTGCGAGGCGTAGATGTTGCCGAGCGTCGAGTCCTCCCAGCCCGGCACGAAGATCGGGAGCTTCTTCTGGCAGGCGGCGACGAGCCAGCTGTCGGTGGGGTCGATCTGGAAGTGCTTCTCGAGCACCTTCGAGTCGATCAGCCGGTAGAAGAATTCGTGCGGGAAGTGGCGGCGGCCTTCCTCGTCGGCTGCCATCCACTCGGCGAGCACGACGTCCTCGAGGCGGCGGATCGCCTCCTCCTCGGGGATGCAGGTGTCGGTGACGCGGTTCAGGTGCCGGTCGAGCAGCTCGACCTCGTCCTCGGGGCTGAGGTCGCGATAGTGCGGCACGCGGACGTAGTGGTCGTGCGCGACGAGGTTGAACAGGTCCTCCTCGAGGTTGGCGCCGGTGCAGCAGATCGCGTGCACCTTGCCGCGGCGGATCAGCTCGGCGACCGAGATGCCGAGTTCGGCCGTGCTCATCGCGCCGGCCATCGTCAGCAGCATGTGGTTGCCGCCGTCGACGAAGTCGACCCAACCCTTCGCCGCGTCGATGACGGTGGCCGAGTTGAAGTGACGGTAGTGGTGCGTGAGAAACCCGGAGATTCCCTTGGGCGCGACGTAAGGCATGGTCGGCGATTTCTGCGGCGGACCGGCCGGGTTTTCAAGCGCCGCGCGCGGGCGCGGCCCCTTTGCCCGAGCTCCGCGGCAGCCCGGATCGATCGGTCGCGGCCCGCGCGCCGGCGAGCGATCGCCCGTCTCGAACGCTGCGCATGACATCCCTCATGGAAAAGCTCCCGCGGCGCGGCGACGATTCCGCTCGCGCGCGGCTACCCTTCGGTCCCGGAATGTCTATCGGGACAAAGGGTGAAGGGCGGATGCGTCGGTCCGGTTGGCCGGCGCCTGCGGTGCGCGAAGGGGGACGACTTGGTTTCGACGAAAGGCACGTTCCGCAAAGCAGCGGCCACCTGGATTGCGGATGGACGCCGGCTCGCGCCGTCGAAGGTCGATTCGCGGCGCTGCTCGGGCGTATTCGCGACGCTACTCGCGCTCGTCGCGCCGTCCGCGGAGGCCGGGGAGTTCCTGTTGCCGGCGATCGAGATCGAGGCCGAGCGGGAGGCCTCGCCGGTGCTCTCGACGACGCGCGTGGCCCCCGGGATCCTCGACGCCTCGGCTGCCGACACCTCGTCGCTGCTGCAGGCGCAGCCGGGCGCAGCGATCGTTCGCAACGGGCCGCAGACCGGCATCGTGCAGCTTCGCGGACTGCACAACGAGCGCGTGCGCGTGCGCGTGGACGGCATGGCGATCACGCCGGCGTGCCCCAACCACATGGATCCCCCGCTGCACTTCGTGATGCCGGCGGACGTGGAGGAGATCGACGTGACGCCCGGGGCGGCGGCGGTCAGCCGCGGCGGCGACAGCATCGCCGGGGCAGTGGAGGCGGTCTCGCGCCGGCCGCGGCTCGGGGCCACCGAGGCGTTCGAGCCGGTGCTCGACACGCACTTCCGGTTCCGCGGCGCCGACAACGGCTTCGACACCGGGGCATCGCTCGGGATCGCCAACGACCGCACGAGCGTCGCGTACCGCTACCAGTTTCTCCAGGGCGACAACCTCGACTTCCCGCGCGGCGAGGTCCGCGACAGCGGCTACGAGTCGCAGGACCATTCGCTGCGGGTGCGTCGCCTGATCGAGCGGGGCCTCGTCGACCTCGACGTGGGGTTCTTCGACGGCGATCACGCCGGCACGCCCGCGCTGCCGATGGACATCGTCAAGGACGAGGCGGTGCGCACGAACCTAGCCCTCGAACGCCGCTTCGGCGCCGGCCTGCTGCGCACGCGCGCGTACGTGCACGCGATCGACCACCGGATGGACAACTTCTCCCTGCGACCGGCGGGCATGATGCAGATGTACTCGCCGGCCGACACGCAGGACGTGGGCGTGACCGGATCGTTCGAGATGGAGCGGCCCAGCGGGACGTGGCGCCTCGGCAGCGAGGTGTTCACGAACGCGCACGACGCGTACCAGGTGAACGCCGGCAACGGGGCGCGCCAGGACACGTTCCACGACACGAGCCGCACGCGGCTGGGCCTCTGGGCCGAGTGGGAGCGTCCCGTGCTCGAACGCGTCACGCTCGCCGTCGGGGTGCGCGGGGACACGGTCTGGGCCGACGCCGGCGACATCGACAACTTCTACATGCCGTCGGCGGCCGACGCCGCCGCGTTCAACGCCGCCGGCCATTCGCGGGTCAACCAGCACGTCGACGCCACGGCCAGCGTGCGCTGGGACGCGACGGACTCGTGGTCCTGGGAGCTGTCGGCCGCGCGCAAGACGCGCTCGCCGAGCACGCTCGAGCGCTATCTCTGGACCCCGCTCGCCGCGAGCGCCGGCCAGGCCGACGGTCGCACGTACCTCGGCAACCTGACGCTCGATCCCGAGGTCTCGCACCAGGTGAACCTCGCGACGATGTGGCAGTGGGGATCCCTCTCCACGCAGCAGTCCGTGTTCTACAACCGCGTGCACGATTTCATCCAGGGCGCTCCGATCGACCGCACGGACCAGAACGGCCTTCCGGTGCTGCAGTACACGAACCTGGAGGCGGAGCTGTACGGCGCGGAGGGCGGCGCCACGTGGGCGCCCGCCGCCGACTGGGAGTTCGGCGGCGTGCTGAGCTACGTGCGCGGCCGCAACCTGGACCTCGACGACAACCTCTACCGCGTCGCCCCGTTGTCGGCGCGCTTGCACGGGCAGTACTCGAAGGGGCGGTGGCAGCATCGCGTCGAAGGCTACCTCTCGGCGGCGCAGCACCGCGTCTCGCGCACCAACGGCGAGCCGCAGACCGATTCCTACGGCCTGCTGCACCTGCGCAGCGCGTTCGAGGCGATTCCCGGCCTGCAGATCACGGCCGGCATCGAGAACGTGCTCGACAACCGCTACGCCGACCACCTGAGCGGCATCAACCGCGTGATGGGCAGCGACGTCGCGGTCGGCGAACGGTTGCCGGGGGCAGGGCGGTTCGTCTACGTCGGGTTCGAGTACACGAGGTAGGGCGCGCGCCGTCGCGCTCGCGGCTCGCGACCCGGGAGCGGCGACGAGCCGGCCGAGAGGGGTGGCTTCGAGGTCGCGAGGAGGTCTGGCCGGTCAGCCGCGCGGCGCCGCCGGATGCGAGCGTTGCCAGTCGACCGCGTCGCGAAACGTTTCGGTGAGATCGCGGAAGCGCAAGCCGAGCTCGCGCTCGGCCTTCGTCGAGTCGAGCGCGATGCGCGCGTGCATCGTGCGCACGGCCAGCGGCGTGATCAGCGGAGCGCCGCCGGTCAGCCGGCCCCAGGCCACGCAGCCGTAGGAATAGCCGAGCAGCACCGAGAACGGGATGTCGAAGCGCGGCGCCGGCGCGCCGGTCGCGCCCGCGAGCAGCTCCATGATCTCGCGCATCGTGCAGAAACGGCCGCCGACCACGTACTTGTCGATGCCGCTGCCGCCCGTTTCCCCGGCGACGGCGCGCGAGGCGGCCGCGACCATGGCCGCCGAGACGTCGCGCGCGTCGACGATCGAGGTCCCGCCGCCGATGTTCGCCGGGATCCTGCCGGCCGTGAACTCGGCGATGATCTTGCCGGCGGCCGTCGGCGCCGCGTCCCACGGCCCCCAGATCCAGCCGGGCAGCATCTGCACGATGCGAAGGTCGCCGCGGCCGCGCCACGCGCCCATCACCGCGTCGCCCTTCAGCTTGCTGCGAAAGTACGGGTTCTCGGTCTGCATCGGCAGCGGTGGAGTGTCCTCGTCGCCGGGGCTCCCGTCGCTCTTGCGGCCGATCGTGCCTCCGCTGCTCACGTGCACGAAGGCGCGGGCGCCGGCCCGGTCGGCCGCGTCGAGCAGCTGCATCGTGCCGCCGATGTTGATCTCCTCGAGCTCGGATTCGTTCGAGCCGGGCTCGAACGTCTCTCGGAAGTACGCCGCCGTGTGGAAGACCGCGTCGCAGCCGTCGAGGCCGCCGGCGAACGAGCCGACGTCGCGCATGTCGCCGACGACCAGCGACGCGCGCGTGCCGTCGAGCACCTGTTCGGCCTTGCGCGGGTTGCGCGCGAGCGCGACGACCTCGTGCCCTCCGGCTTCGAGCGAGCGCACGAGGTTGTTGCCGAGCAGTCCCGTCGCGCCGGTGACGAACGCCCTCATCCGCCGATCACGCGCGCGAAAGCGCCTGCCGGAGGTTCGCGAGGTAGTCGCGGGCGCCGCCGGCCGCCTCGGCCTCGACGAAGGAACGGATCAGCGACTGCAGCAGCCACGGCACGGGCGTGTCGGGAGCGAGGCGCTGCTTCAGCGTGACGCGGGTGTGGTCGCCTTCCGGCGCCAGGCGCAGCTGGCCGCGCACGTCGGTGTTGTCGTCGGCGGCCGAGATGCCCTCGAAGTTGATCTCGTCGCGACCGTTGCCACGGTAGCGCGCGGTGTAGCGCACGACCAGGCTGACCGGACCGGTCGATCGTTCCTTGTACGTGAAGCGGTAGGTGTCGGGGCCGACGCTTTCGCAGCGTTCGATGCCGGGCACGCACGGGGACGAGCCGACGACGTCCCACAGGTAAGCGTAGACGCGCTCGATCGGCGCCGGCACGGTGACGGATTCTTCGACTTCGGTCGGGAACTTGGCCATGGCTTCCTCGTCGGGCTTGCAGGACGGATCCGGGTCCGGCCGGGCAGGCCCGGCCGCGGGGCGCTCAGACGCCCATGCGCGCGAGCTGGTCGACCACGGCTCCCATCGCGCCCGCCAGGCGCGGGTGGGTTGCCTCGAACCGCTCGATGGCCTGCCCGAGAAGGTCGCCGAGCCCCGGCGGCGCGGACCGCTCCATCACGTTCTCGATGTCCGTGCGGATCTCCTGCAGCAGGCGCTCGAGTTCCTCGTCCACCTCGCCGACGTCGGCCAGTTCCCGGTGAAGTTCCTCGAGGGTTCGGCGCAGTTCCTGGTCCGGCACGATCGACTCCTTTGCGCGACACCGGCCGGCGGCCGGTGCGGACGACGCGAGTGTGGCCGAGACCGGCGGCCGATGCACGCGCGCCGCGGCGCCCTCCCGCGGACGCTCGCCGCGCGGGCGCCCGGCGGACAGGCTCTTGAAAGACCACGTCGCGCCAGGCTGTTCAAGAAGGTCGGCTAGAGCGCGGTGATGGGCTTGTAGCGGGGCTGCGTGCGGACCCGCTCCAGCCAGGCGCGAATCGCGGCGAACGGGCTCAGGTCGAAGCCGCCTTCGTCGGCGACGTGCGTGTACGCGTACAGCGCGATGTCCGCGATCGTGTAGCGCTCGCCGACGAAATAGCGGCGCGACGCCAGGTGGCTCTCCATCACCTGCAGCGCGGCCGTCCCGTCCTTGATCTTCTCCGCGTAGCGGCGCCGGCGGTGGGAGTCGAACTCGGTGTGGCGCAGCCAGAAGCGCGACGTCGCGATGTTCGGCTCGTGGTTGTACTGCTCGAACGACATCCACTGCAGAACCTGCGAGCGCTCCCAGCGCTCCTCGGGGAGCAGCGGCGTGCCTTCGGCGAGGAACCACAGGATCGCGTTCGACTCGGCCAGGCAGCGGCCGTCCTCGAGCTCGAGGACGGGAATGCGCCCGTTCGGGTTCTTCGCCAGGAACTCCGGCGTGCGCGACCCGCCGGCCAGGATGTCGACCTCGACGTAGTCGTAGGGGATGGCGAGCTGACCGAGCAGCAGCCGCACCTTGTACCCGTTGCCGGAGTCGTGGAAGTCGTGGAGTCGCAGCAAGGTCGTCTCGTGGGCGCCGCCGCTCAGCGGTCCGGGAAATGCTTCTTCGACAGGCCGTCGAGCGCGTTGCGGAAGATCCGCTCGACGAACACGCGCATCAGCCAGCCCGATCCCGGGATCGGGATCCCGGAGTCGAAGCGGCAGCGCCAGCGGACCACGGTCCCGTCGCCGTCGGGCTCGAAGAAGACCTCGCCGTAGTGGTCCTTCATCGGAAGGCCGCCGCGCACGATGCGGTAGGCGAAGCGCGACATCGGCTCCCACTCGACGACTTCCTCGAAGACGTTCACGCCGTTGGACCCGAAGCCGCGCACGCAGCCGAGGCCGTTGCGGTCCGGGCGGCCCTCCTTCTCGAGCCAGGACTTCTGGAACCCGGCCCAGTCCTGCCAGCCGGCATGGTCGGTGTAGGCGGCCCAGACTTTCCCGATCGGCGCGGCGAACCGGCGTTGGACGTCGACGTGCTGCATGGGGGAAACCTTGTACGTGCGCGGGCCTGCTGCGTCGAGAGCGGCCCGGTGCGGGAATCCCGCGTCGGAGGCGCCTAGGCGGCCCGCGGCGGCAGCGGCACGAGCGCGGAGACGCGCTTCATGTGGTCGCGATAGCCGGGCCGCCGCGCGGCGCTGCGCTCGTCGAGCAGCGGGATGCTGACGAACACGAACATGACGGTCATCGCCACCGCGCCGGCTGCCGACCACCACTGGGGATCGGCGGCCAGCCCGAACAGCGCGAGTCCCCACCAGAACGAATTCTCGCCGAAGTAGTTCGGGTGGCGGGAGTACTTCCAGAGGCCCGTCGCGAGGATCTCCTCGTGCGAGGCGCGGCGGTCGAGGTAGCGGCGAAGCTGCTGGTCGGCGACGGCCTCGATGACGGTCGCGCCGACGGCGACCCCGAACGCGACGAGGTCGAGCAGGCCGAGCGGCGCCGGCGACGTCATCGCCGACCAGACCGGAAGCAGCCCCGCGAACACGATCAGCGTCGGGAAGAAGTGCACGCCGGCCAGGCTCGCCAGGGGCCAGAGCTTGCCCGACTGGCGGCGGATGTCGACGTAGCGCCAGTCCTCGTGGCCGAGCCCGTGCCAGCCGCGGTACCAGTTCCAGGTCAGGCGCGCGCCCCAGAACGCGAGCACGAACAGCACGAGCGCCTGGCGCACGCCGCTCGCGCCGGCGGCCGCGTCGACGCCGGACCAGTACAGCGCGATCGGGAACGGCGCGACGCTCCAGTACGCGTCGTAGAAGCTCGAGTTGTCGAACGAGAGGCTGAACGCGAAGATCGCGATCGTCGCGGCCGAATCCGCCGCGAGCGCGACGGCGAGCGGGTGCCAGCCCTCGAGCGCGCGGCCGACGATCAGCGCCAGCGCGAGCGCGGCGGCGTACGCGAGCAGGACGAGCAACGTGGCGCGGCGCATGGCGGCTTCGTATGGAGGCTAGGCCGAGCCGAGGCAAGTGGGCGTGGGGGACGGGGCTTCGCTTCGTCGGGGCGTCTGGATGTTCGCGGGTCGCTGGAGCGGGGCGTTTGGATGTTCGCGGGTCGCTTCGTCGGGGCGTCTGGATGTTCGCGGGTCGCTGGAGCGGGGCGTTTGGATGTTCCCGTTCGCTTGGGCGGGGCGTTTGGATGTTCGAGGGTCGCTTGGGCGGGGCGTTTGGATGTTCGAGGGTCGCTTGGGCGGGGCGTCTGGATGTTCGCCGCTCGCCGGCTCGCGGCTCACGGCTCACTGTTCACTCCGGGTACTCTACCGCGCAGTCGTCGGTCTCCGGCACCGCCTGGCAGGTCAGCACCCAGCCCTCCTCGAGCTCGGACGCGGACAGGAAGTCGTTGTGCAGCATGTGCGCCTTGCCGCGCAGCAGCTTCGCCATGCAGCAGCCGCAGAACCCGCTCTCGCACGACGACGGCGGCTCGAGGCCCGCGCGCTTGGCCGCGTGCAGCACGGTCTCGCCCTCGCGCACCTCGATCACCTGCGTCGCGCCGTCGAGCATCAGCTCGACCTTGCGCAGCGGGCCCGCGCCGCCGGCCACTTCCTCTTCGTTCTCGACCGACGCGAAGCGCTCGACGTGGATGGCCGGAGCCGGCACGCCTGCGGCCGCGAGCGTGCGTTCTACCGTGTCCATGAAGGGGCCGGGGCCGCAGATGTAGATTTCGCGGCCTTCGCAGCCGGCGGCCAGCCGCCGCACGGCCGCGTCGTCGACGAAGCCCTCGCGCACGTCGAGGCGGTGCACGACTTCCAGTCGGTCGCCGTGCCGCGCGACGAGGTCGTCGAGCTCGGCGCGGAAGATGATCGAGGACTCGTCGCGGTTCGCGTAGACGAGGCGGACGCGGCGCGCGCTCGTCGCGAGCGCGGTCTTCAGGATCGAGATGACCGGGGTGATGCCGCTGCCGCCCGCGAACAGGAGCAGGTCCTTCTGCTCGGGGCCGAGCACGAAGTGGCCGCCTGGGGGCAGGACCTTCACGACGTCGCCGGCCTTCAGGTTGTCGTTGATCCAGTTCGAGATGCGGCCGTCGGCGACGCGCTTGACGGTGACCTTGTGCTCGGGCTCGACCGCGGGCGAGCTCGCGAGCGAGTAGCAGCGGTACAGCGTGTGCCCGTCGTAGGGCACCTGCAGCGTCAGGAACTGGCCGGACCGGTACTCGAACAGGGAGGAGAGGTCCGCCGGGATCTCGAAGACGATCGAGCTGGCGTCGGCGGTCTCGCGGACGACGCGCGCGACGCGCAGGTCGTGGTAGTGGTGGCGGGCGGCCTTCGGGTCGGCCTGGCTCGTGTCGCTCATGCTCCGGTCCGCGGCTCTCGCCGCCGGTTGGGTCCTGCGGCTCTCGCCGTCGGGTCGAATTCGGGTCTTCGCCGCGCTTCGGGCGGCGAAGCGGTTGCGACGCCGTTCTTACGGGCTAAGAGTCTCCGTCACAAATCGCCGTCCCGGCGGCGCCGCGGTCGCGCGGCGCGCCCCGAGGGCGGCGGATCGCAACGACGTGACGGTCTATCGACTCGGAAAGACGCTCGCGTTCCCTCCGCCGGAGGAAGCCGAGCCGAGCGGCCTGCTCGCGGTGGGAGGCGACCTCTCGCCCGACCGGCTGCTGCTCGCCTACGCGATGGGCATCTTCCCCTGGTACACCGACGACACGCCGATCCTGTGGTTCTCGCCGGACCCCCGCGGCGTGCTGACGCCGGCGACGCTCGTCGTGCACCGCTCGCTCGCGCGCCGCGTGCGGTCGGGCTGCTACGAGGTGACGCTCGACCGCGCGTTCGGCGACGTGATCCGCGGCTGCGCGGATTCGCCGCGTGAAGGACAGCTCGGCACCTGGATCACCGGCGACATGATCCGCGCCTACGAGGCGTTGCACGCGCTCGGCTTCGCGCACAGTGTCGAGACCTGGCGGGACGGCCGGCTCGTCGGCGGGCTCTACGGCGTCTCGCTCGGCAGCGCGTTCTTCGGCGAGTCGATGTTCTCCCGGGAGCGCGACGCCTCGAAGGTCGCGCTCGTGCGCCTCGTGCGCCAGCTCGGCCGGTGGGGCTTCGGGCTGGTCGACTGCCAGGTGCGCAACGACCACCTCGCGAGCCTCGGCGCGGAGCAGTGGCGGCGGACGCGGTTCCTCGAGGCGCTGGCGAACTGCCTGCAGGATCCGACCCGTCGCGGCCCTTGGTCGTTCGACGACGACGCACCCGGCGAGCAGCCCGGATGAACCTCCTGCTGCTCGACGCCACGGAGGTCGACGGCTCGCGGGCGACGGTCGGCGGTCGGCGCGCGCGCCACGTCGCCGAGATCCACCGCGCGGCGCCGGGCAAGCGGCTTCGCGTCGGCGTGCTCGGAGGCACGGTCGGCACGGCCGTCGTCGCCGCCGTTTCCGCCGACGCCGTCGTGTTCGAGGACGTCACGCTCGGCGATGCCCCGCCGCCGCCGGTCGCGTGCACGCTGGCGCTGGCGCTGCCTCGGCCGCGCGTGCTGCACCGCGTGCTCGGCGCGGCCGCCACGTTCGGGATCAAGCGCGTCTTCCTGTTCGGCTCGCGGCGCGTCGAGAAATCGTACTGGCACAGCCCGGTCGTCGCCGAGGCCGCGATCCGCGAGCAGCTCGTCGCCGGACTCGAGCAGGGCTGCGACACGATCCTCCCCGTCGTCGAGCAGCACAGGCTGTTCCGCCCGTTCGTCGAGGACGTGCTCGTCGCCGCGGCCGGCGACTCGCTGCGGCTCGTCGCGGACCCGTCCGGCGCGGAGCCGTGCCCGCGCGCGGTCGCTTCCCCGGTCACGCTCGCGATCGGTCCGGAGGGAGGCTTCGTCGACTACGAACTCGATTTGCTCGCCGCCGGTGGATTCCGGGCCGTGACGCTGGGCGAGCGACCGTTGCGAGTGGAGCAGGCGTTCGCGGTGCTGCTCGGGCGGCTGTTCTGAGCGCGCTTGCCCGCCGCCGGGCGCGTGACTATGGACGGTCGTGGACGAACTCGCTCGCGGCGCACCCGTTGCCGCGCGACAACCGTTCGATGCGGAGGACCTCGAGATGATTCCCCGGACACCCGCCGTTCTGGCCGCCACCGACTTCTCCGAGCGCGCCGCCGAGGCAGTGCTCCGCGCGTACTCGATCGTCGACGACGGCGGCACCGTGCACCTGCTGCACGTCCTCGAGGTCACCGAACCGATCCGGCAGCCGAACCCGCTGTACGCGCACTACGTGCCGGGGCGCGCGCCGACGGCCGAGGAACGTTTCCGGCAGCACGCCGAACTCGCCGAGCGGCTGCTCGCACTGGCACCGGCGGACGCCGGGGCGAGGTCGATCCGCACCGAGGTTCACCTCGTCGACGCCGACGAGGTCGCCCCCGCGATCGTCGAGGCCGCCGACCGCCTGGACGCGAGCATCGTCTGCGTCGGGTCGCACGGGCGGACCGGCTTCGTCGAGGCGCTGCTCGGGTCGGTCGCGAGGCACGTCGTGCACCACTGCCGGCGTCCCGTGCTGCTGGTGCCGGTGCGCGGCGGGACGGCCTGAGCGGCGCCCGCTTCGGCGCGAAGACGACGATCCCGATCGCCAAGGACGTCCGGAATCGGGCCTTCGCGCTTTGTTGACCTCGCCCGGCACGGCCCCTATGCAGGCTTCGCCATGCGACGCCGTCCCGGGCCGCTCAGCGGTCTTCGAGTCCTCGAGATCGCGGCCATCGGCCCGGTGCCGTTCGCGGGCATGCTGCTCGCCGACCTCGGCGCCGACGTCGTGCGCGTCGATCGCACGAAGCCGGATCCCGCCGGGACCTGGACCGATCCGCGCCTCGACGTGCTCGGGCGCGGCCGCCGCTCGATCGCCGTCGACCTCAAGTGCCCGCGCGGGGTCGAGGTCGTGCTTCGGCTCGCCGAGGACGCCGACGTGCTGCTCGAGGGATTCCGTCCCGGCGTCGCCGAACGGCTCGGCATCGGCCCCGGCGCGTGCCTGATGCGCAACCCGCGCCTCGTCTACGGCCGGATGACCGGCTGGGGCCAGACCGGGCCGCTCGCGAGCGCGGCCGGCCACGACATCAACTACGTCGCGCTGACCGGCGCGCTGCACGCGGTCGGCACGGCGGATCGTCCGCTGCCGCCGCTGAACCTCGTCGGCGACTTCGGCGGCGGCGCGCTCTACCTCGTGACGGGCGTGCTCGCCGCGCTGCTCGAGCGCACGCGCTCGGGCAAGGGCGACGTCGTCGACGCGGCGATGGTCGACGGCGCGGCGTCGCTGATGTCGATCTTCTACGTGATGCAGTCGATCGGGTTCTGGCAGGACCGGCGCGAGTCGAACTTCCTCGACGGCGGCGCGCCGTTCTACGGCACCTACGAGACCGCCGACGGGAAGTTCGTCGCGGTCGGCGCGATCGAGCCGCAGTTCTGGGCCGAGCTTCTCGCGCGGCTCGGGCTCGACGCCGCGACGCTCGGCTTCCAGCACGACCGCGACGCGTGGCCCGCGATGCGCGACAAGCTCGCGGCGGTCTTCCGAACGAAGACGCGCGACCAGTGGTGCGAACTGCTCGAGGGAACCGACGCGTGCTTCGCGCCGGTGCTCGCGATCGGGGAAGCCGCCGCGCACCCGCACCTGAAGGCGCGCGGCACGTTCGTCGACGCCGGCGGTCTCGTGCGGCCGGGGCCGGCGCCGCGCTTCGAGCGCTGCGTGGTCGATCCGCACGCCGAAGCCCCCGCGCTCGGCGCGCACACGCGCGAGGTCCTCGCGCAGGCCGGGTACGGCCCCGGCCAGATCGATTCGCTGCTCGAGTCGGGAACCATTGCGGAGGCGTCGGCATGAAGCTCGCCCGCCTGCTCGTCGCGGCGCTGGTGGTCATTGTCGCGTGGTCGCCCGCGCGCGGAGGCGAGTTCGAGCGCGACGCGACGAGCGGCCTCGACTACCTCGAGGTGCTGACCGCCGGCGCCGATCCCGACGCGAAGCTGCCCGTCGTCGTCGCGATCCACGGGCTCGGCGACAACCCGCAGTCGTTCCGGCTGCTGCTCGACGACCTCCCGGCGCAGGCGCGCCTCGTCATCCCGCGCGCGCCGATCCCGCACGGCGTCGACGGCTTCTCGTGGTTCGACTTCCACGTGGCCGACGACGAGGCCGGCGCGCGGCAACTCGCGCAGGGCGTCGAGGGCGCCGCCGGACGCCTGGCCAAGCTGCTGGTCGCTCTGCAGCGCAAGTACGACGGCCCCGCGCGTGCGGTCGTCTGCGGGTTCTCGCAGGGCGGGATGCTGTCGTTCGCACTCGCGGCGGCTCACCCGGAACTCGTCTCGGCCGCGGTGCCGGTGGCCGGCTTCCTTCCGCCGCCGCTGTGGCCGGCCGAGCGACCCACGTTCCGCCCGTTGCCGAGCATCCTGGCCCTGCACGGGGAAGCCGATCCGTTGATCCGGTTGCAGCAGGCCGAATGGACGGTCGGGGCGCTGCGCAGCAACGGCTTTACGGTCGAGCTGCGTTCGTGGCCCGGCGTCGCGCACGCGCTGCCTCCCGACGTCCGTTCCGCGCTGATGGGCGCCGTCGTCCGCGCGGTCGAGGAGCTTGCGCCGGAAGGGACCGTGCT
>CAYYZO010000008.1:0-46069 GCA_964476185.1 uncultured Myxococcales bacterium
CGGCGGCGCGATTCCAGACGGAGTCGGCACGGTCGAGGTCGTCGAGGGCGGGATGCTTCATGCAAGCGACGCGGAACATGCCGCCGTTGGAAGGCCGCGTCTGACCTGTTCGCGACGGAGGGACCGATCTACCGGCGTGCGGCGTGCTTCATCCGGCGAGGATTCGGAAGTGCCCCCGACTGGACTCGAACCAGTGACCCCAGGATTAGGAATCCTGTGCTCTATCCACCTGAGCTACGGGGGCGTCGGCACCGCGAGTGCGACGGGTCCTTACCCCTTCCGGGCCGAGCGGTCTACCGCCGAGCGACGCCGTCCGACGCTCGCCGCGGCCGCTCGTTCCGGGTCACCTCGCGCGGCGTTTCGAGGACTTCGACGGCGATTCGTCCCGTGGCCTCGACAGCCGGGGAGCGTTGTTCTGGAGGATCTCCACTCCGAGACGGTCGAGATCCGGATAGACGCTGTACGGGCGAATCCCCGCCATCGCCAAGAACTCGGTGGCTGACTCGACGGCTTCGGACGCCAGGTCGATCCGGGCGAGAACGTCCGGGTGGGTCTTCTCGATCGGCTCCCGCGAGTTCCCGGCCAGCGTGAACCACCCGCGCTGCGCGCGCATGCGCTCGCTGATCTGCAACGGATAGATCGCCACGGCACCGTCGTGTTCCCAATCCTCCGGCGACTCGAGGAGTTCACCGTAGTCCCAAAAGTCGTCCTCGCTCTGGACGTACCCCACGTACTTCGGTTGCACGAGATCCCGCCACTCCCAGGTCGCCTCGTTCAAGGCGTAGGGATTCAGAATCCACACGCATGGGCACTCCCCCGGAGCCGGCGGGGTTTCGAGCGCGAAATGCAGCGCGATCCCGAACGCGTCGGACCAGTCGAGGATCCGTGTCGGCACGCCGTGGTGACGCATGAAGAACAGGTAGTCCCAGTCCGAGAGCCCCCGCTCGTGCAGTTCGCGGGCGCGGGCCTGGAACTCGAAGAAGAGGTTCCTCTCGAGGCGGTCGAGTTCCTCGTCCGAGAGGTCCGCGAACTTCCAGAACAGGCTCGGGGTCAGCGTGAGGCTTCGCGAGCGGCTCCCGCGGTACCACAGTTCCTCCCCGGCGCGGGCGCCGACGTGCGCCGCGGCGCTGCGCCAGGCGCTGCGCAGTTCTTCCATGTCGTTGCACTCGAAAACCTGCATGGGGCCCCCTGTTCGACGATGGCCGAAGCGGATCGGCACGGTTCGAAGCCGACGGCCGCGGGCGACCTCAAGCGACCTCGACCCGAGTCCCCTCGCCTTCGAACACGAAGTCGCGGAAGCTCGCTCGCCCGGTTCCGCCCTGGAAGATGCTGACGGCGATCAGCCACAGCCGAACGATGCGCGCGGGCGGCTCGCCCATGTAGAGGCGGTAGTCGGCGTAGACGTCGCGGTCTTCCTCGAGCCACTGGCCGAGTCCGTGACGCCCCGAGCGCACCACGACGTGGAACTCGCGGTCCTTCCAGTTCGGGAGCGGGCACCAGTAGCCCGTGCCCGCCTCCAGCTCCCCGCTCCACGTGTAGGTAATGTCGCGGCCGTTCTCGAACTCGACGGCGACGCTCAGGTAGTCGTGCGAGGCCTGCGTGTTCTCGGGCAGCGCCGACGGAAGCTCGTCGACCTTCCACTTCCAGCGAAGGCGCGTGCCGGGGGTCAGCTCGAGCTCGGCGGCGTGTTGCAGGATCCCGACATCGCGTTCGGTGTGGCAGGCGATGCAGCGGTGGCCGTCGCCGTCGCTCGCGGCACGGAAGATCTCGTTCTGGCCGAGGAACCAGAGCGGCGTCCATTCCGGCGGCAGCTCGACCGGCTCGCGCAGGCGCGCCGCTTCGGCCGCGAGCGGTCCGGCGCCGGACCGCCCGGCCAGCGCTGCAACGCCGGTCGCGGCGTCGGCGCTCCAGCGCAGCACGACGACGGTCAGCCCGCCGACGGCCTTCGCGTAGTCCGCGAGCGGGGTCGAGACGCGCCCGTGCGGATCGTGCCACTGTCCCGGCATCGCGTTGCCGAAGTAGAGCCGTCCGGCCGCCGGCGCGCGGAAGCTGTGCGTGTCGCGCGCGCCGTTGAAGATCCGGCCGCTGTCGCCGACGCGCATCCACAACTGGAACTGCGGTCGCACCCAGATGTCGAGCGCGTCCGATCCGACGAAGCGACCGGCCGCGAGCGTGGTGACCCACTCGCCCTCGGCGAGTTCGACGCCGGTGTCCAGCCACGGCAGCGTCGAAGCCTCGAGCTCGACGACCCGCGCGTCGCGCACGGCGCCGTCGAACGCGGGCGAGAACGAACGGAACCAGTCGCGAAGCCCGGCGCGCTCGCGGGCGGCGGCCTCGGACGCCGAACAAGGCCGCTTTCCGCGAACGGAGGCCCAGCGGCGCGCGGCGACGCGTAGCTCCTGCGCGATGCCCACCGCTCAGCTCACCGCGGGCCGCCGCTCCCGCCAAGGCGCGGCCCGCTCGAGCTGCGCCGCCACGCGAAGCAGTTCGGCCTCGCCCCAGGGCTTGCCGACGAGCTGGACGCCCACGGGGAGTCCGGCCGCGCTCCAGTGCATCGGCAGCGAGACGGCCGGCTGGCCGCTGACGTTGAACAGCGGAGTGAAAGGGGTGAACGTGCCGGCGTTCAGGATCGGCAACGACGGATCGAGTTCGGATCCCTGCCAGAGCTCGCCGACCTGCACGGGCTCGCTCGCGAGCGTCGGCGTCAGCAACAGGTCGAAGTCCCTGCCCCAGCTTGCGACGAGCCGTCGCGAGAGGATCTGCAGGTGGAACAGGCCGCGCACGTAGGCGAGGCTGTCCATCTGCGCGGCCTGCGCGCGCAGCGCGGCGTTGATCGGCTCGATCCGGGTCATGTCACCCGTCTCGAACGCGACCGAGCCCGTGTTCCAGACGACGAGGAACGACGGCATGATCTCGGAGGGATCCGGCCATTCGGGCGCTCCCTCGAAGACGTCGTGGCCGGCCGCCTCGAGCAGGCGCGCCGTCTTCGCGACCGCCTCCACGCACTCGGCGGAGACCGGCCCGCCCATCGGCGACACCGTCGTGAACGCGATCCGGAGCCGGCCCGCCGCCGCACCCACCTCTTCCGCGAACGGCCGATCGGGCGCCGGGGCGTTGTACCAGGCGCCAGGGTCGAACGTCGCGGCGATGTCGAGCACCGCGGCCGTGTCGGCGACCGTGCGCGTGACCGCCCCTTCCACCACGCCTCCGTGCATCACGTCGCAGACGAGCGGTCCGCTCGAGATCCGGCCACGGCTCGGCTTGAGGCCCACCAGCCCGCAGCACGAGGCCGGGATCCGGATCGAGCCGCCCCCGTCGTTCGCGTGCGCGATCGGCGCCAGGCCGGCCGCCACCGCCGCCGCCGCGCCGCCGCTCGAGCCGCCCGGCGTGTACCCCGTGTTCCAGGGATTGCGGGTCGCGCCGAACAGGTCGTTCTCGGTGACCGGCATCGTGCCGAACTCGGGCGTGTTGGTCCGGTACGCGAGCACCGCCCCGGCATCCCGCAGCGCCTGGGCGATGTGCTGGGTGTGCGTGGAGACGTGCTCCTTGCCCGCCCGCGACCCGTAGGTGGTCGGCCAGCCTTCGACGTCGGTCAGGTCCTTGATCGGCACCGGGACGCCGTGCAGCGGCCCGAGAGGGTCGCCGCGGCGCACGGCCTCGCGGGCACGGACGGCGTCGGCGCGGGCGCGCTCGTCGTCGCGCCAGACGACCGCGTTCAGCTTCGCATCCAGCGCATCGACCCGGGTCAGGTAAGCATCGAGGACTTCGACGGGATCGAGCTTGCCGCTGCGAATGCCCGCGGCCAGCTCCAACGCGGAACAGAACGGATCCATGGGGGCTGCTTATACGCCGAGGCGACCGTGAACCAAGTCGTCGGGCTTCGATCCCCCGCCGAGCAAGCGCCCGGGCGGCGCGTCAGTCCTTGAAGGCGAGTTCGGACAGCGGCAGGCGGTAGCGGCGCAGGAGGCGGTAGAACTCGACCGCCCCGATCCGGCGGCGTGCCTGGATCTCGCGCCGCTGCCTCCAGACCTCCGGCAGCCGGGAGAACGCGTCGCGATAGGCGCGCCAGAGGATCCGCGCGAGTTCGGCCCGCGAGTAGTCGCGCCGAAAGCTGCTCGACATCCCCTGCCCGCTCGCCGCCGCGTAACCCTGCACCCCGTAGCGCAGCAACGTGAAGAACGGGCTCAGGACGAGCAGCCGAAGCGGCAGCAGGCGCACGGCATTCCAGATCCGGTTCCGTTCGACCAGATGGGCCTTGAAGGCCGAGTGATAGCCGCTCGTGATCGACTTCTTGTGGTAAGCGACGGCGCGGGCGACATAGAGGCAGCGCCACCCGCGAAGCTGGCCGCGCAGCCCGAGGTCGAGGTCCTCGAGGTACGCGAAGTAGGACTCGTCGAAGAACCCGACGTCGTCGATCATCGCCCGCCGGTAGACGGCCGCGCAGCCGTTCGGACACAGCACCTCGTCGTCCGCGTCGTACTGGCCGCGGTCGTCCTCGAGCCACCCGCGCGACCGGCAGACGCCGTCCGGGTAGACGAGCAACCCCGTCGAATCGAACACGGAACGGCGGTCGTGCATCCGGACGTTCGCGGCGAACATCCCGAACCCCGGCTCCCGCTCGGCGGCTCGGTCGATCGAGGCCAGGAAGTCCTCGTGCAACTCGGCGTCGTTGTTCAGGAGGCAGACGAGGTCGCCGCGGGCGCGGGCCAGCGCCAGGTTGTTGCCGCCGCAGAAGCCGGCGTTCTCGGGGAGTCCGATCAGCTCGACCCAGGGAAACGTCTCGCGGACGAAGGCCGCGCTGCCGTCGCGCGAGCCGTTGTCGACGACCAGGACCTCGAAGTCCCGAAAGGTCTGTCGCGCGAGCGACGCCAGGCAGGCCGCGAGCAGCTCGCGGCCGTTCCAGTTCAGGATGAGGATGGAAAAGCGCGGCATCGGGGAAGCGAAACGGTCGGCCTGGCCGCCGCCTCCTGTCCGGGCGACGCCGTTCGGCGGACGAGGCCCGATCAGCAGCGCCGCACGAAGCCGGCGCCTTCCCGCGGGCTGACCCGACTTTCGACCAGATGATCGGCTTTGGACAGCAACTCTTCGTCCTTGCAGTGTTTCTCGATCATCAAGGAAAGGTCGCTCAGGTCGTGGAGCAGCATCTGTTCGGCTTGGCTGCGCGCGGCCGGGTCCGACAGGATGTGGATGAGGTCGAGGACGAGATCCTCGAGTTCGAGGCTCTCGAGCTCGAGCGCGATCTCGAAGGCGCGGTCGACCGTCACCGGTCCCGCGGTCTCGGCGTGCAGGGCCTCGATGACGTTGCCGGCTTCCCGAACGACGGAGTCGTCGACTTCGAAACGCAGCGTGTCGCCGGCCTGCTCGAGCAGCGCCAGTATGAGCGCGAGCGCGCCGACGTGCCCGGCTTCGTGGCGGGCCATCGACATCCAGAACCGGTGCAGGTCGGCATCCTGGCGGAACGTCGCGGCCAAGCGCGTGTAGAGGCCCATCGCGAGGGACTCGAGGCGGGAAGCCTCGGCGATCACGGTCGCGACGGCCTGGGTCATGGTTGCGGTGCTACCAGAGCGCCGAAACGGACGCGAGTCGGGCGAAGCGGACGACACCGCGAACCCGGCGCGCGCCCGTCGTCCGGAACGAACGCCGGACCGCAGCGGGTCCCGGAAGGCCGCCGTTCAAGCCGGGAAGGCTCCCGGGACGGCTCCGGGGGTCACGTCGGCGAATCGCTCGCCCCCGGAGCGGCACTCGCGGCCGCCATGCGGCCGCGCAGGGCCGGCGACGTGCCGAGCATCTTCTCCATCTGCTGCAGCTTGGCGGCAAAGCCGTTGTCCCCCGACTGCCGCTCGGCGACCGAGCGCACGGCGCGCAGGATCGAAGTGTGGTTGCGGCCCCCGAGCGCGTGCCCGATTTCGGGCAGCGACGCGGCGGTGAGCTTCCGGCACATGTAGGCGGCGATGTGGCGAGGCCACGCGACGCGCCGGGAGCGGTCGCGCGAGAGCAACTCGTCGCGGGTCAGGCCGTGGACCCACGCCACCGTGTCGATCACCACGTCGAGGTCGATCGGACCGCGCCGCGACAGGTAGGGCGTGATCATCGTCTCGACGACGCCGTCGTCGAGCGGCAGCGACTGATGGTTGCTCGCCGCGCGCAGGCGCGAGACGAGCCCCTCGATCTCCCGGACGCTGCCCTGCAGCTGGACCGCCAGACGGTCGAGGATGTGATCGTCGAGGTGAATGCCGGCCTCGGTGAGCTTTCCCTTGAGGATTCGCAACCGAAGTTCGCGATCGAGCGGGCCGAGGTCGGCGAGCAGGCCGCCGGCGAAGCGGCTCTGCAGGCCCTTCTCGAGGTGCTCCAGCTCGTCGGGCGGGCGGTCGCTGGCCAGCGCGATCGGTTTGCCGCTCTGATGCAGCAGGTTGAACACGTGGTACAGCTCCTGCTGCGTGCGCTTCTTGCCGGCCAGGAACTGCACGTCGTCGATCAGCAGCGCATCGGCCCCGCGGAACTCGCGGTGGAACGCCTCCATGCGCCCGCCCTGCAGCGACTCGACCATGCGCCGCGTGAAGTCCTCGCCCTGGTAGTACAGGACCCGCTTGCCGCGGCTGCGCAGCGAGTGCGCGACCGCGAGCAGCAGGTGGGTCTTGCCGAGGCCGACGCCGCCGTACAGGAACAGCGGGTTGCCGCCCTCGCGAGGGCTGCCTTCGGCGAGTTGGCGCGCTCCGAGGTACGCGAGGCGGTTGCCCTCGCCGACGAGGAAGCCCTCGAACGTCTTTTCGCGCACCGGCTTCGGTTTGGCGGCCGTGGCGGCCGCGGTACGGGAGGTGGTCGCCGCCGGACGCGAGTACCGGCCGCGCTGCTGGGCCGGCGACGTGCCGAGCTGGCCGACGACGACCACGACCTGGCACGGCTTTTTCGCGGTCTGCGCGACGGACTGCTCGATGGTGCTGAGGAACGACTGCTTCACGCGGTCGCGGAACAGGCCGAACGGGGCTTCCAGGGTCAGGGTCTCGCCGTCGAACGAACGTGCTCCAAGTTCCAGGATCCAGGTCTGAAAGTCCTTCTCCGACAGCCGTTCCTCGATCAGCGCACACGCGCCCGTCCAGATCCGTTCGGCCTCGTTGCTTCCGTTCATGGGCACCCCTCATCTCGCCGTCGGGGGGATACGACGGCGTCCCGACCGTTCGTCGCTGGGAACGCGACGGCAGGCGTCAAGTCTTCAAGACGTTCGATTCTCAGGAACACGCTGGTCAACGATCGCGATGGCGGAGGATTCAGGTCGCTCGCACGCTCGTGATTGGTCGGTTGCCCTGCGCGGTGCGCAGTGTGTACGCGGCTGTATCGCGTGCCGCAACATCAAATTCCTTTGCCGTGATTATTTCAGCGTATTTCCGCGCGAGCGCGAGGCGTGCATTCCGATGGTGGATTGTTAGTGCGCGAACTGTCGAGGAAAACGCATCATGCACACCCAGGCTGTCGATAACTCTTGCAGCGCGAACATGCACGCGGCTGCATATGTGCGGTCGGTCACCGCAAGAGGGCGCACCGGTTCACCTCGCCGGCCGTTGGCGAAACGAAACAGGCGCGCGCACCGACGAATCGCGTGAGTGCGCGCCCGTCGGACAACGAAGAAACGATGTCAGGGAAACGATGCGATCAGAGCGGAGCGGTTGCCCCCGCGTCGCCGCGACTCGCGGCGTTGGTCGCGGAATTCGTCTTCCAGGAAGCAAGCGGTGTGCCGCCGCTGCCCGCTGCCGCGTGCGTGCGACCCGCTCCGAGGCCGTTCTCGAGGCACATCGCCGCGAACACCTGGTCCACGGACGTGTAACGAGGTCCTCCGAGTTCCGCGAGCAGTTGCGCGAGCATCTCCCAGCCCGCGAGCGCACGACCGGGAGGCGCGAACGCCGGGCGGAACACCTGCAGGCGCTCCTGGCGGTTCACGAACGAGCCGGCGACCTCGAAGTGGCTGCCGACCGCGAGCACGTGGTCCGCGTAAGCCATCGTCTTGCCGACACTCTCGTCAACGACGACGGTCTCTCGCATGGACTCGAAGAACGCGCCCCAGGCCGCTTCGTCTTCGGCGACGACGTCGGCGCGGAGCACGATCACGCTGTCCACGTCCGCCAGAGCGGAAGTCTGGTCGCTGTAGCCGAGCGCGTACAGCCCCGCACGGTTCGGATACCGGTCCGTGGAGATCAACTTGTCGTCGTCGGGGATCGCGGAAGAGGCCGGCGAAACGACGACGCACGGTCCCGCCCCGAGGCGCTGCGCGAGGAGGCGGGCGAGATAGCCCTCTTCCATCGAGGCGCCGGCGGAGGCGACGACGGCGGTGCGTGATCCGGCCCGCAGCGCCTCGGCGGTCCTGGCGACCACGTCGGCGGGTTCGCCCTCGACGAACTCGTCGCCGGAGCGCGCGTAGCTTGCGATCAGGCGGTGCTCGCCGTGGTTGCGGCGCCAGGTCCGGCGGCCCTCGTCGCACATCCAGTACGCGTTGACGGCCTCGTTCGCGCGCGGCTTCAGGCGGTAGATCTGCCCTTCCCTTGCGTCCACGTCGATGTTGCACCCGGTCGCGCAGCCCGCACACACCGACGGCGTCGAATCGAGGTACCAGACGCGGGCCCGGAAGCGGAACTCGCGGCTGGTCAGCGCGCCGACGGGGCAGATGTCGACGATGTTCGTCGCGTAGGGGTTGTCCACCTGCTTGCCGGCCGCGAGAGTGAGTTCGGTGTGGTCGCCGCGCTCCTGCATGCCGAGCTCGCAGGTGCCGGTGACCTCCTCCAGGAACCGCACGCAGCGGGTGCACAGGATGCAGCGCTCCTGGTCGAGCATGATGTCGGGGCCGACGGGGATCGCCTTGCCCTTGTCCACCTTCTCCTCGAGCGCGAACCGGCTGTGGTAGCGCCCGTAGTCCATGTAGTATTCCTGCAGCTTGCACTCCCCCGCCTGGTCGCAGATCGGGCAGTCGATCGGGTGATTGATCAGCAGGAATTCGAGCACGCCGCGGCGCGCTTCCTCGACGCGAGGATTGCTGGTCTCGATGACCATTCCGTCCTGCACGATCGTGTTGCAGCCGATCTGCAGCTTGGGCATCGGGTTCGGCTGCTTGGCCGACATCGCGCGGATGTCGACGAGGCACATGCGGCAGTTGCCGGCGACCGAAAGGCCGGGGTGGTAGCAGTAGTGCGGGATCTCCTGCCCGGCCATCTCGGCGGCACGCACGAGGTTGGTGCCGTCGGGCACCTCCACGGTCTTTCCGTTGATCGTTACGGTCGCCATCGTCGTCGTTTCGTCCCTGTCCTGTCCGTCGTGCCTGTCGTTCGTCCCGCGACCGCCGGTCAGGCGGCGGCGCTCTGCTGGCGGCGCGCGGCCGTCGCGAACTCCTCGGGGAACTTCTGCAGGAAGCTGCGCACCGGCATCGCGGCCGCGTCCGACAGCACGCAGATCGTGGTGCCGAGCATGCCCTTGGCCACGGTGTCGAGCGTGATGAGGTCGGCCTCCGTCGCCCTGCCCTCGTCGAGCCGGCTGACGATCTTCTCGAGCCAGCCGGTGCCCTCGCGGCACGGCGTGCACTGCCCGCAGGACTCGTGGTGGTAGAAATGCGAGATGCGGCGAAGCGCCGCGACCATGTCCGTCGAGTCGTCCATCACGATCACGCCGGCCGACCCGAGCATCGAGCCCGCCTTGGCGACCGAGTCGAAGTCCATCGCGATGTCGCACTCGTCGGCGCGCAGCACCGGCACGGAGGAACCGCCGGGAATCACTGCCTTCAGCTTGCGCCCCGGCAGCATGCCGCCGCAGTGCTCGAAGATCAGGTCCATCAGCGAGGTGCCCATCGGCAACTCGTACGTGCCGGGACGCTTCACGTGGCCCGAGACGCAGTACAGCTTCGGCCCCGGGCCCGACTCCGGGCCGATCCCCTTGAACCACGCCGCCCCGCGCTCGAGGATGTGCTTGACGCACGAGAGGGTCTCGACGTTGTTCACGATCGTCGGGCAGCCGAACACGCCGAACACCGCCGGGAACGGAGGCTTGATGCGCGGGTGGGCCCGCTTGCCCTCGAGCGACTCGATGAGCCCCGTCTCTTCGCCGCAGATGTAGGCGCCGGCCCCGCGGTGCACGTGGATGTTCAGCTCGCGGTCGGTGCCGAAGACGTTCTTGCCGAGGAAGCCCTTCGCGTTCGCTTCGGCGATCGCGCGGTTCAGGACCTCGAAGCCGTTGGCGAACTCGCCGCGGATGTAAATGTACGCGTCGACGCAACCGATCGCGAAGGCCGAGATGATCATGCCCTCGAGGAGCTGGTGCGGATCATGGTCGATGATCACGCGGTCCTTGAACGTGCCGGGCTCGCTCTCGTCCGCGTTGCAGAGCAGGTAGACGGGCTTGCCGGTGCCCTTGGCGAGGAAGGTCCACTTGAGGCCGGTCGGGAAGCCCGCGCCGCCGCGTCCCCGCAGGTTCGAGTCCTTGACCGTCGCGATCACGTCGTCCGGCGCCATCTCGGTGACGACGCGACGGGCGGTGCGGTAGCCGCCGTCGGCGATGTAGTTGTCGATCGATCGCAGGTCGGCGGCGACGTCGCGGTATCGGAGGAGTACGTGCTGGCTCATTCGTTTGCGATTCGGACTCGCTGTCGGTTCGGCAACGCTCGCGCGTGCGGTGGACGGAAGTTCGCTCGGGTCGTGCCGGGCTTCAGATCTGGTTCTTGATCTCGATCGCCGGGATCGTGCCGGACAGCGCGGTCAGCGACGGTTCGCCCTGGATCTTGCGCTGCAGCGCCATCAGCGCGTCGAGCACGCCTTCGGGCCTCGGCGGACAGCCGGGCACGTAGACGTCCACGGGAACGAGACGGTCGATGCCGGGAATGGTCGTGTAGTTGTCGTAGAAACCGCCGGTCGAAGCGCAGGCCCCGAAGGCCATGACCCACTTCGGCTCGGCCATCTGGTCGTACACGCGCTGCAGGATCGGCGCCTGCCGGGCCGTCACGGTGCCGATCACCATCAGCAAGTCCGACTGGCGCGGCGTGAAGCGCGGAAGCAGCGCGCCGAAGCGGTCGATGTCGTACGGCGCCATCGACAGCGACATGTACTCCATCGCGCAGCAGGCGGTCGCGAACGGGTACGGGAAGATCGAATACTTCCTCGCCCAGGCGAGCGCCGCGTCGACGCGCGTGACGACGACGCTCTCGGCGAGCAGACCGGCATCGCCCTGGACTTCGGCTAGCCTGGGGACCTTCGGCGGGGTCGCGATCGGTTTGGCCATTGGCCGCTTGTAAAGCCGGGAGACTGGCTTTTCAACAGCGCCGTTGCGCCTCGGCTTCGCGCCCGTTAAGAGCGCGCACCCGCGGAGCGCATGCGAGCCGCGGCGGGGCAACCCCTCCCCCTCGGGATCCGTCGATGCACCTTGGACTGCTGACCACCCCCGGCGACTTCGGCAAGGAAGACTGGCTCGCGGCCACGTCCCTCGAGCGCGTCGAGATCGAGATCGGCCCCGGCAGCTGCGGCTTCCTCGTCGGCGCGGCCGCGCGCGACCCGCGCACGCTGTTCGTCGGGATCGAGATCCAGGCATCCTCGCTGAAGCGCGTCCGGACTTCGGGGCCGCTTCCGCCGAACGTGCGGCTGATCGACGGCGACGGCGGCTGGATCGTGCAGCACCTGCTGGCGGCGGGAAGCGTCGACGCCGTCCACGTCTATTTCCCGGATCCCTGGTGGAAGAAGCGCCACCACAAGCGCCGCCTGTTCCAGCCGGAGTTCTGCGAAGCCCTGGCGCGCGTCCTCGTCCCGGGCGGCGAGGTCTTCGTGGTGACCGACGTGGCCCCGCTGTTCGCCGAGATCCGGGGGAACCTCGTTGCCGCCGGCTTCACCGCCGGGCAGTGGGACCGCGACCCCGCCGACCCCGCCTGCAGTTCCTATGAGCGCAAGTACCGCCGCCAGGGCCGCCAGACCCACGCGGGACGGTTCCGCCGAAGCGTCTGAGCCGGCAACGCCCGGAGCGACGGTTCAGTCCTGCGCCTTGAAGCACAGGCCGACCGGGTCGGAACCATCCGGAAGCCAGGCCAACGCCCGGGAGGCGAGCGAGGGGTGAGCGGAGCGGCCCCGTGGCGAGCGGCCGGTCGTCCCACGCCGGCGGCGGCCCGTTGTGGCCCGGCCGGCGAAGGCGATCAGGCGGCGCCGCTGGTCCGGGAGTCGTGGCGAACGAAGTCCTTGGCCACGCGGGCGATGCCGGCGGCGTCGAGGGCGTGCTTCGCGTAGAGTTCCGCACCCGTGCCGGACTCGCCGTAGCTGTGGACCCCGTGGATGCGGATCGCGACGCCGCGGGTCTCCGAGAGGGCCTCGACGACGGCTCCGCCGACCCCGCCGACCACGCCGTGGTCCTCGACCGTCAGGATCCGGCCGCTGCGGGCAGCCGCCTTCTGCAGCGCCTGGACGTCGATCGGCTTGATCGTGTGAAGGTTGAGAACTCCGACGGAAAGGCCTTCCTTGGCGAGGCTTTCGGCAGCCCTCAGGGATTCTCCCACGACGCCGCCGGAGGCCACGATCACGAGGTCGTTGCCCTCGCGCAGTTCGACCGCCTTGCCGAACTCGAAGCGGTAGTCGGGCCGATTGACGTCGTCGAGGTTCTGCCGGGTCAACCGGATGTAGGCCGGACCGCCGACATAGTCGGCCAGAAACTCGGTGGCGCGCTCCGCCTCGACGGCATCGCCGGGCTGGATCACGACCATGTTCGGGAGCGACCGCATCAGGGCGATGTCCTCGAGCCCCATCTGCGAGTAGCCGTCCTCGCCGATGCCGACGCCGCAGTGGGTGCCGACCACGCGCACGTTGGCGTTGTTGTAGCCGATCGACATGCGGATCTGCTCGAAGCGCCCCGTCAGGAAGCAGGCAAAACTTGCGATGAACGGCGTAAACCCGCCCAGCGCAAGGCCTGCTGCGACACCGACCATGTTCCCCTCGGCGATCCCGAGTTGGAAGAAGCGCGACGGATACGCGTCGCCGAACTTCTTGGTCTGCACCGAACTGGCGAGATCGGCGTCGAGCACGACCACCTTCGGGTGCGTCGCGCCGACGCGCAGGAGCGCGTCCCCGAACGCGGCACGGGTTGCCTTTCCTGCTACCGGCCCGCCCATTACGCAGCCTCCAGCTCGGCGAGGGCCCGCTCGAGCTCCTCGGTCGTCGGCGCCTTGCCGTGCCAGGCGTGCGTGTCCTCCATGAAGGAGACGCCCTTGCCCTTGACGGTGTCGGCGATGATCACGTTCGGGCGGCTCGTCTCGGCCTCGCACCTGGCGAACGCATCGAGCAGAGCTTCCACTGAATGTCCGTCCACTTGCAGGGTGTTCCAGCCAAACGACTCGAACTTTCCGGCGAGCGGCTCGAGGTCCATGATCGAGCGGACGTGGCCGTCGAGCTGGACCTTGTTGTAGTCGACGATGGCGGTCAGCTTGTTGGTGCCGAACTTCGCGGCCGACATCGCGGCTTCCCAGACCTGGCCGGCCTGGAGTTCGCCGTCGCCCATCAGGCAGTAGGTCCGGTAGTCGTTCTTCGCATCCAGCCTCTCGGCCAGCGCCATGCCGACCGCGACCGACAGGCCCTGCCCGAGCGAACCCGTGGCGGCCTCCATGTACGGCAGGCGAACGTGGTCGGGGTGCCCCTGAAGCCGGCTCTCGATGCGGCGCAGGGTCATCATCTCTTCCCGCGGGATGCAGCCCGCCCGGGCGAGCGCGGCGTACACCACCGGGACGCCGTGCCCCTTCGAAATGATGAAGCGGTCGCGCGCCGGCGAGTCCGGCTGGCCCGGCGTGTAGCGCAGGACGCGGAAGTACAGGGTCGAGACGATCTCGGCGGCCGACAACGACCCTCCCGGATGTCCCGAACCCGCGGCGTGAATCATGCGCAGCGAGTCGATACGGAGTTCGCGTGCGATTTCCCGGAGTTCGTCGATGGATGCCACGGAAGCCCGCAAATGCCCTTCCCCGGCCGGCCTGTCAACAACGGGAATTCGCGTTCCGCTTCCGGGCGCACAGCGGTGCGCGGGCGAACCGGCGGCCCGGACGCGCCGGAATACGGCGAAGCAGCCGACCGGCGCGAGTCCTCGTGACTCCTTGACCGGCGAGTTGGTCATGACGCGGCGGGGCCGGGCGACGCAGCGACGCGGCGTTGGAACGAGCGGCCCGCCATGCCGCGCCGCGGAAGGGTCCCTATGCGCGCCCCGCCCAGTGCGTGAGGCTGCGGGCACGCTCCTGGTCGGCGAGCACGTTGAGGAACTTCACCTCCGGCGTGCCGCGGCTGACCGTCACGGCCGACACGCCGCAGTTGTCGGCGCGGATGCGGCGGTACTCGCCGAGCGGCGTCGCCAGGAAGTGGCACAGGATCGACCGGATGATGTCGCCGTGCGTGACGAACAGGACGCACTCCCCGGCGCGGATGGAGGCCAGGCCCTCGAGCCCCCGCTTCTGCACGCAGGCCACCGTCTCCCCGCCGGGCGTCGCGTTGGCGACGGGGTCGGCCGCGAACTCGAGGTAGAGCGGGTCGCGGGCGACTTCCTCGTAGGTCTGGCCTTGCCACCGGCCGAAACGGACCTCGACGAGGTTCCCGTCGGTGGCAACCGGGACTCCGAGGCGCGCGGCGACGATGCCGGCCGACTCGGTCGCGCGCGCGAGCGGGCTAGAGACGATGCGCGTGGCGGCGAATGCCTCGACGAGGGCCGCCGCCTGCTCGCACTGGCGGCGCCCCTCCTCGCTGAGCGGCACGTCGAGATCGCCCATGATCCGCCGCTCGCGGTTCCAGGCGGTCTCGCCGTGGCGCATCAGCAGGATCGTCGCCGCGCCGTCCTCAAGCCGCATCGCGGTCGCCGCCGCCGGTCGGCGGACGCAGGCCGCAGAACTCCTCGTAGTCGATGAGTTCCTTGATGGTCGGGGCGTCGCCGCACATCGGGCACTTCGGATCCCGGCGCAGCCTCATCGTGCGAACCTCGAAGCCGAGCGTCTCGACGTGCGCGAGCCGGCCGATCAGCGGCGTTCCCGCCCCGAGGATCAGCTTGATCGTCTCGAGAGCCTGGATCGAGCCGACGAGGCCCGGCAACACGCCGAGCACGCCGGCTTCCGCGCAACTCGGCGCCATGCCCGGAGGCGGCGGCTCGGGGAACAGGCAGCGATAGCAGGGGCCGTTTCCGGGCTGGAAGACGGTCACCTGCCCTTCGAACTGGAAGATGCTGCCGTGGACGTTGGTCTTGCCCGTCATCACGCACGCGTCGTTGACGAGGTAGCGCGTCGGGAAGTTGTCGCAGCCGTCCACGATGATGTCGTAGTCGGCGAGGATGTCGAGGATGTTCGACGAGTCGAGGCGCGTGCGGTGCTCGATCACGCGCACGTCGGGATTGAGCGCGTGGATCGTCTTCGCCGCGGACTCGACCTTCGGCGTCCCGACACGGTCGGTCGTGTGCAGGATCTGCCGCTGCAGGTTCGACAGGTCGACGACGTCGTCGTCGACGATGCCGATCGTGCCGACGCCGGCCGCGGCGAGGTAGAACGCCACCGGCGAACCGAGGCCGCCGGCGCCGAGGCACAGCACCTTCGCGTCGAGGAGCCGCGCCTGCCCGGCCTCGCCGACTTCGTCGAGCAGGAAGTGCCGGCTGTAGCGCGAGACCTGCTCGCGCGTGAACGCGCGGTCCTGCACCCACGGGAAGCCGCCGTTCTTCCAGGCGCCGAACCCGCCGGCCAGCGAGCGAACGTCCGAGTAGCCCATCTCCCTCAGGATCCGTCCCGCGAGGAGCGAGCGCGTGCCGCCCTGGCAGTACGCGATGATCGGCTTCGACTTGTCGGGAACGTGGTTCTCGACCTGCATCTCGAGGAATCCGCGCGGGACGCTGATCGCGCCGGCGAGGTGGCCGTCGCGGAACTCTTCCTTCTCGCGCACGTCGAGCACGACGACGTCGCCCGAGCCCTTCTCGACGGTGCGGCGCAGTTCGTCGGCGGTCAGTTCCGGGACGGCGCGTCGCGCTTCCTCGAGGATCTCCTGGTAGGTCTTCGACATGAGGCTCTCCTGCTTCCCGCTCCCGGAAGCATCTCCCGGGACGCTCGCCCCGCGGGGCCGGCGCTCCGGCTTGCCGAACGCGAGGCCGAACAAAATAGTCGGCGCCCGCCTCGATTGGTAATGTTCCGCTTCCCCCGCCCGCGGGGACGTGGCCCGAGGCTTCAGCCCTGTCGCCCGTCGTACAGGTCCGCCCGGTAGGCGAGCCAGCCGGCCACGGCCCTGGCGTAGCGGGCGTCGACGAGGGCCCGGAGCCAGTTCACCGTCGCCACGAGCGGCAGGCGCCGCGACAGGAACAGCGGGTTCGGGCTCGTGCCGAAGAAGAAGCGGAGTTTCTCCCTGTCGGCCCGTGCCAACAGGCCGGTGCGCCACAGGTACAGGAAGATCACGAGTCGGCGATCGCCTCGCCGGCCTCGGCGCGCTGGTACGAGTCGACCATCTGGCGCATCAGCACGCCCTCGCCCTGTTCCTGCATCACGCGCGAGCGGTTCATCAGGGCCGTCTTGTCCTCGATGAAGTCCTCGCGCGAGAAGCCGGCCACGCGCGGGTGCACGGACGTGTCCATGCGGATCGCGTCGCAGGGGCAGGCTTCCACGCACATGCCGCAGTAGATGCAGCGCAACGTGTCGATCTCGTAGCGCAGCGGGAACTTCTCGACCGAACTGTCGGGATGCTCGCCGGCTTCGATGTGGATGCAGCGCGCGGGGCACGCGGTCGCGCAGAGGAAGCAGGCCGTGCAGCGCACCGAGCCGTCGTCCTTCAGGGTCAGGCGATGGCTGCCGCGATACGTCGGCCCGTAGTCCATGTACTGTTCGGGATACTGCAGCGTGACGGCGGCGCTCGTGTCCTTGGCGACGCCGAACTGGTGCCCGATGTGGAGGAACAGGTTGCGCCAGAAGCGACCGCCGGTCACGAACAACCCGCGGATCACCTCGGTCACGTACATGCGTTCGAGAAAATTCAGGTCCTCGGGACGTCGCACCGCTGCTACCTGCCTGCCCTGCTCTGGGTTGCCAGTTCCATCGGCCGCTGCCTTCGGCGCCTCGGCCGCCCTCTCCCTCGATCCGGTCGCCCGCGAAGCGTCATTCGTCGCGGGTCCGCCACTCCGGCGCTCAGGCAGCCTTCGCGGCCTTGCCGATGCTCGGCCGCGCGAGGAGCCGGCTCTTCCATGCGTTCACGTTCGCGAGCGCGGGATCGATCGAGATCCCAACCTGCGGAAGCATCAGCAAGGCGGGAGCGAACGCCACGTCCGCCAGCGAGAACTCCTCGCCGAGGTACTCGCGACCGGCCAGCTCACGCTCGAGCATCTGCAGGGCTTTCGTCACGGCCTCGCGGGCGGCTTGGATCCTGCCCTCGTCCTTCTCGGCGGCCTTGGCCTCGCGCTCGAGCGCCATGACCGGCAACGTGAACGCGCGGTCCGCGTAATCGACGAGCAGGCGCACCCGGGCGCGCTCCCCGGAGTCCTCCGGAAGCAGTTCCGGGGGGTGCGGGTACTCGTCGTTCAGGTACTCGTTGATGATCGTGGACTCGTAGACCACGCTCGTTTCGTCCACGAGGACGGGAACCTTGCCGAACGGGTTCAGCCGGCGGAACTCGTCGCTCCGCTGCTGGCCCTTGGCCAGATCGACCTGCACCGCATCGAAGGACAGTTCCTTCTCGGCCAGAACGATCCGGACTTTCTTGCCGAAGGGGCAACCTGGATAATCGTAAATCGTCATCGATAAAGCCTGCGCAATCGGGACTACCTAATGGAAACCCTGCACGGGTGCAATGCAGGGGGCGCGATGCGCGGAAACCGGGCCTCAGTGCTTGTGTTCGAGCGGGACGCCGAGGACCACTCCGATCAGGGACCGGACCGCGGGGTCCGGGTGGGCGTCGTGCTGTTCGTGCAGGACCTTGGCGCACTCCCGGCAGCCCTTCATGCTTCCGAGCCCGTAGGCCGCGGAGACGGCCGCCTCCCCGCGACTCTCCACGAGGATCTTCGACAGGGCGGCCTGTGCCGCCGGCGTCGCGACCTCGCCGAGCGCTGCTGCGGCCGGCCGGCTGCTCGCGTCGCCGCGGGCGACGGCCGCTGCCAGTGCCGCCACGACCGCATCTCCCCCTGCGCGGGCCATCCCGTCCGCGGCCTCGACCCGCTGCTCGGCGGTCGAGTCCTTTTCCGCGAGGATCTCGCTCGCCCGCGACAGCGCCTCGGGATCGGTGGCCGCCCGGCTGCCGAGCGCGCCCGCGGCGTACTGTCGGACCACCGGGTTCGTCGAGCGCGACAGCGCGATCAGGCGCGCCGTCGGCACCCCTTTGCCGAGCCGATCGAGTCCGCGAAGGGCCACTACCCCCGTTTCGTCGTCGCGGTCGGCGAGTTCCTCGAGCAGGGGTTCCACGGCGCCGACCTTCGCCGAGACGAGCGAGTCGACGAGGAGTTGCTTCTCGTCCAGCGGAGCGTCGCCCTCGAGGTGGGCCTTCACGCGGGGCACCGCGCCCTCGGGGAAATCCCGCGCGAGCATCGGGTAGACGGCGAAGTAGCGGACGGAATCGTTGCGCATCGTCCCCGAGGTCGAGACGAGCCCGTCGGCGACGGCCTGGATCTGCGCCGGCCATCGCGACAGGCCCGGCATCCCGGTCGCAACGAGGTAGGCGCCGAGGATGCGCCGGGCCTCGGTCGCGTCGTCGCCGCGGAAAACGTAGCGCCTGCCTCCCGCCACCGCGTGGCGGCGCGTCGGCGGCAGGTTGTCCTTGTAGTAGGCGTGCTCGGACAGCAGCTGGATCGCCGCGAAGAACTCCTCTCCCTGCTGGAAGAACGGCTTGTCCACTTCGCTGCTGAGCACCTCGTGCACCAGCATCAGGTTGCGCGGCTTGCTGTCGTTCGGCGCCCACAGGAGGTCGACGATCTGAGACGGGTAGACGAGCAGCATCCCGTCGCGGAAGGGCAACGGCTTGGCTTCGAGCCGGACGGTACCGACCGCCCAGGCCTTTTCCGCATAGTGGTAAATGGTGCGCTGCTCGGGGGGCAGGGTCGTAGCGGCGTCGGCGGCGAGGCCTGTGGCGAGAAGGAGGCTCAGGACGAGGGATCGGCGCATCGAGGGTCCCCACGGGTGGCACGACCGAGGTGTCGTGCCCGTTGTTTTCCGAAACGAAGGCGGGGGCCCCGATGCCGGAGCCCCCGCCCTTGTCTACCAACGCTGTCGTTCGGTTCCAGTGCTCAGAGGCCCGGGCAGGCCGTGCCTCCGTGGCAGAGGTTGTCGCCGTCGTCGAAGAACAGCGGGTTCGAGTAGGCCAGTGCCATCGCCCCCTGTTCGCCGAGGTTCCACGGCAGCGGTCCGCCGTTGTCCGTCAGGTCGGCGAGCGTCGCGTTGCCGCTCTCGTCGAGGTCCTGCGGCTGCATCGGGAACAGCGGCTTCGAGACGCCGTCCGTGCCGCGGACCACGACCACGACCCACGCATCTCCCGTGATCGTGACCGGGATCGTCACGTCGGTGACCTGGCGCGTTCCGAAGCCCGACACGCCCGGCGGCGTCGTCACGGTGAAGTCCAGGCCCTTGGTCAGGGTCAGCGTCGGCGTCACGGTGTCGCACTTGGACGGGTTGATCACGCCGAAGAACGTCCACTCGGACTCGCAGTTCGTCGGCGAGTTCATGTAGACGTCGATCGTGTCGTACTCCGCCCACGTTGGCGCCTCGATGTGCAGGTTGATCTTGTCCGCGCCGCCGCCCGAGTAGGCCACCGTGCGCGAGTCGCCGAGGGCGTGCGACGCCGTCTGGGCGGTTCCGTTCTCGAGCTCGACACGCACGAACGGGCCGTTCGAGCCGATCGCGCGCAGGCCGTTCACGTTGGTCGCGAGCTCGGCCGGATCGATCAGGCCCGGCGAATCGGTCGACGAGGCGACGAAGGTCCTCGGTCCGCCCGCCTGCACCGAGATGCTGCTGTGCGTGTCGGAGTCGGCCGTGCCGGCCTTGAAACGGCCCTGGTTCAACAGGTTGAACCAGTCGGCCATGTTGTCGCCGCGCAGCAGCTCGGTCTGGCCGCGCCCAGCCTCGATCCAGACTTCGAGAGCCGTGAAGTCGTCGTCGTAGAGGTTCACCACCGAGGGATCGAGGCGGAGGAACGAACTCAGGTTCGAACCGGCCAGCGAGCACGTGCCGCCGCCACCGCAGGACGGGACCGTCGGGCAGGTGCCGCCGCCCGGGCAGTTCGCGTCGCTCGTGCAGCTCGCACCGTCGTTCGTTCCGCCGATGCAGATCCGCACCTTGCAAGGCAGGCCGAACTGCGTGCCGCCCACGCAACGGTACACGGCGTTGCTGCTGACCGGAGGATTCTGCTCCGTGTCGATGCCGAGCATGTTGAAGTGCCCGAGAGTGCCGCTGTTGAAGTGGTTGACCTGGATGACCTGGTCGCCGGGGAACGCGTGGCCGATGTCGTAGATCTCCCCGGGCAGGTTGTCGTAAGCCCCGTCGGACGGGTAGCTCGACCCGTTGACGTCGCCGAGGTGGAAGCTCCAGTCGATCGCGCCGCCGTCGATCTGGTTGCTGTCGACGGTGATCGGCCAGGTGTTGAAGTGCCCGTAGTGGCTGGTCGTGGTCTCGTTCGACGGAGCGGTCTTGATCAGCGAGCCCACGCCGAGCGCCGCGACCTCGTCCGACAGGTCGTGCGTGAAGTCGTGGTCCGTGTTCACGAAGAAGTCCACGCCCTCGGCCAGCATCGAGACGATGCGGCGCTCGCGCGAGACCGTGCTGTCCGGGCTGTTGATCATGTGCACGTGCGTGTCGATCGACACGAAGCCCGTCGTGTCCACGACCTGGTTCACGGTCGCGTTGACGGTGCTCGTTCCGCCGGCCGTCACCGTGATGAGGTCGTCGTACACGTCGTACTCGTAGCCGTGCGAGACGACCACGCGGTAGCTGCCGGGCTCGAGGTCGAAGCTGACCGTCCCGGACTGGTCCGCGAACGTCGCGTGCGCGAGCCCGAAGATGTCGCCCTTCTCCTCGAAGTCGAAACCGAAGAAGCGGCCGGTGAACTTGATCGTCGACAGGCCGACGTACTCGTCGTTCAGCGGATCCGGGCTCGCGGGGACGCCGACCACCGAGACCTTCGCGGCGATCGGGTTGCTGCCCTGGTCGACGACGTTGACGACCACGCTGCCGGTCTGCGGCAGGGCGAAGTCGAACACGGTCGTCTTCTTCTTCTTGATCTCGACGGCGTGCTTGGTCGGCGTGGCCAGGCTGCCCTCGTACGGAGTTCCGGACTTGCGCGCGAGCACCTCGTAGTTGCCCGGCGGGACGACGAAACGGTAGACACCGTGGTCGTCGGTGAGCGTCGAGGAGAAGATGTTCACGCAGTTGTCGGGATCCGGGTCCGGGCAGCTGCCCGGGTTGTTGATGTTGCCGTTGATCAGCGTCACGTGCGCGCCCGCGACCGGCACGCCGTTCGAGGTCACGACGCCCTGCAGGGCTCCCTTGTCGAGGCCGACCAGCTCCGTGCGGGCCTGCGACACGTCGGCGACGTCCTCGCCGATCACGAACCATCGCCGCAGCGTGTTGCTGCCGCCCGCCGGGATCGTGAATCCGCCCGCCGGCTTCGACGCCGGATCGGTGAAGAGCGCGTTCAGCAGGTTGTTGCCGCTGACCCACGCGTAGACGCCGGACGACGAGAACGCGCCGGTGCTGTAGGTCTGGGTGCCGGACCCGATCGGCGGGAAGATCACGCCGTAGGCCAGGCCCGCCGCGTCGAGGCGGCCCTGGAACGCGAGGAAGTCGAGCCCCTGGCCGCCGCCGAACGAGCTGCCGTTGCGAAGCTGGGTCTCGCCGTAGCCCTGGCCGGGGCCGAACGGCTCGAGCTGGCCGCCGGGGTTCACGAAATCGCCCATGAAGTACTTGAGCTGGCCCCCGGTCAGGTTCGTCACGGTCGTCGCGATCTGGATCGCGTTCGAGTACGGCGTCAGCGTGTAGGTCGTCTCGAGGTCGATCGGCAGGTTGTTGTCGACGGCGTCGGCCGGGACCGAGAGTCCCGCCGCCAGCACGAGGATGTCGCCCTTGATCGTGTCGAAGAGGTCGTCGGGGCCGCTCGACTTGATGACCGCCGCCAGGCCGTCGCTGCCGTCCGCTTCGACGATCACGGTGTCGGTGGCCTGCGAAGAAGAGATGTGGACGAGCGGCTGGATGCCGAGCCAGCTGTCGCGGTCGTCGGCCGGGTCGGCGCGCACGATGTCGGCGTCCACGATCTGGCCGCCGTTCAGCATCATGAAGGAGTGCTCGCGACCGGGCTGGCGGATGATGCCGCGCACGTTGCCGTTGCGGATCGCGTAGTCGCCGATCTTGCCGACCGCGAGCGGGCCGCCGATGAGGTCCGCCGCGTTGGCGACCTGGAAGGCCTGCGCGCCGTTCGAGAACGGTCCGACCGCCGGCACGCAGTTCAGCTTGAGCTTCGCCTTGGCCTTGCTGGTGTCCGACACGACGTCGAACGCGACGAGCGCCTTGTTCTTCTTGTAGACCGGGATGCAGTAGTCGTCGCAGTCGCGGTCGCTCGTGCACTTCTGGCCCACGGTGTCGGGATCCGGGCCGCAGATCCCGTCTTTCGTCTTGAGGTCGACCTTGACCGGAAGATCGGCATCGGTGCACGCCTCGCCGCTGTTGGGCAACAGCGCATCGAGGGCGTCGACCACCGTGTTGAGGTTGTAGATCGCCGACGGGAGCTTGATGACGTTATTGGCGTCCTTCGCCGACGGCTTCTTGATCGAGCCCAGCGACACCGTCTCGGTCGAGCAGCCGACGTTCGGGAGGTTCACGCACGCACCGACGCGGAACACGCACGCGCCGTTCACGGCGCCGTCGGCGTCGCAGGCGTCGCCGTCCGTGCAGACGATCTTCTTCGGCTCCGCCGGCGGCGTGCCCGCACCGTCCATGTCGACCGCGAGCGCGAGCACGCACTGGTCGGTCGCGCCACCGTCCGCGAACAGGCAGTCCGCCGCGTTGTCCACGGTGTTGTCGAGCGTATCGATGCAGGCGGCGTGCGCCGGCGCTGCGCCGAAAGACAGCAGTGCTGCCACGAACCCGGCCGTGCCGAGTCTCTTCCAGATGTCCATGAGCCCCTCCAGACGATGTGCGAACGTCAATGCGAACGCCTCCGGCCGGTCCGCCGGAAGCAGGCCGAACCTACGGTTCTTCAAGGAGTTGAGTCAAGCCGTGTTCGCGTTTCGAGACGCCGTGCGCAGGCAGTGCGCGAAGCGACGAAAGAGTTACGCTTCCGGCGAGGGTCGGTAATACACCGGGCGCACGGCCTCGATACCGGCGGGAGGCTCCGGAACGCGCTGGTGCTGTCGTCTCGCGAGCCGCAGCAGCACCTTCAACGAGCTCTCGAACTCCTCGATCGGCTTCACTTCGACCAGATCCGCGTCGATCAGCTCCTGCATGACGCGCCGTCCCAAATCGGTGCGGGTGATCGTGATCGTCCAACCCATGCAGCCCACGCCGCCGCAGGAAACGTCCGCGAGCTCCGCCGAAAAGTCCCCGCAGTGGTGGCACTCGGGGCGCGCGTACTCTTGCGCCTCGCGCAGGCCGATCTTCACGAGCTCGCCCCCCTTGCGGTAGACGAGCACCTCGCCCTTCACGTTGAACTTCGCGATGTCGGTGAGCGGAATGCCGAGTTCGTCCTGGATCTTGCGAACCATCAGGCCTTCGAAGTCGAAGACCTCCGAGCACAGCAGCCCCACGCGCAGGGCGATCCGGTCGGGTGGGTCTTTCAGGCTCTTCGTCTGCCGGTCGATGATCTTGTCGCGCTTCTTCTCGGTCCGGATGAACCCGGGGTCGCGAAGCTCGGCTTTCCGGGTCGGCGTGATCTGGCAGGGCACCCCCACGAACGCGACGCGCTCGCAGCCTTTCTCCGCCGCCTGCTCGAGCGCCAGGTCGTTCGGGCAGTAGGTGTACCAGGAGCCCGACGCCGCGAGGATCTCCTGCTCGTTCGTCGCGCACATCGGTTGCGGCGCGCACGGGCGCTCGGGATCCGGCCCGGAGACGATCGCGCCGTCGATGCGGCCGGTGCGAAGCGCGTGCAGCAGCAGCGCCGTGACGACGCCGCCGTCCTGGGCGGCGGCCATCACCGCCGGATCCTTGACGCGCGCGGCGTAGATTTCCTGGTAGCTGCCGAACCCGCTCTGGTAGACCGGGTGCTCCTGGCCCTCGAACACCTGCTCGCGCAGCTGGTGCTCGCGCGGCTGCAGGCGCGGGCAGACCTGGGCGCAGACGTCGCAACCGATGCCCTCGCTGATCCCGCAGTAATCGAACGGGGCGCTCTCCTTGGCCGTCTGCTTCGGCTTGCCGTCCACGTACTCGATGACGTTGTGCGGGCAGACGAGCACGCAGGTGCCGCACTCGCAGCAGGACCCGTAGGACACGACGTCGTTCATCATGTCCTTGAAGGTCGGCTTGGCTTCGTAGGTCGCTCCCATCCTCACTCCTGCCTGACTCCGGCCTCGCTCCCGCGCCGGGCGTCCTGCCGCACCGCGAAGACCGCGACAGCCCGCGGCGCGCCGGCGTAGTTCGCGGCCGTGTATACGAGCGACCCTCGGCAGGCAATGCCGGGGCGGCGCGCGCTCAGCCCTCGCCGTCGTAGCGCAACAACGCGTGCACCGGCACCGGCGCGAGCGCCGCGCGGCCGCCGAGGAAACCGAGCTCGATCAGGAACCCGCATTCGACGACCTTCGCGCCGCAGGCCTCCGCGAGCGCGACGGTCGCTCGCGCCGTACCGCCGGTGGCGAGCAGGTCGTCGAGGATCGCGACGCGCGAACCCGACGGCATCGCATCCTTGTGGATCTCGAGAGAGTCGCTGCCGTACTCGAGTTCGTACGTGACCGTATGCCGGTCGTGAGGCAGCTTGCCGGGCTTGCGCACGATGCAGAGCCCCACCCCGAGCGCGTAAGCCACCGGCGCCCCGAAGAGGAAGCCGCGGGACTCGACGCCGACGATCGCGTCCACCCTGCCCCGGTAGCGATCCGCCATCGCGTCGACGACGTGGCGAAGCGCCGGACCGTTCGTGAGCAGCGGCGTGATGTCCTTGAACTGGATGCCGGGCTTCGGGAAGTCCGGGACGGTGCGGATCAGGGCGTCGATGTCCATGGGGCTTTCCTGTGGGGCTTTCTTGTCCGGGGACCTGCAGCCCGATGTCGCGGCGGCTCAGGGCCAATCCACTTCCAGCGAAGAGAGCGTCTTCAGGGCTTCGTAGTTCGTCAGGTCCAGGTGCAGCGGCGTGACCGAGATCAGGCCGGCGTGAACGGCCGCGAAATCGGTGCCCGGCTCGTCCTCGAAATCGAGCTCCGTCCCGCCGATCCAGTAGTACTTGCGACCCCGCGGATCGTCCTTCTCCACGATCGCGTCGGTGTAGCGGCGCTTGCCCTGGCGCGTGACCGCGAATCCGGACGGATCCGGGATGTCCGGCACGTTCACGTTGAGCAGCGTGTCGTCGGGGAGCCCGGTCGCCTGCAATCGGCGCACGAGGCGGGCCGCGAACCGGGCCGCCGCATCGTACTGGAACGAGACCTTGCCGACCTGCGAGAACGCGACGGCGGGAACGCCGAGCAGCACCCCTTCCATGGCCGCCGACACGGTTCCCGAGTACGTGATGTCGTCGCCGAGGTTCGCGCCCCGGTTGATGCCGGAGACGACGAGCCACGGCCGCTCGCGGAGCAGCCCGTTCAGCGCAAGGTTCACGCAGTCGGTGGGCGTGCCGCTGACGGCGATCCAGCCGGGCTGGATCTCGTCGGCGCGCAGCGGACGCTCGATCGTCAGCGCGTGGCTGACGGCCGAGCGCTCGCGGTCCGGCGCGACGACGACGACGTCGTCGATGTCCCGGAGCGCCTCGACGAGGCGCGCGAGTCCGCTCGACTGGATGCCGTCGTCGTTGCTGGCCAGGATCATCGCCGGGTCCTCTGCTGCGGTTCGGCCCGCTCTTCGGGAACGCCGGAGCCGCGGCGATCGCCGCACGGACCGGCTGGGTGACCCCGGTACGGCGGTAGAAGAAGCGCCGGAGGGCAGCCTCGCCCCCCGGCGCTTCGAATGGTCGGGGTGACTGGATTTGAACCAGCGACCACTCACACCCCAAGCGAGTGCGCTACCAGGCTGCGCTACACCCCGAAGGGCGCGGACGATAGCCACGAGGGGCGCTGAAGGCAACTTCGTTCGGCTGCGCAGGACCCTGGGATCTCACGCCGAAGTCCGCGCAGCCTTGCCGGACGACTCCGCGGGGCCGGCCGCACGTCAGGTCGATCGGGTACGGATCGCCTTGCGCTGCGGAGTCAGTGGTCGTAGCCGGTCTCGCCGTGGGCGACGAGATCGAGGCCGATGCGTTCGTCTTCTTCGCTGACCCGCAGTCCGATCGTCGCATCGAGCAGCCGTGCGATCAGCAGGGTCACGACGAACGCGTACGCGAACGTCGCCGCAACGCTGACCGCCTGGACCCCGAGGCGGCCGACGTTGCCGTCGAGCAGCCCGCCTTTGCCGTCAGGCGTGAGGGAAGCGAGGCAGAACACGCCGGTCGCGATCGCGCCCCAGGCGCCGCCCACGCCGTGCACGCCGAACGCGTCGAGCGAGTCGTCGTACCCGAGGCGGCCTTTCCACAGGACCGCGCCGTAGCAGACCGCCGAGACGCTCGCCCCGATGGCGAGCGCGCCGCCGATGCCGACGAAGCCGCAGGCCGGCGTGATGCCGACCAGCCCCGCGACCGCCCCCGACGCGAACCCGAGCGCGCTGGCCTTGCCGCGGTGCCAGGCTTCGAGCGCGCACCAGGTGACCGCCGCCGTGGCTGCGGCGACGTGCGTCACCACGAACGCGCCCACCGCGACGGCGTTGACGCCGAGGGCGCTGCCGGCGTTGAACCCGAACCAGCCGAACCACAGGAGTCCTGCCCCGAGCACGGTCATCGTCAGGTTGTGCGGCTTCATCGCGGTGTGCGGGTAGCCGATGCGCCGACCGAGGACGAAGGTCAGGGCCAGCGCGGAGACGCCGGAACTCACGTGCACGACGGTCCCGCCCGCGAAATCGAGAGCGCCGAGCTCGTACAGCCAGCCGCCGCTCGCCCAGACCCAGTGGCAGACCGGCGCGTAGACCAGCGTCGCCCACAGCACCAGGAAGGCCGCCCACGCCGGGAACCGCAGCCGCTCGGCGATCGAGCCGCTGACCAGCGCCGGCGTGATGATCGCGAACATCATCTGGAAGATCATGAACGCGCTCTGCGGGATCCCGGTGCCCGGCCAGAGCGCCTCGTTCGAGACCCCGGCGAGCAGCGCGTGGTCGAGGCCGCCGATCCATCGGTTCAGCGCCGGGGTTCCCTCGCCGAACGCGAGCGAATAGCCGATCACGACCCAGTGCACGCTGAGCAGCCCCATCGCGAGGAACGAGTGCATCATCGAGGAGAGCACGTTCTTCGCGCGGACCATGCCGCTGTAGAACAGCGCGAGGCCGGGGGTCATGAGCAGCACGAGAGCGCTCGAGACGAGCACCCATGCGGTGTCGGCCTTGTCCAGGACTTCGGGATCGGCCGCCGAGGACACCGACGGCAGCAGCACGGCGCCAAGCAGCAGGAACGGACGGATCGGCACGGCGGGCACGAGGTCGACGAGGGAAGCCCGGCTTCGCTCAGCTCAGCGAGTCGCGGATCCGCGCGAGTTCCTCGCGAATCTCGGCGAGCGCGCCGGTCGCGGCCGGCTGCGGCGCGGCGCCGCCGGAGGATTCCTCGCGGAGCTTCTTGCGGGCGCCTTCGATCGTGAAGCGGCGCGTGTGGAGCAGGTCCTTGATCTTCAGGAGCAGGTCGACGTCGCGACGGCGGTACAGGCGGTGCTTCGAGCGGGTCTTGCCGGGCCTCAGGATGCTGAACTCGGTCTCCCAGTAGCGCAGCACGTACGGCTTGACGCCGACGATGCGGGCCACCTCGCCGATCTTGAAATAGAGCTTGTCGCCCAGCAGCGCGGCGACATCGGCACTGATGCCGGCGTCGTCGTTGCCCTCGCCTCCCGATTCGTCCGGAGCTTCTTCGCGTTGCGAACGCTCCCCGTCCGGCTCGCCGCCCTCGGGGTCTCCGAACTTCCCGGGCTCGGTCACTGCTGAGCCTCCTCCTCCGAATTGATGGTCCGCTTGAGGACCTGGCTCGGCTTGAAGGAGAGCACGCGACGTCCGGAGATCACGATCTCCTCGCCGGTCTGCGGGTTGCGCCCCTTGCGGGGACGCTTCTCGTTGATGACGAAGTTGCCGAAGCCGGAGATCTTGACCTTCTCGCCCAACTCGAGCCGGGCCTTGATCACTTCGAAGATCGATTCGACGACTTCGGCGGCCTCCTTCTTGGAGAACCCGACGCGCTCGTAGATGTGCTCGACGATCTCGGCCTTGGTCATGCGCGACGCCTCCGGCGGCTGCCCCCTCCGGCAGCGCGGAAAATCTCAGACCCGGACCTGCGCGTCCAATCGCGAGGTCAGGTGTGCCACTACCTTCTCGTGCAGCAGCGTGACCTCCGCTTCGGTGAGCGTTCGGTCCGCGGCCCGGTACACGAGCCTGTAACCCAGCGCCTTGCGGCCGCTCTCGATCCCGGCTCCGGTGTACTCGTCGAACACCGAGATCGATTCGATCCAGGGCTCGTCCAGCTCCCCGACGGCCCGGATCGCGTCGCCCGAAGGCGTCTGCGCGTCCGTGAGCAGCGAAACGTCCCGTTCCGAGCTCGGATACCGCGGGATCGGCTGCAGCCCCGGATGGGCGCGTCTATACGCGACCGCTTCCCGGCAGTCAACTTCGAAGACGTAAATTTCTCCTGTAATTTCCAAGTCTTCCGAGACGTCCGGGTGAAGCCGCCCGAGGATCCCGACCGGCCGGTCGGCGACGCGAACCTCGGCCGCGGCGCGCGGGTGCAGTTCCGGACGGTCGCCCACCGCGCGCACCTCGACCGGCGTGGCGGGAGCAAGGACGCCGAGGACCTTCTCGACCACGGCCCTCAGGTCCGCGAACGAGAGCTTCCCCTCCTGTCCCGGGCGAGCGCCCGGGCGCGCACCGTAGAGCAAGCCCGCGACGACCTCGCGCTGCCGCGGTTCGCCGGAATCGTGCGCCGAGAACACGCGCGCCAGCGTGAACAGGTCGATGCGACGTTCCTGCACGGCCACGTTCGTCTTCAGCGCCGCGACGAGGCAACCGATCGCGCTCTTCGCGAGAGCGGTTGCGTCGGCGCGCAGCGGATTGCGCACGACGACGCTCGCGCCGTCGGTGGCGAGGCCCGGGAAGCGCGCGTTGTCGGCTTCCGACGTGAACGACACCGCGACGTGCTCGTGCAGGCCGAGTCCGGACAGAAGCCACCGCACCTCCGCGGCCGCGCGCACCGGGTCCGGGACCACGACGGGCAGCAGCTGGACGAGCGGCATCGCCGGCTCGATGGCGTCGTAACCGCACACGCGCGCGACTTCCTCGACGAAGTCGATTTCGCGCAGCAGGTCGTGCCGGTGCGACGGCGGCGTCACGTCGAACCCGCCGTCCCGCGCGACCGGCCGTGCGCCGATCGCCGACAGGACGGCGCCGATCCTGTCGTCGCCGACGCTGCTGCCGAGCAGCGCGCGCACGCGGGCCGAGCGCACCCGCAGCGTCGTTCCCCCGGCCTGGGCGCTGCCGACGCGCACGACGCCGCCCTCCGTGCTCGCGCCGGCAACGTCCGCGAGCAGGGAGGCCGCGCGCAGCAGCGCCTCGCGCACGCCGGCGGGATCGACCCCGCGCTCGAATCGGTAGGAGGAGTCCGTCAGCAGCGCGTGCCGCCTCGAGGTGCGGCGCACCACGGCCGGCGCGAACAACGCGCTTTCGAGGAAAAGATCGGTGGTTTCCGGGCCGACCGCCGACGCCGCCCCGCCCATCACGCCCGCCACGGCGACCGGGGCCGCGGCGTCGGCGATCACGAGGTCGCCGGGACCCAGCCGGACGTCGCGCTCGTCGAGCGTGCGGATCGTCTCGCCTTCGCTCGCGCGCCGCACGACGACCGTGCGGCCCTCGAGCCGGGCAAGATCGAACGCGTGCAGCGGTTGCCCGTACTCCATCAGCACGAGGTTCGTCACGTCCACGACGTTGTTGATCGACCGCAGCCCGACGGCGGCAAGGCGCGTGCGCAGCCACGTCGGCGATGGACCGACGGTCACGCCGCGCAGCACGAGCCCGTGGTAGAGGGGGCACGCTTCCGGATCCCGCACTTCCACCTTCACCGGCGAAGCCCCATCCGCGAGATCGAGAGCGGCGGGACGCGCTCGCAGCCGGAGATCGCAAAGGGCCGCCACCTCGCGCGCCAGGCCGATCATGCTCAGGCAGTCGCCGCGATTCGGCGTGATGCCGAGTTCCAGGATCGTGTCGTCGAGGCCGAGCAGTGCGGCCGCCTCGCGGCCCGGCTCGAGCCCCGGCTCGAGGACGAGGATTCCCTCGCCCGGATCCGCGATGCCGAGTTCGGCGGCCGAGCAGAGCATGCCCTCGGACTCGACGCCCCGAAGCTTGCTCTTCTTGATCGTGAGTCCGCCGGGAAGCTCGCACCCCACGCGCGACAGCACGACCGTGTCGCCCGCGCGGTGGTTCTTCGCGCCGCAGACGATCGTGCGAATCTCCCCGCTTCCGTCGTCGACCTTGCAGACAGTCAGGCGGTCGGCGTTCGGGTGCTGCCCCATCTCTACGATGCGGGCAACGACGAGACGGTCCCCGTAGGCGTGCGCCGGCCGGAGGATCGCCTCGACCTCGATGCCGCCCATCGTCAGGCGGCGGGCGAGCTCTTCCACGTCGGGGAGGCCCTCGACGAGTTCGCCGAGCCATTGATACGAAAGTCGCATGGGATTCCTGTCAGGTGGTCACGCGTTCGCGTTCCTTCGGGACGCGCGCCGCGTCCCCGCCGGGGCGCAACGCGATCCGGGTCCTCAGAACTGGCGCAAGAAGCGCAGGTCGCCGCCGTAGAAGAGGCGGATGTCGTCGATCCTGTACTTCAGCATCGCGATGCGCTCCACGCCGAGTCCGAACGCGAAGCCGCTGAACTCCTCGGGATCGTAGCCGACCGCGTCGAACACGGCCGGGTCGACCATGCCCGCGCCGAGGATCTCGAGCCAGCCGGTGTCCTTGCAGACGCGGCAGCCCGACCCCTTCTGCGAGCAGACGACGCACGCGACGTCGACTTCCGCACTCGGCTCGGTGAACGGGAAAAAGCTCGGGCGCAGCCGCACGGCGAGGTCGCGGCCGAACACGCGGCGAAGGAACTCCGTGAGCACGCCCTTCAGGTGCGCGAACGTGATCCCGCGATCCACCATCAGGCCTTCGATCTGGTGGAACATCGGCGAGTGCGTCACGTCGTCGTCGTGTCGATAAACCGCGCCCGGCGCGATGATGCGCACGGGAGGGCGACGGTTCTCCATCACGCGGATCTGCACCGGCGAGGTGTGGGTCCGGAGCACTCGCCCGCCCTCGACGAAGAACGTGTCGTGCATGTCCCGCGCGGGGTGGTCCGCGGCGATGTTGAGCGCCTCGAAGTTGTGGTACTCGTCCTCGACCTCGGGTCCCTCGGCGATCTCGAAGCCCATGCCGCCGAGGATCTCGCAGATCTCCGCCATCGTGCGCGAGATCGGGTGGATCGTGCCGAGCGGCACGCCGGCCGCCGGAAGCGTGACGTCCACGGAAGCGCCCGCTAGCGCGGCCGCGCGCTCGGTGGCCTTCAGCTCGGCCTCTTTCTCGACGATCGCCCGGTCGACCTCTTCCTTCGCGCGGTTGACCCGCTGGCCGAACGCGGGCCGCTCCCCGGCAGGCAGCGTGGCGAGCGCGCGCAGCGCACCCGTCAGCCTTCCTTTCTTGCCGAGGAACTCCACGCGCAGCCGCTCGAGCTCGGCGCGCGCGGCGGCGCGGCCGACGCACGCGATGGCGTCGGCCGCGACCTGCTCCGGCGATTCGGTGGCCGTGGTCACGGGGGCGTCCCCGTCAGGCGGCGAGCCGCGACTTGGCCAGCTGGACGAGTTCGGCGAACGCCGCCTGCTCGTTCACGGCGAGCTCGGCGAGCGCCTTGCGGTCGATCTCCACGCCGGCCTGCTTCAGGCCGTGCATCAGCGCCGCGTAGGTCAGCCCCTCGATGCGGGCCGCCGCGTTGATGCGGACGATCCAGAGGGCCCGGAACTCGCGCTTGCGGACCTTGCGGTCGCGATAGGCGTAGGTCAGGCCCTTCTCGACGGTCTCGCGGCCCTGGCGGTAGAGCTTGCGGCCGCCGACGTAGCCCTTCGCGATGCTCAGGATCTTCTTGTGGCGACGGTGGCCCTTCGTTCCTCGTGTGACTCTCGGCATGGGTCGTTCTCCTCAGTTCATCGTCGCGCTCTCGCGCTCCTGCTCCGTTCAACGTCGCGCTCTCGCGCGCCTGCCCCGTTCAACGTCGCGCTCTCGGCGCTCCTCAGCTACCCGGCAGGATGCGCTTGATCTGCTTCTCGTCCACGCCGGCGACCGTCGTCGAGTGACGAAGATTGCGCTTCTGCTTGCGGGTCTTCGCGCTCAACTGGTGGCGGTGGTACGCCTTGCTTCGCTTGATCCTGCCGCTTCCCGTCACCGAGAATCTCTTGGCGGCACCTCGTTTCGTCTTACACTTCGGCATTTCGCTCTCCCTTGGCTGCGGTCTTGACGGGGGCGGTCTTCACCGGAACCACGATCACGGACATGTTGCGGCCCTCGAGCCGCGGTTCCCCTTCCGCCTGAGCGACATCGGAGATCGTGCCCAGCACCCTCTGCAGCATCGCCTTGCCCATGTCGGGCCTGGTGATCTCGCGACCCTTGAAGAACACCGTGACTTTCACGCGGTGCCCGGCGGCGAGGAAGCGCTTGATGTGACCGGTCTTGAACTCGATGTCGTGGGCCTCGGTGCGCGAACGCATCTTCACTTCCTTCATCTGTTGGGACGAGGAAGTGCTCTTCTTGCGCGATTCCTGGACCTTCTTGCGTTCCTCGTAGCGGAACTTGTGGAAGTCCATGATGCGCACGACGGGTGGCGTCGCGTCGCCGGCGACCTCAACGAGGTCCATCTGCCGCTGTTCGGCGATCTCGCGGGCGTCCGCCATCGACATGATGCCGAGTTGTTCGCCCTTGCTGTCGATCAGCCGAACCTCGCGGGCACGGATCTCGTTGTTGATTCTGAAGTCCTGACTCTTGGCTATGGTACACCTCCATCGCCGGCCCGGCTGCGCTCGCGCAGCCATTCGGCGAATGCGTCGATGGTCATCGGTTCGACCTGCTCGCCCCCGAGCAGGCGCGGCGCCACGGTGCGGGCCTCGACTTCCTTGTCGCCGACGACGGCGACCACCGGAATCTTGGCCTGCTGGGCCTCGCGGATCTTGAAGCCGAGCTTCTCGTTGCGAAGGTCCGCCCTGGCGCGGAAGCCCTCGCGGCGCAGGCGCTCGGCAACCTCGCCTGCGAACTCGTTCTGGCGGTCGGTCACGGTCACGAGCCGCACCTGCGTCGGTGCGAGCCAGAGCGGCAGCGCCCCCGCGGTGTGCTCGATCAGGATCCCGAGGAAGCGCTCGAGCGAACCGAGCACCGCGCGGTGGATCATGACGGGGCGCTTCTTGTCGCCGGCCGCGTCCACGTAGTGGAGGTCGAAGCGCTCCGGCAGGGCGAAGTCGAGCTGCACGGTGCTGAGCTGCCACTCGCGGCCGACCACGTCGAGCACGCAGAAGTCGATCTTCGGGCCGTAGAACGCGCCGTCGCCGGCGTTGAGGCGGTATTCGACGTTCTCGGACGCGAGCACCTCGCGCAGCGCGTCCTCGGCCGTCCGCCAGATCTCGTCCGAGCCGATCGACTTCTCCGGACGCGTCGAGAGGTAGACGCGGGCCTGGTCGAAGCCGAACGTCTCGTTCATGTGCCGGATCATCGCGATGACCGAACGGATCTCTTCCTGGATCTGCTCGGGCGCGCAGAAGATGTGCGCGTCGTCCTGGCAGAACGAGCGGACGCGGGTCAGGCCGTGCATCGTCCCGGAGCGCTCGAACCGATGCAGCCGCCCGAAGTCGGCGAAGCGGATCGGCAGCTCGCGGTAGGAGTGCAGGTCCTCGCCGTACATCAGGCAGTGGGTCGGACAGTTCATCGGCTTGACGGCGAAGTCCCTGTCCTCGACCGACGTGAAGTACATGTTCTCGCGATAGTTCTCGTAGTGGCCCGACTGGTGCCAGAGATCCACGTCGAGGACCTGCGGCGTGATGACCTCGCCGTAGCCGTAACGGCGGTAGAGACCGCGGATGTACTCGACGAGCAGGTTGTAGACGAGCGCGCCGTCCGGGTGGAAGAACGGGCTGCCGGGCGCCTCGCGGTGGAAGCTGAACAACCCGAGCTGCTTGCCGAGCCGGCGGTGGTCGCGGCGCTTCGCCTCCTCGAGGCGCGCCAGGTGCTGCTCGAGCTGCTTCCGGTCGGCCCAGGCGGTGCCGTAGATGCGCTGGAGCATCGGGTTGCGCTCGTCGCCGCGCCAGTAGGCGCCCGCGACGCTCAGCAGCTTGAACGCGCCGAGCTTCCCGGTCGACGGCACGTGCGGCCCGCGGCAAAGGTCGACGAAGTCGCCCTGCCGGTACAGGCCGACCGTCGCGTCCGGAAGGTCGCGGATGATCTCGGCCTTGAACGACTCGCCCATCGACTGGAACAGCGCGACCGCGTCGTCGCGAGCCCAGTCCTCGCGCTTCACCTCGTGGTTCTCGGCGACGACCTTGGCCATCTCGGCCTCGATGCGCTCGAGGTCCTCCGGCACGAAGCCGCGGTCGAACTGGAAGTCGTAGTAGAAGCCGTTCTCGATGACGGGGCCGATGGTGACCTGCGCTTCGGGGAACAGGCGCTTGACCGCATGGGCCAGCAGGTGCGCGCTCGAATGCCGCAGCAACTCGAGGCCTTCTTCGCTGTCGGGAAGAATCGGAGCGAGAGAGCAATCCTCCACCAGTTCGGTGGAGAGATCGCGGGGCCGGCCGTCGATCATCACCCCGATCGCGAGCTTGGCGACCTTGCCGCCGAGGAGCTCACGCGCGGGCGTGCCCGCGGGGATGGTTCGAGCGCCGTCGCCGGAAAGGCTGACGGTGATCTGGTTCGACATGCGCGTCCCGCTCGAGCGACCGTCTTGTCCGGGTGAGGTCGGCGAGTCGCGCTCGCCAGTTCGGGGAGCATCCCGGCCGGATCCCGGCTCGGGTGCATTTTGCGGAGGACTGCGGCCGACGGCCGCCCGTGTCCCGGCCCAGCCGATCCGGCTGCGCCCTGCCCCTGTCCCGGTTCGTGTCGGTCCTTCTCTGCTCCTTCTGCGACTTGCCGCGATCAGTCGCGGCTTGCTGCTGCGGACCTCGGGGAGGTCCTGGAAAAACGTGGTAGGCGCGGGCGGGATCGAACCGCCGACCCCTACCGTGTCAAGGTAGTGCTCTCCCGCTGAGCTACGCGCCTACGATGATCGCCTCGGGGACGTCCCCGAGGCGAGCGGACCGGCCCTGCTAACAACGCCGCGACGGGGAGTCAACCGAAGTGGGCGTCGCCGCGCTGGTTTTCGGGCGCGGGGAGCGATGCCCGCGCCCGTGGGCACGACCGGCGCCGCTCGCTCGCCGATCGCGGCCGCCGTAGGATGTCCCCCGATGCAGCGCCGCGACCCCTTCGCGACGGTCTTCCTCGTCCTGGCCCTGGCCGGGATCGTCGCGCTGGTGGCGGTCCTGCTGTGGCCCTACGCGACGCCGATCGCGTGGGCCTGCGTGCTGGCCGCGGTCTTCCACCCGATCTACGTGCTGCTGCTTCGCCTCCTGCCGAACCGCCCGAGCCTCGTCGCGGGGCTGATGACGCTGGCCGTCCTGGCGCTGGCGGTCATTCCGTCCCTGCTGCTGACGAGCGTCGTCGCGAGCGAGGCGCTGGCCGCTTACCACCGGGCCGCGGCCTACATCGTCGAGAACCGCGTCCAGGTGGTCGACGACCTCAGCCACCACTGGCTCGTCGAGCCGATCTGGCACTGGGTCCGCGACAAGATGGCCGGCACCGACGTCGACCCGACGTCGCTCGGCCTCTCGGGCCTGCGCTGGCTCAGCGAGTTCGCGGCCGCGAACGCCGCCCAGGTCGCGAAGAACGTGATCGGGTTCCTCGTCGGGCTCGGCATCCTGGTGTTCACGCTGTTCTTCGCGTTTCGCGACGGCGCAGGGCTCATGGAGTACCTCGAGGAATCGCTGCCGATGGATGCGCGCGACCGGCGCCGCCTGTTCGAGCGCCTGCAAAACACCCTGCTCGCCGTCGTGCAGGGCATGGCCGCGACGGCGCTGCTGCAGGCCGTCCTGCTGTTCGGCGCGTTCTGGGCCCTCGGCGTGCCGTTCGCGCTCCTTCTGTCGGTGATCTGCTTCGGGATGGCGTTCCTTCCGGTCGGCGGCTCCGCCTTCCTCTGGCTTCCGGTCGCCATCGGCCTCTTCCTCGGCGGCGACTGGGTTCGCGGGACCATGCTCCTCGCCTGGGGCGGCGCCGTCGTTTCTTCCGTCGACAACTTCGTCCGCCCCCTGGTGATCGGCGGCGCGGCCCAGCTTCCGACGCCGCTGCTGTTCTTCGGCATCCTGGGCGGCCTGCAGACCTTCGGCTTCGTCGGCGTGTTCGCCGGGCCGGCGACGATCGCGGCCTTCCTGTCGATCGTCTCGATCTACCGCGAGCGACTGCTCGAACTGCGGGACGTCCCGGGGGGCGATCCGACCGGGGCGCCGGAGCCCGTCGCCCCGGTCGTCCGTGAACTCCCCGCGCCGCCGGACGAGTTGGCGGCCAGCCGGCCGGAACCGCCCGAGTAGGCGTCCGGAGCTCGCCGGTCGGGTCGCCGCTTCAGCGGCCGGCCGCGATCAGGCTCGCGACCTTGAACCACTCCTCTCCGGCCGACTGCGGCTTGTCGAAGCCGACGTCGATGTACCAGCCCGGCTCGTTCTGGAACGCGAGGCCGGGGATCGCGGCGCGCGTCCCGTGCATCAGCTGCATGTCGATCACGCTGAACGCGTAGATGAACATCCGCGGCTCCGGGTACTCGTAGGCGACTTTCGGATTCGGCCTCGTCGAGGTGCGCATGCTCTGCATCACGACTTTCCAGAGTTCCTCGTTCTGGTCGTAGAGATCCGAGTAGACGATGAAGTTCGACTCCTTGTCCACGAAGATGACGCGCTTCGAGTAAGCATAGTTCGCGACTTTCGGTCGACCTTCGAGGATCCAGACCGAGGGCCTCATCTCCCAGGGCTCACAGAACGTCATCCCGCCGTCCTTCGGGCACGTTTCCGGCGGCAGGCGCGTGCCGTGCAGTGACGCGAGCATCGGCTTCTCGCCGAGGAGCTTCCATTCGAACCACGGGATCTGGCCTGCGTAGCCGCCGTACGAATCGACGTCGATGTCCTGTCCGAACAACGCGTCGCTGCGCTGCGCGCTCGAGAGGCGCCGAACGCGGCGGAGCGTCGGCAGGTAAAGCCAGGTGTCGTCCTGGCGCCCCTGGTCGATGTACCGGGTGCTGATTCCGCCCACGCCCTTCAGGTCGAATGGCTCGATCAGTGGATAGAGTCCCGACTTGCGAAACGCCTGATCGGCGTTGTTCGGAATGAGCGGCTTCGGTTCGTGGTGCAGGCGACCGGAGAACGGGAGGATCCGGACCCAATCGGCGACGAAATGCCGCTCGACGTTGTAGTGACGGTTGCCGTTGGCGTCGATGTAGAGCGAACCGGTGTCGGCATCGACCAGATGAAGGTTCAGGTCGTCGGTGAAATAGTGGGTGTGCAGGAAATCGTACATGATCTTGACGGCGACCTTGGGGTCGTCCGCCGAGAGCCGTGGGAACGGCCTGCCAGCCACCCAGTTCTGCAGCATGTTGCGGTCGTCGAGCGTCACCTGCCCCGAGAACGCTTCCGTCGCCTTCTGGTAGGCCGACGGGATCGGGATCCGCTCGTAGGGAACGATGCGCAGGTCCATGCCGTTGCGCACGGCCCACAGCACGCCGGGCGACACGACGTCCTGGGCGACCTCGGCGTTCTCCTTCGTGATGGTCCGGCCGGGAGCGACGCCGGCCAGGCCTGGCGGCGTCGCGGAGGACGAGCCCGAGGCGTCGGCCGGCAAACCCGGTGGGGTCGCGGAGGCCGACCCCGAGGCGTCGGCCGGTAACCCGGCCGGAGCCTCGGCGAACGCGGGGCAGATCCCCAGGACCAGTGAAAGCACCCCGGAAACCACGAACCCCGCGTTCGTCATGCGGCACTCCCCTTAGGCGGTCGGCTCCCCGGCCTCGCCATGATCCTCGGCTGCGTCGTCGTCGCCGCCCTCGAGCATGCCGCCCGCGGGCTTCACGACGAGCGCAACCGTGGTCGTGATGTCCTGACCGACGCGGATCAGCACCCGGAAGTCGCCGATCTCCTTGATCGGCTCCTTCAGCTCGATGCGACGCCGGTCGATCTCGAGTCCTTTCTCGACGATGAGCCGATGTACGTCAATGTTCGTGACGGAGCCGAACAGCTTGCCGCCCTTGCCCGCACGCGCCTCGATCTCGAGCTTCAAGCCGCCGAGCGACTGCGCCATGCGCTCGAACGTGCCCCGCTCGCGCTGCTTCTTCAGCTCGATCAGCGCCTTCTCGTGCTCGAGCCGGGCGAGGTTGCGACGGTCGGCGGGCACGGCGAGCCCCTGCGGAAAGAGGTAGTTGCGGGCGTAGCCCGGTTTCACCTTGACCACGTCGCCGATGATGCCGAGCGACGGGACGTCTTCTCTGAGGATCACTTCCATGATCGATCTCCCTTGTTCCCGGCCGCTCAGCCAGCCGAGTACGGCAGCAGCGCGGCGTTGCGCGCACGCTTGATCGCGATGGTGAGGCTGCGCTGGTGCTTCGCGCAGGTGCCGGTCGTGCGGCTCGGCACGATGCGTCCGCGCTCGCTGACGAACGTCTCGAGCACCTCGGTCCACTTGTAGTCGAGCGGCAGCGACTTCTCGGCGCAGAAGCGGCAAACGCGACGCCGGCCGCGCGAGCGTCCGAAGCGACCACGCGGACGACGCTCGCGCGCCCCCGCTCCGCCGCGGTCGTCCCCGCGCCCACGGTCGTCCCCGCGTCCCCTGGATTCCCTGTCTTCCATCTCGCTCATCCCTGAACCTCCGTCGTTTCCTGCGGCGCCTCGCCGCTCGTCTCGGTTTCCTGGACGGCCGCTTCCGCGGCCGGTGCCTCCGCCTCGCGACCGCCCGAGCGCATCTCGCTCAGCGGCACGTCGCGCCGGTCGTAGTGCTCGCGCACGCGCGGCTCGGGCAGGCCGGTGTGCTCCTGCTGGACGCTGACGAAGCGCAGCACGCCTTCGACGATGCGAAGGTTGCGCTCGAGCTCCTTCACCGTCTGCGGCTCGGCCTGGTATTCGAACAGGTGATAGTGGCCCTGTTTCTGCTTGCCGATGGGGTACGCGAGGTCGCGAACGCCCCAGTCCCGCTTCTCGTCGATCTTGCCGCCCTCGGCGGAGATCACGTTCTCGAATCGGGTCAGCAGCCGGTCGGCTTCCTCCCCGAGGTCGGTGCGCAGCACCACCATGGTTTCGTATGGACGCATGTCGTTCTCCTTCCTCTTCGTTGCCTGTTGTCGTTCGTGTTCCCGTCGATCCGGATCCTTCGATCAGTCTTCGCTCACGTCATGGCGGGCACGGCGACCACGGCGACGATGGCCATCGTCCGGCCGCACGCGAGCAGCACGTCGCGCGGCATCCGCGCCCCGTCGCCGGAGGGCTCTTCCGCGGCGGAGGACACCGCCGACCACGCGAGGAATCCCAGCGCCACGCCGACGGCCGCGCCGGCCCCGAGCACGAGGCCCGCGGCAGCCGGGAGCCCCGCGGCGATCACGACCGCACGCGCTGCAGCGGTGACGGCCTCCGTCTCTTCCCCCGTCACCGTGAAGCGCGCCGCAACCGCCGCCGCACAGGCCGAACCGGCCAGCACGCCGGCGAGCAGCGCCGGCGCCGCGGTGACGACGAACGCCAGCGGGAGTCCGCGCTGCGCGGTCTCCGCGACGAGGACGGGAGAGACGACGACGAGCAGCGCCAGCGTGGCCGCGATCGTCGCGGCCGCTTCGCCCACGTCCGGACCGGCCCCCGCTGCCCGGGACGCAACCGCCCCCGTGGACGCCGCGGCGCAGGCCGACGCAAAGCCCGCCGTCATGCCGAGCGCGGCGAGCGTCGCCCCGTATCCCCCGGCCAGCCGCTCGCCGCAGACCAGCGCAGCCGCGGACACGAGCGTGGAGACCAGCGTCGGCGTCTCGCGCCGGCCGCGGAACGGAGAGCGCTCCGACAGATGTCCGGCGAGCACCGCGGCCTGGCGAGCCAGAAGCCCGAGCACGAACGCGCCGGCCGCGATCCAGGCGAGCCCGGCCAGCCCCACGAGGAGCACCGCGGCGAAGCCGAGCATCAGGGCCGACAACCGCTCGAGTCCAACCGACCCGGCGGTCGAATCGCGTCCGGCCAGCATCGCCGCGGCGGGAACGCAGAAGAGCGCGACCAGCGGCGACATCACCGTCACGGCGACCGGCAACAGCAGCAGTTCGCTGCGCAGGGTCTCGGTCTCCGCCAGCAAGCCGCCGAGCGACAGCAACGCGTCCGGTTCCGCCGTCGCGGCGAACATCATCGCCGCGGCGACCGCTGCCAGGTGCGAGTGGACCGGGAACCCGACCTGCGTCGCCCGGGACGCCGACGGTCGGGGGCCGAGCGCGATCGCGAGGAACAACGCGGCCGACGACACGCCCGCCGCGAAAGCGGCCAGCACCACGACGCCAGCGGGGTCGGCGAAGAACCAGGCAAGCGCGCCGAGCGCGCCGACGCTCGAGGCCGACAGGACCTGGCCGAGAGCCGTCTTGCCGCCGCCGGTCGTCACCGTGTCCGGCGAACCGGCTTCGGCCTGGAGAGCCGCCGTCGAGGCGATCGCCAATGCGCTCGAGACGACGACCAGCGTCACGCCGACGAGGAACGCCAGCGCACCGCTCGCGCCGGAGGTCGCTGCCACGACCGCGGTCGCGAAGAAGCCGGCGCCCGCGGTGCCGCGCAGCATCGCGATGCGGCCCTGGCCCGCCGCGACGAGCGTCTTCCAGACGGGCGCGTCGGGGAGACGCCGCCAGGCTCGCCAGAACAACGCGAGGGCGAGAACGGGGGCCAGGTAGAGAATGAGCAGCAGCGGCATCGGGACCCGAACCTTCAGCGACCGTTGAACGCCTGCATGGCCGGCAGGACGCCGCGTTCCAGAATGCACTCGACGGCGTCGGCGGCGCGTTCGATGGTTCCGGTCACGGCTTCTTCCTCGGCCGCTGCGAACGGCGACAACACGTACTCGACCACGCCGGAACCTGCCGGGGGGCGCCCGATGCCGACGCGCACGCGCGGGAAATTCGGGGTGCCGAGCTCGTCGATCAGCGAAGCGACGCCGCGGTGCCCGCCGGCGCTGCCGTCGGGGCGCACCCGAAGGCGGCCCAGGTCCAGGTCGAGGTCGTCGTAAACGGCGATGCAGCGTTCCGGAGGAACTCCGTGCTGCGCCAAGGCAGGTGCGACCGAGCGGCCGCTCGCGTTCATGTAGGTCTGCGGTTTCATCAGCAACACCATGGAACGGCCGAAGATCCCCTCAGCCGTCAGCGCACGGAATTCCGTACGCCGGATGTCGACGCCCCATCGGGCGGCCAGCACATCGACGACTCGAAAGCCGATGTTGTGCTTCGTCTGGCTGTATCCCTCGCCCGGGTTCCCGAGTCCAGCGACGCAGAACTCCACGCGAGGCCCCGCTCCGGGCGGGCCCGTCACGATCAGCTCGCGGCCGGCGTCGCCGCAGCGCCTTCGGCGCCCGCCTCGGCGCCCGTATCGGTGGGCGCCTCGACCGTCGGCGGCAGCACCGAGACGATCGTGAAGTTCTCCTGGAAGATGGCCTCGACGCCCGCGGGCAGCGTCAGGTCGGCCACGTGGAGCGCGTCGTGGACCCCGAGCGGCGTCACGTCGATCTCGATCTGTTCCGGCAGCGCCGAAGGCAGCGCGCGCACCTCCAGTTCGCGACGCACCGGCTGCAGGATGCCGCCCTCGATGATGCCCTTCGCCTTGCCGACGAACGCGAGGGCCACGCTGGCCGTGACCGGCTTCGTCGCGTCGACGCGCAGGAAATCGACATGGATCGGCGTGCCGGAAACCGGGTGTCCCTGGATCGCCTGCACCAGGGCGAGGCCCTGGTCGAGGGCAGCCTCGACCGAGCGCAGCTTGATCAGGTGGGCGCCGTGGCTGGCCAGCCCGCTCTTGGCGAACTCGTGCGCGTCGACCTTCACGCAGATGCTGTCCGCGCCGGCGCCGTAGAGCACACCGGGAAGCGATCCGGACTTGCGCAGGCGGCGCGGGGATTCGCCGGCGGGACGGGAGACGACGTTGAGTTCGATGCTACGCATGGACGTTTTCCTCTGGCGGGCTCACTCGAAGAGCGAGCTGATGGATTCTTCCTGGTGGGTGCGCCGGATCGCTTCCGCGATGAACGGCCCGACGGGGACGATGTGGATCTTCGAATTGTTCCTGACCGTGTCGCGCGGGGCGATCGTGTCCGTGGTGATCACCATGTCGAGTTGCGACTCGGTGATCCGGTCGATCGCGGGCCCCGACAGGACACCGTGCGTGGTGCAGGCGAGCACGCGTTTCGCGCCGGCCTCGATGATCGCGCTTGCCGCCGCGCAGACCGTACCCGCCGTGTCGATCATGTCGTCGATGATCACCGCCGCGCACCCGGTCACGTCGCCGATGATCCGCATTTCCTCGACCTGGTTCGCGCGCACGCGGCGTTTGTCGATGATCGCGAGTGTCGCGTCGAGGCGCTTGGCGTAGGCGCGGGCGCGCTCGACACCGCCGGCGTCGGGGGAAACCACGGCGAGCGGCATGCCGTCGACCGCTTGCGAGATGTGCGGCAGCAGCACCGGGTTCGAGTAAAGGTTGTCGACGGGAACGTTGAAGAAGCCCTGGATCTGCCCGGCGTGCAGTTCCATCGTCATCACGCGCGAGGCGCCGGCGGTCACGATGAGGTCCGCGACGAGCTTCGCGCTGATCGGCACGCGCGGGGAAACCTTGCGGTCCTGCCGCGCGTACCCGTAGTACGGGACGACGGCGGTGACGCGTCCGGCCGATGCGCGCTTGAGCGCATCGAGCATCAGCAGCATCTCCATCAGGTGGTCGTTGCCGGGCGTCGACGTGGACTGCACCACGAAGACGTCGGCCCCGCGAACGTTGTCGTGGATCTCGACGAAGATCTCGCCGTCGCTGAATCGCTTCACGTCCGCGCGGCCGCGCGACATGCCGAGATGCGCGCAGATGTCGTCGGCGAGCGCCGCGCTCGCGTTGCCCGCGAAGACCTGGATCGAGTTCATTCCGTTCACGATCTCGACTGTTCCTGCGCCCGGCCGTCCTCAATTCCATGCGTCGGCACTGGGCGGGAAGGATTCGAACCTTCGGATGCCGGAACCAAAATCCGGTGCCTTACCACTTGGCGACCGCCCACCACGCCGACCGGTCCGCCCACGACTCGGTGAGACTGCCGCGTCCCGCCTTCAGCGCCCGTGCCGGAGAGGCCTCGGGACGCCGTGGATCACCTTCACGACGAAGACCTTGCCGGGCCCGTCGTACCGGCCCGCCGCCGCCCGCGCGCTCGCCGGGTCGGCGAACACCGCGGCAACGGCCGATCCGCTGCCGGACATCACCGCGGCCCGCGCGCCGAGAGCCTCGAGGCGTTCCCGCGAGCGCCGCACGGATGCCACGGATCGTTCGACGCCGCTCTGGAAGTCGTTGAAAAACCACGTCTCCACGGCATCGAGGCGGCGCGCGAAAGCGCGGGTATTAGAAGCGCCCCGGCCGGAAGTCAAGCGCGGCAGCGCGTGCCGATAGGCCCAGGCCGTGTTCACTCGCTCGTCGGGTACGACGAGCACCAGCGTCCCGCGCGGCCCGCGCCGCAACGGGGACAGCACATCCCCGATCCCGGTCGCCCGGGCGGGCCGGCAGGCCAGGAAAAACGGCACGTCGGCGCCCAGCGAACGCGCCAGATCGAACCCGGAGTCCGCCGCCAGCCGCCGCCCGAGCATCCCGGGCAGGCAACGGATCACCGCGGCGGCGTCGCTGCTTCCACCGCCGAGTCCCGCGCCGAACGGGATCTCCTTGCGCACGTGCACCGCGACCCGCGCCGCGACCCCGAGCCGCTCGAGCACCCCGGTGGCCGCCCGGGCGGCCAGGTTCGACGAGCCGCCGGGGACCTTCTCCGGGCCGCTCACCGTGCAGGCGACCGACGCGCCGCGAGCCGGGCGCGCCGACACGCGCAGGGTGTCGTACAACGACACCGGGAACATCAGCGTGTCGAGGTCGTGGTAGCCGTCGGCGCGGCGGCCGAGCACCCGCAGCGAGAGGTTCACTTTCGCGGGTGCGCGCACCACGACGCTGGAGGAACGGAACGCAGCCAAAGCGCTCGAAGTTTGACGGTCTCCGCGACGCGTGACAACAACCGCGCGTGCTCGACCGGACGCGTCTCGCCCGCGAACTCGCGCTCGAAGCCGGCGCGTTCATCCGACGGGCCTTCGGGGAGAGCCGGAACGTCGAGTTCAAGTCGGCCGTCGACCTCGTCACGGACGTCGATCGCGGCGCCCAGGCGATCGTCGTCGACGGCATTCGCCGCGCGTTCCCGGCGGACACGATCGTCGCCGAGGAGGACGTGGGCCAGGCCGCGGTGGCCGGCCCGTGCTGGTACGTCGACCCGCTCGACGGAACGACGAACTTCGTGCACGCCCTTCCCCATTTCGCCGTCTCGATCGCGTTTCTGGACGACGGCGCCGCGCGCTCGGCAGCCGTCTACGACCCCTCCAAGGACGAACTGTTCCTCGCCGAACGAGGAAGCGGGGCGTTCCTCGGCGACCGGCGCCTCGCCGTCTCGCGCGTGGCGGAACTGGATCGAGCGCTGCTCGTCACCGGCTTCCCGTACGACCGGCGCGAGCACACCGACCTCTACCTCGGGTACTTCCGGGAGTTCCTCCGCGCGGCGCAGGACGTGCGGCGTTTCGGGTCGGCCAGCCTGGACCTGTGTTACGTGGCCGCAGGCCGCTTCGACGGGTTCTGGGAGTGGAAGCTGCATCCGTGGGACACGGCGGCCGGCTGGTTGATCCTCGAGGAGGCCGGCGGACGCGTGACCGACTTCGACGGCGGACCGTACGATCCCTGGCTACCGCGAATCCTCGCCACCAACGGCGCGATCCACGACGAGGCGCTCGGCGTGATGGCGCGCCTTGCCTTACGCGACGCCTCGGCCTGACGCACGCTTCCCGCCGTCGAACCCTCCGCTGCCCGCGACGTCCGGGAGCCGTTCCCGTCGCCGCCGATTTCCAGTTCCGCCCGGCAGCAGATATGAGCGATCCGTTGCGCGGGCCGCCGGCTCGCCGCAACGACGATCGCGCGGGCGCCCTCGTAGCTCAGGTGGATAGAGCACCGGCCTCCGGAGCCGGGTGCACAGGTTCGAGTCCTGTCGAGGGCACCACGCGCGGCGCATCGTACGAGGGGGAATTCATCCGTGACCGGTTCGATCCTTCGGCGCCTCGGCGCAGGCTGCCTGCTCGTTGCCGTCAGCCTCGCTGCCGGCTGTGTCTTCACGATTCCCACCGACCCGAAGCTCTACCCCGTCGCCGCCGACAAGGTGCCTGCGCTGCCGGCCGGCGCGAAGGTCGAGCTCGTGAACGGCTTCTCGCGCTCCTACATGGCGCGGATGGAAGGCAACCAGCAGGCCGATCTGCAGGAGTTCACGCAGACCGCCATCACGCTGGCAACCGGCGCGCTCGAACAGAAGGGCGTCGCCGTCGGCGCGGGAGGCAAGCCGGTCGTGCTCGAGGTGACCGGCCCGACCTGGACGCCGGGGTTCGGCATGACGCGGGGATCGGTGTCCCTCGACGCCACCCTCGGCGCGACCAAGGTCTCGACCTGGGGCGAGGCGGCCGGGATCAACGCGACCAAGAACTTCAGCTCGGCGATCTCGGAAGCCGTCGAGAACCTGCTGCAGAAGGCCGAGTTCCGCGACTATCTGGCGACCCCCTGAACGACGCCCTCGCGGTGCCGGCTTCGCAGCCCG
>CAYYZO010000008.1:46169-83150 GCA_964476185.1 uncultured Myxococcales bacterium
ACCGTTGGCGTTCCCCCGGCGATCGGCTAGTCTCCGTCGGTTCGCGTGGGCGATTCCCGGCCTCGATGCCGGACGCCAATACGAAAGGAGTGACGGATGGAGGTACGTGTCGATGGCTCTCTCGAGCGCGCCATGCGGGTGCTCAAGAAGAAGCTCGCCGCCGAAGGTGTGTTCAAGGAGATGAAGGTTCGCGCCTTCTACGAAAAGCCGAGCGTTCGTCGCAAGCGCAAGCGCCAGGAGGCCGAGCGCAAGCGCCGCAAGGCCATGCGTCGCGCCCAGCGCCAGAATTCCTGATCGACTCCCCCCAGTTCGGGTCCTTGACCGGCTGGGGGACGTGCGGTACGGTCCCGCGCCGTCTGGATATTCCCGATCCGGCGCAGGGCTGCCTGGCTGATTCCCCGGCTCCGGCGACCCGTTCGCCGGAAAGGTTCGAGAGGGAGCTTGGGTGGTGAAGGGAGTTGTGGAGATGGAGTATCCCAAGTGCATGAAGTGCGACCACGGCACTCTCGTCCCGCTCTCCGACTACGGCACCGACGGTGCCTCGGTCCTCTACAAAGCCTGGGTTTGCGTGAATCCTGACTGCGGATTCTCGCTGCGAATCGACAAAGGCCAGGTCACGTACGGCAAACGTCTCGAACCGACGCGCTGAACAGGCGCGGCGGTCGATCCGATGAAATTCTGACGGGGCGCACCCGATGGGCGCGCCCTCGTCTTATTTTGCAGCAACAGAAAGCAGGACGACCATGACGCAACCGAAATCGCAGAACATCGTTTGGCATCAGACCACCGTCTCGCGCTCCGAGCGCGAAGCGATCAGCGGCCACCGCGGGTGCACCGTGTGGCTGACCGGCCTTTCCGGCTCCGGGAAGTCGACGGTCGCGAACCTGCTCGAGAAGGCGCTCTGGGAGCGCGGCGTGCGCGGCTTCGTGCTCGACGGCGACAACATCCGCCACGGCCTCAACAAGGACCTCGGCTTCTCGCCGAAGGATCGCACCGAGAACATCCGCCGCATCGGCGAAGTCGCGGCGCTGTTCACCGACGCCGGCGTCGTCAACGTCACCGCGTTCATCTCGCCGTACCGGGCCGATCGCGAGATCGCGCGCAAGGCGATGCCGGAAGGCTGCTTCATCGAGGTCTACATGAAGTGCGACCTCGACGAGTGCGAGAAGCGCGACCCGAAGGGCCTCTACAAGAAGGCGCGCGCCGGCGAGATCCCCGAGTTCACCGGCATCTCCGCGCCGTACGAGGCGCCGGAGAATCCCGAGCTGGTCGTCGAAACGACCGGACAGACGCCGGAACAGAGCCTGGCCGTGATCCTCCACTACCTCGAGGACAAGGGCTACATTCCGAAGGCGTGAGCCGCTCCGGTCCACAAGCGACGGTCGCCCGTTCCCGCCGACCGCGCCGCCAGGCGCGCACGCGCGCGGTACGGGCGACCGTGCTCGCCCTTCTCGTGGCCACCGCGCCCGCCCTCGACGCCGATGCCGGCGACACCGGCATCGTCCGCGGGCGCGTGCGTTTCGAAGGCCCCCCGCCGGCTCCGGCGTCGCTCTACATGACGCTCGACCCGGCCTGCGACCGCCTCTACCCCAAGGGCCGGCCTTCCGATTCCCTGCTCGTCGACCCGTCCGGCGGACTGGCCAACGTCCTCGTTCACGTGAAATCCGGCTTGCCGGGGAAGACGCGGTGGGCGACCCCCGACGAAGCCGTGCGCATCGAGCAGAAGGGCTGCATGTTCGTTCCGCACGTGATCGCGGTGCGCGCCGGGCAGGAGATCGACCTGCACAACTCGGATCCGTCGTTCTACAACGTGAGCGCCAGGGCGAACTCCAACCCGTCGTTCCGCGTCGCGATGCCCGGACGCGGCGCCAGCGTCCGGCGCTCGTTCGCCTCGCCGGAAGTGGCCGTCAAGCTGAAGTGCGACGTGCATCCGTGGATGTCGGCCTTCGTGGGCGTGTTCGACCATCCGTTCTTCGCCGTTTCGGCCGCGGACGGCAGCTTCGTGCTTCCCCCGCTCCCGGAGGGGGACTACACGATCGAGGCCTGGCACGAGACGCTCGGAATCCGTTCGAGCCGGATCGAGGTCGAGGAAGACGAGACGGCGACCGTCGAGTTTTCCTTCGCTGGCAACTAAGACCCGCGAGGGCTAGCGTCGCAACGTCGGAGGCGGCAGCCGAACTGCAAGTCGTGGCACTGGTGGAAATGCTTTCTTCGCTCGAGACGCCGCTGGTCGCCGGCCTGTTCGTCGCCGCGCTGGCCCTCTCCCTGTGGACCGCGCGCCAGGGCGCCGGGGCCGCGGACTCGCGCGCGACCGGAGAGACGATCTGGTCCCTCGTGGCCGTCGCGATGCTCGCCGTGGTCTCGCTGGCGGTCCGCGTCGGAGGCTCCGGTGGATTCTGACCTCCAGCCGGCGGCGCGCCGGACTCCCCGGGAGGCCGGCCTCGCGCCGGCGTTGCCGGCATGAGCACCGTCCTTCGCACCGCGAGCCGACCGGCCATCTCGGATCGCTCGGAAGTCTTTCTCGAACTGATCAAGCCCCGCATCACCGTGATGGTGCTGCTGACGGTCGCCGTCGGCTGGTTCTGCGCGATCCCGGCGGCGGACTCGAACGCCGGACTGCTTCACGTGCTGCTCGGCGCCGCCCTTTCGTGTTCCGGCTGCGGCGCGCTGAACCAGTACTTCGAGCGCGACGTCGACCTGTTCATGGACCGGACGCGCTTCCGTCCGCTTCCGTCCCAGCGCATGTCGAGCCAGACGGCGGCGCTGCTCGGAGCGCTGATGTCGGCCGGCGGCGTCCTCTACCTCGCGGCGACCATCGGGGCCTTGCCCGCCGCCGTCAACGGGCTGACCGTCCTCAGCTACCTGTTCCTGTACACGCCGCTGAAGCGCGTGCATCCGATCTCGACGCTCGCCGGCGCGGTGCCGGGCGCGCTGCCGCCCGTCATCGGCTGGACGGCCGCCAGCGGGCAGATCGGCGCCGGAGCGGTCGTGCTGTTCGCGATCCTGTTCCTCTGGCAGGTGCCGCACTTCCTGGCGATCGGCTGGATGTACCGCGACGACTACGCGAAGGCAGGCTTCCCGATGCTGGTGGTGGTCGATCGCGACGGCGACGCCACCTCGCGCCTGATGCTGCTCTACGCCGTCACGCTCCTGCCGGTTTCCCTGCTGCTCGGCAGTGCGGGAGCGGCCGGGCACGTGTACTTCTGGAGCGCCACGCTGGCCGGCGCGCTCTACGTCTGGGCCGCGTGGAAAGCCGGCAGCGAACGCACGCGGCCGGCGGCGCGCCGCCTGCTGCTGGCCTCGGTGGCCTACCTTCCCATCCTGTTCGGCGCCCTGTTCGTCGAGCACGCGTGGACCTACGTCCGGGGCGCGCTGTGACCCGACCTCTCGTGCGGGTTCGCGACCTGCGACACAGCTACGGGGACCACGTCGCGCTCGACGGCGTCTCGTTCGAGGTCGCCGAGGGCGAGGTCTTCGGCGTGCTCGGTCCGAACGGCGGCGGCAAGACGACGACGTTTCGCATCCTGTCCACCCTGCTGCCGGCGCAGACCGGGCACGTGGAGATCGCGGGCGCCGATGCGGGGACCGACCTCGCGGCCGTCCGGCGGGCGATCGGCGTCGTCTTCCAGTCGCCGAGCCTCGACGTAAAGCTCACCGTCCGCGAGAATCTCACCTGCCACGGGCACCTCTACGGCCTTTCCGGAGCCGAACTCGAGAGGCGCGTCAGCGGCGGACTCGCCGCGCTGGCGATCGCCGACCGCGCGGACGCCTACGTCGAGACGCTCTCGGGCGGCCTGCAGCGACGCGTGGAACTGGCCAAGGGCCTGCTCTCCGATCCGCGCATCCTGATCCTCGACGAGCCGTCGACCGGACTCGACCCCGGCGCGCGCCGTGACCTCTGGGAGTACCTGCTGAACCTGCGACGCGAACGCGGCACGACGATCCTCGTGACCACGCACCTGATGGACGAGGCCGAGCGCTGCGACCGCCTCGCCATCCTCGACCGGGGCCGCATCGTCGCGATCGACACGCCGAACGCGCTGCGCCGCAAGATCGGCGGCGACGTGCTGACCATCCGCAGCGCTGGCGCAGCGGAATTGCGCGACGAGATCGAGCGTCGCTGGAGCGTTCCCGCGACCGCCATCGACGGCACCGTGCGCTGCGAGCACCCCGACGCCCGCAAGTTGCTCCGCGAGATCTACGAGGCCTTCCCGGACGCCGTCGAGTCGATCCAGCTCGCCAGGCCGACGCTCGAGGACGTGTTCATCCACGAAACCGGGCACCGCTTCTGGGACGGACGGTAGCGGAGGACCCCATGGCTTCGGCATCGATGCTCGCCAGCTATTCGCTCGCCCGCCGCGAGGTCGTCCGCTTCCTGCGGCAGCGCAATCGCATCGTCGGCGCCCTCGCCCAGCCCGTTCTTTTCTGGGCGATCTTCGGCGCCGGCCTGAGCCCGTCGTTCCGCTCCGGCTCGGTCGCCTACAGCGAGTACTTCTTCCCGGGCGTCCTCGTGATGATCCTGCTGTTCACGGCGATCTTCGCGACGATCTCGATCATCGACGACCGCAACACCGGCTTCCTGCAGGGCGTGCTCGTCGCGCCGGTGCCGCGCTCCGCGATCATCTTCGGCAAGGTCGCCGGGACGACCGTGCTCGCCGTCGGGCAGGCGCTCCTCGTCGCCGTCGCCGCACCGCTGTTCGGCATGTCGATCGGCGTCTCCGGCCTCCTGCTCGCGATCCCGGTCATGGTGCTGCTCGCGATCGCGCTCGCCGGGCTCGGCGTCTGGATCGCCTGGCGCATGGATTCCACGCAGGGCTTCCACGCGATCATGACGTCGTTCCTGATGCCGATGTGGCTGCTGTCGGGCGCGTTCTTCCCGCCGGGCGGCACGCCGTCGTGGCTCTCGATCGTGATCTCGGTCAATCCCCTCACCTACGGCGTCGCGCTGCTGCGTCACGCGCTGTACCTGCACAATCCCGCCGAAACCGCGGAACTTCCTCGATGGGAGTGGTGCCTGGCGGCCAGCATCGTCTTCGCCGTCGTGACGCTCGCCGGCGCATCGTCCGCCGCGCGCAAGCGGACATCCGGAACGAAGGCGTGAAGATTCGACCGGTCGCCGCCGCGATCGCGCTGGCCGCGGTCGTCCTGCACCCGGGTTGCCGATCCGCCGAGCCGCTGCCCGTGCTCGGCCGCGTGCCGGGATTCCGGCTCGTCGCCGACGACGGCTCGGCGTTCGACGCGGCATCGCTGCGCGGTCGTCCCTGGCTCGCGAGCTTCCTGTTCACCAGTTGCCCCGGGCCCTGCCCCCGCCTCGTCGAGCGCCTGAAGTCCTTGCGCGGCGAGATCCCGGCCGAGCGGCTCGCGTTCGTGTCGTTCACCGTGGACCCCGGGACCGACACGCCGCCGGTGCTTGCCGAGTACAAGCGCACGCGCGGCATCGGCGCGGACGACGCCTGGACGTTCGTGACCGGCCCCTCGGCCGAAGTCCTGGCGCTGGTCCAGAAGGGCTTCCTCACCGGGGTCGAGCCGGGAGGTTCGCCCGAAACCGAAGGAGCGGTCGTCCACGGCACCCGCGTCGCCCTGGTCGACGGCGAGGGCGGCATCCGCGGCTTCTACTCCACCGAGGACGACGAAGACCTGGCCAGCCTGCGGCGCGACGTCGCGACGCTTCGCTGACCGTTCAGGGGCGTCGCCGGTAGAGCGTCGCCGGCTTCGTCACGCGCACGGCTTGCCAGTCGCCGGACTGCCCGAGCCACCGATCGAACGTCGAGCCGGTGACACTGAGCGCGATCTCGAACCCGTATTCGTCGGCCCATTCCCCGAACCAGCGCGTCTCGCCGTGGATCGCCTGCCGGTACTGCTCGAGCCGCTCGTTGCCGTAGAGTTCGCAGCGGTCGTCGATGAAGACGCGAAGCCCGGGCGTCTGGTAGATCAGGAAGCCGCCGAACAGCATCTCGTTGTAGATGCCGGTGCCGTCGGGATGGGAGCGCTCGATCGCCTCGAGGTCGGCGAGCAGCCCCACCGGCCAGTGATCCGGGTCGAGCCTGGCCCATCCCGAGCCGAAGACCGGCACCGGAACGCGCGCGACCTGCAGCAGGACGACCACGCCGACGAGCGCGGTCGGCACGAGTCCGGCCACCGGCGTCCAGCGACGATACCCGGCCCGCTCCTCGTCCGGGCGCGTGCCCAGCAGTTCGCTTCCTCGCGCGGCCAGCCACCGGCGCCAGCCGACCTCCGCGTACATCTCGGCCATCGCGATGCCGGCCGCCAACGCGAACAGCGGCCCGTTTCGCACTCGCGAGAGCGTCAGGGCGAACCAGACGGCCGGAACCAGCCAGGTCACGCGCCAGCGACGCATCGGCACGCCCGCCAGCATCGCCACGTACAGGAACGCGACCGCCGCCGTCAGCTGCCCCGAGCTCTGCGCCAGCGACAAGGGCGCGTGTTCGACCATCAGGCGCGGAAGCACCGGAGAGTCGATCAGGGTCAGCCAGAGCCGCGGCAACTCGGCGCCGTAGGGATTCAGCAGCGTCGCCGCGAGGCACGCGATCCCGACCAGCGTCGCGCGCCCCAGGTCCGCCGCCGACGCGAACGGCGGTCGCCCGGCGACGAGCCACGCGATCGTCCACCCGGCGCCGCAGAGCGCGAACGTCGCGATTCCTCCGGCGGCGCCGCCGTGCAGGTTGGCCCACAACGCGAAGACCGGAACGAGCCAGAGCAGTCCACGGAAAGGGATCCGGCCCGCTTCGAAATCGACCAGCCGCGCCACGGTCCAGCCGAACAGCAGCAGCGTCGCCACGTGCGGCCGGACGAGGAAGTGGTGAGAACTCGCTCCGACGACGAGCGCCACGACGAACACGGCCACCGGCGCCTGCACGCCGCCCGCGGACAAGCGCCGCGCGAGGTTCGCGTAGACCCACGCGAGCGCCGCGGCCGTCACGAGGACGAGCGCATCCAGGCCGCCGAGGCGATGGAGCATCGCCATCGCACACTCGGCGAGCCAGCCGACGGGAACCCAGGGCTGGCCTGCCGCCGTCGCGCTGAACGGGTCCGTCCGGATGGCCGCTCGCGCGTCCAGGATGCGTTCGCCGACGCGGATGTGCCAAAGGGTTCCCGGATCGCGCAGCAGCGAGGCCGCGGCCGCGAGGAGCCACGCGAAGATCACGGCGAACGTCAGAGGCTCGATGCGCCGCAGGGCTCTCGGGATGGACATCGTCCGGCTTGCCTCGAAGATCGCTCGTCGCACGTCGACGGCGCCCAGGGCCGCGTCGTCCGGTCATCGCCGCGGCCAGCCTATCCGTGATGCCGAAGCTTGGAAACGCCCTTCCGGCCCCGGCGTCGACCGTCGGACGCGCCGGCCTGTCGCGGGGCCGCGCCACCGTGCCCGCCCGCGCGCGGGAACCTCGAACAGCGCTCTCCCGGCCGGGAACGTGCGCTGCTGTGACCGCCTCGCGCGCCGTGCGATAGATGGCGCCGGCATGACCGAGCGTACCCAACGCGGCCTCTTCGTGGCCATCGTCGCGGCGTCCGTCCTGCTGCGCGGGATCGATCTCGGCTGGGCGCCCGGCATCAACGGCGACGAAGCCTGGTACGGAGTCCAGGCCCAGGACCTTCTGGCCGGGCGCGCGTGGAGCAGCGTCACACCCACGAACAACTGGCAGAACCCGTTCTTCCTCCTGCCGACCCTCGTCCTGGCCGCGTTGCCTCCGTCCTTCGTGCTGCTGCGCGCGAGCGCCGTCGGCGTCGGCGTCCTGACGATCGCGATGGCGTACCGGCTGGTGCCACGAACGATCGGCGGTGGCGCGCCGATCGCGCGGGCGGCGGCCCTGCTGGTGGCGACGCTCCCGATCCAGATCGGCTACTCGCGCCTGGCCTGGGACACGTGCGAGACGACGCTGGCCTCGCTGGTCGCCTTCTTCTTCGCGCTCGAGGGACGCTGGTGGGCGATGGCGGCTGCGTTCTTCGCGCTGGTGTGGATTCACCCGCTCAACGTGTTTTCGATCGTTCCGCTCGCGTTCGTCGCGCTCGGGGTGCTGGCGACGCAGCCCGCGTCAGCCGATCGCCGGACCGGGTTCGTGCGGGCCGTCTCGGCCGGGCTCGCGAGCCTTCTGGCGGCGAGGTGGGTGCTGCTGCCTCGCGCGGCCGGAATCGACACGTCCGCCACGCTCGACAACCTGCTGTCCGTGCCCGGCTGGTGGCGCTTCGCCGCGGACTACGCGCATCTCCTCGACGGCGTGACGATCTATCGCTACGTCGTCGGCGAGCCGGGGGCTTCGACGGTGATGCTGCACGACGCGGCGTTCTTCGCCGTGGCGACCGCCGCGCTCGCCACGGGCCTGCCGCGCATGCTCCGCGCCCGCGACCTGCGTCTCGTCGCGCTCGTGGCCGGCACGGCCGCCGGCGCCGGCGTCTTCCACGTGCTGCTCGGCGCGTTGCCGCTCGAGCCCGGGCACGAGCGCTACGCGATGGGCCTCGTGATGCCCGCCCTGCTTTCGCTGTTGGCGCTGCTGCGGCACGCGATCTGGCCGCGCGCGCTCGTGCCGGCGATCGCGGCGCTGATGCTCGCGAGCTTCGCCTCGAACTACACGCTTCCCCTTCGCACGAGCGGGAGCCGCGCCCACCGCACGTTCCATACGGCGCCGGGCGAGCCGAAGGCGCTCGCACTCGCCGCGATCCTTTCCGACGCGGGACCGACGGGCGCCGTCCACATCTACGCCGAGGACTGGTGGCTGCATTGGCCGATGCGCTACCTTGCGTCGCGCGACGAACGCGTGCGCTTCGAGTTCGACGAGAAGGGCAACGTCGACGAGAACCGGGTCCGGGAGTTCGCGGCGGGCGGCGCCTACCTCGTCGGCTTCGAAGGAGGGCCGCTGCAGTCCCTGCTTCCGAGGCTGTTCCCCGACGCTGCGCCGCTTCCAACGACGATCCGCGACGTAGCCGGTCGGCCCCTCGTCCACGTCTGGCATCGCGACAACGCGAAGGAACCGCCGGGGGCGATGCCGCCGCGCTGACGGAACGGGACCGTTCGGCCGGAATGCCTCGAGCCGCTGGTCAGCTGCCCGACAGAGGCTCGATCGCCGCCCGGCGACCGCGCGCGACCCACAGCGCCGCGACCAGGAACGGCACCCAGGACAGCGTGAACTCCGGCCGCAGGACGCCGCGCACGGGCGGAACCTGGGTGGCCGCGAGATAGACCAACTGGATCGACGGCAGCGTCAGCAGGACCAGCGCGAGGAGCCCCGCTCGCGGCGGGCCGATCCGCTCGCCGAGCAGCGGAACGATCGCCACCATCAGCATCGGCAGGTCGTAGTAGCGGACGTAGGGAAGGACCAGGAACGTCGCGATCATCGATCCGCCGAACACGTCGGACAGGCTCGAGCGACGGTCCCAGCCCACGCGACCCAGCGCCGCGAGCACGACGACGACGACGACACCCCACGCCGCGAGGGCGGCCGGTCCATCGGGGAGGACGACCCCGACGAGCACGCGCCAGGAGACGCCGAGGCCCGGGAAGTACGCCGTCGGCAGCGGCGTGGCGCCGAGCGATCCGATCATGCCCGAGGCCCACGAAGGCGCCGCGACGAGACACGCCCCGGACAGGAGGATGCCGCCGCAAGCGACCCCCGCCGGCACTCGCCAGCGTCCGCGGCGGAGCGCCCACAGCGACACGGCTGCAATCGTCAGCGCGACGAGATGCGGCTTCATCGCCGAGGCAGCGAGCAGCGCCCCGGCCAGCAGGTCGTGGCCTTCGTCGAGCGCTTTCCAGGCGAGCACGACCAGCAGCAGCATCATCGGCACGTGCTGGCCGAGAGCGACGACCTTGATCGAATAGCCCGACAGCGCGACGACCGCGACGGTGAGCAGGAGCGGAAGGCCGCGCACGAGCGTGCCGAGCAGCCATCCGGAGAGGATCAGCGACTCGGCGGCGACTACGATCCACGTGAGCTTCGCGAGGCCCAATCCCAGCGGGAGCAGCGGAACGAGCAGCAGGGCCACCCACGGCGCGTGGTAGAAGGGCAGGAACTCGTAGATGCCGTGGCCTTTGGTTTCCTTGTCCCAGCCGAGTTGCGTCTGGATCTCGATCTGGCGCGCGGGGTCGTACGGGTTCTCCCCGGCTCCCATCAGTTCGGCGGCGGTCCAGTAGCAGAGGAAGTCGGCTCCGTAGCGGTCGGGGCCGATGGTGTGGTGCGCAAGCCGCACCAGCAGCACCGTCGTCGCAAGCGCCACGGCGGCGAGCGAGACGATCCGGATCCATTTCGACATCGAGAGATCCTGCACGCGATGGACCCGAGTCCCGCTCGGGACCGGCTCATTGTGGCCGACTTCGAGGCTGGCCGCCACCCCGTCGGCCGCCGGCTCCGTCGACGTCGACGCATCGCCTCACGCGCGGGCGCTACGAGCCGCCGCGCATCGGTGAAGCGCGCACGACGAGACCCGGCAGGCCGAGGGACCACAAGAGCTGGAGGGCTCCGGGACGCTGGCCGAGAACGCGACTGGCCGCTACAAGAGAATGTGGCTGGTGATGAGTGGCGCTCCCTCGCGGAGTCCGACCGTGCACGACGGCGAGAACGGGGACCTTTCGCATGACGCAGCGAGCGCCCGATCCAGAAGGCCCCGACGACAGCGGGCCCCCCGGTCCGACGGCCTGGGTCGCGCTCGCCTGTGTCCTGCTGTTCGCGGCCCTGGCATGGCCGGCCCTGTCGGGAAGGGTCTACGCCGGCAACGACCTCGACCATTTCCACCTGCCGCTGCGCTGGTTCTACGCGAACGCCCTCGCAGCCGGTCACGGCTTCGACTGGATGCCGGGCCTTTTCTCCGGCTTCTACCTGACCGGCGAGGGGCAGGCCGGCACCTGGCACCCGCTGCACCTGCTGCTATACGGCGCGCTTCCACTCGTCGCGGCGTTCAACCTCGAAGTGCTCTCTTCGTACGCGTTCCTGTTCGTCGGCACGGCAGCGCTGTTGCGGCATCCGCGCACCGCCGTTCCCGGCGACCCGAGGACCGGACTGCCGTGGGCAGCCTCACTGTTCGGCGCCATGCTGTTCACGTTCTCGGGCTCGACGATGCTGCACTTCGTCCACGTCAACGCGGTCGCAGTCATCGCCCATCTTCCCTGGTGCCTCCTCGCGATCGAAGAAGCGCTGCGCACGTCGTCGCCTCCTCCGCGTCGGGGACGAACGCTGCTCGCACTGGCGGCGCTGGCCGCGCTGACCGCGTCGATGCTCCTTTGCGGCTACCCGCAGTACGTCTGGATCGTCGGGTGCGCCGAAGCGGCCTGGGTCGTGATCGTGCTCGCGCCGCCGCTCTGCCTGCGCGACATCGTCGCGGCCACGAGCCTGCTCGCGGCCAAGGCTCTTGGACTGGCCATGGCGGCCCTGCAGGTCCTCCCGACGTTGGAGCACCTTCGGGGGGCGCGACGGTACGTTCTCTCCGAAGACCTCAGCGGCACCGGCTCGCTTCATCCCCTGAACCTGGTCCAGCTTCTCGCGCCCTACGTGTTCACAGGACGAACGCTCGGAGACCATCCCCACGAGTACGGCGTCTATGCCGGGGCCGTGCCGCTGCTGCTCGTCACGTGGTGGCTGCTCTTCCGTCGTGATGCGCCGCCGTCACGACGCGATCGTGGAGTCGCGGTGCTCGCCGTGGTCGCGATCGGCCTCGCCTTCGGCAAGTACGTCGGTTCCGACCGCGTCCAGTCGATGATTCCGTTCGTTGGGGTCTTCCGGTTTCCGGCGCGGTTCCTTTTCCTGTTCCACTTCGGCGTGGCGGTGCTCGCCGCGGGTGCGTTCGCGGAACTCGTTCGCCGGAGGGTGGACGGCGGCGGACACCCCGGATGGATCCTTGCCGCTGCCGCCGGGCTGTTCGCCGCACTGCTGACGCGCGCGCTTGGCGAGCCGGCACTCGGGCCCGCTGCGCTGGTCGTCGCGGGCCCTGCGTTGTTCCTCGCGGCGGCGGCGGCGCTCGCGCTCGTCCTTCGCGGTCGCCCCTTCGCCCTGCCCGCGCTCGTGCTTCTCGCGGCGCTCGACGCCGGCAGCTACGGCCTGAGCGCGTGGGCCTGGCCTGCCAGTCGACCGCTCGTCGACATCCTGGCCGAGGTCCCGAAACCTCCCGTCGACGGAGCACGGATCGCAACGCTCCAGCCGGAGGCCCTCGGACGATACACGGGCAACCTTCCCGTGATGCACGGCGCCGCGATGTTCGACGGCTACGCCGGTCTCCCGCAGGCGATCCAGCCTTCGCCGGCGACGCTCGAGCATCTTCGCCTCGGGGCTGTCGACTACGTGCAGCGAGTGGCCGACGACGTTCCCGTGGCGGGGCTGCTTCCGGGGACCGAGGAATGGCTCCGCGTTCCCGACCCGCGACCCCGCGTGCGCCTGGCCACTCGCGCGGTCGTCGCCGCGGATGCCGCGAAGGCCCTGCGCGACTCCGCCGGAACCGATTCCCCGTCCGTCGTGTTCACCTCCCTGGCCGTCGAACTGGCGGGACCGCCGGGAAGCGTCCTGGCCACGACGCGGGAGCCCGGGCGGATCCGCGTGCAGGTCCAGGCGCCCGCGCGGCAGATGCTGGTCGTCGCCGAGCGCTTCCACGCCGGCTGGCGGGCCTCGGTCGACGGAACTGCCGCCGACGTCTTCCCCGTCGACGGCGGGCTGCTCGGGGTGCTGGTCGAACGCGGCGCCGGCCACGTCGAGTTCGTCTTCGCTCCGTCGAGTCTCGGGCAGGGGCGCACGATTGCCCAGGGCGCGTTCGTTGCCTGGTCGTTGCTCGTCATCGTCGGGCTGGTGCTTCTCCGGGGAGATGCTCGTGACGAGATGCGTGGAGTCGAATCGTGACCGATACGACGACCCGGCGGCTCGCGTCCACGCTTCTTGCCGTCACGTGCCTGGTCCTCGTCGCGATGCTCTCGGTCGAAGTCCTCCGATGGATCCGGGCCGCCGTCTTCCTCGACAACACGGAGATCTACATCGCGTTCGGCATTCGCTCCCTCGCGCGGGACGGCGTCCTGTACCGCGACCTGAGCACGCTTCCTCTCGTCGTCCAGATGTACCAGCCCCTGGCGTACCTGCCCTCCGCCGCGCTGCTGCACGTGGCCTGGATCGCCGACCTCGGCCTGCTGACGGCAGCGCGGCTCTGGAACCTGCCCATCCTGCTCGCCACGCTCGCCCTGCTCCATCGGATCGTCCGCCACCTCACGACTTCCCGGGACGGTGCGAACCTCGCCGTGATCGTCGCCGTCGCGCTGCACTCGGTGTTCTTCCCGGAGATCATTCGTCTCCGGCCGGACAACGGCGGCGTGCTGTTCACGCTTCTTGGCCTGCTGCTGGCGCTCGAGCGACCGCGCCACTGGTGGGCGTGGGCCGCGATCGCGATCGCCGTCGCGAACTTCTTCAAGCCGACGTTCGTCGCCCTGCCCGCGGCGATCTTCCTGCACCTCGTCGCGCAGGGCGACCACCGACCGGCCGTCCGCTTCGCGTCGGCCTGCGCGGGAGTCTTTGCCGTCCTTGCCGGGGCCGCCATGCTCGCGTTCGGCCCCGAGTACGTCCGGCAAACGATGCGACTGTCGGCGGCCAATCCCGACCTTCCGCTCTGGAAGGCTCCTGTGTTGCTCTTGATGTGGATCCGCCTGTTCGGACCGGCGCTCCTGCCGATCGCCGCCGGCGTTGCCGTGCTCACGCGACGCGATGGGGTTCGCTCCCTGCCGGCGATCTATCTCGCGGCGTCGATCGCCACCGCGACGTTCGGGCTCACGAAAACGGGAGCCGACATCCACTACCTGATCGAAACCTCGTTCGCGTTCCTGATCGCCTTCGCGGCGGCGCTCCCTCGGCCGAGAGGAATCCCGGTCCTGATCGCCGCCTGCGCGCTGGCGGTGGCCTGGCCGATGCTGCGAACAGGAAGGAACGTGTGGGACATCTGCGCCCATCGTCACGACAGCAGGATCGGATGCGACTACACCTCCCCGCTTCCACCGGTTCCCGCGCTCGCACGCGAGACGGCTTCGCAGGGAACCGAGGTGATCGTGCTGGACGAAGTGCTGGCCTTCGAGACCGACAAGATCCTGGCGCTGGACTGGACCCTGCTCGACCTGCTCGTGCGCTCCGGCAAGCTGAGCGCCGCGCCGTTGTTCGCGCTGATCGACTCTCCGGCGAGGACGGCGATCGTCTTCCCGCGGCTTTCCAACGCGCTGCTGGAGGATCTCTACGAGGCGGCCCTGCGGTCGGGATATCGGCCCACGCCGGACGGCGGTGATCGTGTTCTGCGTCGGAACCGAACGCCGGCCCTTCCCCGCGGCGCGCGGCCATGACCCCGGAGTCACGAGAGCCTGCTCGCGAGCGGCCGGCTCCTCCCTGGAGCGCTTCTCCACCGGCTGTTAGACTCCCGTGGTGACGATGCGACGCTCGCACACACTTCTGGTCATTCTCGCCACGGGAATGGCGCTGGGCGCGGCGGAGCTCGCGATGCGACTCTTCCTTCCGGCTCCACCGATCGTGAACCTGGGGGCGCGCCATGGCGCGGACGTCAGCGTCTTCGCCAGCAACACCGACCCTCGGCAGATCAGCGATCTCTATCTGCAGACCGACCTGGGACTGCGCCTGCGCCCCGACGTGCGCCTCGAGATCGAGCGCTACCCGATCGGCGGTCGCGACGTCCGGATCTCCACCGACGCGCTCGGCATGCGGCGAGTCGAGCACGCAGCTGACCAGGCGGACGGCGCCGATCCGCGGCGAGTCCTCTTCCTCGGCGATTCCGTCACGTTCGGCGAGGGCGTCAGCGACGATGAGACGTTCGTCCAGGGGCTCGAGGACCGCAGAGGGGCGGACGGAAGGCCGTGGATGTCGTTCAACGGCGGAATCCCCGGGTACGGCCTGGCGAACGAAGTCGCGTTGATGGCCGAACTCGCGAGCGCGGTCACTCCGGACATCACCGTCCTGGTGTTCTACCTGAACGATGCGCTGCCGTCGCCGTCGATGAGGGTCTTCACTCCCCCGGCATGGCTCCGCTGGAGTTACCTCGTCTCGCGAGTGTTCGTGGTCGCCTCCCGGGTCGGCGGACGAGTCGCGGCGTCGGACCGCTTCTTTCCGGAGGCGAGTCTCGTTCGATCGTGGCAGCAGGAGGTCGTTTCCGACCCGACGAGCGTTTCCCGCAAGGAAGCCGCGCGTCACCTGTCCGACTGGGGCGTCGCCTGGAGCGACGGCGTGTGGCGGTACCTGGAGCCCCTCCTCGCGCGCTTCGTCGAACAAAGCCGCGAATCGGGATCCCAACCGCTGCTCGTGCTCTCGCCGCTCGCCGATCAACTCGACGTCCTCGACGACTACCCGCAGGCTCGGATCAAAGAGATCGGCCTCCGCCTCGCGGTCCCGGTGATCGATCTCCTGCCCGGACTTCGCGCCGACCCTCGGGGCAAGCAGGCCCTGTTCCTCGACCACTGCCACTACACTCCCGACGGCCACAATCTCGTCGCCGACCTGCTGGCGCGCGAGCTTTCTTCCCTGGCGGGCGGCGAGCACGACGCAACGCCTGACGCCGGGACCCCGCGCTGACGACGCGGGACTCGCGCGAAACCCGACGGCACAGTACCATCGAGACGGTAGCAACGATGTCGGGCGCGCAAGAAGGAACGGGACGCGGTCGTCCGGTCGTCGTGATCCCCTGTTTCAACGAGGCCGCGCGCCTGGATGCGGTCGAGGTCCTGCGACTCGCGGAGGAAGTGGACGTGTGGCTCGTCGACGACGGCTCCACCGATGCCACCCGCGAGGTCATCGATTCGATCGCGGACCGCTCCGGAGGCGGGGTACGCGCGACCGGGAACCCGCGGAACCTGGGCAAGGCGGAAACCGTGCGCCGGCACCTGCTGGAGGCGTCCACCGAGGGGGCGGCCGTCGTCGGTTTCCTCGACGCGGACCTCGCCACCCCGGTCGACGAGATGCTCGCGCTGCTTCGACTCCTCGCCAATACCGATGCGGAAGCCGTTACCGCCGCACGCGTCGCCCTCTCCGGACGCGACATCCGGCGCTCGCCCGTGCGGCACTACACCGGTCGCGTCTTTTCCACGATCGCCTCCCTCGCGCTCGGCGTTCCGTATTACGACACCCAGTGCGGCGCGAAGGCGTTCCGCTCGGGACCGGCGCTGACCGCCGCGCTGTCCGAGCCGTTCCTGTCGCGCTGGGCTTTCGACGTGGAGTTGATCGGCAGGTTGCTCGCCGGGGCCGGCCCCGTTCGAGCGGTCGACCCCAGCCGCCTGGTCGAGCATCCGCTCGCGACCTGGCACGACATCGCCGGCTCGAAGCTGTCGATCCGCGAAGCATGGATGTCGCTGCTGCAACTGATCGCCATCTGGCGTGATCTGGCACGACGGCGGAGATGCGAGTGAGCACATCCGCCCCCGGACGCCTGCTCGAGGAGTTGCGCTCGGCCCTCGACCGCTTGACGCGGCCCCCGCTGGTCACTGCCGCGGCGGCCGGGATCTTCGTCCTGCTGTTCGGAATCGTCCTGCGTCACCTCTGGGGGCTCGAGCCGCCGTCCGGCGGCGAGATCGAGACGGGCACCGGCGATTTCCTGGCGTTCTGGACCGGCGCCGTGACGCTGCACGAGGGGCGCGCGACCGAACTGTACAGCTATTCCGCGCAGCAGGCCCTGCAGGCGCGATTGCTCGGCGGCGCGCCCACCGGGTTCCAGCCTTACCTGAACCCACCCCTTCTGGCCGTCCTTCTCGAGCCGCTCGTGCCGCTCGGCTACGTCCGCGCGTTCTACGTCTACGATCTGGCGAGCGCGCTGCTCCTCCTGCTCGGCCTGTTCGCGCTGCTGCGACTGCTCCCCGTCGTCCGAAGCGCCGGCGGCGGCCTCCTAGCCACCGTGTTCCTCGTGGCCGGTTACCAGCCCATGCTGCAGACGACCCTCGGCGGGCAGAACACCGCGATCACGTTCGCGCTGCTCTGCGCGCTCGCGCTCGCGTTGCGAGGATCCTCCGCCGTTCCCGCCGCGGTGGCGCTCGGGCTGCTGACCTACAAGCCCCAGTACGCGATCGGCGCCGGGCTCGCGTTGGCCATGGCCGGACGCTGGACGGTGCTCGTCGGCAGCGGTCTGCTCGCGCTCCTTCACTACGCGCTCGGAGCCTGGAAGATCGGAGCCCTGTGGCCGCTCGCCATGCTCGAGTTCATGAAGGACTATCGCCCCCACGAGATCGCCGAGAACGCCGACACCCATTTCTCTTGGGTGAGGACGGCGGACTTCCTGCTGCCTTCACCGTTCGACACCGCGGCAGCGGCGGTCGGCGTGTTCCTCGTGCTGGCGCTCTGGTGGCGTCATCGTGACCTCGGGAAACAGGCGACGGGTCCGTGGGTCGCCCTCGTCGTGACGGGCACGATGCTGATCAGTCCGCACCAGCAGTACTACGACGCGGCACTGCTGACGCTGCCGGCCGCGCTGCTCGTCGAGCATCGACTACGGCGCACGGGCGGCCTGCCGCTCGCGATCCGCGTCGCCCTGGCGGCCGCGTGGGTGGGGTATCCCGCCTGGCGTTGGGGCGCCGAGCTGCACGTGCAGCCGCTGTTCCTGCTTCTGCTCGGCCTCGCGACGTGGGCGGTTCGCGAATGCTCCGCCGACCCGCCGAACCAGGCGGCGGAGCGCTCGCCCTGAGCCCGGATTCGCCGAGCTTCGAGTCGCCGATCACGACGGTACGGATCACGCTCGAAGCACGCGCCAGACAGTCCCCCGGTCGTCGCGAAGCGCACCGCCCGCGCCCGGAATCGCCCGCCGGCCCGCCCGCGCGCGCCGCGCGCCTGTTCCCTCGTGCCGCTACGTGGTCATCCGGCGCAGCGAGAGCCAGGCCGCCCCGTAGCCGGCCGCGGAACACAGCAGCAATGTCGTGTAACCGAGCTCCATCGCCAGGAACATTCCCGCGACCGACGCGACGGTGCCGGCGAGTCCGTTGACTGCCCACATCCACGGGATGAGGCGAGCCCTTCCCGATGCGGCGAGCGCGCCGACGCCGGAGGGAAAAGCCGTTCCCATGCAGGCCCCGAGCGGCACGATCAGCACCGTGGCGATCGCGACGCGAGCCGGCAGTGGCCAACCGTGCCAATGTTCCAGCAGGGACGGCACCACGAAGATCGTCGCGGCGAGGGTCACGAACAAGAGCGGAAACGTCCATCGCGTCGCATCGGGACGTCGGCCGACGAGCAGGCTGCCCGCCGCGGTGGAAAGGAGCAGCGCGAAAAGGACGACGGAAAGCGCGTAGGTCGGATGCCCGAGGAAGACGATGTAGCGCTGGAGCACACCGAGCTCGACTCCCATGAAAGCGCCGCCGATCGCCGTGAAGAACACCATCTCGGGACGGGCGGTCCAGGGCGAGAAGCGCTCCGACGCCGGCAACGTGCGCTCGACCTCGCGCAGCGGGTAGAACACCAGGGCCACGCCGGCGACGAGGATCATGGCGAGGATCGCCCCGAACAGTCGCGGGACCCTCGAGCCGTTCCCGCTCGGCCCCAGGTAGAAGAAGAACGGGCGGTCGTCGGTCGGCGGCGTGATGTCCTGTCCTTCCGGACGCAGGGCGGCAGCTTCCCCACCGAGCACCGCCGCGACGTCGATGCGGTGATCGACCGTCGTTCCTTCGATCCGCGGCCAGAGCACGCCGAAGCCCTTGTCGGTGGCGAGCGCGCCGATTGCCTCGAGATCCCCGGAGCTCAGCGGGGTGCGCTTCATCATGCACGTCGCGACCCAGCTCTGCCGGCCGGCGGTGGCGTGATACACGAGCGCGACGTGCCGCTCCGGATCCTTCACGCCGGATCGACGAAGCGCGTCGCCCATCAGCGCGAGGACCCGGGCCGTTTCCGCGTAGGAGTCGATCCCGTACCAGCGCGAAACCGTGAAGAGGCCCTCCTCCGTCAGGTGGGACAGGTACGCATCGAACGCCTCCTGCGTGTAGAGAGAGTTCTCGGAGAGCATCAGCGCGCCGGTCATCGACGCGGCCCAGGTGTCGATCATCGACATCTGGATCAGGTCGTACCGATCCGGAGCACGCGACAACTCGCTGCGCGCGTCGCCCAGGCGGTAGTGGACGCCGCGTCGCGAGTACGGCCGGCCGGAGTACCCGGCGAAGACGTCCTCGACGGCCGCCACGACGAGGGGGTTCAACTCGACGACGTCGACCCGCTCCGCTCCGAAGGCGAGCGCGGTGAGGAAGTCGCGCCCTCCGCCACCGCCGATGACGAACACACGACCCAGGCCGCCCGGCCTCAGCCAGTACGCGGCCGCCGTCACGTCCCACCTCAGCGACTCGAAGCGCTCGAGAGGTTCGGTCCCGCCTCCTCGCAGGATCTGCGTCCCGGCGTCGGTGTCGAGCTTGATCCACATCGACTCCGGGGGCGAGCCTTTCCACTTCTCGCTCATGCCCCACCCCGCGGCCCAGCGTGCGACCTGCTCGCGGGCCGCCTCCGGGGACAGCGTTCGCGACAACAACTCCACCGCCTGGAGCGTTCCCGGGACCTCCGGGCTGACCGTCACCCGCGCGAGTTGGTTCCAGCGCTCGAAGAGCACGGCCGACTGGTCCTGCATCTTCGCGCTTCGCAGTCGTGTCCACGACGGCTCCGCGACGACGGCGACCGTGACCAGTGCGGCGGCCGCCGCGACCCGCAGGGCACGGGACCGACTCGCCGGTGCGGCGAGCAGGCTTCCCGCCGCCGCCACGGTCGTCGCGCACGCGCACAGCAACTGGACGGGGCTCAGGATCGACAGCGCGGGAATCACCAGCAGGCAGCCGAACGCTGCTCCCAGAAGGTCCGCGAAATAGACGCGGCCGACGTCCTTCGGCCACGCCGCGAGCAGCCACGCGACGGCGTAGCCGCAAGCGTGGAAGCAGGCGTAGAAGCCGACCGCCGCAGCCGCGAAATGGGCCGGAAGGTAGAGGTTCACGGGCCACGCCACCGCACCGACGACGACGTAGAGCAGCCCGGTGCCCGCCAGGATCGGGGCGGCCACGAGCGCCGCCGTGGCGGCCGGCCCGAGCTCCCCGGGCTTCACCTCCCGGCGGAGGCGGTCGCGGTAAACGGAGGTGGCGGATCCCGCCAACGCGAGCATGACCAGGGCCAGCACGGCGAAGGCTGCGTGATAGGCGACGGTCGCGGAAAGAAGCCTCGTCGCCGCGATCTGCACCAGCAGCACCACGGCAGACAGCATCGCCATCGCGAGCCGCGCGCGGAGCGGAGCATGTGCGTTCAAGTCGGTTCCCCTCGTCGTGCCGGATCGGCGCGTATCGGGGCAGAGAGAGCCGTGGTCCGGACCTTCGCGACCACGGCCCTGCGACGGCCCCTGCCTCGACGTGTGCCCGACGGCCCGGGCCAAGTCCACGTCGAGCCAGGAGACGGCAGGATCGCCGGCTCGCCCTCAGGCGCCCTTCGACATCGCCTCGGCGAGGATGTGCGAGGTGCTCGGACGCATGATGCGCGGATCGACTTCCTCGCCCTTCAACAGCGTCTCGCGGACCTGCTTGCCGGAGATGAACACCGGCTTCTCGTCCTTGTGGTTGTCCATCAGGTCCACGCGGCCGATCGAGTCGTAGTACGCCGCGAAACCGACCTTGAGCGGCTGGATCACGAGGCTCTCGGCCTTGTCGAAGATCTCCTGCGCGTCGAAGTCGCCCCAGATGGCCGTACCGTCGTGATACGGCGCATCGGCATGCTTGCGTCCGATGATGATGTCCGTGAAGCCGTAGTTCTGACGGTAGATCGCGTGCATGATCGCCTCGCGGGGGCCGCCGTAGAACATCTTGATGTCGAGGCCGAGCAGGATCACGCGATCCGGGACGGTTTCGCCCCGCGGCTCCCAAAGCGACTTGTCACTGTCCCCCTCGCCGATCCCGCGCGACTGGAGCAGCGCCTCGTACGTCTTCATGCGGACGACCGCGTTCACGTCGTCCCCCTTGGTTTCTCCGACCAGCGGATTGAGGCAAGCGCCGGCGTTGTGGCCCTGGCGGATCAGCTGCTCGAGCCCGTAGACGAGGGCGTACTCGTGCGCGCGGTGCAGCGGATTGCGGGTCTGGAACGCCACGACGCGATTCCAGCCGTGCTCGCGGATGAGCTGGCGGACTTCCTTCGGCGACAGCACGTACTTTCCGAAGGAGGGATTCTTCGGCTGCGGCAGCACGCGGATCTTCCCGCCCAGCAGGTGCGTCTTGTCGGCGTCGCCCTTGAGCACCATGTCGGCGCCGGGATGGTCGGTGCGGTCGGTGAGGTAGACCTTCGAGATGTAGCGAGCCTTGTCCCACTCGAACACGTCGGAGATGTCGAGCGTGGCGACGATGTCGCCGGCGCTGTTGACGAGCGCGACGGCTTGGCCGGCCTTCAGCGTCGACGCCGTCTCCTTCGTGACGGGCAGCGAGAGCGGGATCGACCAGGCGTAGCGCTTTCCGCCTTCGACGATCACCATCTCGTCGAGGACGCGATCGTAGGTCGCGCGGTCCATCGGACCCGTGAGCGGGGTCAGGGCGCCGTCGCCGAAGCGGTAAACGGTGGACAGGTCCGCGTCCGAGACGGGGACGCGCGCGAGCTTGCCGGCAGCAGCCAGGAACGAGGCGCGCTCGGCTTCGGGCACGGTACAGGAAAGGGGTTCGGCATGCCCGCCGTGGGCGGGAACGAGATCGGACATCGAGCAGCTCCTCCGCTGGAAATGGGTTCCGAACGTCCGCGGCATGCGGCCAAGTCTCCCGTCGGGAGCCCGTCGGACCCGCCTCGTGTGTCAGCAAACGGGCCGGAAAACAACCTGCCCGGCCACGGGTGCGCGCGGTCGGGAGCGGGAGATCAGGTCCCGGCGGACGGCGTCGCGACCTCCGCCAGCGCGTCGGACGTCGGCACGGGATCCGGGCAGTTCAACGGCCCGACCGCGCCGCGTGCGAGCAGCACGCGGCGGACCCAGTCCTCCTCGGCGGCGCGCGCGCTCCGGAGATCGCTGCCGGCGCCAGGGGCCGCCACGAAGAACAACATCCCGGGACCAGCGGGAAGGAAGCCTGCCAGTGCCGAGACGCCGCCGTCCTGAAGGTTCAGCGTCCCGGTCTTGCCCGTCAGCCCGTTGGCTTCGCCGCTGTCTCGAAGACGCGGGAACAGTTCCGGCAGCGTGCTCTGGCCACACCCCAGCACCGGAAGAACATCCGCGGGGCCGTGCCCCTTCGCGGCCAGGAAGGAGCGCAGGTCGCGCAGCAGCCGCACGACCTGGCGAGGCGTCATGCGATTGCGGTTGAGTCCCGACGACGTCGCGAAGCTCGCGCCGGTCGCCGCCTCGCCCCACTTCGAGCGCAGGAAGGCGGCGAGATCCGCCGGCGGACCGACCGACGCGTCGAGGCGTTCGATGTCGTTGTTCGAGAAGACGTTGAATCGCCGAAGCGCGACGAGCAGCGGCTCCGATCGATGAACGAGAACCGCTCGCCAGCGCGGGGGTTCGTCGGTACGCACGCGCCCCTGGATCTCGATGGACGGCGGCTCGTCGGCGTTCCATCCGCGACGCGACGCGATCTCCCGCCAGCTTCCCTTCACATCGCCGTCCCATCGCGAAGGCGACCACGCCTCGAGGAGGCGGCGTCCCATGTCCTCCCGCCGCTTGCGCGCGTCCGGTTCGCGTCCCGCCGTCCCGCGCTCCCAGCCCATCCAGAATTCCTCGCCGACGAACAGGTCGCCCTCGAGGCGCGTGATGCCGCTCCGGCGCAAGGCGTTCGCGACGAGCATCGCGTTCTCGAAGTGAAAATCCGGGTCCGCTCCCCCGACGACGACGAGCGAACCCGCTCCCGCGCCCTCTTCGACGATCCCGAACCTCGTCGTGAAGCGATGGTCGGGCCCGAGCTTCTCGAGCGCACGCAGGGACGTCGCGATCTTCACGACCGAAGCGGGATTGACGGGACGGTCGGACTCCTTCGAGCCGAGCACCTTCCCGTCGTCGGCTTCCACGTGCCAGACGAGCGCGACCGGGCGCTCGGCGGCGCCCGCAGCCGTGGCTCCGCACGATGCGCACGAGAAGATCGCGAGCACCGCGCACGTTGCGGACCAGGCCGGATGCGCCGAACCGGCCGGACGCGTCACGCCGCGTCCCCGCGGGTGACGAGAACGATCTTGCCGGTGACCTTCCGCTCGAGCATCGAACGCAAGGCGACGGCGACGTCTTCGAGCGGGTATCGGGCGCTGACGAGTGGACTCAGCCTTCCGTCCGCGCACCACGCGGCGAGTTCCGCGAGGTTCCTCTGGTTGCGCTCCGGCTCGCGAGCCGTGAACGACCCCCAGAACACGCCGACGACCTGGCATCCCTTCAGCAGGACCAGGTTGACCGGAAGCTGCGGGATGCGGCCGGCGGCGAAGCCGACGACCAGGTAGCGCCCCTCCCACGCGATCGTGCGGAAGGCGGAATCGAACAAGTCGCCGCCGACCGGATCGTAGATCACGTCCGCACCTGCTCCCCCGGTGAGCTCACGGACCCGATCCTTCAGGCTCTCGCGCTCGTACTGGATGACGTCGTCCGCGCCGTGTTCCCGGCAGATCTCGAGCTTCTCCTCGCTGCTGGCGGCCGCGATCACGCGCGCACCCATCACCTTGCCGATCTCGACGGCCGCCAGGCCGACTCCGCCTGCAGCGCCGAGCACGAGCAGCGTCTCGCCGGGCTTCAGGTCCGCCCGGTCCTTCAGCGCGTGGTGTGACGTGCCGTAGGTCATCGTGAAGCCGGCCGCGACGACGCTGCTCATGCCTTCGGGAGTTCGCATGAGACGCGCCGGATCGACGACCATCTCTTCGACGAATCCACCCCACCCGCACATCGCGATCGCACGGTCGCCGACTCGCCAGTCGGTCACGCCGTCGCCGACTTCGGTGATCGTCCCGGCAACCTCGCCTCCGGGAGAAAACGGGAGCGGCGGCTTGAACTGATACTTGTTCTCGATGATCAGCGTGTCGGGAAAGTTGATCCCGCAGGCTTCGACCGCGAGCCGCACCTGCCCCGGGCCCAGCGACGGGGACGGGACATCCTCGATCACCAGCGATTCGGGGGGACCGTACTCCTTGCAGACGACCGCGCGCATGCTACTCCTCCTCGAGTGCCGCTGCGCTTCAAGGCGAAGCGCGCTTTGCGCTCGTAGCACGGCCGCCGGTCAAGCCGAAGCAGCACATCGCGGGACGCGGAAACTCCGCGTCCGCGCCGAAGTGAACCCCAGTTACGGACAGGATCCCGCACCGCCCCCGCGGCTCTTGGCGACGGCGAGGTTCTCCTGCGCGGCTTCGTAGTAGCTCGGATTCGCCTGGATCGCCTTCTGGAAGCAGGCAGCGGCGTCGCCGGGACGGTCCTGCTCGAGCAGCACGAGGCCCACGTTGTTGTACGCGGTGGCGAGATCCTTGCCCCGACGGAACGCATCGATCGCCTTCGAATAGGAACCCGATCTCGCGTACGCGCGGCCGAGGTTGCTGTAGATCCGCTTGCGATCCTCGGGGCGCGCCGTCCGCAGGGCCTGCTCCAGGGTGGAGATCGCCTGGGGATAATCCTTCTTCAGGTAGTACGAGACACCGAGGTTGTTCAGCACGGACGCCTCGACGGGACGCACCTTCAGCGCCGCCTTGTACGCGACGATCGCCTCGTCGTAGCGACCGAGCTCGTCGTAAAGCATCCCCAGGCCTTGCTGCGCCTTCCAGTTGCCCGGATCGAGCCGAACGGCCTGCTTCAACGCCCGCTCGGCGTCCTCGTGCTGCCCCAACGCGAGCAAGGCCCGGCCCTCCCCCTCGTACCCGTAGGCGTTCATGCGATCGCGCGCGATGATCGAGCGGAAGTACGGCAGAGCGTCGGCCGGCGCGCCCTGGCGCAGCAGGATGGTGCCGATCTTGTACTCGAGTCGCCAGTTGCGCGGATCGAGGTCGAGCGCCTTCTGGTACTTCGTGCGGGCCATGCTGGCCTGCCCCCGGGCGAGGTAGGTGTCGCCGAGCTTGTCGTAGTCCGCGGAAGTCATGGCGGGCAGGTCCTTCAGGTGCTCGTCCTCGATCTCGACGCCCTCGGCCTGTCGCTCGAGGATGTCCTCGTAAACACCCTGCTCGAACGGCTCCTGGAGCATCTTCGGAACCGAGCAGCCGCTCGTGAACGAAGCCACGATCGCGCACACGGCAACCGCCGACACCACATACACTCGTCTCATGATCATGACGTTCGCCTTCGGATCACGCAGCCCGCGGCCCGCAACCTCACTTCTCTCCGCGCATCGTCGGCAGGAGGATGCGCATGCCCTGAATGACCGCCGGACCGAGAATCACGATGAAAATGGCCGGGAAGATGAAGAACATGAGCGGGAAGAGGAGCTTGACGGGAAGCTTGCCGGCGAGCTCTTCCGCCCGCTGGGTTCGCTGGGTGCGCATCGCGTCCGAGTGAACTCGCAGCGCCTGCCCGACGCTCGTGCCGAACCGGTCCGTCTGGATCAGCAGCGCCACCAGGCTCTTGACCTCCGGAATGTCGCAGCGCCACGCGAAGTTGCTGAGAGCCTGGGCGCGCGGAAGACCGGCGCGGAGCTCGAGTGAAACCAGATGAAGCTCCTCGCAGAGCTCCGGATGGGCGAGCTTCAGTTCGGCGCCGGTCCGGAAGATGGCCGCGTCGAGACCGAGGCCGGCCTCGATGCAGACGACGAGCAGGTCGAGAGCGTCGGGGAAGCCGTTCGTAATCGCCAGTTTCCGCTTTGCGCTGACCTGCGAAAGCCACAACTCCGGACCGTAGAGCCCCACTCCCGCGGCCACCAGATAGCCGAACAGCGCCTGCGTCATCGGCCCCTCGTCGAGGGCCTTGATCGGCAACAGGAAAACGACCAGCGGCACCAGCACGACCAGCATGACTTTCACGCCGGCGAAAATCGCCGGGGCCGCCTCGCGTCGGTAGCCCGCGCTCATCAGCCGCTGCATCAGCGCCGTACCCTGCGCGTCCTTCTCCTTGGACTGATTCGCCTCGCCGACCCTGCGCAACAAGCCGAGGAACAGCTCCCGGAAGTAGCCCAAACCGGTCTGCTCCTCGTTCGGGCGCTGCACTTCGCCGTCGGCGCTCGAGCCGACGACGCGGGCCCTCATCTCCCGGCGGCCGCGAGCCATGTCGAGCACGCCCGCAACCCCGAGCACCGTCAGGAAGCAGGAAACGAACGCGAGAACCGAAATGTACAGGATGGCGTTGGTGTCGCTCGTGCTCATGGCTTCCTCTTCACACCTTGATCTGGATGAGCCGGCGAGTGACCCACATGCCGAGCATCATCATGGCGATGCCGCCTTGCAACATCGCGATACCTGCCGGGTCCGTGAACAGCAGGCCCATGTACGTCGGGTTCAAGGAGTAGATCGCCGCTCCGAGCGCGAACGGCAACGCGAACATCACGCGCGCCGAGATGCGGCCTTCGGCCGAGAGGACCTGGATCTTGCCGTACAACTCGAACCGCGCCCGGATCAGCGACGCGATTCCCTGGATGATCTCGGCAAGGTTGCCGCCGGTCTCGAGTTGCACGAGGAGTGAAGTCACGAAGAACTTGATGTCGATCAGGTCGACACGCTCGGAGAGATCCTTCATCGCTTCGGCAACGGAGACGCCGAAGCTGATCTCGTCGAACGCCTTGCGAAACTCCGAGCGGATCGGCTCGTCCATCTGCTCGCCGACCATCTTCAGCCCCATGATGAAGGCGTGACCCGCCATGAGGGTGCGCGCGATCAGGTCGAGCGCGTCCGGGAGCTGGTGCTCGATCGCCGCAAGGCGCTTCTTCCGTCGCTGCGACTGATAGACGTACGGGAGAGCGCCGCCCATGGCCACTACCCCCGCGAGCATGAGCGGAGAAAGACGAAGCGCCAAAGCCACCAGGAGTCCGATCACCGCGGAGACCGCCGAGAGCAGCAGGAAGACGCTCACGGGCATGTCGCTGTTCGCCTGCCTCAGGAGTTTCTTGACCTCCTTCAACGGCGCGAACTTGTTCATCAGGACCGTATACCACTCGTCCTGCTCCATCGCGTCGCGACGGATGATGTCGATCGCGGCCGCACGGGCTTCAGCGTTCAGGTTCAGGCGCAGTCGCCGCGCGGCTGCCGTCTGGTCCCCGTACGCCGCCTGGTCGTACAGGTAGTAGACCCCCATGATGAGCAGGACGACGGTCACGAAAACGGCTGCCGCGACGAAAAGTGGCATCGGCGTACCTCAGATCTCGTAGATACGGTGCGGATTGAACAGGTCCTGCGGCACCGCCATGCCGAGGGACTCGAATCGTTGAACGAACTTCGGACGAATACCCGTGGCTGCAAAGCGGCCTTTGACGCGCCCCTGCCCATCGACACCCGTCTGCTGGAAAGAGAAGATGTCGTTCATCGTCACGACGTCGCCTTCCATGCCGGTGATCTCGGAAAGGCTGGTGAGCTTTCGCGTGCCGTCGGAAAGTCGCGTCATCTGCACCAACACGTCGATGGCCGAGGCGATATAGTGGCGCATGGCCTTGGTGGGCAGGTTGAGGCCCGCCATGGCCACCATCGTCTCGATACGGGTCAGCGCATCTCGCGGCGTGTTCGCGTGGATCGTGGTCAACGAGCCGTCGTGGCCCGTGTTCATGGCCTGCAACATGTCCAACGCTTCGCCGCTTCGGATTTCGCCGAGGATGATCCGATCCGGACGCATGCGCAGGCAGTTCTTCACGAGCTCACGCTGGGTGATCTCGCCTTTCCCTTCGACGTTCGGCGGTCGCGTCTCGAGACGCACGATGTGCTCCTGCCGCAACTGGAGTTCCGCCGAGTCCTCGATCGTGATGATCCGCTCGTCGTTCGGGATGAAGCCCGAAAGGATGTTCAGGATCGTCGTCTTGCCCGTGCCGGTACCGCCCGCGATGATCACGTTGAGTCGGGCACGGACGATCCGCTGGAGAACCTCGCCGATCTCCGGGGTGAGGGACTTCTTGTTGATGAGGTCGCCGAGCATCAGCGGGTCGCGGCTGAATTTGCGGATCGAGACCGCCGGACCGTCGAGCGACAACGGCGGGATGATCGCGTTGACACGCGATCCGTCCGGGAGGCGCGCGTCGACCATGGGCATCGATTCGTCGATTCGGCGACCCACGCCGCTCACGATTCGGTCGATGATCTTGCGAAGGTGAACGTCGTCACGAAATCGCACGTCAGTGCGGTGGAGCTTGCCTGCCCGCTCGACGTACACCATCTGGAAGTTGTTGACGAGGATGTCGGAGATCGTCGCGTCGTTCAGCAGGGGCTCGAGCGGCCCGTAGCCGAGCACCTCGTTCTGGATGTCGACGACGAGCTGCTCCTTCTCCCGCATGTTGAGCGGGACCTGCTCCTCCGTGAGGATTCGCTGGATCAGCCTGCCGAGTTCCCGCTTGAGCGACTCTTCGTCCAGGGCCGCTGCGGCCGAGAGGTCAAGAACCTCGATGACGCGCTCGTGAACACGTCCCTTGAGTTCGTGATACCCGGCCAGCGACGGATTGGCCGCCGGCAATCTCCCTGCTGCTGGCATTCCCATGGTCGCCTCCTAGCTTGCTCCTCTCTTGACCGGCTCAGGCGGCCGAACCGGCTTTCGAAGCCCCCCGGACCGACTTGAACATCCCCGAGAGGAACGACGCCCGCGGGGCCGCGGCCGTCGGAGCGTGCAACTCCGACGCGATCTTCTGGATGGCCTTCGACAACGCCGACCGCGGGGCATGGCTGACCACCGGTTGCCCGCCGTTCAGGGCGTCGGTCGCAGCCTCGTAATCCTGCGGCAAGAGCCACTGCGGTTTCAGCCCGAGGACCTTTCGTGCTTCGGTGAGGATGACTTCGTCGCGCTCCGCGTAGCGATTGATCACCAGCGAGATCGAGGCCGGGTCGATCCCCGACCCCTCCTCGCCCCGCAGGGCGTCCAGCAGCCGCTTCGTGCGGCGAACGACCGGCACCGTCAGCGAAGTCACAAGCAGGATCTGGGCAGACAGGTTCAGAGCCGCATACGTCGCGGTATCGATGTTATGACCTGCATCGACAACCACGAAATCGAACATCGTGCGCATCAGCTTCAGCGTACGATCGGCGCACTCCGCCGTGATCTGCCCGCCGGTGAGATCCGAATCGCCAAGCGGCAGGACTTCCACGCCCGAGGAATGCTTGGTGAGGATGTCACTCAGGAATGCGTGGTCCAGGCGCGACAGGTCGAGATCGATGTCCCTGAGGCTTCGGATCGGAAGGATGTCGAAGTACGCGGGGATGTCGCCGCCGCGAAGGTTCATGTCAACGATCGCCACCGCCGCCCCGCCGTCGCGCAGGGCCATGGCGAGGCTCGCCGCAATCGTCGTCGCACCGACCCCGGCCTTTCCTCCGATCACGGACACGACTTTGCCGCTGCGTCGGGCATCCGACTGCCCTGACTCCGCGTGTCGTTCCCGAAACCTCTGGAACGCCTGCTGGACCTCATCGGGACGCAGGGGCTGTGTCAGGAACTCCTTCACGCCGGCGCGCAGCACCTCCAGCAGGAGCTGCGGATCCATGCGGGCCGACGTCAGGAAGATCTCGGTGGTCGGGGAGGACTGTTGCACGGCGCGGATCCGCGCGAACGTCTCGTCAGGATCACCGGCATCGAGTTCCAGCACCAGAAGCTGAGGGAACCCGGCCTCCTCATCGCGTCGCAGTAGGAAGTCCGGCAGCGCCGCTACGTACTGCTCCAACGACTGGCGAACGCCGTCGTGGTAAATCTCCAGTCGAACCCCGATTCTGCCCGTCATTCTCTATGCCTTCCGGCGGAGCCAAGCACAGACGGGGCCCCTTCCGACATCGACGAGGTCACTATCGCCGGCACCGCTGTGTCTCCCCCAAATTCCGATACTGAACTCATTCGTTGTGGTCACTGACGAAACGGCCGGTGTGCTGCACCGATCACGAAGCGACCCCTCGAAAGCCAAGATCACCCGACTCCTGAAGGCCGAAGTCGCTCCGCCACATCCGATGCGGCGCGCGTGCCCCCCGGCACGCCTCGTGCGGCTTCTCCTTCCGACGACGCGGGACGATACCACGCCGACCGGCGAATAGTAACTTGGGTCGCGAGGATAAGCGCGGGAGTTTCGCCGATCCTCCGAGCCGTGCGGCCACCGCAGACGAGCCCCGTACGCTCGTCCCGTCGCGCTCCTTGGCAATACCATCCGACCGGCTGCCAACTCGTCTTCGTTGGATGGGAAACGGAATGGGGTGCGACCGGCGCGACAACGGAACCGCTACTCCATCTGCATCGTGACCGTTGCCGTGAGCGTCATGTTCCCGGCCCCGTCGACCTGTGCCCCGACCCCCTGCCCGAGCGGCAGCCGAGACAGGATGACGAAGCTCGTTGGGTAGGTCGCCGTGACGGTCAATGGTGCACCGGAGGCTCCCTCTGCTCCGGTGGCCGTCGCCGTTCGACCTCCGGCGTGGTAACCGACGCTATCGAGATAGCCCAGGACAACGGCCTCGATCTCTGCCTTCTTCTTCCTCGGAGTGATCGCCACCACCCCCGCTCGCGCGCCTTCGCGCACCGCGGCCGACAGGACTTGTTGCCTCCAGAACGCGACTCCGAACTCGAACACCGCGAACAACAGGACGACGACGATCGGCAGAATGAGCCCGAACTCTACGGCTGCGATTCCTCTCTGTCGGTTTCTCGATCTCATCATCACCGTACTCACCTGCACCGGCATGGAACTCGTGCGAATACAGTGTCCCAACAAGCGAACAGCGAGTCGCTACTTCAGTTCGACGAGAGCCCGCCCATCCCCTGGAAGCTCTCCGTGGCGCCCACCTGCGAGTTCTGCCTTTGAAACGATTTCGCGTAACCATCGCTGACGCTCTTGGCGGGCGCGCCATCGAGTCCAGCGACCACCTTGCGGTTCCGCCCGGCTTCGGGGTTCAGCGTTTGGGCCGACCGCATAGCCGGAACCGCGGTCGGTTCGACCGATTCGCGAACCTGACGCGCGTAACCACATCCGTTCGCGAGCAGAGATGCCAGCAAGACGGTTACCAGACCAGTTCCAGCGGTATGTGCCGAAGATTTCATGTTCGTGGCCCCTCTTTACGGATTGACGTGTCCAAAATCGCCATCGAGAGAGCGTGGAGTGTCGGCGGTCCGTCCCTGGGCTGCGGACGATGCACCGGACGGAGGACTCGGCGGATCTCCCAAATAGCTATCCTCCGCTCCTCCCGCCTCGAATCCCGCTGCGGCCGGCTCCGGCTGCAGGACGGCGGCGGTCCGCTCCAGCTTCCCGAGGCCATAGAAATCGAGGTCATTCGGTTCGATGAAGTCATCCGTCGGTAGCGCAGTACTGTCGCGCTCGATGGGCTTCACCAGGTGCGGAGTGACGAGAATGATCAATTCCGACTCGCTCTTCTGGAACTCAGACGAGCGGAACAGCGTGCCCAAAATCGGGACGTCTCCGATGAGCGGATACTTGGAAAGCTTTTCGCGAACCGCCGAACGGATCAGTCCCGCGATCGCGAAGCTCTGCCCGTCTCGAAGCTCGACCACCGTCGAGGCCCGGCGGGTGGTGATCGCGGGAACGACGAACCCGTTGAGAACGATCGCATTCCGGAAGTCGAGCTCCGAAACCTCCGGCGCCACACGCATGCTGATCACGTTGCCGCCAAGGACGGTCGGCGTGAAATTAAGCCCCACGCCGAACTTCTTGAAGAGGATCGTCGTGGTGCCAAGAGCCTGTGGAATGGGCACGGGGAACTCACCACCAGCAAGGAAGCTCGCTTCCTGCCCGCTGAGCGCAACCAACGTCGGCTCGGCGAGAATCTTGGCGAGCCCGTTCTCCTTCAACGCGTCGAAAAAGACGGTCCAGTCGTCTCCGCCCGTGGTGAAGCGCAGGACGGCGTTCGCCGCGACAGGCACGTAACCAAAAGGAGCCGCCTTCGCGATCGAACCGGCGGAGAAAACCCCCTGCGTTGCAATCGCCGAGATGCCGCCGAGGGTCGTCGCGGCCCACGTGTCGGACCCGCCGGCAAGATAACCGATGTTGATCCCGAGGCGACGGATGAGATCACGGCTCATCTCGGCGACGCGAACCTCGAGCATGACCTGCTGAACCCCTCCGACTTGCAGCAAGTTCACCACCTTGCCGGGGGCATAGGCTTCGGCCACCGACAAGACGTGCGAGAGTCGAGCGGGACTCGATACCGTGCCCGAAACCGTAATGTGCTCACGGCTCGTTGAAACGCGTATGCCGGTCTCCTCCGGGAACAGCTGATAGACCTGCTCCTTCAGCTCGCTGAGGTCCGGATGAACGTTGATGCTGTAGATCTTGTAGACCTCGTCCTCGGCCTGCCACAGCGTGAGATTCGTGACGCCGACGCCGGCTCCCGTCACGTAGATCTGCTTCGGAGAAAGCACGACCGCGTCGGCAATCGCTGGATTCGCCAGCGAAGCACGTGTGATCGGCACCGGACTCTCGACCACCACGGACTTGCCGAGAGTGATCTCGAGGCCTCCCGGCGGGCTGATCCCCGCGGGATCGGCAGAGCTGTCGCCGACACCCAGCAACACCAGGATCGGCATCGCCGCCGAGAGGGCGAGCCTTGCCGTACGACCCGCGCCTTTTTCGAGCTTCATGACCTTCATCAACGTCCCCTCGCGCTTCTGGTTCCTGTGAAGTCCCATTCTACCGTTCACGTCCGTCTCAGAACGGGATGAAAGTGACGTCCCTGCCCTTGATCAACTGGACGCCCGACGTCGAATCCGTCTTCTTGCGGCGTCGCCCATCCGTTTCTTCGTCTCCGCCCTGGAAGCTGTTCAACAGGGTGTCGATCGTCGCGCCAGGGGTCAGGGCCACCTCTTTCGTCAGCGGGCTTCTCAACGCCAGCCGCAGCTTTCCGCGGCTGGACGCCAGCGTCAGCTTCTCGGCTTCCATCGGGGTGACCTCGAGCGTGATGACCGTGACGGGGGTGGCAGACTCATCCTTCCCGGAACGAACGAGCTCGGTGCCGATGGCAAGTACCGGCGTATCCGCAAGAACGAGCTTCGCAATCGACTCGACCTCCGCTTGCTCGTCCCCGCCCTCCCCGGCGTAGGCATCGGAATCGACCGTCACATAGACGTCGACGTGGTCGTTGGCCTTGACGAATCCGGCCACTCCGACCTCATCGTCAACACGGACTGCCATCGCGCGCTTCGCGGGATCGATCAGCGCAGCAACGCCGCGCGTCGCATCGAGCGCTGCAAGCTTGGACTGAAGAACAGCTTCATTCTGGACGATGTCGACGATGGCGACGCGACCGACCAGAGAACTGACCTCTTCAGCCTTGAACACGCCAGCCGGCAGAGTGGCCGACGGAAGCTTCTGCGTCTTGATCATCTCCGCCGTGATGGTCGAACCACGTGGGATGTCGAAATTGGCGACGACGACGTCCGTCTTCGAGGCGGGATCCTCCACCGGAACCTGAGCTACCTGGGATTGCGCCCGCAGCCAGCGATACGCGACGACGCTGGTGGACATCGCGATGATGAGCGCCAGGCCAAGAAGCACGAACGGACGATAACGACGCATACACCAACCTCTTATCTGTCGACGTCTAGAACCGCAGCGGGCCGAAGAACTGTTCTGCGCCCAGGCCCAAGGCGATCACGATCGCGTAACGGAGCTTCGGAAACGTACGGACCGACGCCGCCATAGGCCGAACGTCCCCGCCGGTCAGGAAGAATGCCGTCCCCTCAGCCCTAAGGCGCCGTCCCGTCTCGGCCCAGCCACCCTTCGCGCTCAAGGAATATACGACAATCCCGAGGGCGTAAATACCACCCAGCACTGCCGTATACAGGAAGATGGAGATAACGCGCTGCGGACCGGTGAACGCGCCCACCGCGGCAAGCAGCTTGACGTCGCCGGCCCCTGTTCCCCCCAACGCGTAAAGACCGATGAGCAGCGCAAAGCCGGTGAGAAACCCTCCGACTCCTGTCGCGAGCCCAGCCAGCCCGCCGGCCGCCGCGTGCAGGATGATGGCCGCCATGGCCATGGGGAGAGAGAGCCAGTTCGGGATACGCTCGTAAAGGATGTCGGTAACCGCCGCCACGCACACGGTCGCCACGAGCAAGAGATGTATGGCCTGTTCCAAGGTTGATTCTTCGGACCAAAGCACGCTCGCCCCGGTCTTTGGGGACCGGGGCGAGCGAAGTTCAGTAGTAGCTGGGCTTGCTTGCTTACAGCGAGGAGGCGACGTCGCTGAACGTGCCCGACAGGCTCGTGCCAACGGCGCTCATCGCCACGATCGCCGCGATGGAGATGAGGGCGGCCAGAAGGCCGTACTCGATCGCGGTCGCCCCAGACTCATCCTTCAGAAATGCAGTGATACGTCCCATTTTCGTTGCTCCTTTACTCTTTCTTGTTTTGGTGATTGCGCGGTCCCGCGGCGTGATCGTCCACGCCCCAAGCCGGCCCCCACGAGGAGCATCATAGGCAAACGCGCGACTGTCAGCGAGCGGAATCGCTGAAAAATTATGCTTGAGAGAAGCACGGGAGATGGGGCCGCCGAGTGAGGTCTCGGCCTGATGCCGGGACGGACGGCGGGGCCGGGCCGGCCCACTTGGCGGGCGAATCGTTCCGGTCCCCTAAAACGACCTCGCCCCGACCGTTGCCGGCCGGGGCGAGGAAGGTTCGGAGTTGCCTGGCTCGCTTCTTACAGCGAGGAGGCGACGTCGCTGAACGTGCCCGACAGGCTCGTGCCAACGGCGCTCATCGCCACGATCGCCGCGATGGAGATGAGGGCGGCCAGAAGGCCGTACTCGATCGCGGTCGCCCCAGACTCATCCTTCAGAAATGCAGTGATACGTCCCATTTTTCAGACTCCTTTTGATTGATCGACTCTTTCTTTGTTTGTTCGTGTCGCGGCCAGCCTGTTCGTCAGGGCAGACCTCGACACGCCCGCACCCAAGCAAAGTATGTGCCGTCAGGGAGAGTCTGGTACCGCTCGCGCCCCGAGAACGAAGCGGATGATGAATCAGCTGAAAAATCGGGCATCTACCGAACCGATGGTCCTGCCAGTCCTGAAGTGACCGCGATAGGCCACAAAGCAGCCCCGCGGTGCATGCGGGATCTCACCCGCACATTGACCTGCCGATAGCCCGCACTGCGGGGTTATCCCCGCATGGGGAGTTGCCGGCGAGGGGCGCCTCGCGGGTTGGCCGGACAGCCGACGGGGACGAGTTCTGCTACACACGGGGGGGCCGGGAATCAGCCGCCCCGGCGAACGAACTCCTCGATCGTGCATGAAGAAAAGGGGTGGCCGGGACTCGCCCCAGCCACCCCTCACCTTGCACAAGGCCGTCTCCTGGATCGATCGACTCAGAGCGAAGTGGCGACCACGCTCAACGTATCCGACAAGCTCGTCCCCACTGCGGTCATGGCCAGAATCGCTGCCATCGAGATCAGCGATGCAAGGAAAGCGTACTCGATCGCCGTCGCTCCACTTTCATCGGTCAGAAAGCACGAAATACGTTGCATATTGTTCCCCACACCCCCTCTTCTTTTTTGTGACGCGAGCCGACCCGAGGGTGGCAGACATCGACCCACTGCCCAGTCTAGCAAGGGACTCACCATCGGTCAGCAGGTTTTGCCGGACGGCCGCTGCGGATTACGCCCGACCGGGGGGATCCCGGGATGACTATCCGGCCAGCCAGGCGCGCGGCTGAGCCCGACGCACATCGTGCTTGCGCAGAAGCCGCTGAAAGTCCCGCCTTTGCATTCCGGCCAGGCGCGCTGCGCGGGAAACGTTACCGTCGACAGCAGCCATCACCTGGACGAGATACGACCTTTCGAACTGCCGAACCATCCGCTCTTTCGCATCCCGGAAGATCTCATGGCCTGGCGGCAGAAGTAGAGCCTCCATCTCAGCCCCCCTTCCGTTGCCGCCCTTCGTGGCCAGCGAAGGTAGTCCAAGATCCTCCTCGCGCAGTTCGTCGTCGGTCGACAGCAGCACGGCACGTTCCACCACGCCCTGCAGTTCCCGAACGTTTCCGGGCCAATCGTGCTGCTGCATTGCAAGCAGGGCGTCGCGAGAGAACACAGGGATCCCCTTGCCGTAGCGCGCCGCGAAGATCCTCACGAAGTGCTCTGCGAGCAACAGGACGTCCTCGATCCGTGACCGCAGGGGGGGCATTTCGACCGACAGCACGTGAAGACGGTGGTAAAGGTCCGCACGGAACGCGCCTGCCTCGATCTCCCGCCCCAGGTTGACGTTGGTCGCGGCGAGGATTCGCACGTCGGCGTGCAACAGCTTGGTCGACCCAAGAACTCTGTACTCGCGATTCTGAAGAAAGCGCAGCAGCTTGGCCTGGGCCGACAGGCTGAGACTGTTCAGCTCGTCGAGAAAGAGGGTGCCCCCCTCTGCTTCGGCGAGAAGCCCCTTCCCGGATACCGCGGCTCCTGTATAGGCCCCCCGGGCGTGTCCGAAGAGCTCGTTCTCCACGAGATCCTCCGGCAGAGCGCCGCAATTGACGGGTATGAACGGCGCGCGCTGGCGATGGCTACCGCAGTGAATGGCTTTCGCGACGAGTTCCTTGCCCGTGCCGGTTTCTCCCGTGATCAAAACCGTGGCGTCGGAGGATGCCAGGCGAGGGACTTTGCGCAGCACGCGCTGGAAAGCCTCGCTTCGGCCGACGAGTTCCTCCTCGAAACAAGCCGTGATCGGCGCAACGCCCCCAGATCGCACGCCCGCTGAATCCACTTCGGACCCCATGATCTCTCCCGTCCTCGGCCAGCCGGCTCGGCACGACCGAAAGAGCATGCCCTCCTCCGGGCAAAGCCCGATGCGGTTCGACGAGCACCGCCGTCACGCCACCGGGTCTGCGGACAAAATCCCGCAGCGGACACGGATTGGCAAGCATTGAGAAGAGTTCCCGTCCCCTCGAGAGCATTCGACTCCGGAAGGGGCCCGAGAGCTGACGGCCGCGGGAGCGGCTGGCAAGAGGGGCGCAGGACAAACGAAGAAGGCCCAGGTTCCATGGAACCTGGGCCTTCTTGAAGAGATCCGGCGGCGTCCT
>CAYYZO010000009.1:0-78928 GCA_964476185.1 uncultured Myxococcales bacterium
GGCGCGGCGGGAACGTGACCCGTCGCACGAGCAGAAGCGCTGAAATCGTCCGGGAAACCGGCGATCCGTACTCGACCGGCGAGTCCTGGGATGTCGACCCTGCTTGATCCGCACGCGTGGCTCTGGTGGGTCGCGGCAGACCCGCGTCTTTCCCGTTCCGCGAAGTCCACGATCGAGCGGGCGCGTCGGCGCGACGCGCTCCGCCTTTCCATGATTTCTGTCTGGGAAATCGCGAAGAAGGTCGAGAAGAACCAGCTCGTTCTCGATCGTCCACTCGACCAGTGGCTGGAAGCCGCTATCGCCGCCGATGGGCTTCGCGTCCGGGAGCTGACGCCGCCGGTGCTCATCGAAAGCTGCCGACTGTCCGGATCGTTCCACGGCGACCCCGCCGATCAGATGATCGTCGCGACCGCGCGCCTTCATGGCGCGACCCTCGTGACCAAAGACGAGAGAATCCGAAACTACGAACACGTCGACACGGTTTGGTAGGCGTGGCCCTTTTGGGCCCTGGCATGCACCTGCGGGTCCCGTCGCATCATGAGCCGCAGCGCAGGGCGGGCACCGTGCGTGCGAGCGACTCCGCAGCCCGCGCAGCGGGCGAGGACCAGCGAGCGCGCACGGTGCCCGCCCGGAGCGGAGGCCTCACGATCCGGCGCCGCGAACGCTCAGGAAATCGTGCCCCAGGCGTCCGGGTGCGAGTTCAGGTAGCGGTTCACCTTCAGGTTCGCGACGAGGTACGCGGCCGTCTCGAGCGGGCGGCGCCCGGCCGGCGGGACCAGCCGGCGGAGGATCGACGGCATCGAGTAGAAGCCGCGGTATACCTGCTGGAAGCCGCCGAGCATCTCGTCGGTCGTCATGTTCGCCGGCCGGATGATCGGGCTGCCGTAGTCGTACTTCCCCCAGTCGTGCTCGAGGATGCGGCCCTCGGCCGTCATGTCCGCGTGGTACTTCGTGCCGGGGTACGGGCACGGCGTGAACAGCTTCAGGAACGAGATCCGGTTGTCCGTCAGGAAGTCGAGCGAGCGCTGGAACGTCGCGGTCGTGTCGCCGTCGAGGCCGATCATCAGCAGCGCGATCACCTGGATGCCGGCGCGGCGGATCCTCGCGAGGTCCTCGACGTAGCGGCCGGGCTTGTTGAAGCCTTTCGAGATGCTCGCAAGGCTCGTCTCGTCGAGGCTCTCGAGCCCGATCGAAAGGCTCACGCAGCCGCTTCGCGCGGCCAGGTCGAGCAGTTCCCGGTCGCGCGCGATGTTGATCGTGGACTGGCTCGCCCACTTCATCTTGAGCGGGATCATCGCGCGGAACAGTTCCTTGGCCTTCTCCGGGTGCGCGACCGGATTGTCGTCGAGGAACAGCACGCGGTCCGCGCCAAGCGACTTCATGCGCCGGAGCTCGTCGATCACCTGCTCGACCGGGCGCGTGCGGAAGCTGCGCCGGTAGTAGGTCTGCACCGCGCAGTACTCGCACGGATGCGGGCAACCGCGCGAGAACGTGATCGGCCAGTGGAAGTACATCCGGTAGAGCCAGCTCTTCCGGAAGGCGTCCCACTTGAGCAGCGGCAGCTCGCGGTGGTCGATCGACGGCATGTGCGCGAGGTCGAACCACGCCTCGGTGCGGTAGAGCCCGCGGCTGCGCCCGGCGGCGAGGTCGGCGAGCACCGTCGGCCAGACCATCTCGGCTTCGCCGGCGACCACCGCGTCCGCGTGCTCCAGCGACTCCTCGGGCGTGAGCGTGACCCAGGTGCCGCCGAGCACCACCTTCGAGCCGGCCTCGCGGAAGCGGTCGGCCAGGTCGTAGGCGCGCTTGATCTGCGGCCCCATCGCGGTGATGCCGACGACGTCGTAGCGCGCCATCGCGTCGCGATCGAAGACGCCGGCGCCGGGCGCGCCGGGCACGTCGTAGAAGAGTTCGTCGACCATCTCGACGTCCCACCCCGCGGGCGTCAGCGCCTTCAGGTACGGGAGCGTCGTTCCGCTCGTCCAGTAGCGCGTGGTCTTGTGGAGGCCGCCGCTGCGATCGTAGTGGGAAGGAGAGACGAGGAGGAGACGCACGACGGCGCGCAGTATGAGGACGGCGACGAGAGTGTCAATGCCGCGAGCGCCGGCCTCGCGTGGTCCGGTTGACTCCGCGCGGCGCCGCTTTCATGGAGGTCGAGATGCCCGCCTCATTCGACGACGCCGCCGCGGGAACCGCCGACGAAGCGACAGCGCGACGGGTTTCCCGCGCGCGCGTGTTCGCGAACCGGCTGATCTTTCGCGGCATGCTGTTCACGATGGGGTCGATCGCCGTCGTGCTGCACCTCGTGGTGCGCAACGAGAACCTGACCTGGCGATTCGCGAAGGCCCAGGCGAGGGCGCTCGCGCGCGTGCTCGGGGTCAAGGTGCGCGTGCGCGGCCTCGAGAACCTCGACGGGCGCCCGTGCGTGTTCGTCTCGAACCACCGCAGCCATTTCGACATCGCGGCGATCCTCGGCTTCGTGCCCGGCATCAACCGCTTCACCGCGAAGAAGGAGCTGTTCCGCGAGCCGGTGCTCGGCCTCGTGATGCGGACGATGGGCATGGTCCCCGTCGACCGCGAACACCCGGAAAGGGCGATCGAGCGGTTGAAGAAGCTGCGCGCCGACGGCCATTCGCTGGTCTTCTTCCCCGAGGGAACGCGCAGCCGCGACGGCGTGCTCGCGCCGTTCAAGAAGGGGGCGTTCGTTACCGCGATCGAGCTCGGGCTGCCGATCGTGCCGATCGCGTGCCGCGGCAGCGACGCGATCATGCCGGCCGGCGGTTACCTGTCGATCCTGCCCGGGGAGATGGAACTCGCGATCCTCGAGCCGGTCGAGACGACCGGACTCAGCTACGAGCAGCGGGACGCGCTGGCGTCGCGGACTCGGGCCCGGATCGCGAAGGCGCTCGCGTGAGCGCGGCGTCCTCCGCCGTCGCCCAGAAATCCGCGAACTGGAACCATTGGCACGGATGCTCGCGCACGACCTGCTCGAAATCGGCGACGACGCGCGCGGCGACGTCCTCGAGGCGGCTCTTGCGCGAGCGGTCCGCGACCTCGTGCACGTTGCCGAAGCGGATCTCGTAGTGGCGAACCCCGAGCCGCGGCGCGAAGCACGGCAGGATCGGCGCGCCGGCCACGCGCGCCAGGTGGAACGGCCCGGCCGAGAACCGCGCCGGCGCCCCGAAGAACGGGACCTCGAGCGTGCGTCCCTGCGGGGCCGTGCGGTCGAGCTGCATCGCGACGATGTGGTTCGCGCGCAGCTCGCGCACGAGGTGGAGCGAGGAGAACACGGAGTCGTCGGAGTAGACCACGCGGATGTCGAGGCCCTCGCGCATGCGACGCACGTATTCGTGGGTGCTCGCGTTGGCTTCGTGCGCCATCACGACCGTCACCCGGCGACCGTACTTGCGGAGGTCCGCGGCCGCGACGTCCCAGTTCCCGAGGTGACCGGTCACGACCACCAGGCCGCGGCCGAGCTCGAGCGTCGTCGCGAGCAGGTCCGGCTCCGGGACGTCCACGCGCACCGGGTTCGGACGCGGCCCGAAGAACTCCATGGTCTCGGTCATGCAGTGCGCGAACTCGACGAACGTGCGCAGCGCCGCCGGCATCGTCACGCCGGCCTCGCGCGTTCCGAGGATGTGCCGGAGGTTCGCCATCGCGCCGCGGCGGTTCGGCCGGACGATCGCGAAGATGATCGCGGCGATGACCGGGGGAGAGTAGCGCTTCCACCACTCGGGCCCGTAGACGGAGCCGAGCATCGCGAACTTGCGCCACCACAAGCCGTCCACCCGGAGCTCCTCGGGAAGATGCTCCGGCCCCGGCGTTCCCCCCGAGTTGCGCATGACGCGGGCTGACTACCACGCGACCGGACGCGGTCCAAGCCTTCCGGACGGTCCCACGGGAGCGCGTCGGCGCGACACCGCGACCGGCGCTTCGATGCGCGTGGCCGCGGTCATCCCGTGCCTCGATTGCGCGGCCACCATCTCGCACGTCGTCACCGGCGTGCGGGAGCACGTGCGCGACGTGGTCGTCGTGGATGACGGCTCCGCCGACGACACCGGCGCGCTCGCGCGCCTGGCCGGCGCCGAGGTCGTGCGACACCCGCAGCGCCGCGGCAAGGGCGTGGCGCTGCAGTCGGGCCTCGCGTGGGCCGCGTCGCGCGGCTTCACGCACGTCGTCACCGTCGACGGCGACGGCCAGCACCTCGCCGACCAGCTTCCGATCCTGCTCGACGCGAGTCGCGATAACCAGGACGCGATCGTGCTCGGCGAGCGCAGCCGCGACGGGCACGACATCTCGCCGGCCAAGCTGTTCGGCAACCGCTTCGCGAACCGCTGGGTCGAGATCGCGTGCGGCCGCGCGTTCGACGACACGCAGTCGGGCTTTCGCGTCTACCCGATCGCCGCGACGACCCGCCTCGGCGGACGCGCGGCCCACTACGGCTACGAGACCGAGGTTCTGATCCGCGCCGAGCGCAGCGGCACGCCGGTCGTCTGTCGCACCGTGAAGGTCTGGTACCCGCCCGCCGACGAACGCATCAGCTACTACCGGCCCTGGGTCGACACGATCCGCATCATCTTCATCGTGGTGGGATTGATTCTCGGACTGAGGCGCTGAGGTTCCCGCGGACCGCGCCGGTCGCCCCACATGGACGGCAACACCGGGAACGGCGCCGGAACCGGATCGGCTCTGCCCGCGACGGGCAGCCCCAGACGCAGGCATCGCCGGCCGGCGCCACGATCAGTTCGGCTTCGGCTGGGGATCCGACGTGCCCGTGACGGGCGGGGAGGGAGCGGCCGGCGCCGCCGGCGCGGCGGCGGGCGGCAGCGGCGCGGACGGCTTCTTCTTCGTCTTCTTCGTCGCGGACGGCTTGGAGGTCGCCGGTTTCGGCGTCGACCCGCTGGTCGCGGGCGCGACAGGCGCTGCGGTTCCCGCGGGGGCGGCCGCGGCCGGAGTCGCGGTCGTCGTCGTGCCGGTCGCCGGCGTCGCCGCTGGCCGTGCCATCGTCTGCAGAACGTAGCGCGAGATGTAGTTGCACTTCTTCTGCCGCACGACGATCTCGTTCTCGCGGTACTCGATCTCGATCTCCGGCGGAGCGCCTTCTTTCGCGTCCGCGCGATGGAAGTGCCGCAGCTGCGGCCGGCTGTTGTGGCAGGTGTCGTCCACCTTCCAGCCGTCGTAGGCCGCCGTGGAAACCGCGTCGGGCGAGGTCGCGCACGAGCTCGGCAGCGACATCGCGAGCACGTCCGCCATCATGTTCCTCGGCGAGACCGTCAGCGCCGCGCCGACGAGGTTCTCGATCTTCACGTCGTCGCCGTTTCGCTCGAGCGTGAAGGACTTGGTCCCGAGCGGCGTGAAGCCGACGAGGACCAGAGACTCGCCGCTCTTCTCGACGACGAACGGCAGGTCGTGGTCGATGCCGGGCGCGAGCACGCGCGCCCGCAGTTCCTTGCGCGAGGCGCCGTTGAACACCGAAAGCGCGACGTCGAACCCGTCGCAGTCGCGCACGTGCGGAGCGAACATCAATCCGGTCATCTCGGTGAGTCCGGTCGCGCCGGTGCATCCGGCCAGGCCGGACGCGAGCGCGAGCGCGGCCGCCGCGAACGGGAGGCGGCGCGGGAAGCGGCTCGGTGACGATGGGCGATGGACCACGGACATCCTCGGAACGCTTGGAAGCTTACGACGACCCGAACAACTCCGCGAGTTCGCGCTGGTCGAAACGGTGGTCCGGATCCGTCTCGCCGAACGTCGTGACCGTGCGGTCGCCGTCCGGCTCCACGGCGACCATGCGATCGATGTGCGCGCCGGTCCCGGACAGCTCGAACGACGCGATCAAACGGTCGAGCGGCGAGCGCCGCGGCACGAGGCCGAGTCGCCATGCGCGGCCGTCGCCCGCGAAGCTCGTCTCGTAGAGTTCCTTCAGGCGGCGTTCGTCGCCGTTGAACAGCACGACGAAGCTGTCGATCATCTGGCGCGCGATCGGGCTCGCCGAAAGATCGAGCGTCTTCTCCCCGGTCTCGTCCTCGAAACGCACGCGGTCGCCGTCGATCACGAGCCGCGAGCGCCCCGGGCTCGACACGACGCGCACGAGGCGGTCCGGCGGGACGAAATAGATGGTCCCGGTCGCTTCGAGGGGGGCCGACAGCAGTGCCAGTTCCTTGGTCTCCTGAAACCGGGCGACCACGCCGGTCGCCGAACGCATGCCGGCGAGCAGCGAGGACAGGTCGCTCGCGGTCGCGGCGGGCGGCGAAGGGGCAGGAACCGCGTCCGGGGCCGCGTGCGACACCGGGCCGGCGCCGGCGGCCTGCCAGGCCAGCAGCATCGCGAGCAGCGTCGCCGACCGCCGCACGCTCCGCCGCGACTCAGCCGCCGATGCGCTCGACGATCCCATGAGGGGTCTCCAGCAGCAGCCGCCCTTCGAGGTCCGTGGTCGCGAGGATCGTGTGGCCGCGCGCGGCGCGGCGACCGGTCGCGAGATTCGTGACCTCGTACAGGATGCGGATGCGGTGGCGAAGGTCGCCGAACCAGGCTGCCACCCGCACCTGGTCGCCGTAGCGCAGCGCCGCGACGTTGCGGCAGTGGCTCTCGACGACGACGAAACGGTATCGGGGACCGATGATGTCGCCCGCGTCGAGACCGACCCCGCGCAGCAGGCGGGTGCGCGCGACCTCGAAGTACTTGTAGTAGTGCCCGTGCCAGACGATGCCGAGCCCGTCGATGTCGTGGAACGGCACCTCGAGGTCGACCGTCGTCTCCCGCAGGCGAGCGCCCGCGCGCGCGGCGGGACCGGGACGGCTTGCGGTTCCCGGTTCGCTCATGCCGGCCGGACGCGGTGGGTCGCCGGGATGTCGCCGGCCGAATCGCCTGCCGCCCGGATCGGCAGCCGGTCCTCGCGAAGCAGTTCGAGCACGGCCTGGATGTCACGGTCCTGGCGCCGGTCGCTGTCGAGCATCGGCACCACGCGACGCACGCCCGCGTGCAGCGCGAGGACCGCCGGGGGCAGCGCGACCGCGCGCTGGAGCCGGAGGTCCACGGCCTGGCAGGCCGCGAGCAGCACGATCGCGCCGACCGTCTCGGCCAGCTCGACCACGCGCCGGGCCTCGCGCGCCGCCAGCGTGCCCATGCTGACCTTGTCCTGGTTGTGCGACTCGGTGCTGCGGCTGAACACCGCCGCCGGCAGGCTCGTCTTGTTCGCCTCCGCGGCGAGCGCCGAAGCCGTGATCTGCATCGCCTTGAAGCCGTGGTGCGACACGCAGGGCCCGTCGGGCCCCGTCGCGAGGTTCGCCGGCAGGCCGCCGCTCGTCTCCGGCAGGCAGAGCAGCACGAGCTGGCGGTCGAGGAGGTCGGCCGCGCCGGCCATGGCGCCCTTCAGCGCGTCGAGCGCGAACACGACGTGACCGCCGTAGAAGTTCCCGCCGTGCAGCACCCGCCCGGTGTCGGGATCGACGACGGGGTTGTCGTTGACGCCGGCGATCTCGACGTCGAGCACGCGGCGCGCGAGGGCGGCGGCGTCGACGAGCACGCCGAGCACGTGCGGCGCGCAGCGCACGGAGTAGCGGTCCTGCAGCCGCAGCGGCTCGGTCGCCGGCGCGCCCGAGAGGAACGCGCGGATCCGGGCACCGATCTCGACCGTGCCGGGATGCGGCTTGAGCGAGAGGATCCCGTCGTCGAAGTGCTCGGGATTGCCGAGCGTCGCCGCGCTCGTCATCGCCGTGACGGCCGCGGCGAGATGCGCGAGGCGCTCGGCGCGCACGAGGACGAGCGCCGCGATCCCGGCCATCGCGCTCGTGCCGTTCATCAGCGCCAGGCTTTCCTTCGGGGCGAGGACGAGCGGCTCGAGACCTGCCGCCAGCAGCGCCTCGCGGGCGGGCACCACGCGGCCGCGGACGATCGCCTCGCCTTCGCCGGCCAGCAGCGCGGCGACGTAGGCGAGCGGCGTCAGGTCGCCGCTCGCGCCGACCGAGCCTTCCTCCGGGATGCGCGGCGCGACGCCGCGCTGGAGCAGCCGAACGAGGTTCTCGAGCACGACCGGGCGCACGGCCGAGTAGCCGCGCGCGAGCGACGCGAGACGGGCGGCAACGACCGCCGACGCCTCCCCGGGAGACAGCGCCGCGCCGGTGCCGCAGCCGTGGAAGCGGAACAGGTTGCGCGCGAGGTCGTCCTGGAGCTCGGTCGGGACCGCATTCTCGACCGACGCGCCGACGCCGGTCGAGACGCCGTAGACGGGGCCTCCGCCGGCCAGCCGGCTCTGCAGCAGGTCGCGTCCGGCGCGGAGGCGAGCCAGGAACCCGGGATCGGAGGAGAGGACGGCCTCCGCCCGGCCTTCGGCGAGCGCGACGACCTCGTCGACGCCGACGACAGCGGACCCGAACACCACTCCGGCGGGGCCGTCCGCTCGCGCGGCGGCAGCCTCAGGAACCCGGCCCGTCATCGCGCGAGGATATAGGGCGATCCCGGGCCGGAATCGAGCGGGCCCGCCTGCGACACGCGCGACGCTCGCGCGAAAAACGTCCGCGAAAAACCTCGTGGATCTCGCCGACATCGCCGCGGAGCCGCGAGCCGGAGACGGGCGAGCGCCCCGCGCCTCCCGGGCCGGGATCGGCTCGCCGCCCGCGCCGTCGAACCCGCCCCCCGCGACGCGGCCGCTGCTTCGTGTTTCCGGTCGAAATTTGGTAGCGGAGCGGGTGGTTTCGTCGCGGGCAGCCGAATCCGTCGACCGGGATTCCGAACCGATGTCGCTGCGCTGGAGCGGACACCAGCCCGGCCGGGCTTCGGCCGGCCGGGCCCGCGACGGCGGGGGTCGCCGCGGCCTCGTGGAGCTGGTCGCCCGGCGCTGGCGCCAGGTGAGGCTCGGCGCGGCCTTCGTCGAGTTCGGGCTCGCGTCGCTGGCCGTCGCGTTCGTGGTCGCCCCGATCCTGCGCCGGCGCGCCCGGGGGCCGGAAGAAGCCGAACTCGCCGTGCAGCGCGCGATCCAGCGCGCCTATGCGTTCTCGGTCGGGTTCTGGAAGGCGATCGGCATCCTGCGGCTCGACTCGAGCGGCCTCGCGGGCCTCGCGGAGATCGGTCCCTGCGTGGTCGTCGCGAACCACCCGACGCTGATCGACGTCGTGCTGCTCGGATCGCACCTCGAGCAGATGGATTGCATCGTGAACGCGGGCTGGACCGCGAAGAGCCCCTTCCTGTCGCGCGCGATCGAGGTCGCCGGCTTCATCCGCAACGACGGCGGCTCGGCCGTCGTCGACGCCTGCGCCGGGAACCTGCGCCGCGGCCGGCGACTGCTCGTGTTCCCCGAAGGAACGCGCTCGCCGTCGGGCGGACTCGGCAAGTTCCACCGAGGCGCCGCGCACATCGCGCTCGCGAGCGGCAAACCGATCGTCGCGGTCACGATCCGCTGCCGCCCGCGCATGCTCGGCAGCGGACGAAAGTGGCACGACGTGGCCGACCGCCGCTCCGACTTCGAGATCGGCATCGCGCGCCGCCTGGACCCCGCCGATTACCTGAACGACGGCGCCCGCCTTCCGATCGCGGCGCGCCGCATGACCGAGGACCTGGTCTCGATCTACTCCGAGGAGAAGACCGTTGCAGACGCGTGAAGAACTCATCGCCGACATCAAGGCCCTGATCGTCGAGGTGCTCGCCCTCGAGGACATCCGTCCCGAGGAGATCGAGACCGACGCCCCGCTGTTCATCGAGGGCCTGGGGCTCGACTCGATCGACGCGCTCGAGCTGGCGATGGGACTCGAGGAGAAGTACGGCGTGATCATCACCGACGATCCCGAGCGCAACGAGAAGATTTTCGCTTCCGTGGCCGCGCTCGCCGACCTCGTCGCCGTCGAGCGCACCCACTGACGTGACCCGCGACGAGTTGCAGGAGCGCGTGCGCGCCATCCTCGTCGCCGAGTTCGAGCTCGACCCGGCCGCGGTCGTGCCGGCCGCCCGCCTCGTCGAGGACCTCGACCTCGACAGCATCGACGGCGTCACGATCGTCGTGCGCCTCGAGGCCCAGCTCCACGTGCAGCTGACCGACGAGGAGATCCAGGCCATGGCCACCGTGGGAGACATCGTCGACGCGCTCGCCGAACGGCTCGGCTCGACGCGATGCCACTGAACCGGCCGCTCCGCCCCCTCCTGACCGACGCACCCCGGTCACCGTCCGACGCCCGCCGCCTCGTCGCGTTCGGCGCGGACGGCGACCGCACGCGCGCCGACCTGTTCGCAGCCGTGTCGGCGCTGGGGGAGCGCCTGCCGCGCGGCAGTCGCTGGCTGGTCGAGACCGAGGACGCCTGGCGCATCGCCGTCGCGCTGCTCGGCGCGGCGCGGGCGGGCGCGATCGTCGCGCTGCCTCCGAACCTGCAGCCCGGGACGCTGGACGAGATCGCGCGCGACTGCGACGGCGCCCTGGTCGACCCGTCGTCGCCGTCGTTCGGCCTGGCGAACGCGATCGATCCCGATGCGCCCGGCCGCGGCGAGGCCGCGGCCGGCGACGGCGCCGCGGTCGACCGCGACGCGCCGCTCGTCGACCTGTTCACGTCCGGCACGAGCGGCCCCGGCAAGCGCGTGACCAAGGCGCTGCGGCACCTCGAGGACGAGGTCGTCGAACTCGAGCGCGGCTTCGGCAACTTGCTTCCGACCGACGCCGCCGTCATCGCGACGGTTTCGGCGCACCACCTCTACGGCCTGCTGTTCCGCGTGCTGTGGCCGCTCGCTTCGTCGCGCGCGCTGTCGCGCACGAGCTGCCTGCTGCCCGACGACCTGCTCGCCCGCGTGGCCGCGCACCCGCCCGCGATCGTCGTCTCGAGCCCGGCCCACCTCCGCCACCTGGCGGCGTCCGCGCGGCTGCGCGAGCACGCGGGTGCGATCGCGGAGGTCTTCTCGTCCGGCGGGCCCCTCGAGACGCGCACGGCGCTCGACCTCGAGGCCGCGACCGGGCGCGCCCCGCTCGAGATCTTCGGCTCCACCGAAACCGGCGGCGTCGCGTCGCGCCGCGCCTCGACGGCCGAGCCTTCGCCGCCGTGGCGCGTGTTCGCGCCGGTCGCCGTCGCGCGCTCGAGCGACGGTCGGCTCGTCGTCACGTCGCCGTTCGTGACGGCGCCGTCGGCCGGCGAAACCGCTCGCGACGGGGAGCACACCGAGCGTGGCGAGCCCGCCGCCCGCGGCGCCGCTCCTGCCGCAGCCGACGACGACGCGACGCCCGGCGCGACGGCGGATCCGCCGGTCGATCCGCCCCGCGGCGCGACGCCGAGCTGGCGCATGGGCGACCGCGTCGAGCTCGACGGCGACGGCTTCCGGTTGCTCGGCCGCGGCGACCGCGTCGCGAAGATCGGCGAGAACACGCTCTCGCTGCCGGAGATCGAGCAGCACCTGGTCGCGCACGACCTCGTCGAGGCCGCGGCGGTCGGCCCGTTCGCCGGGCCGGGCGGGCCTCGCCTCGGCGCGCTCCTCGTGCTGGCCGCGGCGGGCAAGCGCCACCTCGCCGCCGAGGGCCGGCGCGCGACGCAGGCGCTGCTGTCCGCGCACCTGGCGGAGCGCTGGACGCGCGTCGCGCTGCCGCGTCGCTGGCGCTTCGTGGACGATCTTCCCGCGGACGCGCGCGGCAAGGTCGCGCAGCAGGCGCTCGAGGCCGCGCTCGCGAGTCCGGTCGACGAGCCGCGCGAGCCGCTCGTGCTCGCGCGACGGACCGACGGCGACGACGTGCTCCTCGAGCTTGTCGTCCCTCGCGAACTCGCCTACCTTGCCGGCCACTACGACGCGTTCCCGCTCGTTCCCGGCGTCGTGCAGATCCACTGGGTCCTGGCTGCGCTGGCCCGCCTTCTCGGCCGCGACGTCAGCGCCGAACGGATGGAAGCCGTCAAGTTCCGCAACGTGCTCCGCCCGGCCCAGGAGTTCACGATGCGGCTGAGTGTCGACGCCTCGGCGTCGCGGGCGACCTTCACGCTCGCGCACGAGGGTCGCGTGTTCTCGAGCGGTCGCCTGACGCTGGCCGCCTGAGCGCCGGCGCCGCGAGCGTCGCGGTAGGGACCATGCGCATCTGCCTGCTGATTCCGCACTACGAGCACGCCCGGGCGATCGGGCCGCTGCTCGACCGCCTCGAGCGCCACGGCCTGCCCTGCGTCGTCGTCGACGACGGAAGCGGCGAGGAAGCCCGCGCGACGCTGCGCGGGCTCGAGGCGCGGCTGCCGTGGGTCGAGGTCGTCTGGAGGCCCGCGAACGGCGGCCAGGGGGCGGCCAAGCGCACGGGCTACCGCCACGCGCTGGCCGCGGGCTACACGCACTCGATCGAACTCGACGCCGACGGCCAGCACGACACCGACGACATCCCGAGGTTCCTCGAGCTGGTGCGCCGCCATCCGTCGGCCGCGGTGCTGGGCAAGCCCGAGTTCGGACCCGAGGCGCCGCGCGCGCGCCTGTGGGGACGCCAGCTCTCGCGCGGGCTCGTGTGGCTCGCGTGCGGATCGCTGACGGTGCGCGATCCGCTGTGCGGCTTCCGCGCGCTGCCGCTGGCCGAGGCCGTGCACGTGATCGACGCGGCGCACACCGGCAACCGCATGAGCTTCGATCCCGAGTTCGCTGTCCGGCTGTTCCGAGCGGGCCTGCCGATCCTGACGATCCCGACGCGCGTTTCGTATCCGACCGACGGCGTCTCCCACTTCGACATGGTGCGCGACAACCTGCGGCTGGCCGGGACGTACGTGCGGCTGCTCGCGGAGCTGCCGCTAGCCGCGCCGGCGATCGTGCTCGCCCGCCTTCGCGCGAGGCGCCTGCTGGAAGGCGACGCCGCGCGAGAGACCGGCGCGGAGGCCGCCGCCCGCAGCGACGGCGCGGCACGCCGATGAGCGTGACGACCGACGACCCGATCGACGCGGGGCTCGTTCGCGCGCCGGTTCACCCGGGCTCGACGCCGGCGGACGGCGCGGGCGACTCGCGCGCCGAGGAGCAGGACCCGGTCGGCAGGCCCGCGAAGGCCGCGACGTGGTGGGGCACCATTCCCGAGCGCGGCTCGCTGGCCGCGCTGCGCCTGCTCGTCACGATCTACCGGCTGCTCGGCCGGCGCGGCTGCCGCGCGATCCTCCACGGGATCGCGCTGTACTTCACCGCCTTCGCCGGCAGCGCGCGCCGCGCCTCGCGCGAGTACCTGGAGACGCTCTGGGCCACGAAGAAGGGGCGCGCCGCGCTCGGACACGAGCCGGGCCTCGGCGACGTGCTGCGCCACATCCACGAGTTCTCGATCAACATCTTCGACCGCCTCGTGGCGTGGTCCGGCCACCTCGACGAGATCGAGTTCCGTCATCGCGGCAGCGAGGTGCTGTTCGAGCTGGCGGCGAGCGGCAACGGCGCGCTCCTCGTCGGCGCGCACCAGGGCAGCTTCGACATGATGCGGCTGCTGGCCGACAAGTACGAGATGACCGTGAACGTCCTGATGTTCACGAAGCACGCGACGCGCATCAACACGTTCTTCGAGCAACTCGACTCGACGAGCCGCATCCGCGTGCTCGAGATCGAGCCGAGCTCGCTCAAGACCGCGTTCGTGATCCGCGAGTGCATCGAGCGCGGCGAGTTCGTCGGCATCCTCGCGGACCGCATCCATCCCGGCGCGCGCGACCGTCCGGTCTACCTGGACTTCCTCGGCCGGCGAACCGCGTTCTCGCTGTCGCCGTTCGTGCTCGCGTCCGTGCTCGGCTGCCCCGTCGTCCACACGCAGTGCATCCGCCTCGACGAGCGCACCTACGAATCGTCGGCGAAGGTGCTCACCGACGGGCTCGACCCCCGCCTGCCGCGCCGCCGCAAGGCCGAGGCGCTGCTGCGCGCGTACGTCGCGGGCATCGAGGAGACCTGCTGGCGCGCGCCGTACCAGTGGTTCAACTTCTTCGACTTCTGGGGCGGCCAGGCCGGCATGGGGATGCCCGCGGAAGCGGCAGGCCGCGACGGCGATCGGCAACGGGCATCGCTCGACGATGCGGCGGGCGACGGGGCGCAGGAGCGATGACGGAACCGGGATCACCGCCCGATCCGGCGGCGTGCGGAAGCGAAACCGCGGCCGGGGCGTTCCCGCCGATCGAGGAGTTGCTTCCGCATCGCGGCCCCGCCGTGCTGCTAGCGCGAGTGCTCGCGCACGACGGCCGCTCGACGACCTGCGAGGTCGACGTCGCGCGCAGCCGCCTCTACCAGGCCCCGGACGGCAGCGTGCCGGCCCACGTCGCGCTCGAGTACATGGCCCAGGCGATCGCCGCGCACGGAGGCCTGCTCGACCGCGCGGCGGGACGCGACCCGCGCCCGGGGTTCTTCCTCGGTTCGCGCCGCCTGACACTGGCGGTCTCCCGTTTGGAACAAGGGGAAAAGCTCGAGGTGACGGCAACGCACGTTCGTGGCGCCGGTCGCATGCTGGCCTTCGATTGCGCCGTGCGGCGCCGCCCCCCGTCACGCGGCGGGACGGCACCGGGCGCCGCGGCCGACGGACGGCCCGGCGCATCGCGCGGCAGCGAGGACGACGGCAGGACGATGGTTTCCGGAGTGCTCACGGTCTATCTGTTGGAGAGCGTCGAAGCGTTGACGCGAGAGTTCCTGCAGGACGACCCGGAATCATGAGTCCCTCCGCGACCGAACAGGCTGGCCCACGGCGCGTGCTGGTCACGGGGGCGAGCGGCGGCATAGGCCGCGCGATCGCCGTCGCGCTCGCGCGCGACGGTTTTGCCGTGACGGTCCACTACCACCGCAGCCGCGAAGCCGCCGAGGCGACCGCGGCGGCCGTCCGGGAAGCCGGCGGCGGCGAGGCGCCGCTCGTCGCGTTCGACGTTGCCGATCGCGAGGCGACCGCCACCGCGCTTTCGGCAGAGTTGAAACAGCGCGGGCCGTTCTGGGGGCTCGTGCTGAACGCCGGGGTGCACGCCGACGCGCCGCTGCCCGCGATGAAGCCGGAGCAGTGGGACCGCGTCGTGCGCACCAACCTCGACGGCTTCTACAACGTCTCGCACCCTTTGCTGATGCCGATGCTGCGGCGCCACAGCGGCGGCCGCGTCGTCGCGATCTCGTCCGTGGCGGGGCTCGCCGGCAACCGCGGACAGGCCAACTACGCCGCCTCGAAGGCGGGCGTGATCGCCGCCTGCAAGTCGCTCGCGCAGGAGCTGGCCAAGCGCGCGATCACCGTCAACTGCGTGGCGCCCGGGCTGATCGACACCGAGATGATCGCCGGCGCCCCGGTCGACGAGATCACGAAGATGATCCCGATGCGGAGGCTCGGCACCAGCGACGAAGTGGCGGCGGCGGTCGCGTTTCTGTTCTCGCCCGGAGCGGCTTACATCACCGGGCAGGTGATCTCGGTGAACGGGGGAATGCTGTGAGGCGCGCGGCGACCGACCGCCGGCAGGAGGACTGCCGGCGATGAAGTGGGACGTCGCCATCCTCGGCGGGGGCTTCGCCGGGCAGATGCTCGCGCGCCAGCTCACGCGCCAGACGCCCGGCCTGAAGATCGCGATCTTCGAGCGCTCGACCGAGACTTCGTACAAGGTCGGCGAGGCCACCGTCGAGATCGGCGCGAACTACCTCGTGCGCCGCCAGGGCCTGCTGCGCTACCTCTACGACCGGCACTACCCGAAGAACGGCTTGCGCTACTTCTTCGACAACGAGACGAAGTCGGCCCCGCTGCAGTCGATGAGCGAGATCGGCCCGGTCAACTTCCCGTTCCACGCCGCGTTCCAGATCGACCGCGCGCGCATCGAGGCCGACCTGATCGAGATGAACTCGAACGACGGCGTCGAGGTGCGCCGCGGCGTGCGCGCGCTGCCGACCGACGTGCGCGAGGACGGCGGCCTGCACACGATCACCGTCGAGAGCCCGTCGGGCAGCGAGACGCACTCGGCGCGCTGGGTCGTGGACGCGGCCGGCCGCGCCGACCTGCTCGCCCGCGCCAAGGGCCTGCGCGTCCGGGAGGAACAGCACCGCGTCGGCTCGGTCTGGGGCCGCTTCGAGAACGTCACCGACATCGACAGCGTCGGCCCTCCCGAGTTCCACTCGCGCGTGCGCCACTCGGTGCGCGGCCTCTCGACCGTGCACTTCTGGTACCCGGGCTACTGGATCTGGTTCATCCCGCTTCGCGACGGCATCACCAGCGTCGGGCTGGTCGGCCTGCCGGTGAACGAGGTTCCCGGCATCCGCACGATCGACGGCTTCCGGGCGTTCCTCGACAGCCACGCCGCCGTGCGGACGCTGCTCCACGGCGCGAGGGCCGTGGACATCGGCAGCTACTCGCAGATCGCGTACAACACGCGGCGCTTCTTCAGCGAGCACCGCTGGGGCCTCGTCGGCGAGGCCGCCACCGCCGCCGACCCGCTCTACAGCCCCGGCACCGACTTCATCGCGCTCGAGAACGACATGGTCGCGGACCTGATCGCGCGCGACTTCGGCGGCCAGCCGTTCGCGGACTTCGCCGAGCAGGCCTCGCTGTACAACGACTTCCTGCAGTTCCGCCAGGAGGCCACGCTGAACCTCTACCGCGGCCAGTACCCGACCTTCGGCAGCTACGAACTCACGCGCATGAAGTGGGACCTCGACATCGCTTCGTACTTCAACCTGTGGGTCACCTCTTACCTGCAGGACCAGCACCTCGACAAGATGTGGCTGAAGGGACAGTTGCGCATGCGGCCGCTGGTGCTGCAGGCGCTGCGCACGTTCGCGGACCTGTTCCAGGACATCGCGCACACGCTGCGCGACGAGGGCCGGTTCTACTCGCACAACCTCGGCGAGTTCACCTACGGGCTCGACAACATCGACTTCATCCCGGAAGTCGGGTTGCCGCGCTCGCGCCGCCGCGTGCTCGAGAAGCAGACCGAGATCTTCAACACCGTGCGCCGCAGCGCCGCCGAGGTGCTCGGCCGCCCGGCAACCCCGGACGAGATGCCGCCGCTGCCGCTGACGGCGTTCGTCGGCTCGCAGCCGCTGCTCTGAACACCCCGTTCGCATACGCGCCCGGCGATCCCGACTTCGAGATCGCGGCCGACGACCCGCGCCACGACGTGCTGCACCGCCACGCGCGCGCGATCGCCGACGGGGCCGACCCCGACACGCCGCTGACCGCCGCGCACGCGTTCCCGCCGCCCGCGGACATGACGCCCGCGCAGGGGCTCGGCCTGCTGGCGGCGATGGTCCTCGTGGGACTGAGCGGCTTCGCGAGCGGGTGGCTGCGCGATGCGTTCGGGGTGCGGCCTCTGGCGATGCTGCTGCTCGCGCTCGCCTGGGGCGCGTCGCGGGGACTCGCCGACCTGAAGACCGGGGGGCACCCTTCGATTTCCGCCGGCGAGCGCCGGACGCTGGTCGGCCTCCTCGCGTTCGCGGCCCTGGCCGGCTCGGCCACGGCGCTCGCGCTGCTGCCCGCCGTCGTGCACGCCGCCGTCGCGCGGCTGCTGCTCGCGAGCCTCGACGACGACCTCACGCTGATCGAGAAGGGCGCGCGCGTCTCTCATCCGCTCGCGCCGCTGTTCATCGGACCGTACTGTCGCAAGCTGACCGTCGTCTGGGCGATGGCGTTCGCCGCGAGCGCGGGCTTGACCGCGGCGTTCGCGCTGGCCGGCGCCGCGGACCTTCACCGCGCGTGGACCGGCTGGATGTTCTGGACGCTGCTGGGCGTGTTCTCCGCGGTCGAGTTCGTCTGGCGCAAGTCGTGGTTCCGCTACTACGGCCGCGGCCCGCTCGACCGCCTGCTCGCGCGAATGTTCCCGCCCGAACGCACCGAGCGCGGCCGGCGCTCGGAGGCCTACCTGAGAAACATGCGCGCCGAGCTCGCGCGCCTGGCCGAGATCGAGCGCCGCGAGCGCTCGGCGCGAAGCTGAACCGCGGCCCGCGACCCCGGATCCTGCCGTTCGTGTCCTCGCGGGCGCCCCGGAGAACGAGCGACGCCCGTCTCTCCCGAGGTCCTCGCCGGGGGTCGGGTCAGGTCGCGCGCTGCCAGCGCCACGTCCGCCCGTTGCCGGGCAGCTCGAGCTCGCGTTCCCCGGCGAGCATCCAGCGCAGGAACTCCGCGGCGTCGGACCAGCCGCGCCGGTCGGCCTCGCGCGCGGCGACCGCGACGCCGGGCTCGGACGGCTCGTCGTGGCCGCGCACGCCGAACCGCACGCCCGCGCCGTCGCCGCTCGTCGCCAGCAGCAACGCGACCGCGTAGACCGCCTGCGGATCGTCGATCAGGCTGTGGAACTCCTCGCACAGCGGCACGTCTCCGGTGACGAGCAGCACCGGCCGCGACGGCTCGCGGTGCAGGTGCGTCGCGGCTTCGAGGAAGCCGGTCGCGAACGACTCGGCGCGCGCCGACAGCGCGCTCGACGCGTGGCGATTGCCGGCCGCGATCGAGAACAGGCCGGACTGCGCGTTGTGGACCGTGTGCGTGAAGCGCGACGGCGACATGCGCTCGTCGTGGGCGATGTTCTTCAGCAGCGGCACCGACTCGTTGATGCTGCCGTAGCGCGAGGCGAACACCGTGCGCACGTCGGACGGCGCGGTGCGGTCGCCGCAGCCGAACGCGGCGGTGAGCATCGCGCGCGACAGCGGCGTGCAGCGGCGGCGGATCATCGGCGGCACGGCCTTGGCGTCCGGCACGCCGTCGGCGCCGAGCGGTCCCGGCGCCTCGGCCCACGCCGTCCATGCCTCGCGCGTCTCCACGCCGGGCGCCCACGCGAACCAGTCCTCGACGACGACCGCGATCATCCGCGTCGCCTCGCGCGTCGCCTCGCGAGCCGGCTCGCGCGCCGTCCCGCGGTCCTCGACAGCGCGCTGGCCTCCCTCATGCTCGCGCCCTCGCCAGCACCAGCGTGCAGTTGTTGCCGCCGAAACCGAAGGCGTTGCTCATCACGAACGCGGTCTCGCCGACTCGCACGCGGCGGCCGTCGCCCAGGAAGTCGAGCGCGGGCAACGCCGGGTCGGCGACGCCGTCCCAGCGGTGCGGCGGCAGCACGAGCTCGTCGCCGTCGCGGTGTTCGAGGATCTGCCAGCACTGCGCGGCGCCGGTTGCGCCGGCGACGCCGAGCGTGTGGCCGGCGAGCGGCTTCGTCGAGCTGACGGGCAGGCCCGCGCCGAACAACCCGGCGACCGCCCGGCATTCCATCGCGTCGTTCGCGGGCGTGCCGGTGCCGTGCAGGTTCAGGTAGGCGACGTCGCGCGGGCCGACCCCCGCGTCCGCGAGCGCGCCGCGCATCGCAGCCAGCGCCCCGGCGCCGTCCGGATCCGGCGCCGACATGTGGTGCGCCTCGCTCGATTCGCCGACGCCGGCAAGCTGCACGCCGCCTTCCTCGCGCAGGACGAGGAACCAGACGCCGGCTTCCCCGAGCGTGATGCCGCGGCGGTTCGCGCTGCACGGGTTCGTCAATTCGTCGCTGAGCAGGCCGAGCGAGCTGAAACCGTTGCAGGTGAGGCCGCAGATCGTGTCGGTCGCGCCGCAGACCACGGCGTCGGCGAAGTCCATCGCCAGGAGCGCGCGCGCCGACGCGAGCGCGCGGGCGCCCGACGAACAGGCTGTCGACAGCGTGAAGGCCGGCCCGGTCACGCCGAGGTAGGTCGCGACGAACTCGGAGATGCCGCCGAACTCGAGCTGGGCCGCGCGGAAGCGGCCCGGCAGCACGCCGGTGCGCTCGCGGTGCGCGATCGCGACCTCGGCGTCGCCGACGCCCGACGTGCTGGTGCCGCCGACCACCGCGACGCGGCCGCGACCGAACCGTGCGATCGCCTCCCGAACCGGCGCCGCGATCTGGTCGAGCACGAACGCGGCGAGGCGGTTGTTGCGGCAGTCGTACTCCGCGAGCTCGGGCGCGAGCACCGGCAGCTCGGCGTCCACCAGGCCGACGAGGATCTCGCGCTCGGGCGCGAGGCCGGCGCGGCGCACGAACCGGCTCGTGTCGCCGGCGACAAGGCGCGGCCAGATCTCGGCGGGGTCCTTGCCGAGCGCGTTGGCCATGCCGACGGCGGCGAGGCGGCAGGGGGTGCGGGGCGTCGTCACTTCGCCTCGTCGGACGGCGCGACAGCCGCCGCGGGAACCGCCGAAGGCGAACCCGCGGCGGCGTCGCCGCCCGCATGCGGGACCGACGACACCGGCGCGACGTCCTGCTCCCGCGCCGAACCTTCCCTCGGCGCGCTTTCCGGCGGCACGCCATCCAGTGCGCGACGGACGGCCGCGCGTCGCAGCAGGTTCGCCTCGGCGCCGACCGGCACCATCTCGTCCGACTTCATCCAGATCCAGCCGATCGCGACGCCGCCGAAGAACGCGTGGCGGCTGCCGACGAGCGGGCTGTCGCGAAACGTCGCGCCTTCGAGGTTGAAGTAGCGGCTGAACAGACCGACGTAGAACCGGCCGAAGTATCGGCTGACCCCGGCCGAAAGCCGCACGCCGGCGTATCCGCCGTCGGCGCCGTAAGCCGGCCGGTCCGGCGTCGCGTACCTCGCGGCGACGCTGTACAGGAACTCGTTGTAGTCGTTGTTGCCGAACTCTAGGCCGGCGTTGCCCTCGAACCGCCAGCCTTCCGGCTCGAAGCGGTAGACGAGCTTCGGGCTCGCCACGAGCCCCTCATAGGAGAAGTGGTCGAAGTCGACCGCGAACGCGGCGCGCAGCGGCACGTCGACGTCGAGCCCGTGGCGGCCGTCGTCGCTCTCGGCCACCTCGAACTTCAGCGACGGGCCGACCTGCGCGACCCAGTCCAGGTCCGGCATGCCGTGGCGGAGGTCGTTGTCGTCGCTGTCGACCGGGATCTGGCCGCTGGCCGAAAGGTCGAGCCGCACGAGCGATGTGCCGAAGATCCGGGTCTGCATCGATTCCCGGTCGAGCCGCAGCCTCGTTCCCCGGTAGATGATCCAGGGGAACGGGATCGGTCGGAAACGGTACTCGTCGGAACCGATGTAGTCGGGCTGCGTGTAGAAGACGCTGCCGATGCCGAGCTCCCATTTCGGGCGTTCCTCGGCGGACGCGACCGTCGCAGCGCCGAAGAGCGCGGCGACGAGCACGGCGCGCCCCACGAGAAGACGGTCAACGGACGGCATCCGATCGAACCTAGGTGCCCGCGTCGGGACGTTCAAGCGGCGGTCGCGCGGGACAAGCGCGACGACTTGTCCCGGCGATGCCGAACCGGCCTGCGTCGCCGGGTCCACGGGGGGCGGTACGCCCGCGCGATTCGCGGCGACGCTGATCGCCGCGCACCGTTGTCGCCGGCCGGCGGCACGCGGCGTGGATGGTCGGCGGGTCCTGCGTGTCAGCACGCGCAGGTCAGGACCGTCGCGGGATCGACCGCCTTCTTCAGCACGAGCAGCGCGTCGGAGGCCTGCAGCGTACCGCTCGCGTTGACGTCGCAGACGCAGACCCTGGTCGCGCACTGGTCGCCGCCGACGGCGGCCTTGAGGACCGACAGCGCATCGCCGGCCTTGACGCTGCCGTCCCCGCTCACGTCGCCGCAGACGAAGGGCGGCAGCGTCGTCGTCGTGCAGGGATCGATCGGCTCGAACGAGCAGAGGTCCGAGTCCTCGTCGCACGAATCGGCCGTGCAGGGCTCGCTGTCGTTGCACGGCGAGCCCGCGTGCCCCGAGCAGGTCCCGCCGAGACAGGTGTCGCTGCCGTTGCAGAAGGAGCCGTCCTGGCACGCGCTGCCGTTCGGATCGGCCCCCGTGCACGTGTCGTTCGACTCGAGGCAGGACTCCGCGCAGTTCGCGTCGCCATCGGGTCCGCTGCAGGGATCGCCGGCGTGGCCCGTGCACGACCCGGACTGGCACGAGTCCGCGCCGTTGCAGAACTTGAGGTCGTTGCACGCGCTGCCGTCCGGGTCGTTGCCGTTGCAGTTGTCCCCGATCTCGTTGCAGACCTCCGAGCAGTCGATGTCGCCGTCCGACCCGTCGCAGGGGTTCCCGGCGTGCTGGCTGCACTGGCCCGCGAGGCACTTGTCCGCGCCGTTGCAGAACAGGCCGTCGTTGCAGTCCGAGGCGTTCGGATCGGCCGCCAGGCAGTTGTCGGAATCCTCGTTGCAGCTCTCCGAGCAGTTGGCATCGCCATCCGCGCCCGCGCACGGGCTGCCGGCGTGCTGGTTGCAGAACCCCGAGACACAGTTGTCGGCGCCGTTGCAGAACAGGCCGTCGCTGCAGGCCGAGCCGTTCGGGTCGGCCGCGAGGCAGTTGTCCGCGGTCTCGTCGCAGCTCTCCGAGCAGTTCGCGTCGCCGTCGGCGCCCGCGCACGGATTGCCGGCGTGACCGTTGCACGCGCCGGAGACGCAGGTGTCGGCGCCGTTGCAGAAGATGCCGTCGTTGCAGGCGCTCGCATTCGGGTCGGCCGCCGTGCAGGTGTCGGTGGCCTCGTCGCACGACTCCGAGCAGCTGCCGTCGCCATCCGGGCCGGGACACGGGTTGCCGAGATGCACGCTGCAGCTTCCGTTCGAGCATCGGTCGGCGCCGTTGCAGAAGATGCCGTCGTTGCAAGGAGCGCCGTTGGGGTCGTTGCCGGTGCATCCTCCCTCGGTGTCGCTGCACGACTCCTTGCAGTCGGCATCACCGTCGATGCCGGGACAGATCGCCCCGGCATGCTGGTTGCAGAACCCCGAGATGCAGTTGTCGGTGCCGTTGCAGAACAGCCCGTCGTCGCAGGAGCTGCCGTCGGGGTCGTTGCCCGTGCACGCGTCAGCGGTCTCGTCGCAGACTTCCGAGCAGTCGAGGTCGCCGTCCGGACCGTCACAGGGGTTGCCGGCGTGCGTGCTGCAGGCGCCCGCGGAGCAGGTGTCGGCGCCGTTGCAGAACAACCCGTCGTTGCAGGGCGCGCCGTTCGCGTCGGGAGCCGTGCACGCATCCGACGCCTCGTTGCAGGTCTCCGAACAGTTGCCGTCGCCGTCCGGCCCCGGGCACGGGTTGCCGGCATGGACCGAGCAGAGGCCTCCCGAACAGGTGTCCGGGCCGTTGCAGAACAGCGCGTCCTGGCAGGTCGTGCCGTTCGGATCGTTGCCGGTGCAACTCTTCGCGGCCTCGTTGCAGGTCTCCGCGCAGTTGCCGTCGCCGTCCGGCCCCGGACACGGGTCGCCGACGTGCGTCGCGCAGGCGGCGTTCGCGGTGCACTGGTCCGCTCCGTTGCAGAAGACGCCGTCGTTGCAGGCCGTGCCGACGGGGTCCTTCTGGCAGGTGGGCGAGCAGCAGTCTCCCGCGGCCGTGTTCCCGTCGTCGCAGCCCTCGGTCAGCTCCACGACGGAGTTCCCGCACGCGATCTCGACGAACTCGACGTCGAGGAAGTAGCGCGCTATGCCGCTGCCGTCGTACCCGAAGACCTTGATCCAGTACTCGCCGGGCTGGGCGACGTAAGTGACGAGACGCGAGCAGACCGAGGGACCCGAGTCGTCGTCGAAGGCGAGACAGGGCTGGCCGGGCCCGTACGATCCCATGCAGCTGGCCGTGTAGCCCGCCTGGCGCAGCTCGACGACGCTGTCGGCCGGGCAGCCGCCGAAACCGTTGGAGATCTCGGCGACGAGCACGCGCGGCGCGGCCAGCGTGAACGTCCAGTAATCGAACGACTTCTTCGGGAACCTGCCTTCGAACTGGCCGCCCCCGGTCACGTCGGTCGGCTCGAACATCGTCGTGGTCGTCGTGCCGCCGAAGGTGGTGGTCGTCGTCGAGGACACGCCGAACTGCGCGAAGGCTCGCGTCGCCCCGACGCCGAGCAGCAGCGCGCAAGCGGCGGCGGCGACGCCGGGTCGACGGGGGAACGGGCGTCGCGAAACGGAGGCGGTGGTCATCGGGCGCATCTCCTCAAGTCGCCGTCGCCGGCGCGAGTCGTTCGCGGAAGGAATCGATCACGCGCAGCGCCGCTTCCTTCGTCGGCTCGCCGTCGCGGTCGACGAGGTGCTCCGTGAGCACGCTGTGCGGCGTCGGCATCGGCGCGTCCGGGTTCGCGCTGGAGTCCTCGAGCTCGATCGCCTCGAAGCCGTCGCCGAGCTCTCGCCGCAGCGTTTCGAACCTCGCGGCTCACGCAGACGTTCGCGAGCGAGCCCAGGACGTACAGGTGCGAGACCTCCCGTCCGGCCTCGCCGACGAGCAGCGGCAGGTAGACGCGGAACCCGGCCTCGACGACCCAGTCCGCGAAGCGGACGACCTTCGGCGTGATGCCGGGGATCTCGTGGATCACGATCACCGCCGGCCCCTCGCCGCGAACGTAGACCGGCTTGGCGTTGCCCTCGTGCGAGAAGGTCGTGGCGCGATAATCCGACAGCATGACAACCCCCTCTTCGCGTCGCGCCAACCTCGTCGAAGAGGCGGGGCGGGCCGCGGGCCGGACACCCGGCGCGTCGAACCGACGACACGATGCCGCCTGGCGCCGGCACGGATCGCCGGCGCCCCCCGCGCCCGCGACTCGCGTTCCATACGGCGGGATGGCGGCCGGACGCAAATTGCCCGTCGAGTCGTGACGCCACGCACGGGTTGACCGGGCCCGGCGCAGGTCCTACGCGGTCGCGATGGACCTCGCCGCGCGCACCCTCGAAGCCTTGGACTGGGAGTTCGTGGCCGGCGCGCTCGCGGACCAGACGAGAACGAGTCTCGGTCGCCGCGCCGCGCTCGGGATGCGGCCGCTCGACGACCTCGCCGACATCACGGCATCGTTCGACGCGATCTCCGAGGTGCAGGACCTCGAACAGCAGCGCGGGATCGGTCTTCCACCGGTCGGGGGCGTGGAGGATGTCTTCGGCCTGCTCGACCGCGCGGTGCGCGGCGACGTGCTCGCTCTCCCGGAGATCGCCGTGCTGCGCTCGACGGTCGCCGCCCTGGCGGCGGTCGAGCGCTTCCTTTCCGCGCAATCCGCGATCGCGCCGACCCTGGCGGCTCTCGGCCGCCCGATCCGCCTCGACCGCCGCCTGTGCCGCACGCTCGAAGGAGCGCTCGACGACGAGGGCGCGCTGTCCGAGGCCTCGTGGCCCGTGCTCGGCGAGCTTCGCCGCCGCATCGTCTCCCTCGAACGCAGCCTGCACGCGATGCTCGAGCAGATCCTCGAGTCGCCGGAATACGCCGACGTCCTGCAGGACCGCTACGTGACCGTGCGCGGCGACCGCTTCGTGGTCCCGGTCAAGGCGCAGGCCAAGGGACTCGGCCTCGGCATCGTGCACGACGCCTCGCGCAGCGAACGCACCGTGTTCGTGGAGCCGGCCGCCGTCGTCCCGATCGGCAACCAGCGGCGCATGGCCGAGGCGGAGCTGAAGGACGAGGAACGCCGGATCCTCGCCGAGCTGTCGGCGCTCGCGAGCGAGCACGCCGCGTCGCTTCGCGAGGCGCTCGAAGCCGCTGCCGCGATCGACCTCGCCTGCGCCCGCGCGGCCTTCGCCGCACGGCTGGGCGCGGTCCGGCCGAACGTCGGACGGGAAGGGGTCGTCGCGCTTCGCGAGGCCCGGCATCCGGTGCTCGTGCTGGCCGGCGCCCCCGTCGTCGCGAACGACCTGCACCTCGACGCCGGTCGCCCGGTGCTCGTGCTGACCGGCCCGAACGCGGGCGGCAAGACCGTCGCGATGAAGACCGTCGGCCTTTGCGCGCTGCTCGTGCGCGCCGGCTGCTGGGTGCCCGCCGCGCCCGGCTCGCGGATCGACCTGTTCGACCGCGTGCTCGCGGACATCGGCGACCAGCAGACGGTCCACGAGGGGCTGTCGAGTTTCTCGGCCCACCTGACCACGCTTCGCGAGATGCTCGCGCTGGCCGGCCGCGGGAGCCTGCTGCTGCTCGACGAGATCGCCGCCGGGACCGACCCCGCCCAGGGCGGCGCGCTCGCCCGCGCGATCCTCGAGCGGCTCGCGGACGTCGGCGCGCGCGTGGTCGCGACCACCCACTACACCCAGGTGAAGTCGATGGGCGCCCACGACGAGCGCGTCGAGGTCGCGGCGCTCGAGTACCGCGACGGACGGCCCACGTACCGGGTGGTCGCGGGCGCCGTCGGCGAAAGCCACGCGCTCGCCGCCGCCGAGCGCGTGGGATTGGACCCGGCGCTGGTAGCGCGCGCGCTATCTCTAATGGAAGAGGGCGAGCGCGCGCTGCACGACGCGCTCGCGGCGCTCGACGAGGAACGCGCCCGCGCCGCGGAGGCCGCGCGCCGGCTCGAGGCCGCCGAGGCGACGCTGGCCACGCGCGAACGCGACGTGGAGACGCGCGAGCGCGAGATCCACGGGCGGGCGCGCGAGGTCGAACGGCGAGCCGCGGCCGCCGTGCTCGGCAAGCTGCACGCGGCCGAGATGGAGGTGCGCCGCACGCTGGCCGAACTCCGGGAAGGCGCGACCCGGCAGAAGGCCGAGTCCGCGCGCGCAGCGATCGGCACCGCCGCGGAGGCCGCCGAAGCCGTGCGCCGCGACCCCGCGCCGCGACGGGCGGCGCAGGTGGGGGATCGGGTCCGCGTGCTGCGGCTCGGCGCCGTCGGGGAGGTCGTCGCGATCCGCGAGGACGAGGTCGAGGTGGTCGCCGGTGCGATGACCGTGCGGGCGAAACCGTCGGAGGTCGAGGTCGTGCAGGCCGCCGCGAAAGTCTCGACATCGCCTGCGAAGCCGCGCCGGGCCGAGCAGCCGGCGCCGCCCGACTGGCTCGAATCCGCGATGCGCAGCGCCGGCAACACGCTCGACCTGCGCGGCGTGCGCGTCGAGGACGGCATCGAGCGCCTCGAGCGTTTCCTCGACGACGCGATGCTCGAGGGCCGCGAGTTCGTGTTCGTGCTGCACGGCCACGGCACCGGCGCGATGAAGAGCGCCGTCCGGCGGGTGCTGACGGCTTCCCCCTACGTCAACGCGACCGCGCCGGCGCCCGAGGACCAGGGCGGCGACGCGCTGACGGTCTCGAGGCTGCGGGGCTGACCCGCCAGGTCCGCGGCACCGGTTTCCGGATTCTCTCCCTCGAACGGGTTGACGGTCCGCCGCCCATTGGCCACGCTTGCGCCATGCCCTGGTGGTTGTGGATCCTGCTCGGCTTCGGCCTGCTCGCCGGCGAGATGATGACGCCGACCGGCTTCTACGTCTTCTTCTTCGGCGTCGCGGCGCTCGCGGTCGGGGCGCTCGGCTGGCTGGAGATCGCCGGCAGCGCGCCGACCCAGTGGCTGCTCTTCTCGATCTTCTCGGTGGTCTCGCTGCTGCTGCTGCGCCCGCGCCTGGCGGGACGATTCGACCCGTCGAAAGGCGGCAACACCCCGCTGCCCGACTTCGTCGGCGACATCGCCATCCTCGTCGAGGACCTCGCGCCGGGCGGCGTCGCCAAGGCCGAGCTTCGCGGAACGTCGTGGAACGTGCGAAGCCACGAGCATCGCCCGCTGCCGCGCGGCGCGCGGTGTCGCGTCGAGCGCGTCGAGGGCCTGACGCTCTGGGTCGCGCCGCCGCCCGAAGCCGACTGAGTTCCACCAACCTGGCGTCGACGGCTTTCCCGGCTGTCGGCGCACCCTGGAGATCGCCATGACCGAGAGCCTGCTCGTCGTCATCACCTTCGCCGCCCTCCTGCTGCTGCTGATCGCGAAAACCGCGATCGTCGTGCCGCAACAGAACGCGTACGTCGTCGAGCGGCTCGGCAAGTTCCACACGACGCTCGGCGCGGGCTTCCACATCCTTTTCCCGTTCGTGGACGTGATCCGGTACGAGCACTCGCTGAAGGAGACCGCGATCGACATCCCGGAACAGGTCTGCATCACGCGCGACAACGTGCAGGTCCACGTCGACGGCGTGATCTACCTGCAGGTCCTCAACGCCGAGCGCGCGTCCTACGGGGTCTCCGACTACCTGTTCGCGATCAGCCAGCTCGCCCAGACGACGCTCCGAAGCGAGGTGGGCAAGATCGAGCTCGACCGGACCTTCGAGGAGCGCGGCCACATCAACGTGCAGGTGGTCAACGAGCTCGACAAGGCTTCCGAACCGTGGGGCATCAAGGTGCTCCGCTACGAGATCAAGAACATCACGCCCCCCGCCGACGTGCTCGCCGCGATGGAGAAGCAGATGCGGGCCGAGCGCGAGAAGCGCGCCGTGATCCTGACCTCCGAGGGCAACCGCGACGCGGCCATCAACGTCGCCGAGGGCCAGAAGCAGCAGGTGATCAAGGCCTCCGAGGCGCACCGCCAGCAGCAGATCAACGACGCCGAGGGCGAAGCCGCGGCGCTGCTGGCCGTGGCGACCGCCACGGCCGAGGGGATTCGCAAGGTGGCCGAGGCGATCCAGGTTGCCGGCGGCTACGAGGCCGTGCAGCTTCGCGTGGCCGAGAACTACATCGAGCGCTTCGGCGAGCTCGCCAAGGCGTCGAACACGATGATCCTGCCGGCCAACGTCGCCGACGTGGCCTCGATGATCGCCACCGCGATGAACGTGATCCCCAGGACCAAGCCCCCCGGCGCCGAGGTCTGAAGTCGTACTCAGTCATGGTGTGCAGGCACGCCTTTCCGACGCGCGTGCCTGCACACCATGCAATGCGTCCTCCCGTCATCGGACGCCGCGCCCGCTCCCGTGCTTCCGATCGAGGAACGAAGGCCGATCGCCCATCGTCCTCGTCGAGCGCCGCGCGCCATCCACCCGCACCGGAACGGCGCGCGTTTCGACCGGCCACTTCGTCGCGTCCAGGGTCCTCCTCGCGCATCGGCGTGGAGACCGCTTGAATTCGTACTCAGCGATTCGCGGCGGTTCGGTCGAACGCATCGGTGGAACGTGAACTCATCCGCATCGAGATTTTCTTCGATCCGGGGAGAAAATAGTCGCCGAAACACCCCCAACCAGGCCTATTCCTTTGGCCTTCTTCGTTTTACATCCCCGATCTCGCCACCTTACGTTCTTCACCAGCGTTCGGGTGGTTCCGAACGCGATGCCGCGAAGCGCGGTCCGTCGTCTTGCGGAGTTCCACACCGGGGCGCAACCGGTGCCACGACGCAGGCCTGACGTCTTGGAGGGGCGGCGTTCCACAGCCGCCGGCAGCCTGAGAGGGCGACTCAGGAGGGACAGACATGACGAAAGATCGAATCCGGAAAGAAGGAAGGGATGGTGAGCGCGGGATGACGCTCCTGCTGATGGCCTTCGCGATCGTGGGCCTGATCGGGGCGGGCTCGCTCACCGTGGATCTTGGATCGGCCCTGGTGACCAAGGCCGAACTGCAGAACGTCGCGGACTCGAGTTCGCTCGCGGCGACGCGGGAACTCGCATTGATCTACAAGGAGCGCGCCGGCAACACCGACTACAAGACGTACACGCTGACCTCGGCGGACGAGTCCCGCATCCAGAACCGGGCGATCGCCTACGCCGCCGCGAACAGGGCCGGCGGCATCTCCATCGTCGTCGGATCGGACGACATCGTCCCGGCCCGATACGACATCGCCACCGGCCAGACGACTCCCGGCAAGACCGGCGCACGCGCGGTGGCGGTGACCGGGCGCCGGGACGATGTCCAGAACGGCCAGGTCCAAACCGCGCTCGGGCGGGTGCTCGGCATCGACCAGATCGCCGTCACGGCGGATTCGACCGCCGCGATCTCGGCCGTCGGCAAGCTGAAGACCGGAAAGGGGGAGTTTCCGATCGGCCTGGACGAGGACTGGTTCACCCACCACACATGCGCGTCGCCGGAGAACGTCCGGCTCTATCCCACCAGTCCCGGGTCCTGCGCGGGCTGGCACACCTTCGACGTGAAGCCGGCGTCGAGTTCCCGGCTTCGCAAGATCATCGAGGGGATCGAAGAGGGATCGTTCCAGAGTCCCGTGACCACCGCCGGCCAGACCCGCTACGAGTTCGTCGGCGGGACCATCGAGCCGGCCCTGAACGACCTCGCCCACCTTTTCAACGTCAAGCAGACGGGCGGGACCTGGCTCGTGAACGTGCCGGTCTACCAGTCGAGCGGCTGCGCGAACCCGAACCAGGACCGGCTGATCGTCGGCTTCGCGAAGTTCCGGCTCACGGCGGTCCAGGGCAATCCCGGAGGCCGGGTCGAGGGCGACGTCGAGTGCGGCATCTTCACCGACGACGAGGTGGCCGAGGGCGGCGGGGTCAACGATTTCGGCACGTTATCCGGCATCCCGTCGATGATCCGCTAGCCGGGAACCGGGAAGATGACGGCACGGCAGCTCGCGGACCCAGCCCGGACCCGACCGGACCGCCGGAAGGCCCGCCCAAGGCCCCAAGGGGCTTCGGGCGGGCTGTGGATTTCCCCGTCGAGTCCACGGGCGACCACCCGTGAAACCGCTTCCCAAAAGCTGTTTTCGCCGCTATCGTCCGGGGACGTAGATCGACGGAAAGACTTGATGCCGGGGTCAGCAGTCGCTATCCGGCGTCGAAAGAAGGCTCTTGGGGGGCCTGACCTATGAGAGAAACGACGAATCCTCCGCGCAAGGGTGAGCGCGGGATGATCATCATCCTGATGGCGATCGCGATGGTCGGGCTGATCGGCGCCGGCTCCCTCGCGATCGACATCGGTTCCGCGCTCGTGACGAAAGCCGAGCTGCAGAACGTCGCGGATGCGAGTTCGCTTGCGGCGACTCGCGAGCTGGCGATGGTCTACAGGGACCGGCTCAGCAGCAACGGCAACAAGGACGTCGGCACTTACGCGCTCACCGGCGACGACATCAAGAGGATCCAGGACAAGGCCGTCGCGTTCGCCGCGGCGAACAAGGCCGGCGGCCTCTCCATCGTGGTCGAGAAGACTGCCGACGTGCAGCCGTGCGTCTGGAATGACGCGAAGAAGGCCTACGACAAGTGCGGATGGGACGTGGAGGGCCCCCGCGCCGTTCGCGTCACCGGACGCCGCGACGACGTCCAGAACGGACAGGTCCAGACGGTGCTCGGGCGCGTGCTCGGTATCAACCAGATCGCGATCGATGCGACCGCGGCCTCCGCGATCACCGCCGCCGGCACGCTCAAGTACGGCAAGGGCGAATTCCCGATCGGCCTCGACGAGGACTGGTTCAGCTCCCACACCTGCGCATCCAACGAGACGGTGGTGATGTATCCTACCAGTCCCGGATCCTGCGCCGGCTGGCACACCTTCAACACGAAGCCGGCTTCGGCTTCGCGCCTGAAGGAGATCGTCGAGGGCATCGGCAACGGATCCTTCAAGAGTCCGGAGACGATCGCCGGCGAGACGCGCTACGAGTTCGTGGGCGGTACGATCAACCCGATCCTCGAAGCCCTCGAAGGGGTTTTCGACGCGAAGAAGACCGGTGGATCCTGGCTGGTGAACGTTCCCGTCTACCAGTCGAGCGGCTGCGCGAACCCGAACCAGGATCGCCTGATCGTCGGCTTCGCGAAGATGCGGATCACGAAGGTCAAGAAGCAGCCGAACGGCCGCGTCGAGGGAGACGTGGAGTGCGGGATCTTCACCGATGAAGAAACAGCCGTAGGCAACGGCCCCAAGGACTTCGGCACCCTAGTCGGAGTTCCCGGCATGGTTCAGTAAGTCAGCCGAGCCGGCTCGACGAAAAAGACCCGCCGCTCTCCGGAGCGGCGGGTCTTTTTCGTTGGTGCCATCGTCGATCGACCTGAGCGCGAGCCGAATCGGTCAGTTCGAGTCGGCGGCCAGCGCCGGGGGTGACCCGCCGGGCGGGTCGTGGACGACGAACGAGTCGATGCCGATCTTCGCGACCGCCTCGTCGTCGTGTCCCGGCACCACCACCAGGCGCGGTTCGAGCATCGCGAATTTCCTGATCCGCCAAGCCTGCTCCCACCAGAGCGCCATGTCGTCGGCGAGGATCGGGCGCGCCGGCCAGCGCCAGCTCTTCTCGGTCCAGGCCGCGTCGCCGGTGAGCAGCACCGGCGCGGCCTCGGTCTTCACGATCATGCCCGTGCTTCCGGGCGTATGCCCGGAGAGGTCCACGGTCGCGACGCTGCCGTCGCCGAGCAGGTCGTGCGCGGCGAGCAGCGTCGCGAGCGGCTTCTCGGCCCGATAGTCGATGGTCTGCCAACGCGCCATGCCGGCCAGCGCGTCCGGGTCGACGAAGTCAGTCCGGCTGAGCCCCTGCTCGGCCCAGACCTTCTCCGCCGCGCCGACCACGATCGTCGCGTTGGGAAACGAATCGATCGCGCCGGTGTGGTCGAAGTGGAGGTGGGAAAGGACGACGCGCGTGACCTCGGCCGGGTCGAGACCGGCCGCGCGCATCTGCGCGGGCAGGTCCGCCCCCTCCGGGATGTCCATGAGCCGCAGCTTCGCCCCGAGCCAGCCGACGTAGTGCTCCGGATCGATCCGCGCCCGCTCGGCCAGGCCGGTATCGAACACGAGAAGCCCGGCCGTCGGGTGCTCGACGACGAACGCCCACGCGCCCATCTCGACGACGGTCGTCCAGCTTCCGCCTGCGAACGTCACGCCCTCGAGGCTGCGGATGCCGCCGGTGCGGAACGCGTGGACCTTCAGGCCCGCGACCCCCTGGTACGGCTGCGCCCAGCCGTCGAGCGTCGACTCGATGCGAGGAATCGGGAGCGGGTCGTAGCAGGCCGACAGCGCCAGGCACGCGGCGGTCGAGGCAAGGCAGGCGCGCCAGCGCCCGGAAGTGGTGGGAAGAGGCCGGTCAGCGGCTGGGATGCGGCGTCGCATCCCGGGTCACGCCGTCCAGTAACAACCGAACGGGTCGCGCGCGATCTCGGCCAGGCACTCGTCGATCGAACCGACGAACGGATCGCAGCCGGGCGCCGAGTAAGCCGTCCAGCGGCCGTTGCCTTTCTTCCAGAAGAGCTGCCAATCGCCCGCGCCGCTCGCGCGGAGCTGCGCGATGCGCGACTCCACGAACTCGCCGCCACAGGCCTCGCGGCGCTGGTGCACGATCGTGAAGACTCCGGCCGAGCTCTCGAAGACGTGGACGCCGCCTCGCGAACCCGTTCGCGAGGCGAGACGACGCCGAACCAGCGCGGGAAGGAAGTCGAACACCGTGGCGACGCGAGCGCGCGACGGAGAAGCCGAGGTCAGCGGCATGGCGGCGGACCCTAGCCAAGGGATGCGCAGGGGGCAAACCCACTGCGCACGCCGACGAAGGTTGTCGCAAGCCCGGGGGGCGGCGGTTATAACGATCGCGGCCGCGCGACGCGGCCTTCGTGTCCATGATCGCGGAGCCGATATCGCGAGGCCGGCAATGAGACGTTCGGACGGCGCGGCCGCGGGAGCGGTCATCGCAGGCATGCTGCTGTTGTCGGGGCTGCTCTCGGTGCCGGCCACGAGCGGCCGTACTCCGTTTTACACCCGCGGGGAGCCGCGCGAGGCGCTCGTCACGCAGACCGTCTGGCGCGGCGACGCCTTCGTCCTGCCGATGCGCAACGGCGACGAGCTGCCGTCGAAGCCGCCGCTGTTCCATTGGCTCGGGGCCCTCGCGAGCGCGGCCCACGGACGGCTGTCCGAGGGCACGATCCGGTTCCCGAGCCTCGCGGCCGCGCTCGTCGCCTCGGCCGCGACCGCTTCCGCCGCCTGGTTCTGGTGGGGACCCGCGACCGCGGCCCTGACCACCGTCGTGCTCGTCACGAGCTTCCAGTGGCTCGCTTCGTCGGTGACCGCCCGCGTGGACATGGTGCTCGCCGCGACGATCACGCTCGCGCTGCTTCTGTTCGGCCGGGCGATCGAGACCGGGCGACGCGTCCCGGTCGCAGCCTACGCCCTGATGGCCGCGGCGACCCTCACGAAGGGACCGGTCGGGTTCGTGCTGCCGTGCGCGATCGCGCTCGTGACGCTGGCTCTTCGCCGCGAACTCGGCTTCCTCGGCTGGCGCGACCTGCGCTGGCTCGGCTTCTGGGTCGCCGCGGCCGGCCTCTGGTACGTCGCTGCGATCGCGATCGGCGGCGAGGCATTCTTCGCCAAGCAGGTCCTCAAGGAGAACGTCTTCCGCGTGCTCGACGCGGAGGCCGTCGAGGCGGGCCACGTCGAGCCGTTCTGGTACTACGTCCCGCTGCTCGCGGCCGGGCTCGCCCCGTGGTGCCTGTTCGTGCCGGGGCTGGCGGCCTACGTCTGGCAGCGCCGCGAGCGGCCGGTCCTGCCGGCCGACGGCGTCCCTTCCGCCCCCGAGACGCCGTACCGCCTCGACGGGCACGCGGTCTTCGCGCTCGTCTGGGCCGTCGTTCCGTTCGTGCTGTTCTCGCTGGCGGGCTCCAAGCGCGCCGTCTACCTGCTGCCCTCCTACCCCGCGTACGCGATGCTGATCGCGTCGGCCTGGCGCCGGGTGATCCGCGGCCGGCCGGGCACGGTCAGCGTCGCGCTGCTGCGCGCCGGCGCGGTCTGCTGCGCCGCCCTTCTCGGGCTCGCCGCGGTGGTGATCCTCTGCGGCTCGCTCGCGATCCCGCTCGACGGCTGGCTGCGGGGCATCGTCAGCGACGCCGACGTGAACAACGTGACGCCGATGCTCGAGGCCACGCGCGAGCACCGCGCGGTCGTGCTTCCGTGCGGGGCGGCGGTCCTCGCCGCGGCGTGGGCGATGCTCGGCGCAGCGCGGGGTTGCCGATGGCAGCGCGTCGTCGCGGCCACCGCCGTCGGAGTGCTCGCGCTGTCGGCGACCGTCTCGACCACGCTCCTGCCCGCGATGGCGTCGAAGCGCAGCACGCGGGACTTCCTCGCGCGCGTCGAGGAGAGGGTCCCGGTCGACGCGCCGCTGTCTTTTTACCGGGCCTTCGACTATGGGGCCGTGTTCTACCGGAGAGCGCCGATCCCTGTTCGACAGGCACTCTCCGACGTTCCCGAGATCGACGGAGCCTGGCTCCTGACGTGGCCCGCCTTCCTCGAGGAGCTCCGCGGGGAAGCGCGCAAACTCGACACCGGCAGCGAAGCGGCCGGAGCGTACGAGGTCGAGGAGGCGATCGCCTCCGAGGACGTCGACCCTTCGGACCGGACTTCGCTCGTCCTGGTGCGCATCGTGAGGCGGATCGGAGATGAGCGCTCCGACGGAAACTGAGCTCGTGGACCTCGAAGAGCTCCGGACCCTGCTCGAGTCCGGAGACGAGGCCGCCGCTCGTTCCGCCGTCGCCGAACTCCACCCCGCCGACATCGCCGATTTCCTCGACGCGCTCGACGAACCCGAGCGACAGCTCCAGCTGTTCCGCCTGCTCGAGCCGGAAGTCGCGGCCGAAGTGGTCCGCGAAGCCACCGAGCACACGAAGGCCGCCCTCGTCGAACTGCTGTCGGACGCGCGCCTGACGGCGATCCTCGAGCGCCTCGACACCGACGACGCGGCCGACCTGCTCGGCCACCTCGAGGAAGACCGCAAGGACCGGCTGCTGCGCCGCGCGAGCCCCGAGGTCCGCCGCAACGTCGCGGGCCTGCTCACCTACCCGGAGGACAGCGCCGGCGGCATCATGAAGACGGAGGTCGCGACCGCGACCACGTCCGAAACCGTCGGGGAGGTGATCGACTCGATCCGCCGCCAGGCGGACGACTTCCACGACGTCCACAACGTCTTCGTGACCGACGGCCAGCGCCGCCTGAAGGGCATCGTCCCGCTGCGCGCGCTGCTGCTTTACGAGGAGGACACGCCGCTCGAGCGCTTCATGGAGACCGAGGTCGTCTCGGTGGACGTCGACCTCGACCAGGAGGAGGTCGCGCGCGTCTTCGAGAAGTACGACCTGCTGTCGGTCCCGGTGCTCGACGCGCTCGGCCGCGTCGTCGGCCGCATCACCGTCGACGACATCGTCGACGTCATTTCCGAGGAGGCCACCGAGGACATCCTCAAGCTCGCCGGCGTCGGCGACGAGAGCTTCACGCGCGCGAGCCCGATCGACGCCGTGCGCTCGCGCCTGCCGTGGCTGGTGTTCAACTTCTTCACCGCGTCGCTGTCGGCGCTGATCATCGCCCAGTTCGAGGACACCATCCGCGAGGTCGCCGTCGCGGCGGCACTGATGACGATGATCGCCGCGATGTCCGGCAACGCCGGCACGCAGACCATGACCGTCCTGGTCCGCGGCATCGCGCTCGGCGAGGCGCGCGGCCCCCAGGCGCGCCGCCTGCTCGCCCGCGAGGCGCTGACGTCGCTGATCAACGGCACGCTGCTCGGCCTCTCGGCGGCGCTGATCGTCTACTTCTGGCGCGAGGACGTGCGCCTGGCGGCCGTGATGGGCGTCGCGCTGGTCGTGAACATGCAGGTGTCGGCCGTGATCGGCACGCTCGTGCCCCTCATGCTGCGAAGCTTCGGGCTCGACCCCGCCGTCTCGTCGGGCGTGCTGGTGACGGCCGCGACCGACTGGGGCGGGTTCTTCGTGTTCCTCGGCCTGCTGACGCTGATGCTCTGAAGGTGGCGGGAGCGTCGCGAGAGCACAGCCGATCGGCGGCGCCTTGCGTCGGGCCGTGTCCGCGAGGCATCAGCCCTGCATGAGCGCAGCGATCGGAACCCCGGAACGTCCCGCCCGCGTCGCCGTCGTCGGCGCCGGCCCGGCCGGCTTCTACACGATCGAGGCGCTGCTGAAGCATCCCGAGGTCGTCGTCGACGCGGACCTGATCGAGCGGCTTCCGGCCCCGTACGGCCTGCTGCGCTACGGCGTCGCCCCGGACCACCCGAAGATCAAGGCGGTCTCGGCCGCCTACGATCGCGTCTGCGAGAACCCGCGCGTGCGCTACCTCGGCAACGTCGCGGTCGGGCACGGCGCCGTGTCCGTCGACGAGCTTCGCGCGCGCTACGACCTCGTCGTGTTCACGACGGGCTGCGAGACCGACCGAAGGCTCGGCGTCGCCGGCGAGGACCTCGCCGGCAGCCACCCGGCGACGAGCTTCGTCGCCTGGTACAACGGGCACCCCGACTTCCGCACGCTCGAGGTCGACCTGGGCGCGCCGCGCGCCGTGATCGTCGGCATCGGCGACGTCGCCATGGACCTCGCGCGCATCCTGCTCCGGTCGCCGGACGAGCTCGCGGCCACCGACATCGCCCCGTACGCGATCGAGAAGCTGCGGACCAGCCGCGTGCGCGAGGTCGTGATCCTGGCGCGCCGCGGACCGGCCGAAGCCGCGTTCGCCGCCAAGGAACTCGAGGACATCGGCGAGCTGGACGGCGTCGGGGTCGAGGTCGACGCGGCGCTGGTGCAGCGCGCGCTCGAAGCCTCCGACCCGCACGACTCGCACGAACGGCACAAGCTCGAGGTGCTCGGCCGCTTCGCCTCGGGTGGCGCGGCCGGGGCCGTGCGCCGGCTGGCGATCCGCTTCCTCGTCTCGCCGGTCGAGATCCTCGGGGAAGCCGGTCGCGTTCGCGGTGTGCGGGTCGAGCACAACGAGCTCGTCGCGTCCGGCGACGGCGGCGTCTCGGCGCGCGGCACCGGACGCACCGAGGACCTCGACGCGGGACTCGTGATCCGCGCGGTCGGCTACTTCGGCGTCCCGCTGGAGGGACTTCCGTTCGACGGCAAGCGCGGGGTCGTGCCGAACCGCGAGGGGCGCGTGATCGACGACGACGGCTTCGCGATGCCGGGGCTCTACGTCGCCGGCTGGATCAAGCGCGGAGCAACCGGCGTCGTCGGCACCAACAAGGGCGACGCCGCGGCCACCGTGGCGCGAATGCTCGAGGACCTGCGCGGCCTGCCCGCGCGCGACGCCGCATCGGTGTCGCGCGACGCCATCGACGCGCTGCTGCGCGGGCGCGGCGTGCGCGTGGTGGATTGGGAGGGCTGGAAGCGCATCGACCGCGCCGAACGCGAGCGCGGCAAGGCGATCGGGAAGGTCCGCGAGAAGCTGACGAGCGTCGACGATCTTCTCGCCGCCGCCGGCGTCTGAAGCGCAGCGGCGCCGTGCCGCCTCGTTCCCGGTCAGATCTCCTCGACCAGCGTGCGGTAGGAGATGAGCTCGGCCCCGCTCGCGCTGATCGCATCGCGCACGCGGCGGCTCGTCACGACCGCGGCCTCGGCCATTCCGTCGAACTGCGGCAGCAACGACCCGGGCCGGCACACGAGCTCGGTCACCCCGGACGGAAGCCTCGTGAGGCGTGAGGCGACCTCGCCCTCGGTCGTCGGCCGCTGCGGGCTCAGCACGTCGACGTGGTCCGGACCGACGAACCGGCGCGCGCGCAGGCCGCCCCAGCCGACCATCAGGCCGACGAGCCGGCCTTCGACGCGACGCTCGAAGCCGCCGACGCCGCTGCGGCGGTCGTATGCGCCGAGCTTCGCGCAAGGGCGCCGCAGCGCGATCACCGGGTAGTCCTCGGCCAGCTCGCGGAGGATCGAAAGCACGGTGGGCTGCAGGTGCAGGTTGTAGTGCGAAGAAACGAAGCTCAGGTACAGGCCGGTCGAGAGGAACTTCTCGATCTGCGCCCGGACCTCGGCCTTCAGTTGGTCGCGCAGGCCGCCGCGCTTCCGATAATGCCACGCCGCCTCGAGCGGCCGGTCGACGAACCGGCCGCTGCTGTCGACGAGATCCCGGATGTGTCGCCGCGGCAGCGTCGACTGGCCGTCGCAGAGCACGAGCTGCAGGCCGACCGAAAGCCCCGGACGGATGCGGGCCGCGACCGCGGCCGAATTCGAGGCGGTCGCCGACACGCGCAGGCTCGCGCTGCTGACGACGCCGTTCTCGTATCCGGCGATCACCGCGTCGTTGACCTCGGGCCAGATCCCGAAATCGTCGGCAGTGAGGATGAGACGGCTCTTCTTCTTCATCGGACGGGTGGCCCCCGGGAAGCGGGCGAACGGCCGGGGATATCAGCCGGACGACTCGCGGGCAAGTACGCGAGCCGCGGCGGAACTGCTGAGAATCCGCCCGCTTGAGGCGAACGTCCCCGGGGGTCATAAGGGACGGATGCCGGCCGCCGACGGACGCGGGGAGACAGCGGCGCAGGACGCCGGGAAGCCAGCCGCAGACGCGGCGCCGCCGGACGCGCCCGACGCGAACGACGTCGCCAGCGCCGAGCTGCGGCGCGAGATGCGCCAGTTCGTGCGCTCGCACGAACTGCGGCGGAAGCAGCTTCCACGCGCGATCCTCGTCGGCCTGCTCGTCGGACTCGTCGCTGTCGGCTTCCGCCTGTCGCTGCTCTACGCGCAGGAACTGCGCCTCCTGCTCGTGGAGATGGCCTGGGAGCATCCCCTGTGGGCGCCGTTGCTGCCGATCTTCCTCGGCGCGGGCGGCGCCGCGATCGCCGTGCAACTCGTGAGGAGCTTCGCGCCCGAGGCCTCCGGCAGCGGCATCCCGCACGTGAAGGCCGTGCTGTACGGCAGCCGGCCGATGCGACGGCGCGTGCTGCCGGTCAAGTTCCTCGGCGGCGTCGCCGGCATCGGCGGCGGCCTGGTGATGGGTCGCGAAGGGCCGACGATCCAGATGGGCGCGGCCGTCGGCCACTTCGTCAGCGGCTGGCTGCGCGTCACCCAGCGCGAATCGCGCACGCTGATCGCGTCCGGCGCGGGCGCGGGCCTGGCGGCGGCGTTCAACGCCCCGCTGGCCGGCCTCGTGTTCGTGCTCGAGGAGGTCCAGCGCGATTTCTCTCCGACCGTCTTCACCGCGGCACTCGTCGCCTCGGCGGTGGCCGACGTCGTCACGCGCATCCTGCTCGGCCAACTGCCCGTCTTCCACGTGGCGAGCGAGGCGATTCCGCCCCTCGAGGCCGTTCCGGCGGCGCTGGTCGTCGGCGTACTCGCGGCGTTCGCCGGGGTCGCGTTCAATCGCGCGCTCGTCGCGAGCCTCGACTACTACGCGGGCCTGCGCTGGAAGCCCTGGCTCGTGGGCGCCGCCGTCGGCGCGGGAGTCGGCGCCATCGGCCTGTTCCTGCCCGAGGTCCTCGGCGGCGGCGACCGGCTCGTCGAGAAGATCCTCGCCGGCAACGTCTCGTTCGCGGCCCTCGTCGGGCTGTTCCTGCTGCGCTTCGCGCTGACGATGGCGAGCTACGGCACCGGCGCCCCGGGCGGCATCTTCGCGCCCCTGCTGATGCTCGGCTCGGCGCTCGGCCTCGCGGCCGGGCAACTTGCCTCGATGGCGTTCCCCGCGACGTTCGAGCATCCGGAGGCGTTCGCCGCCGTCGGCATGGCGGCGTACTTCTCGGCGATCGTGCGCGCTCCGCTGACGGGCGTCGTGCTGATGGTCGAGATGACCGGGAACTACGGGCTCGTGCTGCCGCTGATGGCCGCGAGCCTGTCCGCGTACGGGATCGCCGATTACCTGAAGGACCGTCCGGTCTACGAGGCGCTGCTCGAGCGCGACCTGCGCCGCGGCCAGGAGGCGCCGCCGGCCCTCGACGGGCCGCTGCTGCTCGAACTCGCGATCTCGGCCCGTTCCCGTTTCGACGGTGCGACGATCGAGGAACTCGCGCTGCCGACGGGGTGCCTCGCGATCCTGCTGCGCCGCGGGCTGCTCGAGGAAGTCCCGCTGCCGACCACCCGCCTGTCGGCGGGCGACCAGCTCACGATCGTCGTCGCGCCGCACGCCGCGGCCGCGGTACCCCGCCTTCGAGCCGGCGCCGACTCTCACTAGGCTCGCGTTTCGAAAGGGGCGCGCGCGACGAGGCCGGCGTGCGCGCCGCGAGACGCGCCCGCGGACCGGTCGCGCTTCGAACGGGGACGGCTTCAGGCGCCGGGGCAGCGGTCGCGAAGGGCTGCGGCAAGACGCTCGCGCGCGGCGGCGAGACTCGCATCGTCGCCTTCCTCCAGCGAGATCAGCGATTCGACGCCGGCGGGGTCGGCCTCCTGCAGCCAGACGGCCAGGATCGTGCTCGCGTCGGCCGTCGGCAGTTCGTCCCGCGGCGGCGAGTGGCCGTTCCAGAACCGGCGCACCTCGGCCAGGACCGACTCGGCGGCGGTTTCGTCGCCGATCGTCCACGTCCCGACGCAGCGACCCGCGACGACCGCCGCGACGAACAACGACGTGTCGTCGGCGGCCGGGGCGACGGCCAGGTAGTGCAGCGCGTTCACGAGCCAGTGGGAACGCGACGCGAGGCGCTCGAGCCGCCGCGCCGCCGCCTGCAGGCGCCCGTAGTCCGGCGAACCGGAGACGACCCCGGCGGCGGCCATCAGCTCGCGCGGCCCGAAGCGGCTGCGCAGGCAGCGGTCGAGCGCCTCGATCTGCGTGGCGTACGCCGCCGCGCTGACGCTCGCGTTGCACGGACTCGAGCAGCGGCCGTTCCCGCCGAGTTCGCAGGGCTGGTAGTGCGGGTCGGGACGAAGGTGCCCCGGGCAGGTGCGCAGCCGGAACGCGGCGGCCACGAGCTCGGCCGCGTCGTCGGCGAACGCGCGACCGCGCAGCGGACCGATGTACAGCGCTCCGTCGGCCGAGACGCGTCCGGCCACGAACACGCGCGCGAGCGGCGAGCGCACGGTGACCTTCACGAACGAGCTGCGCGGAAGGTGCCGGTCGCCGCGATTGTAGGCCGGCTCCAGCCGGTGCACGTCGGCCGCCTCGAGCAGCGCGGCCTCGAGCGGCGAGCCGCAGCGCGTGAAGTCGACCTCGTAGGTCTTCGAGATCATGCCGAGCTGGCGGTCACTCATGTGGTCGACGTCGAGGAAGTACTGGCAGACCCGCTGCCGCAGGTTCGTCGCGCGGCCGACGAACAGCGGCTCTTCCTCGCGTCCGATGAGCCGGTAGACGCCCGGCCCCTCGGGCAGATCCTCGAGGTCGGACTGGCGCACGCGGATCTCGAGGCGTCGCGGCGAGACGGGATCTTCCTGGGCTTCGATCAGGTGCTGCACGCGCGCGGCGCCGCGCTCCTGCAGCATCGGCACGAAGCGCGCGAGCAGGTCCACGGTCCGCTCGGCATCGGCCATCGCGCGGTGGCGCTTGCCGTCGGCGAAGCCGAAGTGCTGGGACAGCGCCTCCAGCGAGGTGCGACGCTGTTCGGGGAGCAGCCGCTGCGCGAGTTTCACCGTGCAGAGCGCGGGGAGGCCGAGCGGGCGCCCGAGCCAGCGACGGCAGGCGTAGTCGAGCAGCCGCGCGTCGAACGCCGCGTTGTGCGCGACGAGCACGGCGCCGTCGGCGAACTCGGCGAACCGGCCGATCACCTCCGACAGCGGCGGCGCGCCCGTGACCATCGCGTCCGAGATGCCGGTCAGCTTCGTCACGAAGCTCGGGATCGAGCGGCCCGGATGCACGAGCGTCTCGAAGCGCCCGACCTCGCGCAGGCCTTCGAGCCGGATCGCGCCGATCTCGGTCACGCCGCCGTCGTCCGGGCGGTGCCCGGTGGTCTCGAGATCCACGACGACGAATGGCGCACGGGCGAGGTCGGCGTCGAGCACGTGCTCCTCGACGAGATGCCAGAGGCCGTCCTCCTCGCGGAAGCGCGGATCGTCGGAAAGCAGCGCCCCGAGGAAGCCGCGCCCGAACGCCGTGTCCTCGCCGCGTCCGTCGAAGACGAGGTCGAGCATCTCGGCGGCCGTCGCCGTGCCGCCGCGGGCTTCGAGGAGCTGATGCAGGGAAATGCGCATGGAGAAAGGCCGGGGACTCAGAACTGGACCAGGAAGGTCTCCATTTCCTGCGCGGCCACGTCCATCATGCGAATCTTCGCGCGGTCGTAGTCGGCGACGGGGTAGTACACGTAACCGGTCACCGAAGCTCCCGGCGAAAGCTTCGCGCCCTTCAGCTCCTTCTCGACCATGATGTTCCGGGCGGACTGGACGTTGCCGATGTCGGTCTGCGAGCCGCCGGACCCGGCCTTGGCCGCCAGCCGCGCCGAGGCTTCGGCCGCCGTGAGGCGGGCGGCGGGTTCGCTCGACCCGCGCAGGCGGACGGTCACGTCCTCCGGCGAGAACGAGTACGAGCGCTTCGAGCCGTTGCGCAGCGTCACGCGGATCGGGAGGATGCCGGCCGACGCGAGGTCGGCGTCGAAGTCGAGCACCGTCTCGAACCCGCGCTGCGGCTGCACCTCGACGAGCACGGTGCCGGATTCGGTCGGCACCCCTTCCGTCACGGCCTGCGCGAGGCTTTCGACGGGCTTGTCCCTTCCGGTCACTTCGCCGCGGTCCATGCGCAGGCCGCTGCGGCCGGTCACGGACAGGAACACGCCGCGCTCGAAGATGCGGTCGCCCATCGAGGTCTGGTCGGGGTCGATGTGCACGCCGGCCGCATCGCAGGTGATCGTGACGTCGCCGCGGCGGTCGCGGCCGACCGCGGTCAGCCTGCCCGGCTGGCCCGGACGCGCCTGCCGGAACGAGGTGACTTTCATGTCCATGTCGGTGACGGCCGCGTACGCGTAGCGGTTGCCTTCGTCGCAGGTGAGCTCGGCGCTGTGAACCACGTAGGACTGCGAGACGGGCGTGCAGCCGGCCACGACCATCCCGAACAGGAACGAGCGCAGCCGCCGCGGAAAGGCTCGACGCTTCATGGGCGGGAATCCTAGCCCGGCCCGCCCGCGAAATCTTCAGGCCGCGGCCGATTCAGTCGCCCGGGCGGGCTTCGGTCCGGGAAAGCATCAGCCGCAGGTTCTCGGGCACGGCGAAGGCGTTGAGCAGCGCCACGCTGATCATCGCCGGCTCGAGGAGCCACGGGCCGAGGCCCGCCCCCGGAGCCATCTCGACGGCGCCGGCGACGGCGAGCGCGTAGTTGGAAACCCCGGCTGCGTGGCCGCGCGCCGACCGCGCCGGCTCCCGCCCGGCCGCGAGGTCCCCGCGCAGCCGGACCAGATAGACCCCGAACGAAGCGAGCAGCGCATAGAGCGGCAGCCAGTTCGCGCCATCCCAGTGGCGCGCGAGGCGGCCCCAGACGGGCGGCGTCCAGACCTGCGACGCCGCGAAGAACGCGAATGCGCAGACGAGGAACGCGAAGTCGCAAAGGTTGTCGACGAGGCGTCCGCCGAGCGTCGCCGCGCCCGCGCGACGGGCGAGCCGGCCGTCGAGCCAGTCGCTCGCGCAGGCTCCCAGCACGATGCCGAGCGGAAGGAACGAGTCCCGCGCGGGGGCGACGAGCAGCAGCGCGAGGCCGGCGAGCGGTCGCAGGGCGCTGACGAGATGCGGGGCGAGGCGCCCGGCGATCGAGGACGACCCGTGCGGCTCGCGCCCGTTCGTCACGCGGTCGCCTGACGCCTCCTCGCGTCCCAGCACGCGAAGTGACCCGGGGCGACGCGCTCGATCCCGCCGTCGCCCGCGAGCGAAGCGACGTAGACGTTGCTCTGCGCGCGCGAGGCGATCGGCATGCTGGCGTCGATGCCGAGGTGACCGGCGAACACCAGGCGCGTGCCGTCGGCCGAGATCGGCGGGTGCGAGACCGCGAACTGGTCGAAGAACCAGGAGAAGTAGACGAGCTCGCGGCTCGGGTAGAAGTTGCTGCCGAGCCGCCGCTTGTGGCCGTCCTCGATGTCGAGCACCGACCAGCACATGCCGGCGTCGGCGTCGAAAGCCATCGTGACGATCCGTCCCGAGCACGGCGTCCAGAAGAAGCTGACGATCTCGCTGTGCTCGAGCGCGCGCACCGCGCCGGTCGCGACGTCGACCAGCGTGATGCCGGAGTACACGTGCGGCGAATCGCCGAGCGCCTGAGACAGCGCGAGCGTGCGGCCGTCCGGGGACCACAGCATCGCGGTCTGCCCGTGGACCTGCAGCAGCACGTCGATGGTTCCGTCGTCGAGGCGATACAGCGCGAGGAACTCGCCGGCCGGGTCGCTCGCGTCGACGTACGCGAGCCGGCTTCCGTCGGGCGACCACGTCGGCGTGCGGAACTCGCCGGGCGTGAGCTCGACGAGCTTCGTGCACTCGCGGCCGATCTGGAAGACCGACAGCCGCGCGTCCTCGTAGATGCTGGAGCTGCCCCCGGTGTGCACGGCGAGGTAGCTCGCGCGCGGGGACCACGACCAGAACAGCGGTGCCCCGCGGTCCACGAGCGTCGTTCGCCCCGGACGCTCGACGCTCGCGACCTCGAGGTGCAGTTCGTCCTGGCCCTGGAGCAGGATCGCGATGTAGCGGGAGTCCGGGGACCAGCTTTCGCAGACCGGCGCCGACGATTCGGTCATGCGCCACAGCTCGCTCATCCGGATGCCGTCGTTGGCGACGGTGTAGAGGCTCGCTTCCGGGACGGTGCCGGAACGCACGCCGAAGCACGCGACCAGCGAGCCGTCGGGAGAGTACGCGGGCCAGACGTAGTGCAGCCGGTCGGAGCTCGACAGCTCGTTCCAGCCCCACGTCAGCTTGCGCGACGGGCCCCCGAGATTCGACTGGTAGACGTCTCCGTCGTCGCCCACGTAGAGCAGACGGCAGGACTCCTCCGCTTCCAGCACCACCACCTCCGCATCCACGACCTCCTTCGGAGGAGCGCGGAGCCAACCACCACTGTCCGGCCGTGGCATGCGCACGGCGCTCGTGCGCCGTTCAGGTCCGGAGCGGACCGCCGCCACCATGCTCGACGTCGATTCGATGTTTACTGGAACTGGTGGCGCGCATCAACACGACCAGTGCGCCGAGGCCGCCGTCGCACGGCCGCGCGCTGGCGAACGCGAGCACTCTTCGCGAGCTCGGTCCTCGCGCGAGCCATTGCGGAACCTGTTCGCGAAGCACGCCGTGCCCGCGAGGCGAGTTTTTCCCCTTGCCCGTGACCAGCAGCACGCAACGATGGCCGCGTTTCTGCTGATTCGCGAGGAAGTCGTCGACGGCAGCGCGCGCGTCCTCGAGCGGCATCCCGTGCAGATCGAGGTGTGCGCAAATCCGGAACTCGCCCTTCTCGAGTCGCGCGAGCGTCTCGCGACTGACACCCGCGGCGCGGCCGCGCACGTAGCGATCCTCGTAGGTGAGGTCGAAGCCTTCGGCCCGCGCGAGCGCGTCGAGGTCCTCGCGGCGCTTCTCCTCGATCCGCGAGAGATCGACCTTGCGACGGATCCGCACGCGCGACGGCGCGGCCGGCAACGGCGCGACTCCGGCGAGCTCCGCGGCGAGCGCCTCGGCGTCGGACGCGCCGCGCGCCGGGTCCGGGACGGGCGAGGGCGCCGCGGGCGACGGTCCCGGCGGCGTTCGCGCAACGGGCGCGGCGGGCGAGGGCCCCGGCGTTCGTCTCGCCGGGCCGGCCCCGACCCCGACGCGAACGCGGCCCGCGAGTTCGCGGAACGGCGCGTGGAACGGCGCGTGGAACGGCGCCGGGATCGCCGGCGCCGCGGCCGCGGCTTCGTCCCGTTCGGGTCGTGCGGACGGTTTCCGGCGGCGTTTCATGCCGCGGACAGCATATGGCGTCCGGACCGGAGGCGCGCAACCTTGGTTCGCCGTCTGCTGCGAGCGCGCGGCCCGAAGCCCGTCGCGCTCGTCGGCGCCCGGCGCCGACCGCCGCGTTGGATGGAGCGCCGCCTGCGATTTAGGATCGCGGCATGGCGCCACACGCGACGTTCTCCCTGTTCCTGCCCCAGGCAGGCCTTGCCTGGCCGATGCTGCGCGAGCGCGCGCGACTGCTCGAGGATCTCGGCTACGACGGCCTCTGGCTCGTCGACCACTTCTGGGCCAACGGCATGCCGGACCTCGATTTCCTCGAGGGCTGGACCACGCTCTCGGCGCTCGCGGAGGCGACCACGCGTCTTCGCCTCGGCCTGATGGTCACCTGCAACTCGTACCGGAACCCGGCGCTGCTCGCGAAGATGGCCGCGACCGTCGACAACGTGAGCGGCGGCCGCCTCGAGCTCGGACTCGGCGCCGGCTGGATGGACAGCGAGTACGCCGCCTACGGCTACGAGTTCCCGTCCATCGCGACGCGCCTCGCGCAGCTCGAGGAGGGGCTCGAGGTCGTGACGCGCATGCTGCGCGGGCAGCGCGCGACCTTCTCCGGCGAACACTATCGCGTGAACGACGCGCCGAACCTGCCCGCGCCGGTGCAGTCGCCGCTCCCGATCACGATCGGCGGCGCCGGCGAGAAGAAGCTGCTGCGCCTCGTCGCGCGGTTCGCGTCGCGCTGGAACTGCCCGATGAACTCGGCGCACGACATCGAACGCCTGCGCGGCGTGCTCGCGGCGCACTGCCGCGACGCGGGTCGCGACGTGAACGAGATCGTCGTCAGCGAACAGACGCTGGTGGTGATCGGCGCCGACGAAGACGCCTTTGCCGCGAAGCTCTCGATGGCCCGCGCCCTGCTCGGCGGCTTCGCCGACATCGACGCGGTGGCGGTGGCCGGCACGCCGGAACGCGTCGTGGAAGGCCTGCGCGCCAGGGTCGCGCGCGGCGTGACGGATTTCGCGGTGATGTTCGGCGATCTCGCGATGCCGGACTCCCTCGAGCTGTTCGCGCGCGAGGTGATGCCGGCGCTGCGTTGAGGCCTCCGGCGGAGCGGCCGCACCGGGTCCTTCGACGAGACGGCGGCCGGAGCGCCGGCCCGTTGCCGAAGCCGCGGCCGGCTCAGCTGATGGCGCGCGCCGCGCCGGTGCGCCGGCTGTCGGCCTGCAGGTACTCGATGAAGCGTTCGACGGCCGGGCTGAAGTGCTTGCCCGTGCGGTAGATGATGCCGATCGGCCGCGTGATGCCGCGGTCGTTCAGTTCGATGCGAACGAGCGATCCCGCCTGGATCTCGTGCGCGCAGGCCTTGTCCGGGATGATCGCGATGCCGGCGCCGACTTCGACGAGGCGCTTGACCATCTCGATGTTGTCGAGCTCGGCGACGTACTGAACGGCCACCTGTTTCTCGTTGAACAGGCGATCGAGCGCGAGCCGCGTCGGAATGCCCTTCTCGAAGCCGACCATCTTCTCCCCGTCGAGGTCGGTCACCGCGATCTTCTGGCGGTCCGCGAGCGGATGGTCCGGGGAACAGACGATCACGAGCCGGTCCGTCCGGAAGTCGAGGACGGTGATCTGCGCTCGCGCGGTCGGATACGCGACGATGCCGAGGTCGACGTTGCCGCGCAGCACCTGCTCGTACACGTGGCTCGCCCGGTCGTACTCGAGGTAGACGTTCACGTGCGGGAAGTCGGCGAAGTAGTGCTTGAGCGGCTCCGAGAGCTCGTACAGCCCGATGCTGTGGACGGTGCCCACGCGGATGCTGCCGGTGACGACGTTGCTGAGTCCCTGGAGCTGCGCCTCCATCTCGTGGAAGCTGTGCAGGATCTCGCGGCACGAGCGGTGCAGGATCTCGCCGGCGGCCGTCGGGCGGACGCTGCCGCGCTTGCGCTCGAGCAGGCGCTTGCCGTAGCGCTCCTCGAGCCCGCGGATCTGCTGGCTGACCGCCGATTGGGTGATGAAGTTCTGCGATGCGGCCAGCGAGAAGCTCTGGTTCTCGACCACGTCACAGAAAATCTTCAGCGTTTCGATGTGCATCGCGGGACTCCGTCGGCGTTCACGGCGGATTAACTGGGGTTGATCTGCAACCGTCTTCGATTCGCGAATCTTATAGCGAGGCAGTTTCGGGCATCCAAGCAGGTCGTGGCTGAATCTCGAAATTAGGCGCACTTCAGTCCGCGCCGGCCCGGGCGCGGGCGGCACGGCCGGTGGAAAGGCCCAACCCCGGAATTGGGACCGGTCCGGCGTGGTGCTACAGAGGCCCGTCGGTTCGCCGTGTGGTCGCGGCCGACGACAGGCCAAGAGGAGCGGAGGAGAGGCGGATGAGCGGGAATCGCAATCTACACGTGCTGTTGCTGGTCGGCGGGCGCTCCCCGGAGCACCCCATCTCGCTCCGTTCGGGAGCGACGGTCCTCGAGGGCCTGCGCGAGGCCGGGCACCGCGTGACGCTGGTCGGCATCACGCGCCAGGGCCTGTGGGTGCACGGCGACCTCGCCCCGCAACTCGAGAGCGCGCGGGGCGCGATCGCGGAACTCGACGGGGCGTCGGCGACGCCCGTCGCGCTGGTCTGGACCGGCAGCGACACCCGCCTGGTCGCCATCGACGGCAGCGCGCTCGGCTCCGCCGCCGACCCCATCGACGTCGTGTTCCCGATGGTCCACGGCCCCAACGGCGAGGACGGCACGCTGCAGGGCCTGCTCGAACTCGCCCGCGTGCCGTACGTCGGCGCCGGCACCACGGCCAGCGCGCTCGCGATGGACAAGCTCGCGATGAAGACGCTCTGCGCCGGCGCCGGCATCGCGCAGGTCGAGTTCCTGGCCGTCGGCGACGGCGACGCGACCACGATCGACGCGAAGGTGCGCGCGTCCTTCGGCTACCCCTGCTACGTGAAGCCGGCCAACTGCGGCTCGTCGGTCGGCGTCTCGCGCGTGCGCGACGCGGCCGCGCTCGGCGCAGCGCTGGCCGAGGCCCGGCGCTACGACACCCGCGTGATCGTCGAACGCGGCTGCGACGCCCGCGAGATCGAGGTCGGCATCCTCGGAAGCGGCCCCGGCGAGCTCTCGCCGGTCGGGGAGATCCTGCCGGCCGACGGCATCTACGACTTCGAAAGCAAGTACGTGGACGCGACGGCCGGCCTGCGGGCGCCGACCGAGATCCCCGCCGACGCCCTCCGCGACCTGCACGAGATCGCGTTCGCCGCGTGGGACCTGATCGGCGGCCGCGGCATGGCGCGCATCGACTTCTTCCTCGAGAAGTCGACCGGACGCGTGCTGTTGAACGAGATCAACACCCTCCCCGGCTTCACGTCGATCAGCATGTACCCGCGGCTTTGGGCGGCAGCGGGGGTGCCGCTGCCGGCGCTCGTCGACCGGCTGCTCGCCCTCGCGCTCGAACGGCGATGAACCGCGGGGCCGCAGCGCTGCTCGTCGCGGTGGCGATCGGCGCCGGGACGTGGATGGCGTGGCGACCCGCCGTCGATGCGCCGCCGCCCGAACCGGGAACCGACGCCTGCCGGACCGGCGCTCCGACGTCCTGTGAAGCCCCGGCCCGGGATCCCGCCCCGGCGTCGATCGGGTCTGCCCCCCGAACCCGCCGCCCGGCCGAAGCCGGCGGGCCGCCGGCCTCGACAAGTACCGAGCAGGCTCCGGGCGAGGTTGCCGCCGAGGGCGAGCGCCTGCGCGAGGAGGCCGACCGGTTGCTCGCGGCCGGCCGCGTGCTCGAAGCCGTGGACGCCATGCGCCGGGCCGCCGAGGTCGATCCGAGCGCGCGCAACCACGGCGATCTCGGCGCCATTCTCGAGAGGCTCACCGCGTTCGAGGAAGCCGCCCGTCATCTGAAACTCGCCGCCGAACTCGATCCGTCGAATGCCGACCGATGGCTCGCGCTGGCCAACGTCTACTATCGGGCGATCGAGCCGGGCGAGGCCTGGAAGGCCGAACGACGCGCCAAGGAGGCCGAGCCAGGCATCGAATTGCGACGGGATGCCGGCGGCCGGCTCGTTCGCAAGGCCGAGGCGCAAGCCTCGGGCGCGCGGCAGCCGTAGGGCCTTCGCGCGATCCCGTCGAGGTCGTGTCGCCGACGAATCCGGGGAAACGGAATTGCCTGAGCTTCGACGGCCGTGCTACGCCGTTGTATCCGGCCGAGCCACCACTCGGCCTTGCAAGGGAGGATCCGACACCATGAAGACCCACACCAGGCGGCTCGCGCTTGCCGCGGCGGTCGCCTTCGCCGGCGCGCCGGGCGCCGCGCTCGCCTTCGACGACTGCCCGGCCGACCACGTCAGCGACGGCTACACCTGCACCGAGTACAAGGGCGCCGGCAAGCAGGGCGGCTACTTCCGCATCACGATCCCGTCCGACTGGGACGGCGACCTCGTGATCGTGAACCACGGCTTCGACCTGAACGACCGGCACATCCGCCCGCACGAGAGCTGCTCGAACAACCTCGCGCAGGCCTGCGAGTCCGACGCGGACTGCGGGAGCGGCAACTTCTGCAACAACATCTCCTACATGGGACTCGACGAGATCCTGCTTCCGATGGGGAAGGCGGTCGCGGCCCCGACGTACAGCACCAGCGGTTGGGCCACGTTCAAGTCCGCGAAGGACCTCAAGGACGTGCTCAAGTTCATCAAGAAGGAGGTTCCGAACGGGAAGGACCTCGAGCGCGTCATCATCACGGGCTTCTCGGGCGGCGGCGCGGTCACGATCGACGCCACGCTGAAGCTGAAGATCGACGGCGCGGTTCCGCTGTGCGCCGCGGCGGGCGGCGGGCTCCCGACCTGGGACGTCGCGATGGACGTGCGCATGGTTTACGACTTCCTCTGCGACGGCGTCAGCGGCGCGAGGTTCCTGTCGGCGCCGGACGAGGGCGAGGCGAACAGCGTCAACCCGGGCACGGACGCCCTGACGATGGCCACGAAAGTCGACACCTGCTTCGGGATCCTCGGCATCGCCCCCCACACGCCGGAGATGGACACGCGCCTGGCCCAGTTCTACGCGCTCACCGACTTCAGCGGCGGCGACGGCAACGTGGCGTTCGCGATGGGCTTCGCGACCCTCGGGCTCGGCGACTTCGTCCGGGACGAGCAGCGCCTGAAGGGCGCGCGCGTCGGCCTCAACGACACGTTGGACTACACCGCCCAGGGATCCGACCTGCCGCTCGCCGCGCAGCTCGACGTCGACATCGAGCGGCTGACCGAAGGCAAGGGGCGCAAGAAGCTCGCGAAGGCCTACAACCCCGATTACACGAAGGGCAAGGGCAAGAAGATCGCCTACCCGATCCTGTCGATGGCCGGCGCGGCGGACTGGCTCGTGCTCCCGGAGTTCCAGCGCGTGTTCACGACCGCGCTCGACGACGCGCAGAAGAACTACACGCAGACCTGGATCGACACCTTCGGCCACTGCGTGTTCACGGAGCAGGAGACGACCGCGGTCTTCAACAAGTTCTTCGAGTGGCTCGGACCGCTCGGCGGGCCGCTCGGGCCGCAGCCGACCGCGGCGGACGTCGAGGCCGAGTGCATCGCGCTCGGCGGCCTCGACGGCGTCGACTGCAACTTCAACGACACGTTCTCGCCCGGCGCGCTGTTCGACCGCATCCCGCCGCGTCCGGACTGGCCGCTCGCGGCCACGCACTGATCGTCGCCCGCGCCACGCGCAGGCGGATCGCGACGCCCCCGGCCGTTCAGGCCGGGGGCGTCGTCGTCTTGAGCGCGCGACGCAGGACCTTGCCGGAGGCGTTCTTCGGCAGCTCGCCCACGAACTCGAACGAGCGCGGCTTCTTGTAGGCCGCCGTGCGCGCGGCGACGTGCTCGGCCAGCTCGGCCGAGGAGGCGCTCGAGCCGGGGCGAAGCACGACGACCGCATGCACGCGCTCGCCCCACTCGGCGTCGGGCCGGCCCACCACCGCCGACTCGAGCACCGCCGGATGGCTCGACAGCGCGTCCTCGACCTCGCGCGGGTACACGTTGAACCCGCCGCTGACGATCATGTCGTGCAGCCGGTCGACGATCGTCACGAAACCGTCGGCGTCGCGCGTCGCGAGGTCGCCGGTGTGCATCCATCCCTCGTCGTCGAGACCCTTGGCGTCGCCGCGAGCCGACCCGCCCCAATAGCCGAGCATCGTGTTGCGGCCGCGCACGAGCACCTCGCCGGCCTCGCCGGCGACCGCTTCGCGTCCGTCGCGAACGATGCGCAGCTCGCCCACCGCGGTCGGCCGGCCGCAACTCGAGAGTCGACGCCGGCGCGAATCGTCGTCGCCGGCGACGACGTGGTCCTCGCGCCGCAGCGCGGTCACCGGCCAGTTCGATTCGGTCAGGCCGTAGATCTGCACGAACACCGGGCCGAGCAGCGCGAGGCCCTGCTCGAGGCGGTCGACGGGCATGGACGCGCCCCCGTAGACGATCGTGCGCAGCGCCTCCGGCCGGGGACCGCTCCGAACGGCGTCGAGAAACCGCACGAGCATCGTCGGCACGAGGAACGCGGCCGTCACGCGCTCGTCGGCGGCGAGTCGCGCGAACGCCGCCGCGTCGAAGTGGTCGGCCACGAGAGCCGTCGCCCCGACCGCGGCGTGGGGCAGCCACATGGCCCCGGCGGCGTGCGTCATCGGTGCGACCTGGGCGAGCACGTCGGCGGAGCCGAGCGGACCGATCACGTCGGAGACGATCTCGACCGAGGCGTCGTAGCAGCGTCTCGGCAGCACGGCGCCCTTCGGAAGACCCGCCGTGCCCGAGGTGTAGCGAATGCGAACCACGTCCTCGGGCCCCGGCGCCGACGGCGGCTCGACGGGGCGGCCGGTGGCCAGCAGCCAGTCCCAGCCGGCCGGCCCGTCGCTGCCGACCTCGACGACGAAGCATCCGGGCGACAATACGCTGCGATCGATCCCGGCGAGATGCTTCGTCGAAGCGATCAGCACCGATGGAGAGCAGTCCCGGAGGATCGCCGCGTGCTCGGCCGGAGACGAGCGCACGTTGAGCGCGACCCAGACGATGCCCGAGACGAGGCAGGCCCACTCGCTCGCGACCATCTCGACGCCGTTGTCGAGCAGCACCGCGGCGCGGTCGCCGGGCCGCACGCCGCGCGAGGCCAGCACGTCGGCAAGCCGCAGCGTCCGGTCATGAAGCCCGGCATACGAGACCGGCGCGCCGCGGCGGTACTCGCGAGCCGCCGCATCCCAGGCGAGCGGCACGAGCGCCGGCCGGTCGGCGTGCGCACGGCAGAACTCGTGGATCAGGCTGGAGACGCTGGTCGTGCGGGAGACGAGGTCCGGCACGCGCGGAGGATCCTGCACGGCGCGCGAACCGTCGTCAGGAAGCGCTCGCGCGCGACGTGTCGAGCTCGTGCTGGAGCTCGCTCCAGGCCGCCTGCACCTCGGCTTCGAGGTCGAGCAGGCTGCCGTTGTTCTCGATGACCCGGGTCGCGGTGCGGCGCCGCGTCTCGTTGTCGGCTTGCGCCCGCATGCGCCGGTGGACCTCCTCGGCATCCATGCCGCGCAGCGCGACGAGGCGCTGCAGGACGATGTCCGGGTCGGCGACGACCGCCCACAACCGGCCCGCGCCGCCGGTCCAGCCCGTCTCCGTCATCAGGGCGGCCTCGATCACGACCACCGACCCGGGGTCGTCGGCGACGATGTCGGCGACGCGCTGGGCCACCTCGGCCCGAACCAGGGGGTGGACGATGCCGTTCAGCTCGGCCAGGGCAGCGGGATCGCGAAAGACCATCGAGCCGAGCCGGGCCCGGTCGATCGCGCCGTCTTCCCCGACCACGCCCTCGCCGAAGCGCTCGACGATGCGTTCGAACCCGGGCGTGCCCGGCACGTAGACCTCGTGCGCGACGCGGTCGGCGTCGATCACGTGCGCGCCGCGATCGGCGAGCAGTTCGGCCACGGTCGACTTGCCCGACCCGATCCCGCCGGTGAGCCCGATCATCACAGCCATCGCGCGCGATTCTATTCGGACGCCGGACGCTGGCAACGAACGGGCGGGTTTTCTCCGAAACGGCGCGGTGGGCATATGCTGCGTCGCGGGCGCCCGCCGGGCGCCCGGACACGACGTGACCTCGCGACGAATCGACTTCGCGATCGCGGCCGCGATCTTCGCCGGCGCCGCGATCTTCTTCGCTTCCTTCGAACCGTGGCAGCGCCCGGTGCTGCTCGACGCGGCGACGTGGGACTACATGGCGGTCGAGGCCTCGCGCGGGTTGGTGCCGTACCGGGACGTCTTCCTGCACAAGACCCCGGGGGCCGCGCTGATCGGCGCGGTGGGTGCCTGGACCGGGCGCCGGCTCGGCGTCGAACCGGTGCTGGCGGCGCACGCGGTGTTCCTGCTGCTCGGTGCGCTCGCGCCGGTGCTGCTGTTCGCGATCTGCCGGAGCGCCGGACTCGCGCGAGCGGCTTCGGCCGGCGCGGCGATCGCCCTCTTCGCGTTCGACGAATGGCCCGTCGCGGCCCTCGAGGGCTGCCGGCCGAAGGTCCCGACCACGGTGCTCGGCCTCGCGGCGATGCTGGCCGCCGAGCGCGGGCGCGGCATCGCGGCTTCGGTCGTCGGCGGGGCTTCGGTGCTGTGCTGGCAGCCCGGCCTCGCGTTCCTCGCCGGCGCGTGGGCGGCCCTGCTGCGGGCCGGCGAGCGCCGGCCGCGCCGGTTCGCGCTCTTCGCGCTCGCGTCGCTCGCGCCGGCCGCCCTGTTGCTCGCGTGGCTCGCGGCCCACGGCGCGTTGGCCGACTTCGTCGAGCAGGCCGTGCTGTTCAACCTGCACTACATCGAGGAGAAGGCGCGCTCGCCGGCCGGCACGCTGAGGGCGCTCGCGCGCAGCCTCGGTGACTGGAACGCCGTCGAACTGCTGCTGCTGCCGGCCGCGGTCGCGGGCCTCTGGCTGCGGCGGGCGCGAGCCGGGCGGGCGCGGCTGCCGGTCTCGATCGTCGTCTCCGGAACGGTGTACGCGGCGATGACGTTCGTGAGCTACCAGTCCTGGCCGGATGCGATCCTGCTCGGGCCGATCGTCGCGACGACGATCGGCGTCGGCCTGCACGCGCTCCTCGACCTGCGGCTCGACCGGCGCGCCGCCGCCGTCCTCTCGCTCGTCGTGCTGACCATCGCCGCTGCACCCGACGACCGCCCCAAATACCGCCCGTCGCTCGGATTCGCGGAGCAGCGCGAGCGCTTCGTGGCGCTCGCGGCGGGCCTGTCCGCGGACGATGCCGTGCTCGGCGTCAGCGTGCCGGAGTTCTTCCTGCACACGTCGCGCCGCAACGGCTGGAAGTGGCCCTACCTGTGGTTCGGCGTGGACGATTTCGCCGCCGCGCACCATCCCGGCGGGTTCGACGGGGTTCTCGCCGATCTCGCGCTCGACCCTCCGGCCATGATCCTCGTCGGGCGGCTCTGGGCAGGCCCCGAGCGCCAGCTGTTCGAGCGGTGGGCGGCCGCGCGCTACGACGTCACGACGGTGCGACTCTTCCCGCACCTGAAGCGGCCGCTGCGCGTGTACCGGCTGCGCGACTGACGACGGCGCGATCCCGCGTGTCGTCGCGACTCGCAGCCCCGGCGTCGGGCGGCCGCGGTCAGCGGCCGCGACGTCTCACCAGTTGTCCTTGAGGCGGCGCGTCGCCGCGAACACCGAGGCCGCGTCCGCGCCGACCCCGGCCTCCCGCTCGCGGACCGAGGCGACCAGTTCCGGACTCGACCAGCGCAGGAACGGGTTCGTCGCCTTCTCGATCGCGATCGTCGTCGGCACGCTCGGCCGGCCGGCCGCGCGCATCTCGTCGACCTGGCGCCGCCGTTCGGCGAGCGCCTCGTTGGAAGGCTCGAGCTCCGCGGCGAACTCGAGGTTCTTCACCGTGTACTCGTGGCCGCAGAACACGCGCGCGTCCTCCGGCAGTGCAGCCAGGCGCGACAGCGACGACATCATCTGCGGCGCGTCTCCCTCGAACAGCCGACCGCAGCCGCCCGCGAACAGCGTGTCGCCCGTGAACACCACCTTCTCGCGCTCGAACCAATACGCGATGTGGCCGCGGGTGTGAGCCGGGATGAAGATCGCGCGCCCCTCGAGCGCGCCCAGCCGGAACGCCTCGCCGTCGGCGAGTCCGCGCGTGAGGCCCGGGATGCGTTCCGCGTCGCCCGCGTAACCGTACACCTCGACGCTGCCGGCCGGCAGCGCCGCCAGAAGCTCCTCGTTGCCGCCGACGTGATCGAAGTGATGGTGGGTGGACAGGATCGCCACGATCCGCACTCCCTCCCGGGAAGCGGCCTCGAGCACCGGAGCAGCCTCGGCGACATCGACGACGCCGGCGATCCCGGACGCCTCGTCGACCGCGAGGTAGGCATAGTTGTCCGCGAGCTGACCGACCGGAACGACGCGCATCGTCACGGGTGGGCAGCGTCGCCGGCGGCCGGGGCGGGTGCGTCGGCCTTGCCGGCCGGCTGCTCGTCGTCGTCCTCGTCGTCGTCGTCGAGGTCCGTGGCCGGTGGGACGTAGCTCTCCGACCGCTCGCGAGTACGGATCACCTCGCCCGTCTCCGGATCGATGTCCTCGGTGACGACCTTCGAGCGCTGCGTCTCGTCGTCGTTGGTCCGGCGCTCGCGGGCGATCAGCTTCCCCTGGCGGTAGCCTTCCGCGTACTCCTCCCAGAACACGCCGTCGCGCATCACGCCCCGGTGGAAACCGAGCAACACTCCGTTGCCCCAGACCTTGTACTCGAGCTGGTCGCCATCCTGCTTCGCGCCGAAGAGCATCCCGCGGCTCGGCGGCTGGGCGACCTCTCCATCGAAGCGGTGGAGCCGGTAGCGGTCGTACTTGTCCTGCTTCATCACCGGACCGCCGACGTAGTACTTGTAGCCGGGCAGGATCGGGATCTTCGGCAGGCTGCCTTCGGCCGCCGACGCGGCGGGACTCGAGGAAGCGACCGGCGCGTCCGCCTGCCTGGCCGGCTCTTCGTTGGAGCAGGCGGCGGTACAAACCATGGCGAGCGTCACGAGCGACAGGACGGGAAGTCGTTTCATTCCTGGATTCCTCGAAGTGGTGTCAGGCGGGACGCATCTTCGGCTCGACCGTCGGAAGTCCCTCGAGGATCTTCTGCGAACCGGGGGAAGAGCTGACGATTCGCGGCGGGCGTGGCTTGGCGCCCGGCCGCACCGGCGGCGCGTCGGCCGCCTCGCCCTCGCCCTCGTGGAGCGGGGGGAGCAAGCCGTCGGCCGAGAGCGTGGACTCGAGGTCGTCGATGCGCTCGCTCAGGCGGTTGATCTGTTCCGCCATCCGGCGGCGCTCGGCTTCCCGCGCGTCGAGCGCTTCGGTGCGCTCGGCGAGCGCGTCGACGCGGTCCTGGGTGCGCGCCTGGAGTTCCGCGAGCCGCGCGGTGGTGGTCCCGAGTTCCTCCACCGCCGCGAGCAGGTCGTCGAGACGCGAGGTCGTCGCGGCCTGCTCCCGCCGGTGCCGGGCCTCGCTCTGCAGGAGGGCCCGGACGTCGCGGGCGAGAGCCTCGACGGCGGCCGCGTCGGCGATCCCGAGCGCAGCGGCCAGCGGCCGCACCGCCTCGGCCGAGACGGTCCCGATCAGGTCCATCGTGCGGCCGACCGCGTCGGAGTCGAAGCCCAGGCGGTCGAAGAACATCCCGGCCTCGCGCTCGAACATCGCGACCGCGTCGAGCAGGCTGCGCAGGTTCTTGTCGAACGAAGAGTTCCGGCTGTCGGTCATGGGATTCGAGCCTCGGAAGCGGACCTCGCGGGGGCGCCCTGCGAGGCCGGGAACCGGAAAGGCCGCAATATCGGCCGAGCGACCGCCCCGCGCAAGCCCCGCGGAGCGCCGGATCGAGCCCTGCGGCAGGGCGGCGCGACCTCCGCCGCGCGGCGCTGATGTCCCCCGCTCAGCGGATCGCGAACGTCACGCTGACGGAGGCCTGGATCTCGAGGCTGCCGGGAACGACCTCGGTGCGCGCCGGCGCGGCCTCCATCATCATCGCGGCCCGGTCGCGCGAGAACATGGGCTGCGGCCCGACCGTCGCTCCACTGGAGGCGTCGAGCACGTCGCCGACGCCGACGCCGAGGCTCTGCGCGATGGTCTCGGCCTCCGTGCGCGCGACCTGCCCGGCCTGCAGAAGCGCCTGCCGGCGCGCGGACGCCTCGTCGTCGAGGAAGAACGAGATCGAGTCGATCTGGTTCGCGCCGGCCGCGACCGCCGCGTCGATCAGGGCGCCAACGCCCGCGAGGTCGGCCGTCACGATCGCCAGGCGATTCGTCGCGACGTAGCCGACGAGTTTCGGCCCCTGGCCCGCCCGCCTCGGCTGCTCGTAGTCGTACTCCGGGGAAAGATCGTACCCGGCGGTGCGAACCTCGCCCGGCGCCTTGACGGACGCGCGAAGCTGCTCGAGCACGGCCTTGCTGGTGCGCGCGTTCTGTTCCGAAGCTTCGCGGGCGGTCGCCGAGCGAGTGGCGACCGACACCGCGACGCGCGCCCGATCGGGCGCCGCCTTGACCGTGGAGGTTCCGGTCGCGCGAATCGTGCGCGGCGCCGGCGCGTCCTCCACCGCACCGGCACGCGGAGCGCAAGCGAACAGCAGGACGGCTGCCGAGGAGGCGGCGAAGATGGAACGCATCGGAATCATGGATGTTCTCCCTGGGGGCCGGACGCCGGACGATCGGCGCGCCGGCCGGTTGCGGCGACGTAGATTTCCGAGGACCCCTTGCGCGTCGACGGCGGCCGCCACGCCGTGACCGTGCGGAACTCCTCGCGCAGCTTCTTCGTCATCGCCTGCTCGACGCCCGAGAACAGCTTCACGAGCAGGCGTCCGTTCGGCGAGAGCACGCGGCGCGCGAACTCGACCGCGACGTCGACGAGCGCCTCCTCGCGTGCCGCGTCGGTGGCGCGGATTCCCGTCAGCTTCGGCGAAAGGTCGGAAAGAACGACGTCGATCGGCCCGCCCGCGGCGTCGAGGATCCTCGCCTGCACCTCGGGATCGCCGGCGTCCCCGGCGATCGTCGTGACGTTGGAGAGTCCAAGCGGCTCGGTCGCCACGAGGTCGACGCCGACGACGACCCCGGACGGACCCACGCGCCGCGACGCGACCTGCAGCCATGCGCCCGGCCAGCAGCCGAGGTCGACGACGCGGCATCCCGGCGAGAGCAGGCGGAAGCGCGCGTCGAGATCCTCGAGCTTGATGCCGGCGCGCGAACGCAGGCCCGCCTTCTTCGCTGCGTGGTACGTCGCGTCCTTGCGCTGGTAGTGTCCCATCGTGGTGACGGCGCGCGCAGCGCCCGGTTGCCCGGCCGGCAACCCTCGGGCACCATCCCAGTTTCCCCGATGACACTCAACGCGAGTCAGCTCGAGGCCGTGCGGCACGACGAAGGACCGCTGCTGGTCCTCGCCGGCGCCGGCAGCGGCAAGACGCGCGTGCTCGTGCACCGCATCGCGCGCCTGCTCGAGGAGGGAAGGGCGCACCCGGAGGAGCTCCTCGCCGTCACGTTCACGAACAAGGCCGCGCGCGAGCTCGTCGAGCGCTGCCGCGCAATGGTGGGACGCGCCGCGGACTCGCTGTGGGTGGGAACGTTCCACGGCATCGGCGCGCGCCTGCTTCGACGCCACGGCTCGCGGATCGGCCTTCCCTCGACGTTCTCGATCCTCGACACGGACGACCAGGTGCGGCTGCTGAAGGACGTGATCGCCGCGTCCGGGTTCGCCGAGGGGCGCGTGCGACCCGAAGCGCTCCGAAGTTTCATCGACGCGGCCAAGAACGACGCCCGTTCGCCCGCCGATGCGGCGTCCGCGGCCGAATCGTCCGCGGAAACCGACGCTTCGACGCTTTACGCCGCGTACCAGCAGCGCCTCCAGTCGATGGGCGCGGTCGACTTCGGCGACCTGATCGTCGGCGTGCTGCGGCTCTTCCGCAGCGACCCGGGGCTGCTCGAGCGTTACCAGCGATCGATCCGTTTCCTGCACGTCGACGAGTACCAGGACACGAACCACGCGCAGTACCTGATGGTCAGCCAGCTGGCCGCGCTGCACCGCAACCTCTGCGTGGTCGGCGACGACGACCAGTCGATCTACGCCTGGCGCGGCGCCGACCCGCGCAACATCCTGGAGTTCGAGCGCGACTTCCCGGGCGCGAAGGTCGTGCGCCTCGAGCAGAACTACCGCTCGACCCGCAACATCATCGACGCGGCTGCCGCCGTGATCGCGAACAACTCGAGCCGCCACGCGAAGACGATGTGGACGGACTCCGAGCCCGGCGCGAAGATCTCCGTCTACCACGCGACCGACGAGCGCGACGAGGCGCGCCACGTGGTCGGCGCACTGTCGGCCCTCGGCGCCGCCCGCGCAGGGGCGGCGGTGTTCTACCGCACCAATGCGCAGTCCCGGGCCATCGAAGAAGAGCTGGTGCGTGCGCGCATCAACTACGTGATCGTCGGCGGGACGCGCTTCTACGAACGCCGCGAGGTGCGCGACCTGATCGCCTACCTGCGCTTCGTCAACAACCCGTCCGACGACATCAGCCTCGAGCGCATCATCAACGTTCCCGCACGGGGCATCGGCCGGACGACCTGGGAGCGAATCGTCGTGCGTGCGGCCGAGCGCGGCGCCACGGCCTGGGCCGCGATCGGCGACGACGCTTTCCTCGCGTCGCTCGGCACCGCCGCCCGGTCCCGCCTCGTCGAGTTCCGCACGGCCGCCCGCGGCTGGATCGAGGGCGTCTTCGAGGGGGTCGCGCCGCTGCTGCTGCGCGTGCTCGACGACACCGGCTACATCGCGTTCCTCGAGGGCCGGCCGGACGACGACGCCACCGGCCGCATCGAGAACGTCAAGGAACTCGTCAGCGTCGCACAGGTGTTCGACGAGGAGTTCGATCCGGCCGCCGACCCCGAGATGCCCTCGGCGCAGGTCGCGTTCCTCGAGCGGCTGGCGCTGGCGTCCGACGTCGACAGCTACGAGAGCCGCGAACAGGCCGTCACGCTGATGACCGTCCACAACTCGAAGGGCCTCGAGTACTCGCACGTGTTCCTGGTCGGGATGGAGGAAGGCGTCTTCCCGCACTCGCGCTCGATCGGCGAGAACGAGAGCGGCATCGAGGAGGAGCGCCGGCTCTGCTACGTCGGCATGACGAGGGCGCGCCAGCGGCTCGTCCTGACGCGCGCCCGGCGGCGGCACGTGTTCGGATCGATGCAGTACAACTTCGCGTCGAGGTTCCTCGACGAGATCCCGCAGGGCCTCGTGGTGCACGAGCGCAGCAGCAGCGAATCGCTAGAGCCGGGACACCGGTCGCATCGCCCCGGGGAGGAACGCTTCGACGACGGCTGGTCGAACGGCAGCTGGGACGATTCGCAACCCGCGCGACGGCCGGCGGCCGCGACGACGCGCCGCCCCGCCGCGACATCCCCGGCCCCTGCGTCGCGCGGCCTGTACAAGCCCGGAATGCGCGTGGTGCACCCGATGTTCGGAGCCGGCACCGTGCGCGAATCCGACGGCACCGGAGAAAGCGAGAAGCTGATCGTGCAGTTCCAGCGCTTCGGCATGAAGAAGCTCGTCGCGCACCTCGCGCGGCTCGAGATCCTCTCCTGACCGAGGGCTGATCCGGACGGCCCGGCAGGCGGATGGCGCAAGTCGTTCGACGGGCCGGGCCGGTTGGCGTGCGCTCGAGGAGCGTCCCGGGACGATCTCCACCCCCGCGGCTCGGGAGCTACCTCACCACGTACGTGCAGGACCTCGCCGGCCGCTCGCGCGAGCAGCCGCTGAAACCACGGTGATCGATGTGCTCGTACGGCGCGACGGTGTTGCCGAACACCGCGAGCGGACGCGTGACCGTCCACTCGAGCACCTTGCCGACCGGTGCGACGAAGTAATAGGCGATCCGCAGCGGGTTCTCGCCGTCGGGAGGGTACGTGGTATCGAGCGCCCGGGCGCTCGTGGCGCCGCCGGCGATGGATGCGGCGACGGCCGCGGCAACGACGAAGCGGCGTACAGGAAATGAGGCCATGGTCGTGTTCCCCTCGCGCACGGCGGGCCCGGACCCGCCGCCGCTTCCGAAGTCGATACGGGTCTTATACATCACGGTCCGCGAGTTCCCACCCCGCGTTCCTGCTGCGATGACGACCGAAGCCCCCCGTTTCCGCCGCGCCGAAGCCCTCTCGTCGTGGCGCCGCCTGGCCGTCCACGTCTGGCGGGCCCCGGCGGACCCGACCGTGTACGGCGTGCTCGAGTGCGACATGCGCAAGAGCCTGCCCTATCTCGAAGCGCTCAACGCCATCCCCGGCGGCGCACGCGTCACGCCGGCCCACCTGGTGGTCAAGGCGATCGCGAAGGCCCTCGCCGAGTTTCCCGCTGCCAACGGAATGATCGCCCTCGGGCGGGTCTATCTCCGCGACAGCGTCGACATCTACTGCCAGGTCGCCACCGACGGCGGCAAGGACCTGTCGGGCTTCAAGATCCGGCACGCCGATCGCAAGTCCCCCGCGGAGATCGCCGATGAGCTGACCGACGGCGCCGCGAACGTGCGCGCCGGGCGCGATCCCGGCTCCGAGGCCACGAAGAAGTCCCTCGCCCGCATCCCGGAGTTCCTGCTCCGGCCCGTCCTCCGGCTGACGGGCTTCCTGACCTTCGACCTGCGACTCGACCTCAGCCGGTTCGGGATCGCCTACGACCAGTTCGGCGGGGCGATGGTGTCGAACGTCGGCGGGTTCGGGCTGCAGACCGGGCTGGCGCCGCTGGTCCCGGTCAGCCGCTCCCCGATCGTGCTTCTGGTCGGGGAAGTGCGGGAGCGGCCGCTGGCCGAGAACGGAACGGTCGTCGCGGCGCCCGTCATGAACGTCGGCGCGACGTTCGACCACCGCCTGATCGACGGGTTCCAGGGATCCGCGATGGCCCGCATCGTCATCGACGCGGTCCAGGATCCCGAGAAGGCGTTCGGTCCGCCGGCTCGTCCCATCCGACCCAGCTGACCTGCCGCCCGGCCGCGGCCGGATCGGCGCGGTACGAGTGGTAGCGATCGCTCGCGCAGCGCGTGCACGGCCCGACCTGCTGGATCGCGGCGGGCGGGACGCCGCTGCGCTCGAGCTGGACACGGTTCGCCTCACGGAGGTCGAGGTGGGGCCGCGCGCGGCCGCGAACGACCGGAAGACCGGCGCGGTCGAAGTGTTCGCCGATCTCCGGCGACACCTCGTAGCAGCAGGGTCCGATGCTCGGCCCGAGCGCCGCAAGCAGTCGCTGCGCGTCGACGCCGGCGCGGCGCGCGGCGCAGACCGCCTCGGTCGCGATCCCGGCGATCGTCCCGCGCCATCCCGCGTGCACCGCGGCCGACCATCCGTCCCGCGCGGACACCAGCAACAGCGGCACGCAGTCGGCCGTGCGAACGCCGACGACCAACCCGGCGCGCGCCGCGACGAGCGCGTCCGCCTCCTCGGGCAGCCGGGCCAGGCCGTCGTCGCCGTCGACGACGAGCGGTCCCTCGTGCTCGTCCGCCTCGACGACGCGCGCGCCGTGGACTTGTCGGGCGAGCAGCACGGTGTGGAGCGGAGGGCCCGCGAGTCGGTCCCCGAAGCCGCAGACGAGTCCGTCGATGTCGGCCCATCCCGCCGGCACGAGCGGTCCACGCCGCGAAGGGTCGACGACGACAGGAGCGGTCCCTGCGGAACCAGCCGGTGCGCGCGCTGCCACGGCGCGCACCTTGTGCCGGACCCGCGCACGCACGCAAGGAGTTCGCGCACGCGGATTGCCGGGCACCGGCGCTGTGCTAGCCTCGCCCGTTGCACCGCCGCCCATTCCCCTCAAGAAGGGGCCGGGATGGCCGCCGACGCGGCCCCCTCCCGGTCGCCGCGCGTCCAGCGAGTCGCGAAACCGGGGTCCCGCCGGCAGGTCGAGCCGAGCTGCCGTGAAGCGCGCCATCAAGATCGCCGGGGCCAGGACCCACAACCTGAAGGGCGTCGACTGCCAGTTCCCGGCGCGCAAGATCTCCGTCGTCACCGGCGTTTCCGGCTCGGGCAAGTCCTCGCTGGTCTTCGACACGCTGTACGCCGAGGGCCAGCGCCGCTACGTCCAGTCGCTGTCGACCTACGCCCGGCTCTTCCTCGAGAAGATGCAGCGCCCGGACGTCGACTCCATCAGCGACATCCCGCCCGCGCTCGCCCTCGAGCAGAAGAACGCGATCAAGAACGCCCGCTCGACGGTCGGCACGGTCACCGAGATCCACGACTACCTGCGACTCCTGCTCACCCACGCCGGCGTGGTCCGCTGCAGCGAGTGCAGCGGCGAGGTGCGGGCCGACACCGTGAGCTCCGCGGCCGAGGACCTCGTGGCCGCGCACCCCGATCGTCGCGCGGCGATCACGGCGAACGTCGATTTCCACGGGATGGAGCCGGCCGAGGCCCGGGACACGCTGCAGCGCCAGGGGTACGGGCGAATCCTGCACGATGGCAGCGCCGTGCCGCTCGACGAGGTCGATCCGTCCGTCTTCGCGGCCGGGCGCGCGGAGGTCGTGGTCGACCGATTCTCGGTCGCCGCCGACCGGACGACCCGCGCCGCGGAGGCATTCGCGCGCGCGTTCCAGCTCGGATCCTCGAACGCGCGCGTGGTGTTCCTCGACGACGCCGGCGGCGAGGCGAACTACACGACGAGGCTGGCGTGTCGCAGCTGCGGCCGCGAGCACGCGCCGCCGACGCCGCACCTGTTCAGCTTCAACAACCCGCTCGGCGCGTGCGCGCGCTGCGAAGGATTCGGCCGCGTCGTCGACGTGGACCGCGACAAGGTCGTGCCGAACAAGCGCCTGTCGCTCCGCGACGGCGCCGTCGCGCCGTGGAGCACGCCCGCGTACGTCGATTTCCAGCAGAAATTCCTGCAGGCGGCCGAGCGACGGGGAATCTCGACCCAGGTGTCCTGGTCGCAGCTCGCCGACGAGGACAAGCGCTGGGTGTTCGAGGGCGACAAGCGCAACCCCGGGGTCGCGGGCTTCTTCCGCTGGCTCGAGGAGCGCCGCTACAAGACCCACGTCCGCATCCTGCTCGCGCGCTACCGCAGCTACCGGACCTGCGGCGATTGCGGCGGCGCCAGGCTGAAGCCCGAGGCGCTCAGCGTGCGCGTCGGCGGCAGGAACATCGCCGAGCTCAGCGCGATGGCGATCACGAAGCTCGTGCGCTTCCTGTCCAGGCTCGAGCTCGACGAGAGCGCTGCCTCGCGCACCGAGTCGGTGCTGCGCGAGCTGCACGCGCGGCTCGGCTACCTCGAGGAGGTCGGCCTCGGCTACCTGACGCTCGACCGGCAGGCGCGCACGCTGTCCGGCGGCGAGGCCCAGCGCATCCACCTCGCCTCGGCTCTCGGCAGCGCTCTGACCGACACCCTCTACGCCCTCGACGAGCCCACGGTCGGGCTCCACCCGCGCGACGGACGACGGCTGCTGAAGGTGCTGCGCCACCTGACGAAGATGGGCAACACGGTCGTCCTCGTGGAGCACGACCCGACGATCATCGAAGGGTCCGACCACGTGATCGACCTGGGCCCTTCCGGCGGCGCCGGCGGCGGCAACGTGCTCTACGAAGGCAAGCCGGCCGGACTGCCCGGACGCGAGACCGCGACCGGGCGGCTGCTGCTGATCCGGACCGTGCACCGGCAGGAAAAGCGCGCGGCGAAGAGCCTCGACCGCGGCTCCCTCGTGATCCGCGGCGCGGGCGAGAACAATCTCGCGATCGACCGCGTCGAGATCCCGCTGGGGCGCTTCGTCTGCGTGACCGGGGTTTCCGGCTCGGGCAAGTCCACGCTCGTCGAGCAGGTCCTGTACGAGAACTGGCTGCACCAGCGCGGGCTCGGCGGACACGAGGCCGGCCGCTGCGAGGGAATCGACGGCTTCGAGAAACTCGAGGACGTCCTGATGATGAGCCAGGCCGCCATCGGTCGCTCGGCGCGCTCGAACCCGGCCACGTACCTCAAGGCGTACGACGACATCCGCAAGCTCTTCGCCGCGACGCCGCTGGCGAGGCGCGGCAAGATCACGCCCGGCTCGTTCTCGTTCAACACGCCCGGCGGTCGCTGCGAACACTGCCAGGGGACCGGCATCACGACGCTCGAGATGCACTTCATGGCGGACATCGAGGTGCCGTGCGAGGAGTGCGGCGGGCTGCGCTTCAAGGCCGCCGTGCTCGAGGTGCGCTACCGCGACCGCAACATCAACGAGGTGCTGGCGATGACGGTCGACCAGGCGGCCGAGTTCTTCGCCGATCGCGCGGCGATCGCGTCGAAGCTCGAGTGCCTGCGCTCGGTCGGCCTCGGCTACCTGACGCTCGGCCAGTCGACCTCGACCCTGTCCGGCGGGGAGGCGCAGCGCCTCAAGCTCGCCGGGTTCCTCGTCGAAGAGAAGCGCGGCCGCGGGTCGATGTTCATCTTCGACGAGCCGACGACGGGCCTGCACCTGCAGGACATCCACACGCTGATCGGCGTGCTCGACGGCCTCGTCGCGCGCGGCCACTCGGTGCTCGTCGTCGAGCACCACACCGACTTCATCGCCCATGCCGACTGGGTCATCGACCTCGGCCCCGAGGGCGGCGACAAGGGCGGGAAGGTGGTGGTCGCCGGCGCCCCGCTCGACGTCGCCAAGTGCGACGCCTCCCACACCGGCGCCGAACTCAAGCGCCTGCTCGGGATCTGACCCGCGCCGGAGGCACGAGCCGCGAGAACGCGGAGGCGGGGACAGACTCGAACGGCGGAAAGTTCACGCCGCGCGGGGCGTTCCTGGCGGCGACGCGCGAATCCGTTTGCGGTCGGCGCTGCCGCGCCTCGCGCCTCAATCGCGAGCCGGGACCGTGACCTGGACGAGCTCGACGCCTGCGCGCTCGCGCAACTCCGCGATCGTCTCGAGCTTGTAGGGCTTCTCGTAGAACACGCGTCGGATGCCGGTGTTCACGATCGTCTTGAAGCAGTGCACGCACGGCGTGTGGGTCACGTAGATGTCGGCTTCCCGGATCGCCGTGCCCTGGCGCGCGGCCTGCGCGATCGCGTTGATCTCGGCGTGGATCGTCCGGAAGCAGTTCTGGACGATCTCCCCGCTCGGATTGCGCGATTCGTAGACCTCGCAGCCGACGTCGAGGCAGTGCGGCATCCCGGCCGGCGCGCCGTTGTACCCGGTCGCGAGGATGTTGCGCTCCCGCACGATGACCGCCCCGACCTTCGCCCGCAGGCACGTCGAGCGCTCGGCCACCTCGCGCGTGATCGTCATGAAGTATTCGTCCCAGGTCGGCCGTGCGTCCATCGGGCGCATCTACCAGAAGGCCCGGGCGTGTGGAACATCGCGCCGGCCCCGGACGTTCCCCGTCGGAGCGAAGCCGGCAGCCGGCGCGAAGCCCGCCCCGAAGCGGCGACGCCGAACGCCGCTGCCCTCGACCGCAGTCGCGGTTGACGCGTGCCGCCGGCTCGCCCATCATCCGTCCGCGCCGAACGCGGCCGAGAGCGGGTGTAATTCAGTGGTAGAATGCCAGCTTCCCAAGCTGGACGTCGCCGGTTCGATCCCGGTCGCCCGCTCCACTTCCTTTCCTTCCGGATCGCGATGAAGACGACCCTGCGGACAGAAACCGCCCGTGGCGTCGGCCACGTGATCCTGGCTCGCGCCTCCGAGTACAACACGATCACTCCCGCCCTGCGCGACGAACTGGCGGCGACCATCGACGAGATGGAGCGGGACGACGACGTGCGCGTGATCCTGCTGCGCGCCGAGGGGCCGGCGTTCTGCGCCGGCTACGGTCTCGACTGGTCCACCATCGGCCAGGCCCGCGAGGACCGGGAGGCCGGCGAAGGCCGGCGCCGGACCTGGGACTCCGTCGCCGACCTGCGAATGATGGGCCGCTTCGTCGAGACGTACATGAAGCTCTGGTACGCGCGGAAACCGACGATCGCGGCCGTGCAGGGCTGGTGCATCGGCGGCGGGACCGACATGGTCCTTTGCGCCGACATCATCATCGCGGCCGAGGGAGCGTCCTTCGGCTATCCCCCTTCGAGGGTCTGGGGGACGCCGACCACGGCGATGTGGGTCTACCGGATGGGCCTCGAGCGCGCGAAGCGCTACCTGCTGACCGGCGACGAGATCCCGGCCCCGAAAGCCGCCGAGATCGGCCTCATCCTGGAGGCCGTTCCCGACGAGCGCCTGCTCGAGCACGCCACCGCCTTCGCCGAACGGATGGCGATGGTCCCGACCAACCAGCTCGTGATGCTCAAGCTGCTCTGCAACCAGACGGTCGAGAACATGGGCATGTCCTCGACCCGCACCCTCGGCGTCCTCTTCGACGGGATCGCCCGCCACACCCAGGAAGGGCTCGACTTCGTCGCCCGCTCCGGCGAGGTCGGGTTCCGGCAGGCCGTGCGCGAACGCGACGACCCCTTCGGCGACTACGGGAGCCGGCCCAAACGGCCGAAACGCTGATCCGGCCCGTGAACCCGCGGCTCGGCGATGCGACAATCGACGCGTGCGTTGCCCGACCTGCCGGAAGTCCAGCCCCGAGCAGAACGAGTTCCGGCCGTTCTGCTCGCGTCGCTGCAAGCTCGTGGATCTCGGAAAGTGGCTGGACGGCTCGTACGCCGTTCCCGGCGAACCGGCCCCCGAAGACGAGGTCGAGGCCGAGCGACAGAAGGAGGAACGCGACCGCCGCCGTCACTGACGGAACCGGCCGCGCGAGCCCGTCGCTCGACCCGACTCCCCTTCGAGGCCCGGGAACCCGAGTTGTCCGCGAAGAACCACCGCGTTACGCTCGCCCCGACCGTCAGGCAGGAACCAAACCATGGGTCGACAACTGAAGTTTCTCGCCGGAATCGGAATCATCCTCGGGACGGTCGGCTTTCTCGTCTGGACCGCCGTCGACCAGACCAAGATGTACATGATCACGGTCCCGGAGTTCCTCGCCGCCGGCGAGGCCTACGCCGACTCGACGGTGCGCATCGCCGGGAAAGTCGCCCCCGGTTCGATGAACTGGAACGCGGACACGCGCGAACTCGAGTTCACGGTCGTGGACATGGGCGGAGCGCCCGGGGAGCTGCGGGTGCACTACGCCGGGCTCCTGCCCGACATGTTCGCCGAAGGCCGTGACGTGGTGGTCGAGGGACCCTACACGCGCGCGGACCCGTTCGAGGCCCGTTCGGTGCTGACGTCCTGCCCGTCGAAGTACCAGGCCGACCAAGAGAAAAAATCGTGATCGAGCTCGGCAATTTCGCGCTCTATCTGGCGCTGGCGACCTGCCTGTACGCCGTCCTCACCTCCGTGTACGGCGCCCAGCGCTCCCGTCGCGACTTCATCGCCAGCGCGGAGCACGCCGCCTACGCGACCTGGGGACTGGTCGTCATCGCCACCACCGTCCTCCTGCACGCGCTGCTGACGAACGACTTCCGGCTCAAGTACGTCGCCGAGTACAGCAGCACGACGCTGCCGCTGAAGTACAAGATCACGTCGCTGTGGGGCGGCATGGAAGGATCCCTGCTGTTCTGGGCGCTGATCCTGACGACGTTCATCGCGATCGCGATGTTCCAGAACCGCGCGCGAAACCGCGCGCTGATGCCGTACGTGACGGCCACCTCCTGCACCGTGGCCGCGTTCTTCCTGTCGCTGCTGGTGTTCCTCACCCCGCCGTTCGCATTGCTGCCGTACGTTCCGGCCGAGGGCACCGACCTCAACCCGCTCCTGCAGAACTACTGGATGCAGATCCACCCGCCGGCCCTGTACCTCGGGTACGTGAGCTGGACGATCCCCTTCGGCTTCGCGATCGGCGCGCTGGCGACCGGGCGCGTCGACGACCTGTGGATACGCACCTCGCGGCGCTGGTGCCTGATGGCGTGGTTCTTCCTGTCGCTCGGCAACCTGTTCGGCGCGCGCTGGGCCTATGAGGTGCTGGGCTGGGGAGGCTATTGGGCCTGGGATCCGGTCGAGAACGCGGCCTTCATGCCGTGGCTGACCGGCACCGCGTACCTGCACTCCGTCATGATCCAGGAGCGCAAGGACATGCTGAAGGTCTGGAACATGACCCTCATCATCATGACCTTCGCGCTGACGATCTTCGGGACCTTCCTGACGCGCTCGGGCGTGATCTCGTCCGTCCATTCCTTCACACAGTCCGGGCTCGGACCCTACTTCATGGTGTTCCTCGGGTTCGTCGTCGCGGGATCCGCCGGGCTCCTCGTCTGGCGACTCGACGAACTGCGGCCGCGTCACAAGCTCGACAGCCTGCTCTCGCGCGAGTCGGCGTTCCTGTTCAACAACCTGCTGCTGGTCGGCATCGCGTTCGCGACGCTGTGGGGCACGATCTTCCCCGTGCTGTCCGAGGCTGTCCGCGGCGTGAAGATCACCGTCGGCCCGCCGTTCTTCAATCGCGTGAACGCGCCGCTCGGAATCGCGCTGCTGCTGCTGATGGGCATCGGTCCGCTCATCGCGTGGCGCCGCTCGACGCTGAAGAACCTCGTCGAAACGTTCCTCGCTCCGGCGCTGTTCGGCGTCGGCGCCGGAGTCGCCGGGTTCTTCGCCGGAATGCGGTCGATGTCGGCGCTGCTCGTGGTCTCGTTCTCGGCGTTCGTGCTCTACACGGTCGTGGCGGAGTTCCACAGCGGCGCGCGCGCCCGCAAGAGCATGGTCGGCGAGAGCTACGGCCAGGCCCTCCTCGGCCTGCTGCGCAAGAACCAGCGCCGTTACGGCGGCTATGTCATCCACGTCGGCATCGTCTTCATGTTCCTCGGCGTCACGATGTCCTCGGTCTACCGCGTCGAGGAGATGCACACGGTCGCGAAGGGCGAGGAGTTCGAGATCGGCGACTACCGCCTGCGCTACGAGGACTCGCAGAGCCTCGACGACGAGCACGTCTCGCGGCTGGTCGCCACGCTTCGTGTGTTCGAGAACGGGCAGGAAATCACGCTGCTGCACCCGGAGAAGCGCTTCTACAAGCGCCCCGAGCAGCCCGCGACCGAAGTCGCGTTCCGCTCGACGATGCGCGACGACCTCTACGTGATCCTCGGCAGCATGGACAAGGAAGGCAAGGCGACCTTCCAGGGCTACGTGAATCCTCTGGTCTGGTGGCTCTGGTTCGGCGGGATCGTGCTCGTGCTCGGCACCGCCGTCGCCGTATTCCCCACTCGACGCGCCGTCGAGCGGGAACGGGCGAGGGAAACCGCCGCCGCCGCCCGCGAGCAGGCCGGCTGATGCGCCTGGTCGCCGCCGTGGCGTTGTCGCTGGCGCTGCTGCTCCCCGGCGCGCCTCGCGCGCACGCCGAGGGGCCGATGAACCAGCGCGAGATCGAGGAGGGCCTGACCTGCCAATGCGGCTGCGGCCTGACGGTTGCCTCCTGCAACCACCTCGAATGCGGTTTCGCGGTGCCGGTCCGCAAGGAGATCGCGGAGGCGCTCGCGCGCGGAGAGACCGGTGAACGGATCCTCGAAGGCTACAAGCAGGAGTATGGCGAGAAGGTCCTGTCCTCGCCGGCCGCCGAAGGCTTCAACGCGCTCGCGTGGATAGCGCCCTACGCGGCGATCGTCGTCGCCGGAGTGCTCATGTTCGCCTTCTTCCGTCGCCGGGCCGGCCGCGCCGGGGCTCCGGCTCCGGCTTCGCCGGTCGGGAACCCGCCGCCGGACGACGAACGCATCGCCCGCCTGCAGCGGGAAGTGGAGGACCTCGAACGATGATCGTCGCCCTGACCGCCGTGATCGCCCTCCTGGTGACCGCCTGGGTGACGTCGCCGCTGTTCCGCCGTGCGGAGGCGGTCGCGACCGAGACGGGCCCGAGGGGCAACGAGCTCTGGCGGCGCGAGAAGGCGGTGGCCGTCCTCGCCATCTCGGAAGCGGACTTCGACCGCGCGACCGGCAAGCTCAGCGACGAGGATTACCGGGTCCTGCGGTCCGACTACGAGGGCCGCGCCCTGCACGCCATGGACGAGATCGAGAAGCTCGCCCCCGGCCCGGCCCCGGACGCTGCCCCGGACGACCGCGGGAAGCTCGCGCTTTTCTGTGGCGCTTGCGGTTCTCCGTTCGCGGTTCCCGACGCGTTCTGCGGGGCCTGCGGGCGGGTTCGCGGCGGGCTCTGAGCCCGCCTGCGCACTTACCGGCGAACGAGCGCGCACGTTCACTCCTTCGGTTCGGCCCGCATGGCAATGCGCCGACCCGTCTTGTAGCGTCCGCGCGCGGAGGGACCGTGTCAGCCAACCCCAAGTCCACCTCGCTTCCCGTCCACAGCATCGATGAGCTCGAGGCCACGTTCCACGACGGCTCGAAACCGCGCGACGCGTGGAAGATCGGGGTCGAGCACGAGAAGCCCGTCGTCGATGCCTCGACCGGCGAGTCGGTCCCGTACGGCGGGGAGCGCGGCATCGGTCGCCTCCTTCAGGAGATGCACGAGCGGTTTCCGGACTGGAGGCCCGTCCTGGAGAACGAGCAGGTGATCGCACTCGAGGACGGCCGCTCCTCGATCACCCTCGAGCCGGGCGGGCAGCTCGAGATGTCCGGACAGCAGTGCGACTCCCTGCACTGCGCCGAGGAGGAGCTTCGGCGCCACGTGCGCGAGCTCCTCGAAGTGGGCGAGGCGCTCGGGCTGCGTTTCCTGGGCCTCGGCATCGCACCGAAGACGCCTCTCGAGCGGATTCCGTGGATGCCCAAGCAGCGCTACCGGATCATGCACGACATCATGGGCCGTACCGGTCGGCTCGGCCGGCGCATGATGGCCCAGACCGCCACCGTCCAATGCAACTTCGACTACTCGGACGAGCGCGATGCTCTGCGCAAGATGCGGGTGTCGCTCGCGCTCGGCCCCGTCCTCGTCGCGATGGCCGCGAATTCCCCGATCGTCGACGGTGCTCCGACGGGGTTCCAGAGTTTCCGTGCCCACATCTGGACCGACACCGACCCGGCCCGGTGCGGGTGGCTGCCCTTCGTATTCGAAACCGACTCGTTGTTTCGCGCGTACACCGAATACGCGCTCGACGTCCCGATGTACTTCCTGTGGCGCGACGGCGCCTATCGCGAGGTCGGTGGCATGACGTTCCGCACCTACCTGCGGGACGGCCACCAAGGCGAGCGCGCCACGCTTTTCGACTGGCAGCTGCACCTGACCACGTTGTTCCCCGAGGTTCGGCTGAAGAGCTACATCGAGGTGCGTTCCGCAGACAGTCAGCCCGTTGAACTGATGCTCGGCACGCCGGCCGTCATGAAGGGCATCTTCTACGACGACGACGCCCTCTCGGCCGCCCAGGACGTGGTGAAATCGTGGAGCGCCTCGACGATTCCGGAACTCCACGAGCAAGCGGCCCGCAACGGGCTCGCCGGCAAGGTCGGTCGCATGACATTCGCCGACTACGCCGGGGAGATCGTCGCGATCGCTCGCGTCGGCCTCTCACGGCAGGCGTTGCGCAACCCGGCCGGCGAGGACGAAACGATCCATCTCGACCGGCTCGAGGAGAACGTGCGCGCGGGACGAAACCCGGCGGTCGGATTGATCGAGCAGTGGGAAGGCTCGTGGAACCGCAACGTCGCGAACCTGGTCTCCGCGACCGCTTACCGAATGCCATGACCGCTTGACCTTCGTGTTTCTTTCGCCTATCCTCTGGGCATGATCGGAACGGAGGAACGCCAACCTCTAGCAGGCTTCCGGCCTCCCGGTGCCTCGACGGACCGACCCGCTGCCGATCCTGCCCCGACCCTCGCACCGGCTCCCGAGGGCTTGTCGGCCCGGCGCGTCGAGCGCTGGCTCGACCTGCCTCCGGGAGCGTGGCAGCGCCGTCGACTGTTCGCTCTTCGGATCAGGGGCGAGGCTTTCTCGTTCCTCGGCGTACGAGCCGGGGATCTCGTCATCGTCGAACCCGGCGCTCGCGAGCAGCCGGGCCACATCGTCGTGACCCGTGGTACGCGCGGGCAATCCCTTCGCAGGATCCCCCCGGCGGCCCCTTGGGATCATCGACTGCCGACCGTACTCGAGTTGCCGCTCCGGGAGCGCGACCACACGCACGAGATGCGCGTGGTCGGCTCCGTCATCGGACTGCTCCGACCAACGGGGACGGGAGCATTGCGCCCGGTGCCTCTCGGCGCTTCCGCGCGTTCGCGGCCTCGGCCTCCACGTTGCCGGACAATCGAGCAACCGATCCCGGCGAGCCGACCAACCCAGCCGTTCCAGCCTGCTTCCGTCGAACGCCTCCTGGAAGCTCGGAACCTTTGGCACAACTGGCTCGAGCACGCGCGGGCCTTCGGGGGGCCCCAGGTGACGCCCGACCGGCTCGCGCGGTGGGACCGCCTCGAAGCATCCCTGACCACGCTCTGCGATTGCCTCGAGCATACGCACAGCGCGGGCCTCCGGGCCGCACTCGCGGCCGAGGCTTCGGCCGTCGTCGCCGCCGTCAACGCCGAGATGGGTGGATAGGCCAACTCTCTATTTTTCCGTTAGGATTTGTAGAGTTGAGAATTGCCGCACCTGCTGCGAGCGCCGATTTTCGCCCCCATTCGCCTCAAGTATTAGCGGTCTTAAATATCCCACCGACCATATTTCATGCGCCTGAATCTTCCATCGCCTCTCGACGGTGTGTTATATGACGCTCCGCATCAGGTACTGAGGACCTGAATGCTTTGTCGAGAGAAACGCGAGGACACAATGGCGGACCGATTTGTGAATCTTTTCGAGCCGGACACTTTGCTGCCGGCACAATACTTCGCTGCGTTTGCCCGAGAAGGCGGACTGGTTCGTGAGCGTCGCTTGATGCTCGCGGTGCTTCAGGATGCCGTCGAGTGTTACCAGAAGTACGCCCTGGCGCGTGACCCGCGCGGCCGGCTTCTGTTCGAGGATGCCCAGCAGTGGATTGAATCGGGCGAGCGGGAATGGGCGTTCGCTTACGAGAACATCTGCGAGGTGCTGAGCCTCAACGCCGAATACATTCGGCGCGGGCTTTCGAAGTGGCGCCAGCAGCGCGGCCCCGTGCGCCGCTCCGCCGCGAAGATCGTTCCGCTCGCCGAGCGTCGTGCTCTCGGCGAACTGATCGAACTCGGCGAGCAGGAGTTGCAGCAGGCTTCCTGATTCCCCGGCGGAATCACCGTTCATCACGAGAAGGCTCGGCTCCGCAAGGGGTCGGGCCTTCTGCGCTTCAGGCTCCGGGCAAGTCTTTGCTTGGGGTCAATTCGTCGAAACCGTCGCGCCATCGATCCAGCTGACGTCCGTCGGGACTCCGGTCCTCGCCTCGACGGCGGCTTCGAGTCGCGACGGATCCACTTCGTCGGCCCATCCGCGTCGGCGCAGGATCTCGATCGCCGCATTGTAGAGTGCCGGCACGAATCCATAGATGTCCTCGTGCACCTCGACGAGCACGCGGCCGGCGTGCCTTCCGACCTTCACGGGCTCGTAAACGAACGCCCCCGGGGTGCCGACCTCGACCAGTGGAAACAGCGTCGCGATGTCCTCGTTGTACAGCCGCAGGCACCCATGACTCACGAGCATGCCGACGCCCCATTCCTTGTTGCTCCCGTGGATCCCATAGGCCGGCAGCGTCAACTCCAGGCGATACCGGCCAAGCGGGTTCTCGGGATGTCCGCCGGGAATCGAGTGCTCGCTCGACCCATCCTCCTCGATGCGCTCCCTGCGAATCGTTTCCGGAATGTTCCAGGTCGGATTGACGGTCTTGCCTCGAACGCGGAACGTGCCCTGCGGGGTTTTCCAGTCCTCGCGCCCGAGGCCGACGGGCGCGGTCATCACACGACGTCCTCCGTCCCGGAAGTAGTAGAGCCGCATCTCCGGGATGTTCAGGATGATGCCGTTTCGCGGGGCGTCGGGAAGCAGCCAGCGGGTCGGGATGACCAGCGGTTCGTCGACCTTCGGGATCCACGGATCCGAGTTGCGGTTGGCCGCGATCATTTCGTTGTAGCCGAGGTCGTGCCGCCAGCCGAGCTCGAGGAAGGTCTCCCCCTTGGCCGGCAGGACCGACCGGGCGCTGCCGATCAGCCAGTCGTTCTCGCTGCGGAGCGAGTACACGGGCAGATCGCGGGGTTTCGCCTCCATGTACGGCGGAAGCTCCGCAGCCGCAGCCCGTGCGATCCCGAGGATTGCCGTCGCCGAGGCGAGGAAGAAACGCAGCCGGGTCACGCCGTCGCCCCCACGCCGCTCGCGTGAATGTTCAGCAGGGCCACGAGTTCGTCCGGCCTTTCCACCGGCGCCGAGCACGTCGCGGCCTCGCAAACGTAGGCACGGGCGCCGACCGCGGCTGCAGGCTTTCCGCGCAGCGCCGACGGCAACCCCTCCTCGTCGGGATCGAACACGATCACGGTCGTAGCAGGATCGTAAACCGCACGGGCCGCTTCGGAAAGACGTTCGCCGCTCTCGTCCTTGCCGGCGATCGCTACGATCCGCCATCCGCGGCGCGAGCGCTCCGCAACCGACAGCAGGTGAGCGCTTCCGTAGGGATTGCGCAGCCCCTCGTCCAGGAAGCGGTCGAGTACGCGCTGACCGGCGTCCCGATATCGCTCTTCCCCCGTCAGGGCCCAAAGCCGCAGCAGGAGCTCGGCGGCCACCGAGTTCCCGGCTGGAACGGCGCCGTCGTGCAGATCGCAGGTCCTCGCGACGAGGGTCTCCCCGCCAGAACCTGTGAACCAGAAACCGCCGTCCTCGTTCGCGAACCCCGACAGCAGCCGGTCCGCGCAGGAGGTTGCCGTTCGAAACAAGGCCGGGCGCGGACGAATCCCGAAGAGGTCGAGGCACGCGCGACCGAACATCGCGTAATCGTCGAGAAAAGCGGGGACACGGGACGATCCGCCCGCGTGCACGTGCATCAGGCCTGCTTCGTCCGTCATCGCGGAAACCACGAAGGACGCCGCGCGCTCCGCGGCGTCGACGAAGTCGGGCCGGCCGAGTTCACGACCGGCGCGGGCCATCGCGCTGATCACGAGTCCGTTCCAATCGGCGACGATCTTGCGGTCGGTGGCCGGCGGCACGCGCCGGGAGCGCGCCTCGAGCAACCGCTGTCGCCAGCGGCGGAACTGGGCCGCCTGCGAATCCTCCGGCAGCGACCGGCCGACCGGAAGATGCAGGATGTTGCGACCCTCGAAGTTGCCAGCCTCGGTCACGCCATAGGCCTCGCAGAAGACCCGGGCGTCTTCCGGACCCAGGACCTTGGCGATCTCCGCGGGCGTCCAGACGAAGAACCTGCCTTCCTCTCCTTCGGAATCCGCGTCCTGGGCCGAGTAGAACCCACCGCGCTCGTCCGTCATCTCGCGCTGGACGTAGTCCAGGATCTCCCCGGCGACGACCGCGTAGCCGGGCTCGACGAAGTGCTTCGCGGCGTCGAGGTAGAGGGTGGCGAGCAGCGCCTGGTCGTACAGCATCTTCTCGAAGTGCGGAACGAGCCAGACGCGATCGACGGAATAGCGGTGGAAGCCGCCACCGAGATGATCGCGAATGCCGCCGGCAGCCATCTGGTCGAGGGCGAGCCGCACCAGGTCGCGACGGACCGGGTCCGGTCGCGTCAACTCGGCCTCCATCATCAGGGAGAGGGCCATCGTGCCGGGGAACTTCGGTGCACGACCGAAGCCGCCATGCTCGGCGTCCAGGAACGACGCAAGGGAGCCGGCAACCTGCTCGAGCGCCGCTTCGTCGAGCATTCCTTGGGCCGGTTCCGTCCTCGCGTCGGAAAGAAAGGAGACGACGCGGTCGGCGCTTTCGCCCACTTCGTCGCGCTTCTCCGCCCAGGTGCGGGATACGCCCAGCAGCACGCGCGGAAACCCCGCCATGCCGCTCCGGTCCTCCGGCGGAAAGTACGTGCCCGCGTAGAACGGCCGGCCATCAGGCGTCAGGAACATCGTCATCGGCCAGCCGCCGCGCCCGGTCATGGCCTGCAGCGCCTTCATGTACAGATGGTCGATGTCGGGCCGCTCCTCGCGGTCGACCTTGATGCAGACGAAGTGCTGGTTCATGAGCCGCGCGATGTCCGCGTTCTCGAAGCTCTCGCGCTCCATCACGTGGCACCAGTGGCACGCCGAATAGCCGATGCTGAGAAGGATCGGGCGGTCGAGTCGCCGCGCGAGGTCCAGCGCCTCCGGACCCCACGGATACCAGTCCACGGGGTTCGAGGCGTGCTGCAGGAGATACGCGCTGGATTCGGAAGCGAGGCGGTTGCGGTGCGGCTCCATGGCTGGTCCCGCCTTTATACCGCGATCGGCCCGGGGTTCGAGGTCCGCCGCCCCGTTCGAGCGGGCGCCGGCGGCAGGATCAGGATCGCGTGGAAGAGATCGCGACCCGCGCCTCGGCAAGGGCGAGGTCGCGCAGCAGCTTCTCGATCGCGCCGGCATCGTCGGTGCCGCGGGCCAGTTCCGCCTGGATGCCGGCGATGTCGGCCTGCGCCTGTTGCGCGTCGACCTCCTCGGGCATCTGGGCGTCGTCGGCGAGCAGGGTGACGACATCGTCGCGCACCTCGGCGTAGCCGCCGCTGACGAGCACGCGCCGCCGCTGCCCCGCCTCGACGTAGGAGACGATGCCCGGCTTCAGGTTGCCGAGGAACGTGACGTGCTGGGGCAGCACGCCCAGCTCGCCTTCGCTTCCCGGAGCCACGAGCTCCGTAACCTCGGCGTCCACGACCGGGCGCAGCGGGGTGACGATGCGCAGCTGCATCGCCTCAGCTCGCCATCTTGCGGGCCTTCTCGATGGCCTGCTCGATCGTGCCGACCATGTAGAACGCCTGCTCGGGCAGGTCGTCGTGCTGGCCGGACATCAGCTCCCGGAACCCGCGCACCGTGTCCTCGCGCTTGACGTACGCGCCCGGGGTGCCGGTGAACTGCTCGGCAACGTGGAACGGCTGCGACAGGAAGCGCTGCACCTTGCGGGCGCGGGCGACCAGCAGCTTGTCGTCTTCCGAGAGTTCGTCCATGCCGAGAATCGCGATGATGTCCTGCAGGTCCTTGTAGCGCTGCAGGATCATCTGCACGTCGCGCGCGACCTTGTAGTGCTCCTCGCCGACGACGTTCGGATCGAGAATGCGCGAGGTCGAGTCGAGCGGGTCGACGGCCGGGTAAATGCCGAGCTCG
>CAYYZO010000010.1:0-17099 GCA_964476185.1 uncultured Myxococcales bacterium
TGATGATGTGGATGGCCGATGCGTCGGGTCGCGGCACGTACATGAACCCGGCCATGCTCGCGTTCCTCGGACGCAGCGCCAAGGAGGTCCTCGCGGAAGGGCGCGAAGCGTTCTTCCATCCCGACGACCTCGCCACGGTCGACCTCGAGATCCTGGATGCGGTCGCCGAACGCCGCCCGTTCTCGGCCGAGTTCCGCGTTCGCATGTCGGACGGCTCCTGGCGCTGGATGCTCAGCACCGGCATGCCGAGGCTCACGCCGACCGGCGAGATCCGCGGCTACACCGGCACCTGGATCGACGTGACCACGCGCAAGGACGCGGAGGCCGCGCTGCAGCGCTTCGCTACGGAGCTCGAACAGCACGTGAGCGAGCGAACCGCCGCGCTCAGCGCCTCGCGCGAGGAGCTCGCGCGCCAGTCGAGCCTGCTGGAATCCGTCGTGCGCAGCATGAGCGAGGCGGTGCTCGCGATCGCTTCGGACGGCCAGCTGCTGGTCTCGAACGGCGCCGCCGAAACCCTGTTCGGCGCCTCGAGGACGGCCGCCGACGACAACGCGCGGCTCCCGGAACTGGGGTTCTTCCGGCCGGACGGCGTGACGCCCTTCCCCAACGAGGAGTTGCCGCTCATCCGCGCGCTCGCCGGCGAGGACGTCGACAACGTCGTGATGATCACGAAGCACGCCGGCGACCCCGAGGGCCGGTGGGTGCGCGTCTCGGGACGCCCGATCCGCGACCAGGACGGCAGCATCCAGGGGTCCATCATCGTCGGCCGTGACGTGACCGAGTTCGAGAAGGCGCTCGAAGCGACCCGGCGCCTCGCCGCCGTGGTCGAGGCTTCCGGCGACGCGATCCTGTCCGTATCGCTCGACGGGCGAGTCCTCACGTGGAACCGCGGCGCCGAGCAGATGTACGGCTGGACCGCCGGAGAGGCCATCGGACAGCCGTTCAGCCGCTTCGACCCGACCCTCGACCGCGCGGGCATCGAGCAGATGCTCACGGGCCAGGACGACCGCTCGGTGGCGGTGCGGCGCGACCTCGTGGCGCACCGTCGCGACGGCACGCCGCTCGACGTCGCCGCCACGATCTCGCCGCTGCTCGACGAGGCCGGCAGCGTCACGGCGCTGTCGATCGTCCACCACGACGTCAGTCCGCTCAAGGCCGTCGAGCGCGGGCTCCAGGCCCTCAACGACGAGCTCGAGCGGCGCGTCCGCGACCGGACCGCCGCGCTCGTCGCGGCCAACCATGACCTCGAGAACTACGCGTTCTCGGTCGCCCACGATCTTCGCACGCCGCTGCGGGCCATCGCCGGCTTCGCCAGCGTGCTGCAGGAGGATTACGGCTCTTGCGTGGACGACGAAGGCCGGCGCATCATCGGCATCGTGCGCAAGAACGCGCAGGACATGGGCGCCTTCATCGACGCGCTGCTGTCGTTCTCGGCCGTCGAGCGGCAGCCCCCGGTCAAGGAGCACGTGGAGGTCGGGGCGATCGTTCGCGAGTGCCTCGACTCGCTCGGCGACGAGACCACCGAGCGGGACATCACCTTCCACATCGGCAACCTCCCGCCTTGCCGCGCGGACCGGGCATCGCTCAAGCAGGTGTTCCTCAACCTGCTGGCCAACGCCGTCAAGTTCACCCGGCACTCCGCGCGCGCGCACATCGAGGTCGGCAGCTCGACCGAAAGCGGGGGCGAGACCGCCTACTTCGTGCGCGACAACGGCGTCGGCTTCGACATGTCGAACACGCGCCGGCTGTTCGGCCTGTTCCAGCGCCTGCATTCGCCGAAGGAATTCGAGGGGACCGGACTCGGCCTCGCCAGCGTCGCCCGCATCGTCGCGGCGCACGGCGGCCGCGTCTGGGCCGAATCGGAGCCGGGGAAGGGAGCGAAATTCTCCTTCACCGTCGAGCACAGCGAGGGATCCCTATGATCGTGGACGGAACGGCCGCCGTGGACATCCTGCTGGCGGACGACAACGAGAACGACATCGAGCTGACGCTGCGCGCGTTCCGCAAGCACCACATCGTCAACAGCATCCAGGTCGTGCGCGACGGCAAGGAAGCGATCGAGTACCTGTTCTGCACCGGGCGTTACGCGCACCGCAACATCGCGGATCTCCCGAAGATCGTCCTGCTCGACGTGAAGATGCCGTTCGTGGACGGGATCGAGGTCTTGCGCCGCATCCGCTCGGACTCGCGCACGAAGGACCTTCCGGTCGTGATGCTGACGTCGTCGAGCCTCGATCGCGATGCGATCGAGTGCTACAACCTCGGCGTCAACAGCTACATCGTCAAGCCCGTCGACTTCGAGCAGTTCCACGAAGCGGCGCGCGTGATCGGCTTCTACTGGCTGTTCCTGAACAAGCCGCGACCGAGCGAGGAAGGCTGAGCCGCAGGCCCCGGTGCCGGCGACCGGCCGCGCGCCGTGGCGGGTCCGGCCGCGCCGGCTGATGTGACGAGCGCGCCCGGATCAGTCGTCGAGTCGCGCGAGCAACGCGCGAACCGCCGCCGCGCGGTGGCTGCGCGCGTTCTTCTCCGCCGGCGAGGCTTCGCCGAACGTCGCGCCGAGGTCGTCGCGCCAGAAGATCGCGTCGTAGCCGAAGCCGTTCGCGCCGCGCTCCTCGAACGCGACCGTGCCCTCGCAGCGCCCCTCGACGACGGTCTCGCCGCCGTCCGGCCGGACGAGCGCGAGCACCACCACGAACGCCGCGCGCCGGTCGCCCACGCCTTCCATCCTGCGCAGCACGAGCCGATTGTTGGCGCGATCGTCGCACGGCTCCCCGGCATAGCGCGCCGAGCGCACACCCGGTTCCCCGGCGAGCGCCTCGACCACGAGCCCCGAGTCGTCGGCGAGCACCGCCTTCCCCGGCAGCGCCGCCGCGTAGGCGCGGGCCTTCAGCAGCGCGTTGTCGGTGAAGGTCTCGCCGGTCTCCTCGACGTCGAGGGCCACGCCGTGGTCGGACGGAAGCTCGATCCGGACGCCGGAACCTTCGAACAGCAGCCGGAAGTCGCGCAGCTTGCCCTGGTTCGTCGTGCAAAGGACGAGGGATACGGGACGGTTCATTCGCCGGAGAGGACGCGCTGCTGGGCCGCGAGCAGGCGCTGGATGCCCTTCCACGCGAGGTCGGTCAGCTCGTCGAGTTGCGCGCGGCGGAAGGTGCCGCCCTCGCCCGTCCCCTGCACCTCGACGAACTCGCCGTCGCTCGTCATGACCACGTTCATGTCCACCTCCGCGCGCGAGTCCTCCTCGTAGGCGAGGTCGAGCATCGCGCGGCCGTCCACGATGCCGACGCTGACCGCCGCCACGGCCCTCAGGACCGGGTTGCGCTCGACGAGGCCCTGGCGTTCGAGGCCGCGGCACGCGAGGGCCAGCGCCGACCAGGCGCCGGTGATCGCGGCCGTGCGCGTGCCGCCGTCGGCCTGGATCACGTCGCAGTCGAGCTTGACCGTCCGTTCGCCGAGCGCCTGCATGTCCATCGCGGCCCGGATGCTGCGTCCGATCAGGCGCTGGATCTCCATCGTTCGGCCGCCGACCTTGCCGCGCGCCGCCTCGCGGTCGCTGCGGGTGTGGGTCGAGCGCGGCAGCATGCCGTACTCGGCCGTGACCCAGCCCGTGCCGCGGCCTCGCAGGAAGGGCGGCACGCCCTCCTCGACGCTGGCCGTGCAGATCACCCGGGTCTTTCCCATCTCGATCAGCACCGACCCCTCGGCGTGCTCGATGAACCCGGGGTGGATGTGCAGCGCCCGCAGCGCCTGGTCGGAGCGCCCGTCGATCCGCGTCGCCGGTCCGTTTTCGTTCGTTGCCATTGGCCAGGTCCCCTCTTTTTTTCTTCGCCCGTCGCTTTCTGTTGGCGGCGCTTCGCGGGGCGGTGTTACAACCCCCCGCACCTGAGACACCTCCCGCACTCCACCGCGGGAATCCCGACCGACTCGCACCCGGTCCCGATCGGCGAGAGCGCCCCTGGCGCCCTCGCCGATCCCATTCAGGACTTCGCAAAAAAGCTGGTGATCCAGCGATTTACCTCGTCAGGCTTCTCGCGATGCAGGAAGTGCCCGCAGCCGCCGAGGACCGCCTTCTCGAGCCCCTTCGGGAACGACTCCTCCATGCCCTCGAGCAGTTCGACGCCCATGCAGCCGTCGTCGGCGCCGTGCAGGTAGAGCGTCGGGACCTCGACCGGCGCGAGGCCGATCCCGGCCTGCTCGCCCATCAGGTCCGGATCGAGCAGGGCCGGATTGAACAGGCACCGGTAGTACGCGAGCGCGGCCTCGACGCCGCCCGGGGCCCCGAGCGTCGCGAGCACCGGCGCGATGTCGGCCTCGGTGAAGTCCCAGGTCGGCGACCAGTCCCGCCACAGGTTCCGGATGAACGCGAGGCCGTCGTGCGCGACGGCCATGTCCGCCACCATCGTCTGGAAGAAGAAGATGTACCAGGAACGCTTCTGCTGCGCGTAGTTCGTCAGGAACGCCGAGTTCATCCGCGGGCCGTAGGGCACGGACATGGTCACGAGCCGGCGGATCCGCCGCGGGCTGTGGAGCGCCGCCGCGTAGGACGCCAGCGCGCCCCAGTCGTGCCCGACGACGCGGGCCGGCTCGTCCGGCGAGAGCTGGTCGAGCAGCGCGACGATGTCGCGGCCCAGCGCGGCCGTCTGGTAGCTGCCGTTCGGCGACGGCGAGGTCGGCGCGTAGCCGCGCAGGTACGGCGCGACGGCGCGGTAGCCGGCGGCCGCGAGCGCGTCGAGTTGCCGCGACCAGGTCGTCGCGTCGTCAGGGAAGCCGTGCAGCAGCAGCACCAGCGGCCCCTCGCCCTTCTCGAACGCGTGGAAGCGGATGCCGTTGGCGTCGAGTTCGATCTTCTTCGGTGCGCTCATCCGCTCCTCCGGGACGCGCGGCGCAGCGCCGGGTTCAGGCGCGCGTCGTTGTAGCTTTTCATCTGCCGGTAGCACTTGAAGTAGCGGCGGCCCGCCGCGAAATCCTCCAGCAGGCTCGCGAGGCACGCCGCGAGGTCTTCGCGCTGCGCGCGAAGCACGTCCGCCCGCGCCCGGCACTCCGCGGCCAGCGCCCGGTCACCCTCGTCGTCGGCCTCGACGGCGATCCGGTCCGCGTTGCGGAGCTTCAGCGCGAGGATGCTCAGGCGGTCGACGATCATGCCCGCGGTTTCCGAGTGCAGCTCGGCCCGCGCCACGTCGACGTTCGCGTAACGCGCGAGGATCGCCTCGTCGATCGCTTCCATCAGGTCGTTGCGGCGCTGGTTCCACGGATCGATCGCACGCTTGACGGCGGCGATGCGGGCGTCGACGACGTCGCGCCGGCGCGCCTCGTCCTCGAGCCGCCAGATCGTGAAGTTCGCGAAGTGGCCGGCCTCGACGAGTTCGCGCAGGCCCGCGTCCGGGTCGGGACCCGGCGGCGGCGCGGAGGGCGCCTCGCCCGGCGCCGCGCCGCCGAGCGCCCGTTCCCAGCGATCGGGCGCACGGTCGTGGATGGAAACGATGTCGGCAGCGGAAAGGGGCATCGGCGTCGGTCGCGGCGGCAGGCGCGAACCTATGGCAGGGTCGGGTCCCGGCGCAAAATCGCGTCCGGATCGTCGCGACCGGCGCCGGTCGAACAGCTTCCGCGAACCGGCGGCGACGCGCCCCGCCGACCCGCCTCGTCCGCGTCCCGCACGAGAGCGACCGCGGCGCCGACGACGTCGTCGACCGCGATGCCCTCGATCGCGCGGCGCGCCGCCTCGCCTCGCAGTTTCCGCGCCGGCTCGACGCCTCCGGCCGAAAGCATCACCGAGCGCACCGGCTCGAGCGGGCGATCGGTCCGCCACGGGCGCCCGCCGGCGAGCACGACGGCGGGGACGCCCTGCATCCAGGCCATGTGCAGCGCGGCCGTGTTGGTTCCGACGTAGACGCGGAACGCACCGACGAGCGCGGCCATCTCGGGCAGCGTCGTCGGCGGCGCGACCGCGACGCAGTCCGGGGCGGCGGCGGCGATCCGGGCGGCCGTCTCCTGCTCGCCCGGTCCCCAGACGACCATCGAGCGGAGCCCCTCGGCGCCGAGACGCCGCACGGCCTCGGTCCACTTCGCGACCGGCCACCGGTCGTGGGCCCGGCTCGCGCTGGTGCCCGCGAAGATCACGACCGGCGGACGGCCCGCGCGCTCGTGCATCGCGAGTCCGCGCGCACGCGCTGCTTCGTTGATCCACAGTCCGCGCGAGACCTCCGAAAGTGCGGGATCGAGCCCGAGCGGGGCCAGCAGGCGCGCGAATCGTCGAACTCTGTTTTCCAAGACATCCGGCAGACTTACGTGACAATTAGTGAACAGGAAGTTCGCTTCGGTTCCAGAGCGGCGATCGAGGCCGATCCGCAGCGGCGCACGGCTGGCGCGCACGAGATAGCCGCTCTTCAGCCGCGTGTGGAAGTCGATCGCCACGTCGTAGCGGTGCGCGGCGAGTTCCTGCCCAAGTCGGCGTAATTCCCGCCAGGCCGGCAACAGACCGGCCTTCATCTCGCGACGCTCCAGCACGTGCAGGCGGGTCAGGGCCGGATGGCCCTCGAGAACCGGCGCCGCGAGGTCCGCCACGGCCCACCCGATCTCCGCCTCGGGGAAGCCCTCGCGGAGGCGGGCAAGCGACGGCAGCACGCGCAGGCAGTCGCCGATCGCACCGAGCCGCACGACGAGGATGCGACGCGGCCGGTCGCCCGGGTTCACGCCCTCACCCGCTGCGTCGTCACGGCCGACCGAAGCCCGCCCCGGTGCAGGACTTTCCATGACGGCCAACTAGCGAACGTTGCCGCGCAACGCTATTGCTTGGCACTCGTTTCGCGGCACCAGGGGCCGTGCCGCCGAGATCTGGGAGCAACGTCGACGTGAGGTGGAACAGGGCAGCAGGGCTGGCTGCGGGCGTGCTCGCGTGCGCGGTCGCCGCCGGCTGCGCCGTCATCGGCGGATCGCGCGGGCCATCGGTCGAGGAACTGCGCGGGCCGTCGGCGGTCGAACTCGCGCGCCAGGCCTTGGCGGCCGGAAACCTCGAGGCCGCCGAGGCCGCGCTGACACCCGCCCTCACTCCGAAGTCGTCCGACCGCAAGGCTGCCGACGCGCCGTCCGGCCCCGTCGTGCTCGGCACACCGCAGACCGCCGACCTGCTCGTGCTGCGCGCCGAGTTGAGAATCCGCCAGGGCCGCTACCCGGAGGCCGAATCCGACGCGCTGACGGCGCTCGCGCTCGTCCCGGCCACGCCATCGGCGGCGCCGCCGCCCGCGCCGACGCCGTACGGCCCGCGCGACGACCGTCCCGAAGCCGAGCAGGACGAAACGGAGTCCGGACCTCCACGCCCGAGCCTGACCCAGCGAGCGATTCATCTTCGCCTCGCGCAACTCTACGAAGACCACGGGCAGGACGACCAGGCCGAAGTCCATCTCGAAGCCTCGGCCGCACTGTGCGGCGAGGACGCCGGGCTCGTCGAGCAGCGCGCCTGCGACCTCGAGCGCCGCGCCCTCATCCGCATCCGCCTTGCCCGCGGGCGCTACGCCGAGGCCGAGCCGCTGGTGCTCTCGGAAATCCAGGAGGTGCAGTCCCTCTTCGGCCCCGACGACCTGCGCCTGTCGTTCGCGCTCTGCGACGCCGCCCGCTTCTACGCGCGACAAGGCAAGTACGGCCTGTCCGGCCCGCTCTTCACGCGCAGCTTCATCCTCTGGAAGCAGGTGCACGAGGAAGCGCGCGCCGAGCAGGAACGGGCGATCGCGGCTGCAGAGCCCGGCCCGTTCTCCGCCGAGTTCCTGAGGCCGAGAGCCGGGCACGCGCCGTTCACGGCACCGTGCGGCCTCGAGGATCAGCCGCTGCTGCTCTACAAGCTCGGCAAGGCCGGAGTCGCGGCCGAGGCGCTGCGCTACGAACAGCAGCTCTGGGCCGCGGAGCAGCAGGCCGGCGTCCAGGCGGTCGCGCTGGTGGACGAACTCGCGGCGCGCGGCGCCGATGCGCTCGAGGTCGCCTCGGCCCGTCACGCCGTCGCGTTCATCGCGCAACGCAAGGGCGACCTCGTGCGCGCGGAGCAGGAACTGCGGCTCGTCCTCGACGCGTACACGGCGGCCTGGCCGACGCTCAGCATCTCGGACCGGCGCTACCACGTGCAGGACTGCCTCGCGGCCATCGAGAGCCTGGTCGAGTTGCTCCGGTCCTCGAAGCGCTACAACGAAGCCGTCACGCTCGGCGAACGGGCGCGCGACCTCGCCGCCGCCGTGGTCGACCCGTACGACTCCGTCCGGCTCGATACATATTTGTCGTTGACCAAAACTTTTCGCGAGATGCGCGACCCCGCGCGAGCCGAGGATGCCGCCGGCTTCTACCTGGACGCCGTCCTGAAGGCCCGCGGCGACGAGACCGCCGATTACGCCTGGGCGTTGAGGACGATCTCGTACGCCTACCTGCTGAGCGGCGAGCTCGACGCTTCCCAAAGAATGGAGATGCAGGCCAAGGCGATCTGGGCTAAACAGAACATCGTCGCACCGGAGTTTCCTTAGGTTCCGGGCGTCGTCGCACGCGGGGAGCGCGCCAGCGCAACGTGCGGATACGGGACCAAGCCGAGCGAACGCCGCATTGCCGAGCGCCTGACCGGGGCGCGACGCACGGCTCGCGGCGGCCCCGGGGGCGGGGACAGGAGAGCAAGGGGTGAGCGAGACGTCCACCAAGATCGGACACGTGATCGCGGTCGCAGGATCGAGGGTTTCCGCGCTGCTCGTGCACGCGGATCCGGGTCGACCGGAGCTTTCGCCGACGGAGAACGGCCGTGTGCGCTCGGCCGTGCAGGTCGGCGCCATCGCCCGCATCAACACCGGGCACTCGACCGTGTTCGGCATGATCTCGAGCCTTCGGACGGAGAACCCTTCGTTCCCTCCGGTCGCCGACGAGAAGCATTTCTTCGACCTCGACCTGCTCGGCGAAGCGATGGTCGACGTCGCCACCGGCACCGAGGGCACGTTCCAGCGCGGCGTGTCGGTGTACCCGAGCCTCGGCGCCGAGGTCTGGACGGCGACCCGCGCCGACCTCGAGCGCGTCTACGCGCGTCCGGCCGCTTCCAACGTCCGCGTCGGGTCGATTCACCAGGACCGCACGCTGCCGGCGTTCGTGACGACCGACCACCTCGTCGGCAAGCACTTCGCGGTGCTCGGGACCTCCGGCTCCGGCAAGTCCTGCACGGTCGCCCTGCTCCTGCGCGCGATCCTCGAGCAGAACACGTGCGGCCACGTCGTGCTGCTCGACCCGCACAACGAGTACCGCCAGGCGTTCGGCGACCGCGCCGAGATCGTCTCGCCGCAGAACATGGAGCTGCCGTACTGGCTGCTGAACTTCGAGGAAACGGTCGAGATGCTGATCGGCCGCGGCGGCATGTCGGAGGAAACCGAGGTCGGGATCCTGAAAGGCGGCATCCTGGACGCGAAGCGCCGCTACGTCGGCGAGGGCCGCGACACGAGCTACATCACGGTGGACACGCCGGTGCCGTACCGCATGTCGACGGTCGTGCAGTACCTCGAGAAACAGATGGGGCGCCTCGACAAGCCCGACACGGCCGCCCCATACCTTCGCATCAAGGACCGCATCGACACGCTGACCGCCGATACCCGCTACAGCTTCATGTTCTCGGGCATGTTCATCGCCGACAACATGGCGAAGATCATCAGCCGGATCCTGCGCATCCCCGTCGGCGGCAAGCCGATCACCATCGTCGACCTCTCGGGCGTGCCGTCGGAGATCGTCGAAGTGCTGGTCGCGATGATCAGCCGCATGATCTTCGACTTCGCGCTCTGGTCCGAACGCTCGAAGGCGGTGCCGGTGCTGCTCGTCTGCGAGGAGGCGCACCGCTACGTCCCGAAGTTCGAAGGCGCGTTCCAGTCGGCGCGCCGCGCGCTCGCGCGCATCGCGAAGGAAGGCCGCAAGTACGGCGTCGCGCTGTGCCTGATCACACAGCGCCCGTCGGAGATCTCCCCCGAGGTGCTCTCGCAGTGCAACACGCTGTTCGCGCTGCGCATGAGCAACTTCCCCGACCAGGAGTTCGTCGCCAAGACGCTGCCGGACAGCGCGGGAGGGCTGATCAACGCGCTGCCGGCGCTTCGCACGCAAGAGGCGATCCTGGTCGGCGAAGGCGTCAACGTCCCGGTGCGCCTGACGATGGACAACCTCCCCGAGGAGTTCCGCCCGCGCAGCGGCTCGGCCAAGTTCGCGGCGGCGTGGCGTCAGGAATCGACGCCCCAGGGATTCGTCGAAGCGACGGTCGAGCGCTGGCGGCGCCAGCAGCGCGACTGACGACGCCGGCGTCGACGCCTGACGGACCGGGATCCCGTCAGCTCGAGGCCGCCACGGTCGGCTTCGCGCATCCCGGAAGAATCGCGAGCTGCCCGGGGTGCACGTCCACGAGGGCGTCGACCACGCTCTTCCTCCCGCTTTCGGTGCAGCGCTCGGCGAACGTCGCGTCGATGCGGTCGATCGCGAGGCCGGCCGCGAAGCGCAGCTCCGGAAACTGCGCGGCCTGCGCGCGCTCGACCAGCGCGGGAATGGCCGACGTCGCGGCCGGACCGACGTTGCCGAGCGCACGCGCCGCCTCCTCCTCGATCCCGGCCACCAGCGGATCGGTCGGCTCCTCGTCGAGCAGCCGCGTGAGTTCCGGCACGGCCGGCGCGGCCGCCGGGCCGAGCATCGCCAGCGACACCACGGCGCGGCCGACGCCGTGGCTGTCGACCATCTGCCGCAGCGTCTGCATCGCGCGTCCGTCGTCGCTTCCCGACGCGACGAGCACGTAGGCCGCCCACGCGCGCTCCACGCTGCCGGAAGCCGACAGCATCCCGAACAACTCCCCGCGCACCTCGGGGGCCCCGGACAGGTCGAGGGTCGCGAGGATCCGCGCGACCGAGCGCTGCTCGTCGGCATCGGTTGCCGCGAACAACTGCTGGAGGCGGACCGCCGGCGAGTTGTCCCTCGAGAAACCGGCGCCGTACCCCGCGCCGACGAGGACGCTGGCCAGGACCGCGGTCGCCGCCCAGGGCGTGAGCTCGCGGGCGAACGGCGAAGCCGGGGTCGAATCCGCGGGCGGCGGCAGGAGCAGCGGCGCGAGCATCGCGGCCACCCCGGCCAGGCAGGCCGCTGCCAGCAGTTCGAGCGCCATCATGTGGACGAGGAATTCGGGCCCGAACACCGGGTTCGGCGGAAGCGCGCTGCCGGGAGCCACGATCGGGACGAGGCTCGCGCTCCCGAGGACCGGCGCGAGCGCGACGTACGCCTCGGCCGTCAGGAAGGCCAGGCGGTGCCCGCGTGTTCCCTTCGAGCGCCGAAACGTGGCGCGCATCGCCACCGCCGTCGCCGCCAGCATCGAGACGCACAGGAAGACGACGCCCGGGAGCACCGCTGCGCCGAACCCGACGAGTTCGGCGGCCGAGTACGCGACCAGGGCGACGAGCGCCGCCTGGACGAGGACGAGCGCGCGCAGGGCGATGCGGCGAAGGCGCAGCGTGGTCCCGGTCATTGCCGGTCGAGGATAGCGGTCCGCGTCCGGGTCAGGAAGCGGACTTGCGAGATCGTGGCCGGAGATTCCCCGGCCGCCCTCGGAGCGGACTTCCGTCGCGCTCCGCCACGAATCGCGCGTCCGGATCGGACGCGCCGCAGTCGAAGCCCGCGCGATGCGGCCGCGAGACGCTCGGCTTTCGCAGGAAGGTTCCGCGATCGCCGCGAGGTCGCGGGAACCGCATCACATCTTCGTCATTGAGGTGCACGTCCTGTCCGCCGCACGGTTCGCGGCGTCGCCGGTCCGGCAGCGGGGCAAGGAGGTGGACGATGCGCATCGGCACAACAGGATGGTTTTTCCAGAGGGACGGACGAAAGACGCTCGGCGTCCTCGCTTTGTCGGCGTTCGCTCCGGCGATCGCCGCGGCCTCGACACCGGAGCGAGGCGCGTGGATGCCCGACGTCGAGCGGCGCGTCGAGGAACTGCGCCAGCGAACCCTGGACGCCGCGATGGAAGAGCGCGAGCGCCGCGGACGAACCGCGGACGCGGGCGAGGAGTGGCGGCGCACCGCTGCACGGCCGCGGTCCGGCCGGCCGGCTCCCGCGAAGCAGCCCACGGAGAACGCGCGATGAGACGCGCGGCCGCTGCCCTTTCCTGCGTCGCGGGGCTGCTCTGGCTCCGGACGGCGGCGCATTCGACGCCGGGCAACGCGCTCGGCTCGCAGACCGGCGACGGCGCGGGCGCGTTCACCGGCCTCGCCTCGGCGCCGGAAGCCAACCTGTTCACCGGCGTCGCGCAGACCTCCATCCCGATCGAGGTGCCGCCCGGCCGGCTCGGCCTCGCGCCGGTGCTGGCGCTGTCGTACTCGAGCAACGCCGAGGCGAGTCCCTACGGGATCGGCTGGAGCCTCCCGCTCCCGCGCATCCACCGATCCACGCGCCACGGCGTTCCACGCTACGACGACAGCGACACGTTCGTGCTCGAATCCCCCGGCGCGATGTCGGACCTCGAGCCCGTTCCCGGGACGACGTCGCGCTATCGCGCACGGGTCGAATCTTCTTACGCGCGCATCGGATTCGACGCCGCGGCGAACTCGTGGATCGTCGTCGACAAGCTCGGCGTCTCGTTCCGGTTCGGCACGACGGCTTCCGCGAGGACCGGGCGCGGCCCCGCGCGCAGCGAGACGTTCGCGTGGCTGCTCGAGCGCATCGAGGACCCGGCCGGCAACCGCATCGACTTCCACTGGCGCGGCGGCGGCGCCGCCGGGACCTCGAGCGGCGTGCCCGAACGGATCCGCTACGGCGCGAACGCGAGCACCGGCCTCGCGCACTTCGCCGAAGTCGCGTTCTCGTGGGAGCCGCTCGCGCGCGTCTCGCCGGCGCGCCGCTTCTGGCAGAACGGCCATGCGGAAGTCCTCGACGTGCGCCTCGCCGCGATCGAGACGCGCACGCACGACCTGCCGGCGCGACGCTACGACTTCAGCCACGAGGAAGACCCCGTCACGGCGGACCTCCGGCTCGCGGGCGTCACCCTCACCGCCTTCGGCGAAGGCGCAGGCGACGACGTGCAACTGCCGAGCACGGTCTTCGTCTACGCTCCGGCACTGCACGAGGGATGGCCCGCCTACGGAGACGAAGTCGACGGAGAGCCTCCGTACGAGATCGGCGGCGCCGGCCATCTTCGTCTCGGAAGCGCGAAGATCACGGCCGACAGCGCGGACGTCGACGCCGACGGGCTGCCGGACCGCGTCGACACGAACCCGACTCCTCCGCGCGTCCACCTCGGGCGTCGCGGCGCGTTCGACCTCGCCGGCGACTGGAACTGGCCGACGACCTCCGGCGCACCGGCGCAGGTCCGCAAGGGCGACGCCGCCGGGAACCTGCTGCAGAACCTCTTCGACCTCGACGGCGACGGCTTCGCGGACCTCGTCGACAGCGATCCCGCGGCGTGCGGCTCGAACTCCGGGTCCTGGTGCGTCTGGCGCGGCAGCGCTGCCGGATTCGCGAGCACGGCCTCCACCTGGCGCTCGCCCGTCGGGTTCCTCCGCCGAACCACCGGCGGCGGATCGAAGGTCGTCGTCGATCTCGTCGACATGGACGCGGACGGAAGGCTCGACCTCGTCGACGCCTCGGCCCACGACGCGGCACGCGGAGTCCGGCTCTGGAACGTGTACCGCAACACCGGCGCGGCGTTCGCGACGGCGCCGACTCCGTTCCCGGCGCCGCTCGCGTCGCTTTCGCAGGTCTCCGGCGGACGCACGATGCACGCGCTGCTCGACATCAACGCCGATTCGTTGCCGGATCTCGTCGTCGCCGACCCCGACGATCCCGAGGACGGCGTGCTGTGGGGACGGACACCGTCGTGGCTGGTCTACTTCCACGACGGCAGGGGGCTCGCGCCCGAAGCCTCCGACTGGCCCATCGACGGCGGCATCGGGGACAACGTCGGGCTGCCGAACTTCGTCAGCCTTCGCGCGGCCGACGGCACGACCGTCGGGGATCTCTTCGACATCACGGGCGACGGTCGGCCGGACCTCGTGCGCCGCACGCGCCGGCTCGAACCGCAGTTCACCGGCGTCTCGAGCCTCTGCACGACGGCGCCCGGGTGCCTCGACCACGACGAGGACGATTCGGCGGTGTCGGACGCCGGCTGCTGCTTCCACCTGCTCGTGTTCGTGAACACGGGATCGTCGTTCTCGCAGCCGGTCGGCTGGTCGTCGCCGGCGCACGGGCTGCGCGCGGACTTCGACGCGTGCCCCGACGACGGCCCGTTCGGATGCCTGTCCGTCCTCGTCTACGACTTCGACTTCTTCGACGTCGACGGCGACGGCCTCGTCGACTTCGTCGAGCGCTTCACGGCAGGTCGGAGGCCGTACGACTGGCTCGTGCACCCGCACCCGGCCTCCCCGAAGGGCGGCGGCGCGAAGCCGAACCTGCTCGTCGGGATGCGCAACGGCGTCGGCGGCGAGACGATGCTGCGCTACGACGCCGCCGCCGGCATGCCCGACACGCGGCTCCCATTCCCGCACTGGGTGGTCGTCGAGCGCGAGCGCAAGGACTCGGTGTTCGACCAGGCGCCCCTGCGCACCTCGTTCGCGTACCGGGGCGGCGTGTTCGACCCGGTCGATCGCGAGCTGCGCGGGTTCGCGCTCGTCCAGGAGACGGATCCCGCCGGGACGATCCGCGTGCGTGAGTACCACCAGGACCGGCGCCGGTCCGGGCGCCTGTGGCGAATGACGAACCTCGAGCCGCCGCGCTGCCGTCCGGTGCATCCCGATGACTCCGACGACCCGTGCAGCCCGTGGCGCTTCCCCCTCGGCAGCACCGGGTACGAGTGGTCGGCCGCCGGCCCCGTGCAGATGCTGCGCGAAAGCGACGTGCCGTACCACGACGGCGCGCCGGTCGAGAACCTGCGGCGCACGGTCGAGTACGGCTACGACGCGTACGGCAACGTCGCGAGCCGGCGCATCTCGACTCCGCTCGCGACGACCAGCACCACGACGACCGTCTTCCTCCACGACGTCGCCGACGGCCCCGGCGGACTTCCCGGGCGCTACCTCGTCGCGAAGCCGCTTCACGTCGTCACGCGCGAAGACGCAGCCGCCTCCCCGCTCCTCGAGCGGACGTTCTCGTATGGCGGGACCGGAAGCCTGCGCTCTTCGTCGACCTGCATCGCGTGGTCCGGAGCCGGGTGCACCCGCTGGTCCACGCGCTCGTTCGACTACGACGGCAGCGGTAACATGACGCTCGCCCGCGCGCCCGACGGCGCGACGTCGCGCACGACGTACGACGCCAACGCGCTGTTCGCGACGACGTCGACCGATCCGCTCGGCCTCGTCACGAGCGCGACGACCGACCCGCGCACCGGGCTCGTCACGGAGACCGTCGCACCGAACGGCAACCGGCTGCGCTCGCGCTACGACGGTCTCGGCCGGCTGCTGCGCGCCTGGGGGCCGGGGACGACGAAGGCGTCCCCGCTGCGCCGCTTCGAGTACGCCCCGGGCAGTCTCGGGACCGGACCGCCGCGCCTCGTCGCGACCGACGCGGCGAGCGGCAGCCGCGCGTCGTTCTTCGACGGGCTCGGCCGGCTCGTCGCCGAGAAGGCCCGGTCTCGCGACGGGGACCGCGACGTCAGCGTCGTCTCGGGGCTGAGGCGCTACGACGCTCGCGGCCTCGTGACGGCCGAGGCGCTTCCGTTCCCGAGCGACGACCTCGACGTCGCGACGCTCGGCGAGACCTTCGCCGATGCCCCGGCGTGGCTCGAGTTCGCGTACGACGACGCCGGGCGCCTCGTCGGGACGCGCGCGCCCGACGGCGCGACGACGCGCGTCGATCGCTCCGCCCCGGGCATCCTGCGCACGTTCGACGCGAACCAGACCGGTGGCGCGCGCCCCGGCAGCGTGACGGTCGAGTTGTTCGACGGGCTGGGGCGCCGGCTGCTGCGCGACGTCTGCTCCGCCGCTCCGTCGCTCCAGGCTCCCTACGTCTGCCCCGCCGGTTCGCTGCAGTCGCGCGAGCACTGGAGCCACGACGGACTCGGCCGGCTCGTCGAGGCGCGCGTCGAAGGCCTCGGCGCCGCGGCCGGCGATGCGCTGACGCGCTTTTCCTACGACGGGCTCGGCTCGCGCCGCGAAGTCTTCCACAGCAACGCCGGCACGTGGCGCTACGAGACCGACGACACCGGGCGCGTCACCCAGGTGCTAAAGCCCGACGGGTCTCGAGTCGAGCTCTCGTACGACGAAGGCGGGAGGCTGCGCAAGCGGCGCGGGCCGCAGTCGCGCGCGAAGTACTCGTACCACACGCGCGGCGGCGGCATCGGCAAGATCCGGCGGACGACGACGCGGACACGACGTTCCCGCGCCAGCGAGGACTATGCCTACGACGACCGTTCGCGGCTCGTGGCCCGGCGCCGCCGGATCTCCGTGCAGGGCGCGCGCACGATCGACGCGAACGTGTCGTACGCCTACGACGACCTCGACCGCCGGATCGCGACGGGCTACGACGACTGGGACGCCGACGGCGAGTCCGTCGTGCGCGTCGACTTCGATCACCTGAACCGGCCGACCTCCGTGCGAACGGACGCCGGCGCGATCGTCGCGGCCGCCTGGTGGGACTGGCAGGGACGGCTCGTGCGCACCGACTACGGCAACGGAGTCTCGGAACTTGCCGGCTACTCCGCACCCGACAACGCGGCGGTCGACTCGGGACATCTCCGGTGCATCCGCACGACGCTGACGGGCCTGGCCCGCAGCGGCGCCTGCTCCCGGGCCGACGCGGATCTGGCGGGGCTGCGCTACTCGTCCTGGGATGCGACGGGCAACCTGCTGCGTATCGACGACGTGCTGCGCGACGACGCCGACCCGGACAGCGACGCGCGCGGCTTCGCCTATGACGCGCTCGGCCGGCTCACGCAGATGCGCGAAGGCTCGGGCACGACGGCGTTCGCGTTCGACCCGCTCGGCAACCTGACGCGCAACGGCGACACCGCGGTCGAGTACGCCGACCCGACGCGCCCGAGCCAGGCCACGGCGGCCCGCGACGCCGACGGCGCGGTGCGAACGCTCGGACACGACGCCGGCGGCCGTCGCGTCTCCGACGGCGTCCTCGTCTTCGACTACGACGATTCCGACCGG
>CAYYZO010000010.1:17199-24564 GCA_964476185.1 uncultured Myxococcales bacterium
CGCGTCGGCGCTGCCGGCGACCGACCGGGTGTGGCTGCACCACGATCACCAGCAGTCGGTTCGGCTCTCGACCGACTCCGCCGCCACGGTGCGCCAGCGCTTCCGCTACCGGCCGTTCGGCGAGCGAACGGTGGTGCCTCCTTCCGACGGGCCGGAGACGAGGATCGCCTACACCGGGCACCCCGAGGACCGCGGCACCGGCCTCGTCTGGTTCGGCGCGCGGCACTACGATCCCACGACCGGCAGCTTCCTCACGCTCGATCCCGCGATGCAGTTCGCGTCGCCGTACGCCTACTCGGACGGCAACCCGATCCTCGGCCGCGACGGCGACGGACGGATCTGGCAACTCGGCGCCCTGGAGATCCTCGTCCTCGCGACCGGCACGGCGACCTTCGTCGACTCGATCGTCCGCACCGGCGACCTCGGCCATTCGCTGACCGCCGGCGTGTTCGCCGGCTTCTCCGTGTACCTGTCCGCGCAGATGTCGACCGCGCTCGCCCGGCCGCTCGCCCGCACCGGGCAGGGTTGGCTGCAGATGACGGCTTCGGTCGCGAGCGACGGGTTCGGGGCGATCCAGGCGGCCGAGGCGATCGAGGACGGGCGCTACGCCGGCGGGATCGTCTCCGCCGGCCTGCTCGCGGCCTCGCTGATCGGAATAGAATCGACCGTCGACGCGGGTTCGGGCGAGAGTCCGGGGGAAGCCCAGGCGCGTCATGGGATAAAAGACAGGGGCGTCGTCGACGGGAGGCGCGTGATCGACGTGGACGGGATCTGCGCAACGAGGCCGGGCTGCGTGACGAACACTCTCGTCGCGATGCAGGAGAACCTGCGCGTGCTGTTCACCGGCAAGGCGGCGTGCGTGGGCGGGTGCGAGCACGTGGCCGACGCGGTCGGCGCCAGCCTCGAAAAGAGCGAGAGGGTGCTGCTGCGTTGCAACAGCTTCGGCGCGGTCAAATGCCTCGGCGCGATCCAGCAGAAGGGCCTCGGCGACAATCTCGGCAGAACCGACGCTGCCGGCAGGCCCCTCCTGTCGGTGGAGATGAGCGGTGCGCCGTTGCTGCGCCCGCCGGTGCTCAGCAACACGACGTACCAGGTGAACCTGTTCGACCCGGTCGTCTGGGTCGGCGCCGGCTACTCGGTGCCGCTCAGCTCCGACGTCACGCTCGGCCGCAACTGGTGGGTCCCCGCGCCGCTCATCGTGCATCACACACGCATGTACGAGAAGCCGTTCCACGAGGCGCTCGGGGAGATGCTGCCATGACAGCGCGCCTCCTCGCCCTCGCCGCGGTCGCGCTGCTCTCCGGATGCTCGGCCTACGACCGGATCCATCGGCTGCGGCCCCAGTTGAAGGACGACGTCCGCCACTCCCGCATGGACGAAGCCGCGCGGGTCGAACGGGAGATGCTCACGATCTCCCGGGAGGCGTACGGCGCCGGCACGACCGAGGACATCGAGACGCGCACCCGGCTCGCCGAGGACTGGGCGGACTGGCGCTTCGCGGACCGGGCCGTCGCGATGGCCGAGGAGACGATCGCGGAACTCGAACGGCTCTACGGCCCCGACCACGAGGAAGTCGCGTGGGGCTGGGTCAACCTCGCGCGGGTCCACTACATCCTGAGGAACTGGAGCGAGAGCGAGGCGGCGCTCGACCGGCTCTCGGCGCTGTGCCGACCGATCTACGCGGCGACGCCCGGCGACACCGTCCGCTACACGGGCTGCATCGGCGAAGCGCGATGGGAGACCGCGTCGCTGTACATCTCGATCGGCGCGTACAGGAAGTGGGCCGACGAATACCTGCGCATGGACGCGTGGACCTGGCTGCACCACGACCGCGACGGCGGCCTGTCGAAACTGACCGTGCTCGGGCGCGGCTACGCCGACAACGGCGCGTGGCCGGAAGCGCTCTGGTACCTCCAGCGCTGCGTCGACGAACTGCGCCCGCGCTACCAGCGCCGCGCTCCTCCCGGCGGGACCTCGTGGTCCTCGCCGGGCGGCGACGTCGAGGTCGTCGTCGTCGACGGCGCCCACTCGTTCCACTCGCAGTCGCCGCGCTGTCTCGAGGACCTGATCGCCGCGCGGCGAAAGATCGGCGACGACCCGTCCGCCGACGAGCTCGAACGCTGGCAGCTCGAGCTCTGGGCGGGCGGCCCCGAGATGGAAGAAGCGCTGCGCGAGCAGGTCGCGTTCTCCGACTCCACGTGGGGCTACGACTACAACACGAGCCACGTCGCCCACGCGCTCGGGTTCTACCTCGAGCACAAGGGCCGCATCGAGGAAGCGATCCGCGCCTACGAGCAGGCGATCGGCTTCATCGACCGCGCGCTCGCGCGCGACGGCGTCTTCGCCGGCCCGTATCCCGCCTGGCTGCACGTCGACGAGCTGCTCGACCTCGCCCCGCTGCTCGAGCGGACCGGCCGGTTCGAAGACGCCGAGCAGGCGTACCTGCGGGCGGCCGCGATCGCGGCGGCCGAGATCCAGCCGAACCATGCCTGGCACCTCGACGCGCTCGCCGGACTCGCCCGCTCGCGCGCAGGCCTCGGACGCCGCGACGACGCGCAGGCCACCTGGCGCCGCTACCTCGCGGTCGCCGGGCGCCTTCGGGGCGCGGATCACGCGGACTACGCGTTCGGACTGGCCGGGCTCGCCCGCGTCCAGCAGGCCTCCGGTCGTCACGAGGACGCCGCGAGGTCGCGGCGACAGGCCGAAGCGATTCGCGCCGCCTACGCCCACCGCATCGAGTCGGTTCGCGAGATGCCGCTGCCGGTGTCGTTGCGCTCTTCCCCCTCCCCCGCTAACTAGCCCCTCGAACCGACGTCCGCGTCCCCTGTCGCGACACCGTCGCGCGCGGACTCGCCCACCCATCGCAACGACGAGGAGAGGATAGCCCCATGGCCCAAGTCACGCTTCGCGGAAACCCCTGCAACCTGGCCGGCACGATGCCGAAGGCCGGCGACGCCGCCCCCGACTTCAACCTGACCGGCGCGGACATGGCGCCGATCACGAAGGCCTCGCTGGCCGGCAAGAAGAAGGTCATCGTCACCGTCCCGAGCCTCGACACGCCGGTCTGCCAGGTCGAGACGCGCAAGTTCAACGAGGAGGCGACCAAGCTCGGCGAGAACGTCGTCGTCGTGATCGCGAGCGTCGACACGCCGTTCGCCGCCAAGCGCTTCTGCACCACCGAGGGCCTCGAGCGCGTGAAGTCGGGCAGCGACCTGCGCGACCGCGACTTCGGCAAGCGCTGGGGCGTCGCGATCGCCGACGGCCCGCTGCAGGGCGTGACCGCGCGCGCCGTCTTCGTCGTCGACGAGAACGACAAGGTCACCTACAGCGAGCTCGTCCCCGAGATCGCGCAGGAGCCGAACTACGAAGCGGCGCTCGCGGCGCTGAAGGGCTGAGCAGGGCGTCCGGAACGAAGACGGGGGTCGGACGCTGCGTCCGGCCCCCGTTCCCGTTTCGGGACACGCGGCGCGCGGCCGCTCGCGTTTCGGCGCGCCGCTCGCACGCCAGCCTGTCAGTCCAGGATCCCGCGCAGCGTCACGACCGGGGTCGGCTCGAGCAGGTTCCCGTGGATGTCCGTCGCATCGACGACCGTCACCGCGAACTGCGACGACCTAACCTCGCCGGTCACCTCGACCCGGCAGCGCGCGAGGTCGAGCGGGCCGCGGAATCCCTCCACCGCGATCATCCCGAAGTTCAGTCTGCCCTCGACGAGTCCCATGGCGATCAGCGCGGTCGGCACCAGCGACTCGCAGTCGACCGATCTGTAGTCGCGGGGCAGGAACCGCACCGGCGCCGCCGAAGCGTCGACGCTGATCTGCAGCGCCCCGAGTTCCCGCGCGTCCTGCAGCCGGATCGTCACCCACGGGCCGAGGTTGCAGCGGGCCGGGTACGGCAGGCCGACAGACAGGCCGAGCGTGGTCAGCGCGTCGCGGGTGTTGATCCGGACGTTGCTGTCGACGTCGCAGGTCTCCATCGGGCAGTCGTTCCCGCTGTCGATCGCGTGCAGCAGGATCTCCAGCGAGTCGTCGACGTCGACGTCGCCGCTGCCGTTCGCGTCGCCGCACACCGGGGCGCCGCAGGCGTCCGGGCATTCCCCGGCCGGCGACGCGGCCGTGTCGCAAGTCTCGACACCGAGCCAGACGTAGCCGTCACCGCAGCGCGCCGTGTGGCAGCCGGCGGGGCAGTTGTCGTCGGTGCGGTCGTTGAGGTCGTCGCAGTCCTCGACGCCTTCGTGCACGAAGCCGTCGCCGCAGCGCGCGACGCGGCAGCTGGCCGGACACGCGTCGGAGTCGTCCGTGTTGGCGTCGTCGCACTCCTCGAGGCCGGCGGCCACGATGCCGTCGCCGCAGCGAGCGTTCGCGCACTCCTTCGTGCAGGCGTCGGCGGGATCGTCGTTGCCGTCGTCGCACTGCTCCCACCCGGCGCGGACGACGCCGTCGCCGCAGACCGCGCTCTGGCAGGCGACGCAGTCGTCGTGATCGAGGTCGTTGCCGTCGTCGCACTCCTCGCCGGCCGTGCGAGCGCCGTTGCCGCAGCCGGTCGCGTAGCAGTTGCGGTCGCAGCCGTCGCCGTCGACGAGGTTGCCGTCGTCGCAGGTCTCGTGGCCGGCCACCACGCCGTCGCCGCAGCCGTCGTGCGCGGCGATCACGCGCGGCTCGCGCAGGCGCGAGTACCACTCCCTCGGCGCGCGATCGCCGACGCGCTCCCAGAGCACGACCCAGTCTCCCGCTCCGGACGTGACCCGCGGGTTGCGGTCGGCGGCCCAGCCGTCTCCGGTCGCGGCCTCGCTGACGACGCGCGGCGGCGACCACGTGCGGCCATCGTCCGTCGACACCGATTGCAGCAGGTCGGCGTCGAGCCCGAGCCTCCCGCCGACGTCGCGGTGCGACGACCAGACGACAACCCACTTGCCGTCGCCGTCGGTCGCGACGGCAGGCTGGAAGTCGTAGCTCGAGTCGAGACTGATGCCGCCATCGATGACCGGCCCCATGGTCCAACCCGCGCCCCCACGGGACGTCATCGCGCGAAGCTCCCACTCGCGTGCCGGGCCTTCTTCCGGGTACTCCAGGATCGCGCCGACGCAGCGGTCGTCGGCGTCGCAGGCGAAGCCGCTTCCCGATCCGTACGGCGCCAATCCCGTGGGCGCGTCGACGCTCCACGTCGCGCCGTCGTCCTTCGATCGCAGGATCGGGAAGTAGCCGGTCAACAGGAAACCCGTGTCTCCAACCGGCGTCAGCCGTAGCTCGCTGCTCTGCTGCAGGCCGTTGGTCGGGACGAGCGGCGCCGGCGCGGACCAGGTCTCGCCATCGTCGAGCGAGCGGATCGCGAGCAGCTTGCGGCGGTATCCGTCCTGCTCCCAGGGATCGCACTCCTCGGTCTGCGCCCACGCGACCACGAGCGCGCCGGAACGGCTGCGCGCGGCCGCCAGCGAGTTGACCTCGAACGAGCAGTCGTCGTCGAACACGATCTCTGCGATCCGGCGAGGCTCGGGCCACTCCGCGCCGGAGTCCGTCGAGGTCGCAAGCTCGACGCCGTAGAGGTGGTTCCCGGTGCCTTCGAGGTGGGAGACGAAGCGGGCGCCGAACGCGAACCACTCGCCGTCGCCGGCGCTCAAGACCTCGACCGGACGGCCCGGGATGCGCGCGGCCGGGGACCAGCGCCGGCCTCCGTCCTCGCTCGTCGACACCTGGTGATCGGTGTCGGCCAGGTAATCGGTGCTCCACAGCGCGACAAAACGACCGGCGCCGTCGCCGGCGAGCTTCGGTTCGATCGTCCAGTGGCGATAGATCCCTTCGTTCCAGCCGCGCTCGTCGCCGAACGGCAGGCTCGCGTCGCCGTCGAGCGTGGTCGACGTCGTCGTGCTCGTGGTCGTCGTCTGCGTCGCGACGCTTGCGATCGCGACGCGCTGCCCGACCACGCCGCCGGCTTCCTCGGAGCTCCAGTAGACGGCGAACAGGCCGTCGCCCAGGACGTCGACGCCGAGCGGCCCCTGCCCGAGCGGCGGTGCGTCGTCGTCCAGCAACGGGAACTCCGCGGTCGGCTCGCCGGCCGGCGTGACCGCGCTCGCGAAGACCTGCTCGCGCGTACCGGTCCAGCGGTACCACGCGACCAGCAGGTTGCCGCCGGGGTCGAACGCGAGCTTCAGGCTCCCGTGCCAGTGCGTCGGATCCGTACTGAGCAGCTGTGGCAGATACGTGGGCGTGCCGTCGCGGCGAAATCCCTGCACCCAGACATCGTGCGGCTCGTAGGTGCTCCACGCCATGGCATAGTCGCCGTCCGACGTCGCGAACGCGGGCTCGACGCACACGCCGCCCGGCGAAGCCTGCCGCACCTCGCCGGCGCGGCGGTGGTCTTTCTCGATCAGGCGATATCGCCAGCAGGTCTCGTAATCTCCACGCCACGCCGCGACCGCGCCGCCGCCGGGCTCGCACCAGAGGCGCCAGTCGACGACCTTGCCGAGCGCGATCGCGAGCGACGGGCCGAGCGGTTCTCCGTCGATGCCGCGATGCACGAGTCGCAGTTCCGCGACCGGCCCCTGGACGCTGGTGCGCCCGATCTCGAGAGTCGATCCATCCTCGAGCGGACACGAGTTGAAGGCCCCGAACGGACGGGTGTGCGCGGGGAACACGCCACCGACCGTGACCAGTTCCGTCGCGTGGGAAATCCCCGCGGAAACCGAGAACGCCAGCGCCGTCGCCGCGATCGTGAATGCGTTCATCGACCCTCCGACGCCGGCCCGCCCCGGCGAGGCCCCGCAGACTATCGCACGCCGGCGGGGCCGGACAGGGGCAATCTCGCGGTTCGTCGCCTTGGGGCCGCCTTGGTCTCCGTCTAAAGAGGCTCCGAGCCCGCGGACATGGGACCGACAGCCGTGGCGTGAGCGACCGTCGACCCCTCTGGCTCGCCGCTCCGGCACTCGCGTGGTAGCTCCCCGCCATGCCCGCGGACGCGCAGAATCCCGACCGCACGCTGCCTGCGAAGTATGCGGGAGCGCGGGCCGCCGTCGCTGACCGGCTGGTCGGTGCAGAGATCGCGCTGGCCGTACGGCATGGGTCCCGCGCCCGTGGAAAAGAACATGCACGCAGCGACTTCGATGCCGGCCTGCTCGCCGCGGACGGCCGACCGCTGCCGTACTCGACCATGGGGGCCCTCGCCGCGGATCTTTCTGACATCCTTGGACAAGCGGTCGACGTCAGCGACCTCGCGACTCCCGATGCGGTCTTCCGCTACGAGGTCGCGCGCAGCGCGCGGATCCTGTTCGACGCGCGACGCGGGGCCTTCGCCGATTTCCTCGCGAAGACGCTGATCGATTACGCCGACATCCAGCGCTTCCTGCCGGAACTCGTCGCCGGTGTCGCCCGTCGT
>CAYYZO010000010.1:24664-64994 GCA_964476185.1 uncultured Myxococcales bacterium
TTACGCCGACATCCAGCGCTTCCTGCCGGAACTCGTCGCCGGTGTCGCCCGTCGTACCGAGGCCGAGGCGCTGATCCTCAATTTCTACCTCGCGATGCGCCTCGTGGCCGCACTCGGCCTCGGCGTTCACAGGCTCCCGTACACCGCCTCCACGAGCCGGCGCGCCGTCGGGCTGGCGTGGCGCGGCCCCATCCGGTTCATCGCGTAGCCGAAACCGGTCCGCGCCGCCGGATCCGCGAGCCCGAGCGCCCCGCCCGCGCCGAAGTGCAGCACGACGCCGGCGTTCGGGCCGATCGGTCGGTCGTGCGGCGAGAGCTGGAAGCCGAGACCGAATCGCGACGGCCGGCCGAGCACCGCGTCGACGCCGCTCGAGTGCTCGCGCGCGGCTTCTTCCAGCACGCTGCGCGCGAGGAAGCGGCGTGCGCCGATCGCTCCGCCTTCGGCGACCATCCCGTAGGCGCGCGCGATGCCGAGCGCGGTCGCGTGCGCGTTCGTGGACGGGTAGACCGCCCTGCGCCACGCGAGGTCGTTGACCGTGCCGTGGCCGGAAGCGCCGCGCGGATTGAAGTACGTGTGGTACTGCATCAGCTGCTCGTCGGGGAGCATCGCGCGGTCCGGCTCCGGAAGCGCCTCGAGGTCCGGGTTCCAGACGAAGGTCGCGACGCGCGCGTCGTCCCCCGGCGCGACGCCGACGTGGAAGTCCGCTTCGAGCGGACCGGTGATCTCGCTGCGCAGGAAGTCGTCGTACGAACGCCCGCTCGCCCGCCGGAGAACCTCACCGACGAGGAACCCGAACGTGTTGACGTGATAGCCGTGCCGCGCGCCCGGCGCCCACCACGGCGGCTGGCGCGCGAGCGCGCCCGTCATCACGTCCCAGTGGTACATCGCGTCGTCCGCGAGGACCTCGCGGACGGCCGGGAGGCCGGCCTGGTGGCAGAGCAGCTGGCGAACGGTGATGCCCGCCTTGTCGCGCTCGGCGAACTCCGGCCAGTAGCGCGCGACCGGCGCGTCGAGGTCGACGAGACCGCGGTCGACGAGCATCATCGCGGCGACGGCGAGCAGGCCCTTTCCGACCGAGAACACGCCGACCAGCGTGTCCTCGCGCCACTCGCGCCGGCGCGACTCGTCGGTCCAGCCGGCCCAAAGGTTCACGACCTCGCGTCGCTCGACGACGACCGCGACCGACGCGCCGAGTTCGTCGTGCTCCTCGAAGTTGGCCGCGAACGCCTCGCGCACGCGCGAGAAGCGCGCGTCGCAATGGCCGTGGATCGACGGGACCGCCACGATCGCGTCTTGTACGCCGATCGCGCGTGCTGCCAAGCGGCCTTTGCGGCTGTCGCTGTCCGAGCCGGCGCGATCCGCCCGCCCTGCCGCCCCTGTCCGCCGTGTCCCCGGCTCAGAACGGGACGGGACTGACGAACGTCACGGCCTCGCCGGTGTTCGGGTGGAGGAACGCGAGACGCTCCGCGTGCAGGTGCAGGCGGTCGCCGCCGCGGCCGTAGAGCCGGTCACCGACGATCGGGCAGTCGAGCCCGAGCGGATGCGCGCAGTGCACGCGCAGCTGGTGGGTGCGGCCGGTGCGCGGCGAAAGGGCGACGCGCGCACGGAAGGATCCCCGCGGCGCCGTCGCGACGCCGAGGATCCGCCAGTCGGTGACGGCCGCGCGGCCGTGAACCGGGTCGTGGACCTGCCGCGGCCGGTCGTTCGGGTCCACGCGGATGGCGAGTTCGATCGTGCCGCAGGCGTCCGGTTCGGCATCGCGCGGCGTGCCCTCGAGGATCGCGACGTAGCGCTTCTCGACCGTGCGGCGCAGGAACTGGCGCTGCAGCGCGACCTGCGTCGCCGCATCGCGCGCGAACACGAGCAGTCCCGACGTGTCGAGGTCGAGGCGGTGCACGACGTGCACCTCTCCGTAACGTTCGAGGAGCCGTGCGAGCGCCGAATCCCGGCAGCGCGGGTCGCGGGCAGGCACCGACAGCAGCCCCGCCGGCTTGTCGACGACGAGCATCGCCGCGTCCTCGTGCACGACCGGCAGCTCGAAGGCGTCCGACGACGGCGGAGAGAAGCGCCGCGGCGCGGCCACGTCGAGCCCGTCGAGCAGGAACGGCAGCAGCGGACCGCACTTGTCGCGGCACGCCGGGTAGAACGCGCCCGAAACTCGACCTCCCGCCGCCGGCGCGGCGCCCCACCAGAACTCGGCCAGCGCGACAGGGCGGAATCCGTTCGCGAACGCATATGCGAGCAGCTTCGGCGCCGCGCAATCGCCTGCGCCGCCGGGCGGCTCGTCCGGCGACCAGAGCTCCCGCAGGCCCCGGCGCTCCCCGCGGGCGTTGCCGACGAGATAGGTGTCGTGGATCTCGCGCATGAGTCGCCGCGAGACCATCCCGCACAGGCGCGCGTGCGCGGCCAGCCGCCGCTCGACGCGCCGCAGGCGCGACTGCACGACTTCCCGTTCCTCGGCATGGCGCGCGTCGAGCGCACGGCGCTCGGCCTTGTCGCCGCGGCTTTGCTGGTCGAGCTCGCGGCCGGCCCCGGCCGGGTCGCTTCCGGCCATCGCCTTTCGCGCGACCCGGCGCCGCTCGCGGTTCTCCCGATGCCGCTCGCGAAGATCGTCGCGCTCCCGAGAGTGGCGCCGCGCCAACGCGATCGCATCCCCGCGCGCCGCCGCGACGTCCGCGGAGGAAGCGAACGCCCGCGCACGCTCGGCGAGCTTCGTGACCACGCGTTCCCCGGGAACCTCGACGCGCGCCCGGGCCTCGCGATCGAACAGCGGCGGGACGAATCCGGGAACATCGAAACGGCCGGCGATCGTGCCCGAGAACGCGCGCAGGAAACCGAGCCCGCCGTCCGGCGCACGTGCCACGAGCACGCCGAACATCTTGCCGCTGCCCGGCCGGTCGAGCTCGTCCGAAACCAGCGCGGGTGCGAACGCGCCGGAGCGAAGCTCGGCCTGCAGGATCTCCGCGGCGCGGCGCGCGACCGGCGCCGGAGCGAGCTCGTCGAACGGACTTGGAAACGCGGCGTCCGGCTCGGGAACACCCGAATCGTCGGGAAGTGGAGTCCAGGACGCGGGCACGCGTCCCCGATATCACGTCGTGGCGCCGGCGCGACGGTCAGATCACGGCTGGCACATGCCCGCGCCGTCGCAGGTCGCGGGTCCCGAGCACTCGTTGTCGGGATCGGTGCCGTTGGCGATATTGCCGCAGGATCCGTCCGCCCCGGAGCCTTTCGTGGCCGCCGTGCAGGCCTGGCAGGTCCCGTTGCACGCCGTGTCGCAGCAGACACCGTCGACGCACTGGGACGAATAGCACTGCGCGTTCAGCGCGCAGGACAACCCGTTCGCGAGCAGCGGTAGGCAGACTCCCGCCTGGCAGGTCCCCGACACGCAGTCCGACGCCTGCAGGCACGAACTGCCGTCGTTGCACGCCGGACACGAGCCTCCGCCGCAGTCGATGTCCGTCTCGGCACCGTTCTGCACGCCATCCGAGCAACTCGGCGCCTGGCAGGAGCCCGCCATGCACACGAACGACGTGCAGTCGCTGCCGGCCGCGCACCCCTGGCCGGTCGTGCACGGCGGGCAGAGGCCTCCGCCGCAGTCGACGTCCGTCTCCGAGCCGTTCTGCGTCAGGTCGCTGCAACTGGACGGCGGCGTCGCGCAGACACCGGCCGAGCAGTAGGCGCTCGCGCAGTCGCTGTCGACGATGCAGCCTTCACCGAGCGCACAGTCGCCGCAGCTGCCGCCGCAATCGACGTCCGTCTCGTCGCCGTTCTGGACGTTGTCGGTGCAAGAGGGCGCGGCCGCGGGCACCGGCGCGCACAGCAGGCTCGTCGTCTTCACGGCCACCGCGTGCGTGCCGAACTGGTCGTCGAGCGTGGCCGTCGGCTGGTTCTTGGGGCACTTGGCCTTGTAGCAGAGATACTTCTGGGCCGCGGCGCCGGGAGCGGCGCCCGGCGGCACGGGCGAGACGTTGCTCTTGACTGCGTCGATGCAAAGCAGCTTCGCAGGGACCTTGATCGTGCAGCCCGCCGAGGCCGGGAACGCGAGGTCGTCGGGCGTGATGTCGGCCGTGTAGACGCCCTTCGCGAGCGCGTCCTGGATCTTGTAGCACTGGAGATGGTCGGCCTGCGCGAAGGCCTGCGAGGGCGCCAGCGCGAAGACCGCTGACAACCCGATTCCGAACCCGAGCGGACGGAAGAGACGAAACATGGGAGAACCCTCCTGCGGCGGGGCTTCCCGCTCCGCCGCCGCGCATCATGCACCGGCGGGCGCGGGAGCGACAAGTCGCGCTCGTGCGGAGGCCTTCACTTTCCGGACGTTCAGGATCCCGAGCGCCCGCATCCGCCGGTTGCCCGAGCGCGCCTCGCGGACGACGCCTCCGGGTCAGGCCAGCCGCTCGCGATGCTTCCAGAGCAGGACGGCCGCTCCGCTCGAGACGCCGATCGCGCTGACGAGGTACGGCAGCGCGAACAGCAGCGGCGCATCCGCCCCTTCCGGCTTGCGGAAGTTCCAGAGCACCAGGTTCGCGACGACGTAGATCGCGTAGGCGACGCCGAGCTTCAGCGCGAGGCGCCGTTCGGCCCAGATGCTGGCGGCGTACGCGGCGAGCAGCGCCGCGAACGTGCCCGCGGCCGCCGTGTTCGCCTGGCCGGACAGTCGCTCCCCGAGCAGGACGAACCCGATCTCGTCCGTGTAGGCGAACGGCTTGATCGCGTTCGACAGCGCCATCAACGCGAACAGCAGCGCGAACGAACGCAGCAGGATGCGCCCCGGCGTCGGGTCGAGCCGCGCGTAGCCTGCCTTCGCCATCGCGGCCACCGTTCCCCAGGCCCCGGCGAGGGCGACGAGCGTGTAGACGACGCCGAAGACGGCCTTGCCACCGCTCGGCGTCGGCATCCTCAACGTGAACAGGAACAGGTTCGCGCTCACGTACGACGCGAACGCGATGCCGAGCGGGAGGGCTGCCGCGCGCTCCCGCCAGAGCGCCGCGGCGTAGCAGCCGAGGAACACGGCGAACGTCCACCCCGCGATCAGGTTCGGCGTGCCCGCGAGGCGCCGACCGAAGAACACGAAGCCGGTTTCCGCCGAGAAGCCGAAGGGCTTGAGGAAGTTCGAGATCGCGAGCAGGCCGAACAGCACGGCCATCGAGCGCAGGAAGCGGTGGTTGTCCATGCCCTCTTCTATCGCGCTGACCGGCGGTGTGGAAGCTGGCGCCGCGAGTTCAGGACTCTTCCTCGAGAACCTTCTCGAAGCAGAGGCTGTACACATTGCCGGCGTACTCCCCCCAGGGCGGGATCTCGCGAAATCCGCTCGAGCGGTAGAGCGCGAGCGCGACCGGCGAAGACTTTCCCGTCTCGAGCCGAAGCACGCGGTGACGCCTCGAGATCGCAATAGCCTCGATCGCCGACAATAGTTGCCGCGAGTACCCGCAGCCGCGAAGGTCCGGCACGACGTACATGCGCTTGACCTCGCCGGTCGCCGCATCGAGCGATCGCAGCGCTCCGCAGGCGACGGGCCGTCCAGCGGCGCGTCCGACGAGGAAGACCATGCGCGCCTCGTCGTGGTCGTCCTCGTGCAGCCCGAAGATCACGTCCCGCGGGTAGGTTCGCGCGAGGTCTTCGTCGAGCGCGGCGATCAGCGTCCGGGCGTCCGGCGACGACGGCGGCTCGGCGCGCAACCGGAGCCGCGGAATGCGGCTGTCGGGCGATCCGGTCGCCAGGCGCGGGAGCCCGTCGTCGGGCAGCCGCTCCCACACGGCCTTGCCGGACGTCCAGCCGTGCACCGCCGGCCGCGCGCCGGGATCGCCGTCGATCGTGCCGAGGCGGATGCGCAGCGTCCCGGGGTCGTCGTCGCTGCGGCTCACGACCGGCGAGCCGCAGCGCGAGCAGAACACGCGATGCTTTCCCGGGCTCGACTCGTAGCTCGCGAGCAGGTCCTCGCCGGCCGTGAAGCGCAGCGCCCGGCGCGGCACCGGGGCGTTCACGGCGAACGCCGAACCCTGCGCCTTGCGGCAGTCCTCGCAGTGGCAGATGGCAACCGGCCCCGGCGTCGCCTCGATCTCGAAACGGACGCCGCGGCACAGGCAGGTCCCGGTGATCATCGCCCGTCTCCTCTCCGGCGGCTTCGAACGAGACGGGCGCTCCGTGCATCGTCGCGACGGCCGGTCAAAATGTGACGCGCCGTCCACCGCTCCTCGGGTTGCGTTCCTCCGGCTTCCTGCCGAAGATTCCGTCCCGATGCACACCGTCCTTTCGCCGTTTCCCCCGGCCTCCCGCGGCCTGCTCGCCGCGGCGCTGTCGGCCTTCCTCCTGCCTTCCGCCGCCCTCGCGTTCTCGCTCGACGACGTCACCGCCCGCGCCGAGGCGATGTCGCGAGAGGAGTACCGGGACCATCGCCAGGCGCTTCCGGCGTGGATGCTGGTCAGCGGGGAGATCGACTACGACGAATGGCGCGACATCCGCTTCCGCCCCGACCGCGCGCTCTGGCGCAAGGAAGGCCTTCCGTTCCAGGTGCAGTTCTTCCACCCCGGCTTCTACTACGACCGCACGGTGGCCGTGAACGTCGTCGACGAATCCGGCGTGAAGCCGCTCGCGTTCGACATCACCTCGTTCGACTACGGCAAGAACCAGTTCGCATCCCGCATCCCGAAGGACACCGGCTTCGCGGGCATCCGCATCCACGCGCCGCTGCGGTCGAAGGAGTACTTCGACGAGCTGATCGTGTTCCTCGGCGCGACCTACTTCCGGGCGCTCGGCCGGGACAACGTCTACGGCCTGTCCGCGCGCGGCATCGCGATCGACACCGTCGAGCCGAGCGGCGAGGAGTTCCCGCACTTCGTCGAGTTCTGGCTCGAGACGCCGGCGAAGGACGCCGACCACCTCGTGGTCTACGCGCTGATGGAAGGACCGAGCGTGACCGGCGCGTACCGCTTTGACGTCCGTCCCGGCGCGCGCACGACAGTGGATGTCGACTCGCGCCTGTTCCCGCGCAAGGCCGTCAAGAAGCTCGGGATCGCGCCACTGACCAGCATGTTCTTCTTCGGGGAAAGCTCGCGCCGGCGATTCGACGACTTCCGCCCCGAGGTCCACGACTCGGACGGCCTGCTGCTGCACTTCGACGGGGGCGAGTGGCTGTGGCGCCCGCTCGACAACCCCGTGCGCGTGAACGCCAGCAGCTACTCGATGAAGAACCCGCGAGGGTTCGGCCTGCTGCAGCGCGACCGCTCGTTCGCGAACTACCAGGACCTCGAGACGCGCATGGAGTTGCGGCCGAGCGCCTGGGTCGAGCCGCGCGGCGACTGGGGCGACGGACGAGTCGAACTCGTCGAGATCCCGTCGGACACCGAACTCGTCGACAACATGGTCGCGTACTGGGTCCCGGGCGCTCCGGTCGTCCCCGGCAAGCGGATCGACTTCGCGTACACCGTGTCGCTGTTCCTCGACGACGCCACGACGCCTCCGGGCGGCCGCGTGCTCGCGACGCGGCAGGACGGAGGAGCGAAGCACGACGTGAACCGCTTCGTGCTCGAGTTCTCCGGAGAAGAGCTGAACTCCCTGCGGGACGACTCGCCGCCGAAGGCCGTGATCTCGATCGCGCCGAAGGACGCCGCCGAGTTGCTCGACCACTACGTCGTGCGCAACCCGGACACGGGCGGCTGGCGGCTCTCCTTCCAGGTGAAGCCGAAGACCGACAAGCCGGTCGAACTGCGCGCGTTCCTGAAAAGCGACGAGGGCGGGACGAGCGAGACCTGGAGCAGCGCGATCAACATCCGCTGATCGGCGCTTCCCTACGACTCCGCGGCGGACCCGTCGTCGCCCGACGGCTCGCCGGCGAACAATTCGAGCGACTCGAACAGGCCCGCCGACGGTGTCCCGCCTCCGGCGTGACGGCAGCGCACGATCCCGAACGTCCAGCGCACGAGAACGCCTTCGCCGAGCGGCCTCCAGACCGGGACCCGCGCCGTGATGGTCGCCTCGACGATCGAGCCCGGCTCGCCGCGGTCGCCGGTCGCGCGGATCGTCCCGAGTCCCGCCGCGTCTTCCACCAGCTGGAGCGTCGGGCCCTCCCGCGTGTGGCTGCGCTCGACGAAGATGCTTCGGTCGGCGCGGAGCCCGACCACGCGCAACCGTTCCCGCGGATCCGCATTTCGTCGGCCGCCGCGATCGACGAACGCGACCGTATCGACGTCGAGCGCGAGGTCGCCCGCGCGCACGCGGCCACGAAGACGGCCGTGGTCCGGCGCCAGCGCTTCGAACACCAGCCGGATGTCGGCGTCGACGAGGCGCGAGGCGGCGAGGCCCTCTTCGAGATCCAGGTACGCGTCGTGCGTCGCATAGCGCAGCATCTGCGTCCCCGGCGCTCCCGCCCTTGCCGGCGCGCCACCCGGCGACGCGGCCGCCGCGCCGACCGCGACCTCGACGCGCGTTCCGCTCTCGTCGATGCTCCAGCGAAGCCCTTCGAGTTCGTAGCGCCCGGGCTCGCCGCCCCACTCCCCCTCGCCGACCAGCAGCATCATCGTGCCGTCCGTCGCCACGATCGAGAAACGCGCCGCCATCGAACGCGGTCCCGTCGCTTCGACGCCGGCGAACATCGCGTGGCGGCCGTCGTCGTCGAGCAGCGCCTGCAGCGACCAGCCGGGCTCGGGCGGCCCGGGCGACCCGCGGTGTCCGGCGGGCGGCAGCTGCCATCCGGCCCGGGCGCTTCCGTCGTCGGCACTCGCCGGCTTGCGCGGGGCCGCTTCGTCGAACGCGGCGACGAGTCCGTCGAGGAGGGCCTCGCGCAACGGCCCCGGCCAGCGCAGCGGGATGCCGAGCTCGAGCTGCGCCGCGTCGACCGCGCCCGCGAGCGCGAGCCGCGACAGGCGGGCCACCACCTCGTGCTCGTGGTCGGCGAAGCGTCCGCTGAACAGCTGCGCGGCGTTCTCCCGACCGCTCGCCGTGTAGCGGCGACCGACGGCGAAGCCGAGGCCGCGCGCGGAAAGCTCGCGCTCGATCGCCGCGATGGTCGTGTCGTAGCGCTCGCGGCTCAGCGTCGGATGGCGGCCGGTGAGCGCGCCGGCGCGCCGGCGAAGCCCCACGCCGACGTCGCAGCACGGCACCACCATGTTCCAGCCGTGCACGAACAGGACGAGCGCGGCGTCGCCGCCCGCGGCCGCGGCTTCGACGGCCGCCGCGAGCAGGCCGAGCACCTCGGGCGCACGGGAAGCGAGATGCCCGATGCGGTTCAGGTCGATCTCGTTGCGGTCGAGGCCGTGGTTGACGAGAGCGTGCGCGTCGAGCCGCTCGGCCAGCTCCCGGGCGATCCCGGCCGTGAAGAGGTCGTTCACGTTGTCGCCGCGCCGCACGTCGCGACGACGGCGCCCGCCGTGGGGCGCGACGACGACGATCGGCCGCCGGCCTTCGCGCAGCGCGAGCCAGCGCGGAACCTCGATCGGCCGCGACCAGCTTGGCAGCGCCGCCGCCGACCACGGGTCATCGTTGTCGTCGGGACGCCTCGCGCTCATGCGAGCGGCGTGCGCGCCTTCACGATGCGCTCGGCGGCGAGGACCCCGGCGGCGGCCACCGCGGAGGCCGCGAGCGGCACGAGCAGCGCCGTCTCGAGGCTTCCGGTCGCGTCGGAGGCGACGCCGACGAGAAACGGGCCAAGCGCGGTGCCGAGGCCGGCGAGGAACAGCATGTGCACCGCGAACGTCAGGCCGAGCCGCCGCGCCGGGACCAGTTCGGCGACCATGCTCTGCAGGCTCGGCAGCGCGGCGAAGATCGCGAACGGGCCGGCCACCGCGGCGGCGAGCAGCACCGCGTGCGGCACGTCCATCAACGCGACGCCGACCATCGGGACGACGGCGGCGGCGCCGATCGCCGTGACCCGAAGCTGGCCCGCGAAGCCGCGCGCCCGGAACGCGTCGCCGAGCCGCCCGCCGACGAGGCTGCCGGCGACGCCGCCGAAGAGCTGGGCGATCCCGAAGACGAGTCCGGTCTGTCCGGTTTCGAAGCCGAGATCGCGCACGAAGTAGGTCGGCGCCCACGTGATCCAGCCGCTCGCCGCCACGAGCAGCGCCATGCCGGACAGCCAGATCGCCAGCAGGCGCACGTCGCGCAGGGCTTCGCGAATGATGAGGTACGGCGATTCGTGCGCCTCCCGGTCGCCCGCTTCCACCCTTCGCGGCTCGATCATCACGAGCAGCAGCGGGATCGCGAGGAGGCCGGCCGCGCCGTAGAGCAGGAACACGTCGCGCCAGCCGATCGACGCGACGAGCCACCCGCCGAGGCCGATGCCGAGGCCGCCGCCGAGCGCCGTGGAAGCGCCCACCAGCCCGATCGCGTTCCCGCGCCGTTCGGGAGGATACGCATCGGCGATCAGCGACATCGCGCACGGGTACAGCGAAGCCTCGCCGATGCCCGTGAGGAAACGCGCGACGAACAGGCTGCCGAACCCCGTCGCCAACCCGCTCGCCGCGGTCGCGGCGCTCCAGCAAACGAGGCCGAACAGGATCACGAGCCGGCGCGACGCGCGGTCGGCGAGATAGCCGAACACGAACGCCGCGACCGCGTAGATCAGCGAGAACGCGACTCCGCTGACGATGCCGATCTCGGTGTCCGACAGCGCGAGGTCGGCCTTGATCGACGGCACGAGGATCGGCACGACCTGCCGGTCGGCCCAGTTGATGGTGTTGACCAGGGTCAGCGTGACGAGCAGGTAGAACGGCCTCGCCCGCCACGACTCCTCGGTCATCGGTAGAACTTCCCGCGATCCGGCTTCTCCCGAGCGCCGAACGCGCGGCCGAGTTCCTTGCTCTCGTCGCTGCGATAGTAGTTCGGCGTCAGCAGGTCGAGCGCGACTCGCGACAACCCGGCGACACCGCTGTGCCGCGCATGGAACGACGACTTGACCGCCGCGAGCGCCTGCGGACCGCGGTCGGCGAGTTCGTCGCAGACCTCCGCGACGCGATCGCGCAGGGTAGCGGAGGGCACCACCTCGTTGATGAGTCCCATCGCCAGCGCCTCGGAAGCCGGGTACTTGCGGTTCAGCATCCAGATCTCCTTGGCCTTCTTGCGACCGACCGCTTCCTCGAGGTACCAGGTGCCGAAACCGGCGTCGAAGCTGCCCATGATCGGGCCGACCTGTCGGAACGTCGCCGTGTCGGCGGCGATCGTCAGGTCGCACATCAGCGCGAGCACGTTGCCGCCGCCGACCGCGAAGCCGTTCACCATCGCGATCACCGGCTTCGGCATCTTGTCGATCAGGTCGTAGAGGTCGACGACGGGGAAGATGTTGCCGTAATGGATGCGGTCGTCGTGATCGGCCTCGCCGCTGTGGTCGTGGTCGCCGCCGATGCAGAAGAAGCGCGAGCCAGCGCCGGTCAGCACGACGGAGCGGATGTCGGCGTCGCGTCGGGCGTCCTCGAGCGCGTCGATCATCTCGCGGACGGTCTGCACGCGGAACGCATTGCCCTTGGCCTCGCGGTTGATCGTGACCCACGCGATCCCGTTCGCGCGCTCCACCAGGATGTCGTCGTAGCCCATGCGTCCTCCTCGTCGCCCGACAGGACCGGGCGCGAGACGACAAAGCACAAACCCGGACCCGGTCCCAATGTTTCCGGATCGCCGCCGCGCCTCCACCCGCCCCACCCCGGAGCGCGCTCTTCCACGCCCGACCGCAACGCCGACGCGCAGGGACGGGGGCCGTGCGTGCGAGCGCTTCCGCAGGGCGCGAAGCGGCCGAGGACCAGCGAGCGCGCATGGCCCCCGGCCCGGAGCGCGGTCTGGAGAGCCCGCGTCAGTCGAACCGCGGCGTGCCGGTGCGCGCGTTGACGCCGCCGTCGGCGACGACGATCGCGCCGGTCACGTAGGACGCCTCGTCCGACGCGAGGAACACCGCCACGGCCGCGATCTCGTCGGGCTCGCCGATGCGACGCGCCGGGATCTGCTTCGCGAACGCCTCCGCGCCGCCGGGAATCGCGCCGAGCCAGGCCGCCAGCGGCGGAGTCGCGATCGGTCCCGGGCATATGCAGTTGACGCGGACGCCGCAGCCGGAATTCTCGACCGCCGCGGTCTTCGTCAGGTTGATGACCGCCGCCTTGGCCGCGCCATACGCCCCGAGCATCACCTCGCCGCCGAGGCCGGCCCCCGAGGAGATGTTGAGGATGCTGCCGGACCCCTGCTCCACCATGCGCTTCAGTGCAGCGCGCGTCCCGTAGAAGACGCCGTCGAGCGTCACCGACATCACGCGGCGCCAGTCCTCGTCGGTCGTCGCCGCGACCGGCGCGCCGTGGGGAGACGCTGCGTTGTTCATCAGGATGTCGATCCGCCCGAAGCGCCGTACGGCCTCGTCGACGATCGCCTCGACCTCGGAGGAGATCGCGACGTCGACCCGCACGGCATGGGCGCGCCCGCCGTGCACGGCGATCTCGGAGGCCACGGCCTCCGCTCCTTGAGGCGAGAGGTCGCCGACGACCACCGCGGCGCCCTCGGCCGCGAAGCGAAGCGCCGTCGCCCGCCCGATCCCCGATGCGGCTCCCGTGATCACCGCGACCTTTCCGTCGAGTCGTCCTGCCATTTCGCTCCTCCGCGATCGGGATCCGCGCGGCCTGCCGGATCGCCGCGCGCCATGCCCCATCGCCATGCCCCGTCGCCATGCCGCGCGGGGCCCCCGCCGGCCGCTCCGGCGCGGCTGCGTCGCCCGTCCGGCCGCCCAGCCCGGCCTTGCGTGGACACTGGAACACGTTCTATATGGGGCGAGCCGCGATCTGGCGAGCAGCGAAGGCGATTTCGCGCCGGAAGGCGCGCGAATCCGAGTCCCTGCGCCGCCGGCCCCCGCGGCGCGACGCATCGCCCGGAGGAACCCCATGGCCCGTTACCCGTTCGGCATTCCCAACAGCTGGTACCAGGTGTGCTACTCGGACGAACTCGCGCCCGGCGAGGTCAAGACCGTGCACTACCTCGGCCGCGACATCGTGCTGTTCCGCGGCAACGACGGGAAGGCCGGCGCGCTCGAGCCGTACTGCCCGCACATCGGCGCGCACTTCGGCCACGGCGGCAAGGTCGAGGGCAACCACATCGTCTGCCCGTTCCACTCCTGGGAGTTCGACACCGCCGGCGCCTGCCAGCGCATCCCGTACACCGACAAGATCCCGGCCAAGGCGCGCGCCGGCGCCTACCCCGTCCTCGAGCGCAACGGCCTCGTGTTCGTCTGGTACCACGCCGAAGGCAAGGAGCCCGACTTCGAGATCCCGGTGATCCCGTACTTCGGCGCCGACGACTGGACGGGCAGCTACGACAAGTACTCCTGGGACGTGCGCACGCACCCGCAGGACATCATGGAGAACGCGATCGACTGGCCGCACTTCAACTACGTGCACCTGATGGATCCACCGAAGAACCGCAGCCACGAGTTCAACGGCCGCATGTTCACGTGGAAGATCTGGACCCGCAAGGACGTGCAGACGATGGGCGGCGTCAGCGACGACTTCAACATCCAGGCCGAGAACTGGGGCCTCGGCTTCGACTGGCTGATCTACACGGGCATGTTCACGACCGTGATCGTCGCGGGACTCACCCCGGTCGACGAGGACATCACGCGCATCCACTTCGGCGTCATCGGCAAGAAGGACGGCCGCAGCGAGGAAGAGACCCGCGCGCTGCTGAAGGCCTACATGGACGACCAGTCGCTCGCGATCCAGCAGGACTTCACGATCTGGGAGCACAAGGGCTACCAGCCGCGCCCCGCCCTGTGCGAGGCCGACGGCCCGATCGGAGAGTTCCGCAACTGGACGAAGCAGTTCTACTCGCCCACGACGACGGGCACGGCCGCGGCGGCCTGAACGCGTGAGCGACGACACGAAGAACCCGCCGTCCGGCCGCCCCGAGCGACCGGGGATCTCCCGCCGCGACTTCCTCCGGCTGGCCGGGGTGGCCGCCGCCGGCGCCGGCGTCTCGTCGCTGCCCGGCGTACGCGAGGCCTCCGCCGCCGATCGCCTCTCCTTCGACCACGAGGCCGACGTCGTCGTGGTCGGAAGCGGCGCCGCCGGCGCGGTCGCCGCGATCCTCGCCCACGAGGCCGGCGCCAAGGTCGTGCTCGTCGAGAAGGCGCTGCTGTTCGGCGGCACCACGTCGAAGTCGGGAGGCGTCTACTGGATCCCGAACAACCGCTTCCTGCGCGAGCGCGGCGCCGAGGAGCCGCGCGAAAACACCATCCGCAAGATGGCGCGCTACTCGTACCCGCAGATGTTCCGCGCCGACAGCCCGACCTTCGGCCTCGCGCAGAACGACTACGACCTGCTCGTGGCGCTGTACGACAACGGTCCGGGAGTCGTCGACGAACTCGAGAAACTCGGCGCGCTCGTCTCGATGCCGGCCGACAAGCCCTTCGGCGCGATGCCCGACTACTTCGAGGAAGCCACCGAGGACAAGGAACCGGTCGACCGTCGCCTGTGGCCGAAGAAGCCGGACGGAAGCTTCGGCCTCGGCGACGAGATGGTCCGCCAGCTGCGCGCCGGCGTCGAGGCGCGCAAGATCCCGACGATGATGGGCCACCGCGTGACGGCGATCCTGCGCAACCGTGCGGGCGAGGTCGTCGGCCTCGAGGCGACGAAGATCGACAAGACGAAGGTCCGGGTGCGCGCTCGGCGCGGTGTCGTCTTCGGCACCGGCGGCTACACGCAGAACGCCGATCTCGTGCACCAGTTCCAGCCCGGCCCGGTCTTCGGCGGCTGTGCGGTGCCGACCAACGAGGGCGACTTCGTCTACATGGCGACGGCGGCCGGCGCGCGCCTCGGCAACATGCACTCCGCGTGGCGCGCCGAGGTCGTGCTCGAGCAGGCCCTGCAGTTCTCGAGCACGCCGGACGACGTGTTCATGCCTCCGGGCGACTCGATGATCCTCGTCAACAAGTACGGCAAGCGCGTCGTCAACGAGACCGCGAATTACAACGAGCGCACGCGCGTCCATTTCGCGTGGGACCCGACCCGCCACGAGTGGCCGAACATGCTGCTGTTCATGGTCTACGACCAGCGCACGGCCGAGCTGTTCGGCGGACGCTTCCCGCTCCCGGCCCCCGGCACCCAGGCGCCGTACGTCGTCAGCGGCGCGAACGCCGGGGAGCTCGAGGCCGCGCTGCGCGAGCGGCTCGGCCGCATCGGCGCGCGAATCGGCGGCGTCGAGCTCGAGGAGAACTTCGCGTCCACGCTGTCGGCGACGATCAAGCGCTACAACGAGCTGGCCTCGCGCGGCAAGGACGTGGATTTCCGTCGCGGCGAGAAGCTCTACGACCGGCTCTGGCACTCGCGCATCTGGTCGTACCCGAACCAGGGCACCAAGCACGCCGTCGGCAAGCTGCCGAACCCGACGATGCACCCGTTCGATCCGGCCGCTCGCCTGCACGCGATCATCCTCGCGTCCGGCACGCTCGACACGAACGGCGGACCCGTCATCAACGCGTCCGGGCAGGTGCTCGGCGCGAACGGTGCGCCCGTCGCAGGCCTGTACGGCGCCGGCAACTGCATCGCCTCGCCGACCGGCCCCTACTACTACGCGGGCGGCGGCACGCTCGGCCCGGCCATCACGTTCGCGTCGCTGGCCGCGAAGAGCGCAGCCGCGGCGCCGGTCAAGGAACTCGACTGAACGCTCCGCGGCTGTCCGAGCTTCGAGACGACGAGGGCGCGTCCTTGCGGGGCGCGTCGCTGGTCTTCGCGCGCGAGGACGGCAGCGCCGGCGACGTGCTCCCCGTCGTCGTCGCGCTGCACGATCGCGGCGGCGACGCGACCGCCGCACTGTCGCTTGCACGGCGCCGGTTCGGCGCGCGGCCGGACGTCGTCGCTCCACAGGCCGCGCGGCCGTGCAACCCGTTCCAGAGCAACCTGCGCTCGACGCCCGCGTACGCGGGGTTCTCGTGGTACCTCGGTGACGATGCCGAGGATCCCGAGGCCGCGAGCTTCGGCGATGCGCTGGCCGCGCTCGATGCGTTCGTCGCGGCACTCGGGCGCCGGTTCGTGCTGAGCGGCGACGGCCAAGGAGCCGTGCTCTCGACGACGCTCGCGCTGTACGCGCCCGATGGACTCACGGGCGTTCACGCGGCGGGCGCGTCGACGGCACGGATCGAGGGTTGGCAGCCGCCGGAGGGAAGGCTGGACCAACTGCCCGTGCTCGTCTCCGACGCGCGCGAACGAATCGCGCTGATGGGGACGTTCGGCACGCGCGGCGCCTCCGTCGAGCAAGGCGACGCGTGCGCCTGGCTCGAGCGAACGGCGACGCGCCGAACCGGAGAGCGACGATGACCCCCACGCGGCAGTCGACCCGGCGCCCTCCCCTCCGCGCCGCGCCCGCGCTGGCCGCGACGCTGGCGTGGCTCTCGATCGTTCCTCCGTCGCAGCTCGCGTCGGATGCGTTCGCCGTCTCGTCCGGACCGCAGCCCGCGATGACGGGCGTGCCCGCGCTCGGCGACCAACCCGCCGAAGGCCTGTGCGTGCAGTGCCACAACTCGTTCCCGCTGAACCCGGACACGGCCGGCTCGATCCAGGTCGAAGGCGTGCCGCCGGCGTACACGCCCGGGCAGACCTACACGCTGACGGTACGCGTCGCGCACCCGGACGCCGCCGCCATGCGCTGGGGATTCCAGATGACGGCCGTCGCGATGAAGGACGGCGCCGGCGCCGGCGAGTTCGTCGTGACCGACCCCGCGACGACACAGCTGCTTCCCGCGATGAGCGGCACGCGCGCGTACATCGAGCACGGCTACAACGGCACGGCGATCGGCCAGCCGGGCGGAGCGTCGTGGACGTTCGACTGGAAGGCGCCTGCGGCCGACGTCGGGACGGTCGGGTTCTTCGCAGCCGGCAACGTCGCGAACGCCGACGGCTCGAACCAGGGGGACCGCGTCTACTCGCCGTCGCCGGCGCCGGTGGCGCAAACCCAACCGGACTGACGGGCCGTCGTCCACACGGAACGTACCGCGACGCCCAGCATGGCACTCCCGCTGCCTCTTCCCGTCACCGCCAACGATCTCGCCGGGTTTTCCGCAAGCCCGGGCCCGTGCGTCTCGCGTCCTGGTCGGCGATCTCGACCGGCACGCCGTTCGCGCAGGCCGAGTTCCGGGCGATGACAGTCGTGGCATGTTCCGGGACCGACGCGTTGCCTGCGCCGCGACGATGCTGCTAGCGTACGGACCGTGATGCGGACGAGTCCGGCAGAAGGATTCAGCGCGTCGACCTATTTCGACATGGTCCGCAGCGGAGCGCTCGGCGAGGACGACCGCGTCGAACTCCTTGAAGGCGTGATCGTGGCATCGCCGCCACAGGGACCGCTTCACGCCGCGGTCCTCACCGACGTTCTGGCGGCGTTGATCCGCGCGGTAGCCGACCGTGCCGTCGTCCGCGCGCAGATGCCGTTTCTTGCCGGCCGACGTTCCGTGCCGGAACCGGATGTCGCCGTCGTTCCCGGTCGATCGGCGGACTACCAGTTCCGTCATCCCGATGCCGCGCTGCTCGTCGTCGAGATCGCCGACAGCAGCCTGCCGCAGGACCGCCTCACCAAATCCCGCATCTACGCCGCGGCCGGTGTTCCGGAGTACTGGATCGTGAACCTTCGCGATCGCCGCCTCGAGACGCTCACCGGACCGGTCCCCGCAGACCGGGTCTATTCCGGGATTCGCCGGTTCGAACGCGGCGACGACGTGACGCTCTCCGCCCTGCCCGACGTCACCGTTCGGATCTCGGACCTGATCGCCGTCTACTGATCGCGAGGTGGTGAGCCGTGTTCGCGAGCGAGACCGGATCCTCCGGGTCGCTCCTTGCGGCCCGCCCCGGTCCCGTCCACGACGGATGCCGATGCCGGCGGCGGAGCGACCCCGGGCCTCGCTGCCCTCGCCCGCCTCCGCCCGCTACGGGATGAATTGTTCCTTGAGGATGCGCTCCTCGAGTCCGTGCTCGCGGTCGAACAGGATCGAGAACGCGACCTGGCGGTTCTCGTGCACGGAGACGCGCACCACGCTCCGTGCCTCGATCGTGTCGGCGGTCGCGCTGACCGGCCGGTGCCGCGGGTCGAGCACCTCGAAGTGGATGCGCGACTCGCGCGGCAGGATCGCGCCGCGCCAGCGGCGCGGACGGAACGCGCTGATCGGCGTCAGCGCGAGCACGTTCGAGCTGACCGGCAGGATCGGGCCGTGCGCCGACAGGTTGTAGGCCGTGCTGCCGGCCGGCGTCGCGACGAGCACGCCGTCGCAGACGAGCTCGGTGAGGCGCACGCGGTCGTCGATCGAGATGCGGATCTTCGCGGCCTGGCGGGTCTGCCGGAGCAGCGCGACCTCGTTGATCGCGATCGCCTCGACGACGCTGCCGTCGACGCATTCGGCCTTCATCGCGAGCGGATGGATCGAGGCCGGCACCGAGCCTTCGATACGTTCCTCGAGGTCGTCCTCGACGTAGTCGTTCATCAGGAAGCCGACGGTGCCCTTGTTCATGCCATAGATAGGCACCCCGCGGCCGAGATGCGCGTGCAGCGTCTCGAGCATGAAGCCGTCGCCGCCGAGCGCGACGATCACGTCGGCCTCCTCGACCGGCACCGACGGGTAGCGGGCGCGAAGCCTCGCCTCGGCCTCCAGGGCCGCGGGCATCTCCAAAGCAACGAACGCGATCTTCCGGGCGGGCATCGGGCGAAGATAGCCGCCCGCGTCCGCGATGGCCACAGCCGCAGGGCGGGCCGCGCGGCGGCCCCCGGGCGTCCGCCGTCCCGCTTGCGGCCCTGGATCCCGCGCCTTCCACGAGGGCAGCGGGAACGGTCGCGAACGATCCCGTCGAACCGTTGCCGAAGCGCCGGTCCGCGTCGACGCACCGGCGGCTTCTCCCGCGGGGCTGTCCCCGCTCCTTCCATCACGAGCGGCGTTGGGGTTGCGCGGGCGCCGTGGCAACATCCGACCGCCGGTTCGCCGAGGCTTCCCGCCACGCGCCCCCGGCCGGACTGGAGATGCCGAAACTCGAATTCTTCTACGACTGCTCGAGCCCGTGGACGTACCTCGCGTTCCACCGCGTCGAGGACGTCGTGCGCCGCGCCGGCGCCACGCTCGTCTGGCGGCCGATCCTCGTCGGCGGGGTCTTCAACGCCGTGAACGAGAGCGTCTACGAGCAGCGGCGCAACCCCGTGATGCCGAAACTGCGCTGGTACGTGAAGGACCTGCAGGACTGGGCCTCGTTCTACGGCATCCGCATCGGCCAGCCCCCGGTGTTCCCGGTCAACAGCGTGAAGGCCATGCGCGGGGCTCTGGTCGCCGAGCGCCACGGCCTGCTCCCGCGCTGGTCGCGCCGCGTCTTCGAGACGTACTGGGGCGACCTCGCCGACATCTCGCGCGACGACGTGCTCGAGCCGATCGTCCGCGAGATCGGACTCGACCCCGCGGAGTTCTTCGCGGCGATCGCCGACCCGGCCGTCAAGGACGCGCTGCGCGCGAACACCGAGGAGCTCATCGCGCGCGGCGGCTTCGGCTCCCCGACGATGTTCATCGACGACGACGACATGTACTTCGGCAACGACCGCCTCGTGCTCGTCGAGCACGCGCTCGGCCGGGCCGCTTGCGCCTGAGCCGGCACGAAGGCCGGCCCCAAGGAGACCCCGATGCACGACCTCTTTTCGGTAAAGGGAAAAACCGCGCTGGTGACCGGAGGCTCGCGCGGCATCGGCCTGATGATCGCCCGCGGCTACGTCGGAGGCGGCGCGAAGGTCTACATCTCGTCGCGCAAGAAGGACGTCTGCGACGAAGTGGCCGCGGAGCTGGGCAAGATCGGCGACTGCGTCGCGCTGCCGGCCGACATCAGCACGGAGGAAGGCGTGAAGGCGCTCGCCTCGGAGCTGGCGAAGCGCGAAGCGAAGCTCGACATCCTGGTGAACAACGCCGGCACGAACTGGGGGGCGCCGCTGGCCGACTACAGCGACGACGCGTTCCAGAAGGTGCTCGCGACCAACGTGAAGGCGGTCTTCAACCTGACCCGCGAGCTGCTGCCCCTGCTGAAGAAGGCCGGCACTTCCGACGATCCGGCGCGCGTCATCAACATCGGGTCGATCGACGGCCTGCACGTGCCCGTGCTCGAGACCTACGCCTATTCGGCGAGCAAGGCCGCCGTGCACCACCTGACCCGCACGCTCGCGAAGCAGCTCGCGTCCGACGACATCACGGTGAACGCCGTCGCCCCCGGTCCGTTCCAGAGCAAGATGATGAAGGAGACGCTCGAGCGCTTCGGCGACGTGATCGTCTCGCAGGTGCCGCGCGGGCGCATCGGCGAACCCGAGGACATGGCCGGCATCGCGATCTTCCTCGCCTCGCGCGCCGGCGCCTACATCACCGGAGCCGTGATCCCGGTGGACGGCGGCATGTCGACCTGCCTCTGAGCCCGCTCCCCGGCCCGGTCGCGGGAATGTCGCTCGCCGCGCTCAGTCGTGCTGCGGGTGCGCGTGCCAGTACGTGGCTGCTCCGCGCGTCCAGTCCGGGCCGTCGCCCCAGTTCCTGCGGGTGCGCTTCTTGCGATGGTCGCGGTCGAGTTGCTTGCGCGCGATCTCGTACTCCTCGGTCGTGCGCGCCGCCGCCGGTCCGGCCCAGTAGTCCTCTTCCTTCGACCACTTCCCGCCGCCGGCGTACTGCAGGATCGTGATGCCGGGGAAATCGAGCACGCCTTCGCCCGAGGGATGATCACGCCGGTTCTGCATGTAGACGACGACGCGACCCGAAGGGTCGGCCATGTGCCACTCGTACACGGTGTACAGCTCCCCGTACTGGGCCATGATCGGTCTGATCCACGCGCGGATCTCCTCTCGGCCGTGCAGGTTGCCGAGCACGTGCTCGACGTAGAGCGCGTCTTCGGTGAACAGGTCCGCCCACGCGTCCCAGTCCTCGCCGACGGCGCCGGTCTGCCAGTAGGTGCGGAACGCCGCTTCGACTTCGTCGATCGGATACGTCGCCATGGGGGAAATTCTTACGACTCCGCCAGGACTGCGTCCAGCAGCACGCGCCGGATCGGGCGGCGTCGGCCGACGGCGATTCCCGCCGCCAGAACCGCAAAGCCGACGGTTGCCCCGGCAACGCCCGGATGAAAAGCCTCCCCACCCGATGCGCCGCGTCGTCTTCTTCTTCGGACGGGCCGTGCTGGGCCTCGTCGCGATCACGACCGTGGCGGTGGCCGCGCTCGCGGTCATCCCGGTTCCGACGACCGCGTTCATGATCGAGGCCTCGATCTCGCACGGGCGCCTCGTCGCGTACGACTGGATGCCCGAGGAGAAGATCTCGCCGCACCTGCGGCTCGCGGTGGTAGCCGCGGAGGACCAACGCTTCCCGGAGCATTCGGGCTTCGACTTCGAGGCGATCGAGGAAGCCACCCGGCACAACGAGCGCGGCGGATCGACGCGAGGCGCAAGCACGATCTCGCAGCAGGTCGCGAAGAACCTGTTCCTGTGGCCGGGACGCAGCTGGCTGCGCAAGGGCCTCGAAGCCGGCATCACCGTGCTGATCGAGGCGATCTGGACAAAGGCGAGGATCCTCGAGGTCTACGTGAACGTCGCCGAGTTCGGCGACGGCGTGTTCGGAGCCGAGGCCGCCTCGCGGCGCTTCTTCGACAAGCCCGCCTCCTCGCTCAGCGCGCCCGAAGCCGCGCTGCTCGCCGCGGTGCTGCCAAACCCGAAGTCCCTGCGCGTGAACGCGCCGTCGGGCTACGTGCGACGGCGCCAGCAGTGGATCCTCCAGCAGATGCGCGCGCTCGGCGGCGCGGGCTGGCTCGAGCGACTGGATCGCTGACGCTCCCTCGCCGCTGCCGCCCGGGATCGGCGGCAACGAGCTGCGCCCGTCGGGGTTGCCTGGCGCGAGCGTCGGCGCCGGTCGACGACCGACCCGGCACGCGCCACCGTCAGCGCATCGACGCCGGTGTCTGCTCTTCCATGAAGTCGGCCGCGGCGCAGATCACGACCGTGCGCGGCGCCACGCGGCTCACGCTCGCGCGAAGGAAGTTGATCCAGCCCGTGACGACCGAGGGCTGGCGCCCGAGCGCGTCGAGCGCCGTCGCGACGACCGATTGCGGGCTCTCGTCCCGCGCGGGGTCGGGCCTCGCCTCGCCGGCGACCGTTTCGAACTCGGTGGCGACCGGACCCGGCTGCACCACCAGCACGTCGATGCCGCGGTCGCGCACTTCGCTCCAGAGCGCTTCGCCGAGAAGAAGGTTGAACGCCTTGGTCGCCGCGTACACGCCGTGCAGCGGCACCGGCTGCCGCCCGGCGACCGATCCGACCATCACGATCGCGCCGCGGCGCCGCGCGAGCATTCCCGGCAGCAGCCGCGAGGCGAGCGCGACGTAGGCCGTGCAGTTCAGCGAAATCATCTGCTTCAGCCGTGCGAGGTCCTGCTTGTCGAAGCGGCCCGCGTAGCCGGCGCCCGCGTTGTTGACGAGAATGCCGACGTCGAGGTCGGCCACCGCGTCGGCGAGGAAGTCCGGGCCGTCGTTGCCGGCGAGGTCGACGCCGACCGTGCGCACCTCGACCCCGTGGGCGGCCGCGAGTTCGGCCGCGAGGCTTTCGAGGCGATCCTCGCGCCTCGCGGCGAGCACGCAGTTCACGCCGCGCGCCGCGAGCGCCCGCGCGAACTCGAGACCGATGCCGGCGCTGGCGCCGGTGATCACGGCCCACGGGCCGTACTGCCGCGCGTAGTCGACCGTCCTGCCCTGGAAGAGGTCTCTCGCCCGCCACAGCGCGAGCGCGAGCGCGGTGAACAATCCGCCGGAAGCGAGCCCCATCAGCCATCCGCGCACCCCGCCGACGTACGCGACGGCCCAGACGAACATCGCGAACGCAAGCTGGGCCACGTACAGCGCCGCCCAGGGATGCATCCAGGGACGCATCTTCCAGAACCCGTACATGCCGGCGGCGTAGACCGCGAGGTGGACCAGACCGCCGACCTTGGCCGCCCAGCCGCTGAACATCAGGCCGAACCAGACGTCCTTGTCGACGGCCAGCGGCTTGAGCAGCAGGTCGTACGGCGAGTAGACGAACACCTGGAACGCGGCGAACGCCATCAGCGCGTTCATCCACATCGGGCGCTCGGAGAGACGGTGCTGGAGCCAGTTCGCGAAGCGGCGCATGGACGTTCCTCCCGGCAGGCGTTTGCGACGGGCGGCACCCTAACCCGGATCGACCGTCGCGCGAAGCGCCCGCTTGAGGATCGCGTCGCCGGACGCCAAGATCGCGGTCGATGTCCCTGCTGCGCCGTTCGTTCGGGTCCGCGCTCCTCGCCGCCGGTCGCGTCGCGGCGGTTCTCGCGGGCTTCGCCATCGCCGGCGCGGGCCTCAACTGGCTCGCGCTGCTCGGCTTCTTCCCCTTGCCGGGCGCCGACGCGCTCGAGTTGTCGCGCGAGCAGGGACTGCTCTCGAGCACCGCGCGAGTCGCGCTCTTCGGTGTCGTGTTTCCGCTGGCGTGGCTGCTCGCCGCCCAGCCCGTCGCGGTCTGGTCGGCCGCGCGCCTCGTCTATCGCCGCCACAAGGACGACGTGCTCGCGGGCATCACGTCGGTGCTGCGCCTGGACGTCGACGCGGATGCGGACGTCGACGCGGCGCAATGGCTCGCCCGCCTCGAGGAGTTGAAGGACGCGATCGCGGCCAGGCAGCCTGCGGTCCTGCGGCCGGTGGTCCGGCTCGCGCTCCTCGTCTCGAGCCTGCCCGCGATCGAGCAGCGCATCCGCGACGGGTCGGGTCCGATGGTCACGCGCGTCGCGGTCGCGGTCGCCGATCAGATCGAGGAGCAGTTGAGCGAGGGCGCTTCGATCTGGCTCTGGCTCGTCGGCCTGGCGAACGCAGGCGCGATCGCGGTCGCGATCCTCGCGGCCTAGAAGGCTGTTGAAAAACCGCGTCGCGCCAGGCTGTTCAGTGAGCGGCGAGCCGGCGCAGCCGCGAACGGCGAGATGCCAGGCGGACGGGAAAGCCGAGAGCGGAGGCGTACTTCCCGTACGTCGTAGCTCTCGGCTTTCCCGTCCAACGACGCAGATCGGCCTTTTTCAACAGCCTGCTAGAAGCCGGCGATCTCCGCCACCGTTCGGGCATCGCGCTCTCTGGACTCGGTTCTCCACCGCCATTACAACGCCGGCCGTCGCGCGCGCCGGATCCGCGGGCGCATCACTCCCTACCCGACACGAGGAAAAGACCCATGGCAGGACGACTCGAAGGCAAAGTGGCGGTCATTACCGGCGGCGGCAGCGGCATCGGCCGCGACACGGTGCTGCGGTTCCTCGCCGAGGGTGCGAAGGTCGTCGCAAGCGACGTCAATGAACGAACCGGCCTCGAGACGCTCGAGCTGGCGACGGCGGCCGGACTCGGTTCGGGGGTGATCTTCCAGAAGACCGACGTCTCGGACGAGGCCCAGGTCGCCGTCATGATCGACCGCGCGAAGTCGCACTTCGGGCGGCTCGACATCGTCTTCAACAACGCCGGCTACCCGGGAGCGCTCGGCAAGATCGACGCGATCGATGCGACGGCGTGGGACAAGACGTTCGCCGTGCTCGTGCGTGGGGTCTTCCTCGGCATGAAGCACGGCGCACGCGTCATGCTCGAGCAGGGCCAGGGCGGGTGCCTGCTGAACACCGGCTCGGTCGCCGGGCTCTCGGGCGGCTGCGGTCCCATCGCCTACACGGCCTGCAAGGCGGCCGTGATCAACATGACGCGCGCCGTGGCCGTGCAGATGGCCCGGCACAGCATCCGCGCGAACACGATCTGCCCCGGCGGCATCAACACTCCGCTCGTGCACCGCGGCAACGAGGAGGCGATGGACGGCGTCATGGCCAACGCCCAGCCGATGAAGACCGCCGGTCGCGGCACCGACATCGCGGCGGCGGCCGTCTACCTGGCCAGCGACGACGCGCGCTTCGTGACCGGCATCGAGGTCGTCGTCGACGGCGGCCTGACCGCCGCCGGCCCCCACGTGTACAAGGGCGAGTTCGAGGCTGCGTTCCCGAGCGGGATGGACGAGGGCACGACCCGGTCCTGACGTCACCGGCTCGCGGACCGTCACTTTTCTTCGTCCCGTGGCGCGACAGGCCGCCCTCGCGGCCTTACGTTCGCGGCACGCGACGCTGTCGGTGCGTCGCGTCGGCGGCGAGGGGGTTGCCGCCGCGCGGAAGCTGGCCGCGCCTCCCGGCGGCCCTCGGACTTGGTGCCGCTGCCGCGGCACCCGGGCTCCCCGCCCGGATCGATGGAAAGGAGCAAGCCATGTCACCGAAGCGCAACTGGACTCTGGCCCGCACCGCTGTCGCCGTCTCCGCCGCGTTCGTCCTGCTCGCGGGCACCTCGGCCGTGGCCTCCGACGCGGCCGCCCTCTGGGACAAGCACTGCGCCTCCTGCCACGGCAAGGACGGCAAGGGCAAGACGAAGATGGGCGAGAAGCTCGACTGCCGCGACCTCACGGATCCTGCCGTCAAGGCCAGGCTGAACAAGGACAACGTGATGGCCTCGATGACCGAGGGCGTGAAGGATCCTGCCGGCGGCGACAAACTCGTGATGAAGGCCTACAAGGAGAAGCTCTCGGAGGAGGAGATGAAAGCCCTCACCGACTACACGCTCGGCTTGAAGTGAGCGATCGCGGGCCTGCCGCGCAGAGTCGAGGGCGAACCGCGGCGGCACCGAGGACGCCGCCGCCTGCGGCAGGCCCGCCAACGCCTCCGGTGACCGGAGGCGGAAACTGGGGAGGATCGGACCCGGCGTGGAGGACTGCCATGCGTGTTTCCCCGTTGATCCTCGCGTGTCTCTTGCTGGCTCCCGTGGCCGCCGCCGCGACCGGGCCGGAAGCCGCTTCAGGCGACAACCGCGTCGCCGTTCCCCTCACTGCTGACGAAGCGCTGCGCCAGAAGCGCGAGATGCGCGGTAACCTGGTCGCCCTGCGCGAGACGCTCGCGGGCCTGGCCGAGAGCGACTACGCGGCCGCCGAAGCCGCAATCCGCCGGCTCGGTCATCCCGACGCGGTTTCGACGCGCCCGGGCGTGGACGTGGCGGCGTTCGCGGATCTCGAGCGTCGCTTCGAGCGCAGCGTCGATCTCGCGGTGGAAGCCGCCCACAGCGGCAACAGCCGCAGGACGCTGCGCGCGCTCAGCGACATGATGGGCTACTGCCAGTCGTGCCACATGGCGTTCCGGCAGGCAGCGCCGACACCGGCCGCGACGCCGTAGCGACGACGCCTGGCGGCGGCCGTATCGTCGAAGGCGGCCCGGGAGGCGGTTCCCGCCGGGCTGCGATACACGGGGCGAAACGCAGCGGCCCCGCGTGCTGCTGCACGCGGGGCCGCGCCGGGTCAAGTTCGCGCCGCCCGGTCCCGAGGCCCGGACGGCGGTTTCGGTCAGAAGGTCAGGATCGCGTCGAAGGCGAAGGCCGCCTGGTCGAACGGGACCCCGATCTGATCCTGCAGGAAGTCGTTCGGGTTGTTGTCGGCCTCCGAGCTGAACTGGTACCGGAACTCCGGCCTCAGGACGAGGTTCGGCAGCAGGTGGAAGTTCACTCCGCCGGTCACCTCGTAGTAGTCCGTCCCCTGGTTGCGGTACCACTCGGCGCGCGCCCCGAGTCCCACCATGTCGGTCAGCGTGTAGATCAGGTACTGGTTCACGCCGATCGTCTCGTAGTTCGGGTTCTGCCCGAGAACCGGGTCGTACGTCTGGTCCACGTCCACGTAGTCGGACTGGAAGACGTAGTTCAGCTTCTCGGTGGCCGTGACGTCGATCACGAGGCTGTGGTTGTAGCCGTCGCCGATCCAGCCCATGTCGCCGGCCATCCCGGTGTACGTGATGGTGGCCCAATCCACCGGCTCGAGGCTGACGCCGCCGAGGAAGCTGCTGCCGCCTTCGTTCTGGTCGAAACCGGTGTCCCAACCCGCCGTCCAGCCGGCGAACAGCGAGACTCCGCTGATCCCGGAATACGACGCGACCACGCCGGTGTGCGTGAAGGGCTCGCTGAAGTACATCGTGAAGGCGTGGCTGTAGAAGAAGTTGTCGGGCGCGGTCACGACTTCGTAGCCGACCGGCGTGTAGAAGTGTCCGCCCTTGATCGTGAAGTCCTTGTACCCGAGCTCGACGTAGAGCTGGGGAGCCGCGAAACCGTACTTGCCGTTGTAGATCGCGCCGAGGTCGAAGTCGTAGGCGCCGAGGTTGTTGCCGAACGCCTGCGTGTCGGGGCCGTCCGAGCCGAACATCCCGTCGACGCGGAAGCCCCAGTCGAAGCCTTCGGACGCGTCGACTTCCTTGGTCACGAACAGCCAGGCCTGCGTGAGGTTCAGGCTGTCGTCGGAGTTGAACAGGCCGGTCGCCTGGCTCGAGTAGCCAGCCGCCAGCCAGCCGCCGACGTCGTAGGCGCTGTCGGGGCCGAAGAGCGACTTACCGAGGTCGTACCCTTCGCCGTTGTTGCTGAGTGCGTCGAACGTCGGCTTCAGGGCCGTCGCCAGGCTGTTGCTCTCGGCTTCGCCTTCCGCGTGCGCGACATCGGCCGCGACCGCACAGGCCATGACCGCCGCCGCCAGGTTGGACCTCCAGGATGTCTTCATCATTTCGTCGTCCCCTCCTCTTCGACCCGACCGGGGAATTTGCGCCGAAGCGGGAGCCGGGCCCCTTCCTGCAGCGCGCCGTTCGTCGTGAGGCGCCCCCCTGACAGCAAGCCTCGTGCCGCTTTGGGCCATGTCGTGCTGCCCCGCGCGCATCGGTTCGATTCCTGCCGGGAACTTCGCGTGGTTAGCGGCCCGGACGGCGGGGGGAGGCTTCACCCCCGGCAACGGCAGGAACACCGGGTCCTGCCGCTCCCTTGGGCACTGCCTGTTCAGGCGGCACACGCCGCGAAGTGGGTCCGTCGGCCACGCGCGGGGCGCTCCCCGGCACGGAGCCGCTCGTGACCGGCGACCCTGCAGGGGATGGTCCGAACGAGTTCGCTCCTGCCCCCTGCGCCGGCGTGCGGTCGAGCGAGGTGCCGGGCGAGCGCGGTCGAAGCGCGAGGAGGGACGGCGTGCGCGTCGAACGAGCGAAGCGCGCGGACCGAACCGTTCCAGCAGTCTCGCGAAACCAGATGCTTACGCGCGACCGGCAACTTGACTGCAACCCAGCGCGCCCCTAGCCTCGCCCGTCCCGAGCCATGAGGATCTGGAGTCGTCCCACCGCCGCGCGCATCCGCACGCTGCTTTCGCTGGCCGCGGTCGTCACGCTCTCGTCGGCGGTGCTGCCGGGCGCAGTGCCGCATCGGGCACGTCCCGTACGCACCGGTGGTGGACTCGTCCAGCGTCCGGCCGTCTCCCGCTGGAACGGCGGCTCGACCATCGACCCGCACGACCGGATCGCGGTGGTCGCGGCCGCTTCCGTGCGACGCCCCGCGACGCCAACGGCCGGCAACGGGCGGGCCGTCCCGCCCGCTGCGGCAGCGCCGGCCTCGTGCCTGTGGACCGCCGTCCCCCTGCTTCCTCCTCCGTTGTCCGCGCACCCGTGGCGCGCGCTGTCGCGCTTCGAGAGCCGGCCACCGCCGATCGCCTGAGCTTCCCCCTCCCTCTCCAGCCTCTCCAAACGACGAACCGGGTTCGACCGCGTGATCGTGGTCGCATCCCGGCGTCTTCCGTCCGGCCGGAGGCGCACTCCGCCCCTCCGCGAACGAGACCCAAGGGACCGAACATGAGAAAGCTCATCGAAGGCGCATTGCACTTCCAGGACGAGGTCTTCCTCCAGAACCAGCCGCTGTTCGAGAAACTCGCCAAGGGCCAGTCGCCGCGCTGGCTGTTCATCGCGTGCAGCGACTCGCGCGTGGTGCCGAGCCAGCTCCTGCAGGCCGATCCCGGCGAACTGTTCATCTGCCGCAACGCCGGCAACATCGTGCCGGCGCACGGAGAACATTCCGGCGGCGTCTCGGCGACGATCGAGTACGCCGTCCAGGTGCTCAAGGTGCGACACATCATCGTGTGCGGGCACACCGACTGCGGAGCGATGAAGGCGGTGCTGCACCCGGAGTCCGTCGCCGAGCTCCCCGCGGTCTCGTCGTGGGTCCGGTACGCCGAGCGCGCGCGCGCCGTCGTGCTGGAGACCGCCAATGGAGACTCCGAGGAGAGGATGCTGGAGAAGCTGACGCAGGAGAACGTGCTGGCCCAGATCGACAACCTGCGGACGCATCCGCCGGTCGCGGCCAAGCTGCATTCCAACGCGCTCGAGTTGCACGGCTGGTTCTACGACATCGAGCACGGACGTTTCCTGGTCTGGAACCCCGTGCGAGGGGAATGGATCCCGCTTGCGGAGTTTGCCGTCTCCGACGCGGTCGAACGCGCAGACCGGATCGAGGCGTCCCGGGGCTGAGCCCTTCCGCGCCGCCGGGCCCGAGCTGCTCGCGTTGCCCGGAGCAGGGACCGAGTCGGGAGTCGTGCCGCCGCAGCACGGACGCTGCGGCGGACTCGGAATCACATGGCGTCGGCGAGCGCGCGCAGGGCCTTCGGGTCCTGCGTGCCGGCCAGCAGCTTCGTGATCGGGCTCTTCTTCCACGCGTCGAGGCGCTCGCGGATGCGCTCGGGAGGCCCCACCAGCGAGATTTCGTCGGCGAGCTGGTTCGGCACGGCCTCGGCGGCCTCGGCGCGTTTCCCCTCGAGGAACAGCCGTTGGACCTCGTTGACCTCGCGCTCGAACCCCATGCGGCCCATCAGGTTCAGGTGGAAGTTCTTGTCCTTCGCGCCCATGCCGCCGATGTAGAACGCCAGCATCCACTTCACGGGGATCAGGCAGCTCTCGATGTCGTCGCCGACGACGACCTGCACCGTGCACGCGATCTCGAAGCCCGGACGCAGGTGCTGCAGCGATTCCTCGTAGACGTGCGTGCGGTACGGCGAGAAGAAGAGCGGAAGCCACCCGTCGCCGATCTCGGTCGCGAGCTTCACGTTCTTCGGCCCCTCGGCGCCGAGATAAATCGGGATGTGCTCGCGCAGGGGGTGCGTGATCATCTTGAGCGGCTTGCCGAGGCCCACCGAACCCGGACCGTTGTACGGCAACTGGTAGTACTTGCCGTCGTAGGTGAGCGGCCCCTCGCGCTTCCAGACCGCGCGCAGGATCTCGATGAACTCGCGGGTGCGCGTGAAGGGCTTCGCGAACGGCATGCCGTACCAGCCTTCCACGACCTGCGGTCCCGAGACGCCGATCCCGAGGATCAACCGCCCGTTCGACATGTGGTCGATCGTGGCCGCCGTCATCGCCACGCAGGCCGGCGTCCGCGCGGAGATCTGCACGACGCTGGTCCCGAGCTGGATGCGCGTCGTGTTCGCGCCGATCCAGCACAACGGGGAGAACGCATCCGATCCGTAGGCCTCGGCCGTCCAGACCGACTCGTACCCGAGGCTTTCGGCCTCCTGCGCGAGCGAGACGAAATCCCAGGGCCCGCCCGTCTGCCAGTAGCCGACCATCAAACCGAGCTGCATCGCGTGTCCTCCGTGTGCTTGCGTGAGCGCGCCGTCGTCGAACGGAGCGAGGGGCGACTCCTGCCCGGCCGCCGGCCCCGAGGCAAGCCTCACTTCTTGCGGATCATCGACAACCCGTCGCCGATCGTCAGCATCACGACGTCGACGCGACGGTCGGAGGCGACGAAATCGTTGAACTCCCGGATCGCCGTCACGTCCTCCCCCTCCATCGAAGGATCGGCCACCGTCCCCATCCACAGCACGTTGTCGACGAAGATCACTCCGTTCGGCCGAAGTCGTTTCAGGATTTCCTCGTAGTAGGTGCGATAGCCGCCCTTGTCGGCGTCGATGAACGCGAGATCCCAGACGGGGTCCGCGGGCAGGGCGGCGAGCGTCTCGGCGGCCGGCGCGAGGTGGAGCTCGATGCGGTCGTCGAGTCCGGCTTTTCTCCAGTAGCGTCGTGCGATCGACGCCCACTCCTCGCTGACGTCGCAGCACACGAGCTTCCCGTCCGCAGGCAGCGCGCGCGCGAAGCACAGGGCCGAGTAGCCGGTGAACGTGCCGACCTCGAGGATCCGCTTCGCGCCGAGCACGCGCGCGAACTGCTCGAGGAAGGCGCCCTGCTCCGGCGAAATCTGCATGATCGAGACGAAGCCGAGCCCCTCGGTCTCGGCGATGAGCTCGCGCTGCACCGGATCGACGGGGGCGCTGTGGTCGACGACGTAGCGCTGGATCTCGGGCGTCAGGTGGAAGGCCTTGGGGATCTCGGACATGGGGGGTCCTCCTCGTGGGCGTTCTGGCGGCGGTCCCGGAAGGGGGGTCCGCCCCGAAACCGGAAAGTCCTTGCAGGGCGGCTACTTTCGGCGCCGACCGTTTTAGAACATGTTCTTGCTTCAGGCTGCGGCCTGAGGGTAGCATCGGCCCCCGCCGACGACAGCGAGGCCAGCCGCGGACGGTGGCCGCGCCCACGACCGCCGGCCGAACCGTGCAGGCCGGCGGGCCACTCGCCGGACGGCCCAGACGCAAGGAGCGACCCGAACACCATGGGAGCCACCCCCGAAGCCAACAAGCAGCTCATCCGCGAGTACTTCGACGCCGTCTCCAGCGGCGCCGGCGACAAGCTCGCCGCCGCCTTCGCCGACAACGTCGTCTGGTGGGTGCCGCCGTCCTCCCCGATGGCCGGGACCTATCGCGGCAAGGAGGCCGTCTTCGGCATGTTCGCGAAGGGCGTGTCGCTGTACGCGCCGGAGCCGATGAAAATCGAGATCCTCGGCATGGTCGCCGACGACCGCAAGGTCGCCGCCGAGGTCCACATCACCGCGAAGACCGCCAAGGGAGCGGACTACTCGAACTACTACCACTTCCTGTTCGAAGTCGAGGGCGGGCAGATCCACGGCGTCAAGGAATACGTCGACACGCTCTACGCGCAGCGGACCCTGTTCTCATGAAGTCCTGGTTCCACCTGAGCAAGGGAGAGGTCCCGCGCCAGGCGCACGTCAACGTGCCGCGCGGCCTCAAGGAAGAAGAGATCGGACGCGGCGGCTTCCAGGGTCGCGTGGCCGAAGTCTACCGCCGCGGCGAGCCGACGGCCTGGACGCGCGTCGAGGGCGACTTCGCCCCGCTCGACCTCGACGGCGCGCGGATCGACGCCGGCGACCGCACTGACGTCCGCGGCGGGCCGACTCGCTGCTTTTATAACGAGGACCTCGTCATCTCGGTCAGCCGTCGCAGCGAGCCGATGCCGTTCTGGGCGCGCAACGCCGACGGCGACGAGATCTGGTTCACGCACAGGGGCCAGGGCGTCGTCGAGACCGAGTTCGGCCCCCTCGATTTCAAGCCCGGCGACTACGTCGTGCTGCCGAAGGGCGTCACGTACCGGGTCGTGCCGACAACGCGCGACAACTACTTCCTGCACATCGAGAGCACCGGGGAAATCACGCTCGCGGAGCACACGCTGCTCGGCCGCCACAACCCCTACGACCCGACCGTGATCGGCGTTCCCGAGCCCAGGGCCTACGACGACGACGGACGCGAGGAGTACGAGGTGCGCGTCAAGCGCGCCGGCCAGTTCACCTCGTTCTTCTACGCGCACCACCCTCTCGACGTCGTCGGCTGGAAGGGCGACCTGTTCCCGTTCCGCTTCCACAACCTCGACTTCCGGGCAGTGGTCAGCGATCGCAACCACGTGCCTCCGACGGCGTTCGCGCTGTTCCAGGCGCCGGGCTGGGTCATCTGCAACTTCGTGCCGCGCCCGGCCGAGATGGAGCGCGGCACCGCGCGCCTCCCCTACTACCACCGCAACATGGACTACGACGAGATCGGGTTCCTGCACGACGGCACGATGATGGGCGCGCCGATGATGAAGGCGACGTTCATGGTCCACCCTCGCGGCTCCGTTCACGGGCCCGGCGAGGATGCGCGTGCGATGGCCGAGCAGCACTGGGACGCGATCTCGTACTACGACCTGCAGGCGGTCAACATCGACGCGATCCGGCCGCTGGTGATCGCGCCGGAAGCGCGCGCCACGGCCCGCGACGGCGTGCAGCTCATCCAGGGCGGGTGATCCCGATGGCGATCGAACTCCTGCGCTACCCGCAACTCGGGCCCAGCCTTTGGTCCTTCGACAGGCTGCCGTCAGGCACCAGCGTCGAGAACGTCCCGTTGCTCGCCCAGGACCGCGGCGAGTCGCACGGCGTGCTCTACACGCGGGGCGGCGAGAAGACCGTCGTCTGCATGATGCACCCGCGCGGCGACATGAGCCGGCACTACGCGATCCCGGCGCTGCTCGAGGCCGGCTACGCGGCGTTCGGGCAGGCCGGCCGATGGGTCAACAACGACGTGGGCCTGATCCACGAGATGCTGATCCTGGACGTCGCGGCGTCCGTGAAGCACCTGCGCTCGCGCGGCTTCGAGCGCATCGTCCTCCTCGGCAACAGCGGCGGCGGCGCGCTGTACACCTTCTACCAGTCCCAGGCGTGCACGCCGCCGCCCGCGCGACTGACCACGACGGCCGCCGGCGACCCCCATGACCTGAACAAGTTCGACATGCCCGAGGCGGACGGTATCGTGCAGCTCGCGACCCACCTCGGCCAGGGCGTGCTGCTGCTTCGCTGCATCGACCCGTCCGTCGTTCGCGAGGACGACCCGCTGTCGCTCGACCCGTCGGTGGACATGTTCAACCCCGACAACGGGTTCCGTGAGCCGTACGAATCGAGTTCGTACAGCCCGGATTTCCTCGAGCGCTACCGCGCGGGGCAGCAGGGCCGGGTGATGCGGCTCGACGCGATCGCCCGCAGCCTGCTGCACACGCAGCGCCACCACCAGGCGGAGATGGCCGACGAGAACTTCGACGACCTCACGCTGAAACAGAAGCAGTTCGTCTGGCGTCGGGCATTCTGCGGCCGCTTCATGGAGATCCACCGCACCGAAGCGAACCCCGCGTATTGCGACCTCTCGCTGCACGCGTCGGAGCGCGATTACGGCTCGTTCTTCTCCCCGCGCCCCGACATCTTCAACTCGATCGAGGCGGGATTCGGCCGGCTGCAGACGCCGCGCGCATGGCTCTCGACGTGGTCCGGGCTATCGTCGCGCGCGAACACGCTGCAGTGCATCCCGAAGATCACGATCCCGACCCTGGTGATCAGCTACACCGGCGACAACGTGGTCTGGATCCCCGACCTGGAGGCCATCCACGCGGCGTCGGGAGCGAAGGACAAGGAGATGCACTACGTGGACGGCGACCACCTCGGGTTGCCGCCGCGCTGCAAGCCGGACGCGCCCGGCCGCCCCGCCGCCATGGCCATCGTCACGAAGTGGCTGCGCGACCGCTTCCCGGCGGCCTGAGGAGCGAGACGTGGCGGTCGTCCGGTTCGGTCACCTCGGCATCTGCGTCTCGAGCCTCGAGCGTTCCGTGCCGTTCTACCGCGACCTGCTCGGTTTCCGGCCGCTCACGCAGACCGACGTGCGCGGGGCCGACGCCGACAAGCTGCTCGGCCTCGCCGGCGTCGACCAGACCACGGTGTTCCTCGAGCGCGACGGCGTGCGGCTTGCGCTGTTCGAGTTCCGTACCCCGAAACCGACGGGCGGGACGCCGCGCGCGATGAACGAACTGGGCCTGGCCGCGATCATGCTGCGCGTCGACGACCTGGACGCGACGCTCGCGAAGGCTCGAGAGGCCGGCGCCGTCGTCCTCGACGAGACCCGCACCGACTACCCGGCCTACGGTTCACGCCTCGTCTTCCTGACCGACCCCGACGGCACGCTCATCGAGCTCGTCGAGATTCCCGGAGATCCGTACACCCCGTTCGGCACCCCGTACAGCGGAGCCTGACAGCGCCCGAAGGAGACACGACCTTGAAGCTCGACCTGTTCGCCATGCCCACCATCCCGTCCACGAACGAAGAACGCGCCACGCTGCGGCCGATCGGGCGCAGCACGGAGCGCTACCAGATGATGCTCGAGGAGCTGCGAAGCCTGTGCATCCTGGCGGACCAGCTCGGCGTCGACGCGTTCTCCACGACCGAGCACCACTTCCACACCGAAGGCGGCGAGGTCTCCGTGAACCCGGTGCTGCTGTACGCGGACTTCGCGGCGCGCACGAAGAACATCACGTTCGCGCCGATGTCGATCGTGCTACCGACCGCCGACCCGATCCGCGTCGCCGAGGACATCGCGATCCTCGACCAGCTCACGAAAGGTCGCGTCGCCGTCGCCTTCGCGCGCGGCTACCAGAAGAAATGGATGAAGGTGCTCGGCCAGGGGGCCGAATCCGCCACCGGCATGGGCGACAAGAGCGACCAGGCCAACCGCGACATCTTCGACGAGAAGCTCGAGATCGTGCACAAGGCCTGGACCGAGGACTGCTTCTCGCACGACGGCTCCCACTACAAGGTGCCCTACCCGTTCGAAGGCATCGAGGGCTGGGCGGCGCCGGAGTGGACGCGCGCGTACGGCGCCGACGGCGAGATCGACGACAAGGGCGTGATCCGCAAGATCGGCGTCGTGCCCCGCCCGTACCAGCAGCCGCACCCGCCGGTGTGGGCGCCGTTCACGCTTTCGGAGAAGTCGCTGATCGACTGCGCCCGGCGCGGAATCATGCCTTGGGTGTTCGAGTCTTCCCCCGAAGGCTTCCTCAAGTGGGCGACGCTCTACCGCGACGAAGCGACGAAGGCCGGCCACGACCTGAAACTCGGCCAGCGCCTCGGCGCGGTGCGAGCGATCACGATCGGCAAGACCCGGGAAGAAGCCTTCGAGCTGGCCGCGAAGACGACCGGCTACGAGTACCACCACTACTTCAACCTGTTCGGGTTCGGCGAGGTGTTCCGCGTCCCGTCGGACGACAAGAGCGTGATGCCGCTCAAGTTCCAGGACGAACGCGCCGCCACGCAGCGGATGATCGACCGCGGCTACCAGCTCTGCGGAACCGTCGACGACGTGAAGAGGCAGCTCGCGGCGCTCGTCAAGTGCCACGGCGACGGCGACCTCGACTGGATCTCGTGGAACTTCTTCTACCAGGGCACGGTCCCCATGGACGTGCAGGCCGAGCAGCTCGAGCTGTTCGTGACGAAAGTCCTGCCCGAGTTCCACTACTGAACTCGTCGCCGGGAGTCGCCAAGATGGAACGAGTGCGCGCGATCGCCGCGAAGGTATCGAACTGGGGACGCTGGGGCGCCGACGACGAGCGCGGGACTCTGAACCTCGTCACGCCCGAGGTCGTGCGCCGCGCCGTCTCCTGCGTCCGGCGCGGCGACGTGTTCAGCCTCGGCCTGTCGCTCGGCCCGGAGGGTCCGCAGACGGGGTCCGTGATCGGTCGCTTCAACCCGCAGCACTACATGACCGCGATCGGCGCGTTGATCGGCGAGGATCCGCGAGGATTCTGCTACTCCGACGACGTCCTGTCGCTGCCGCTGCAGTCGTCGACGCAGTGGGACAGCCTCGCGCACGTGCACTACGACGGGAAGCTCTACAACGGCTACGACGCGGCAGCCGCCCTCGGCGTCGGGGGAGCTTCGAAGAACGGCATCGACCGGCTGGCGGCCGGCGGCATCGTCTCGCGCGGCGTGCTCGTCGACCTTGCCCGCCATCGCGGCGTGGACAGGCTCCCGCCGGGCGCCGCGATCCGCGTCTCCGAGCTCGACGACGCGCTCGCCGCGCAGGGCTCGACGCTGATGCCGGGCGACATTCTCGTGCTGCGCACCGGGCATCTCTCGGTCTTCACGAAGGACAACGACCGCGAGACCTACCTGTGGCAGGGCCCGGGCCTCGGCATCGACGCGGCCGAATGGATCCACGCGCGCGACCTTGCCGCGGTCTGCTCTGACACCACGGCCGTCGAGGTCATGCCCTGCGAGGACCCGGACCTGCTCTACCCGCTGCACCTGCTGTGCATCCGCGACATGGGCATGCCGTTCGGGGAGATGTTCGACCTGGACGAACTCGCCGCCGACTGCGCGGCGGACGGGTGCTGGGAGTTCCTCCTCTCGGCCCCGCCGCTCAAGGTGACCGGCGGCATCGGCTCTCCGATCAATCCCCTGGCGATCAAGTGACCGCGCGCCCGGCGCGAAGGTGGCACGACCGATGAGCATCACGATCGAACCCATTGGCTACGTCCGTGGCGGCCGCACAGAGGCCGTCGACGACAACTGGGGAAACGTGCAGGCGCGCATCGAGCTCGACGCGTCGCGCTTCGGCCCGGAATCGCTGGCCGGGCTCGAGGAATTCTCGCACCTCGTGATCGTCTACTCCTTCCACCTCGCCGATCCGGACAAGGTCGAGCTGAGCGCGCGTCGCCCGCGCAACAACCCCGACTGGCCGAAGGTCGGGATCTTCGCCCAGCGCGGCAAGAACAGGCCGAACCACCTCGGCGTCTCGACCTGCGCCCTGGTCGGCGTGGAGGGAACGAGCGTGCTCGTGCAGGGGCTCGACGCGATCGACGGATCGCCGGTGCTGGACCTGAAGCCGTACTTCCGCGAGTTCGAGCCGCGCAACGTCGTGCGGGAACCCGCCTGGGTCGCCGAGTTGATGGCGCAGTACTGGTGACGCGGAACCGCTGCGGCGCGACGGCGGAACTCAGTCGCTCTTCTGGCCTTCCGTCGAAGCGAACTCGTCGTGTCCCGCGAGGTACCGCGCGATCAGCGCGCTGAACCAGCGTCGGAAGCGCTGCTCGACGGCGTCGTCGTTCTCGACGCCCATGCTGTAGCGCATCGCCTCGCCGACGACCCCGGTGCCGACCGCGGCCGCGCCGACCAGCATCACGACGAACATCATGTCGTCGAACTCGAACTTGCGCCCCTCGGTCCAGCCCCCCGAAACCATGCGGACGTGCGCGGCCTCGGCGAGCGTGCGCATCATGCGCGTCTCCTCGCGCGGGTTCTGGCCGTCGAGGATCAGCCAGGCGATCAGGCGCGCGTTGCCGCTCTCGGCCACGATCGCGAACACCGCGTCGAGGATCGACGCGATGTTCACTTCGCGCCGCATCTGGCTGCGCATCTCCTCGAGGAGCTGCTGGCGCAGCACCTCGAGCGCGCGACGAACGACGGCCTCGACCAGCCCGTCCCGGCTGCCGAAATGGTGCAGGATCGCCGGGTGCGAGACGCCGACGTCGGCCGCGAGCTCCTGCAGCTTGATTCCCGCGGGCCCGAGCTCGCGCAGCCGCTTCTCGGCCGCGTCGAGGATCATGCTCTTGGCCTCCTCGGCCGTGCGCCGCACGCGCTTCGGCTTCTTTGCCGTCACCGCCACTTCACCCCCGGAACTTCGAGATCACGTCGTCGGCGAAACGCTTGAGGGCGTCCTTCTTCTCTTCGAGCGAGTTCGGATCCGCTCCGTAGAGCACCCACGGCGCCGTCGTCAGCGTGGTGCCGCCGAGTTCCTCGATGCGGCGGTAGCCGTCCACGTCGAACGCGTCGGTGCACGCGACGACGCTCTCGAACGGCTTGTGGTCGGTCCCGTACTGCCGGCGCAGCTGCTGCAGCTTGCCGAGCAGTTCGCGCAGCTCGTCCGTCGAATGCTGCACCGCGATCCAGCCGTCGCCGATCCGGGCCGCGCGCTTCAGCGCCGGCTCGCTGATCCCGCCGACGAACACCGGCACCGGCTGCTTCGGCACCGGGCTCATCTCGAGCCGATCGAAGTCGTAGTGCTCTCCGCGATACTCGACCATGCCCCCGCCCCAGAGCAGGCGCAGGATCTCGACCTGCTCGTCCATGCGCTTGCCGCGCGCGCGGAATTCCTGGCCGAGCAGCTCGAACTCCTCCCTCATCCAGCCCGTGCCGATGCCTAGGGCGATGCGCCCCTCGGCCATCGAGGCGACCGTGGCGATCTGCTTCGCGACCAGGATCGGGTTCCTCACCGGCAGGATGTAGATGTTCGTCAGGAACCGCAGCCGCTTCGAGACGGCCGCCATCGCCGCGATCGCCGTCCAGGGGTCGGGCCACGGAGTGGACCCCGTCCAGTAGGGCTTCCCGTCCTTCGCGTATGGATAGGCGCTGGCGAGTTTCTCCGGGAAGACGAGGTGGTCGGAGAGCGCGAACCAGTCCCAGCCGCACTCGTCGGCCGTCCGGGCGAGTTCCAGGAAATGCGTCGGGTCGTTGAAGGCGAGCGCGGCAGCGAATTTCACGGGATGGTTCCTCCGACCCCTATCTGTCAAAGATTCCGCGCTGAGCGAAGCGCCTACCTCGCACGGTCGGGCGCGACCGCTTCCGCCGCACGCTCGAGCACCAATCGCGAGAGAGCGACGTGCGGCCCGAGCGACGCCGCGACCGCGAAGCCGAGGCCGGGGTGACGGGCCGCCGCCTCGGCCGCGAGCCTCGGCACGTCGGTTTCCGAGTGACGTCCGGGAGCCAGGAAATACTGGGCGACCACCACGAACGCGGCGCCCCTCGCGACGGCCTCGTCGAACGCATCGGCGATCGACGGGACGGCGAGTTCCATGTGCGCCGGAAGAACGGCGAGATAGCGATCGCCCGCGAGTCCGGCCACCTCTCGGGCCACTGCCTCGAGCGATGCGTTCGAGACGGCGTTGCGACTGCCGTGGTCGACGAGCACGAGCACGGTGCCGGGCGGAGGGGGCGACGAGGGCACGCGCCGACAGTGCCAGCACGCGCCGGCACGCGCCAGCCCCGGACGCAGCGGAGGCGTTGGCTGCGCCCGGTCCACGGGCTACAAGGCCGCATGAACCTCGACCTGCACGGACACGTGGCCCTCGTCACCGGCGGCAACGGCGGCATCGGGCTCGGGATGGCGCGCGGACTGGCGAAAGCCGGAGCAACGATCGCGGTCTGGGGCCGCAATCCCGGGAAGAACGCCGCGGCGGTCGCGGAGTTGAAGTCGCTCGGCGCCGACGCCGAGGCGTTCGTCGTCGACGTCGCGCAGGAGGCACAGGTCGTCGAGGGCATGAAGGCCTCCGTCGCGCGCTTCGGACGCGTCGACTCCTGCTTCGCCAACGCCGGCGTCGGCCACGCGGCGGCCTTCACCGAGATGACGGTCGCCGACTGGAGCGGCGTCGTCGACGTGAACCTCGTCGGGCCGTTCCTGACGTTCCGCGAAGCCGCGCGCCACATGATCGGGCGCGGCGGCGGCGGCAAGCTCGTCGGCATCGCGTCGATCGGCTCGATCCACGGCATGCCGCGGCAGGCGCAGTACTCGGCCAGCAAGGCCGGGCTGTGCGCGCTCGTGCGCTCGCTCGCGGTCGAACTCGCGCGTCACGGCATCCAGGCCAATACGATCCTTCCCGGCTGGATCGAGACCGAGATGACCGAGGGCGCGCGGGCCTGGGACAAACTCCGCGAGACGGTCGTGCAGCGCACGCCGGCCCGGCGGTGGGGGCGACCCGAGGACTTCGAGGGGATCGCGGTGTACCTGGCGTCGCGCGCGTCGGACTTCCATACCGGGGACACCATCCGCGTGGACGGGGGCTACGCGGTGTTCTGAACACCGGCCGGCCGCGCGA
>CAYYZO010000010.1:65094-75495 GCA_964476185.1 uncultured Myxococcales bacterium
CCGCAGGCTCCGGAGGACCGTTTCGGTGACGCAGCTCGACTACCTCAGCTTCGACGGCGACAACCACTACTACGAGCCGCGCGACGCCTTCACGCGCTACATCGAGCCGAAGTATCGCGACAAGGCCGTGCGCGCCGTGAAGGCCGCCGACGGCTCCGAGAGCATCCGCATCGGCGACAAGCCGTTCACGTTCCTGGCGGACATGGAGCTGAACTTCGACGTCACGCTGAAGCCCGGCTCGCTGCGCGACTACCTGCGCTACCTGACCGGAGAGAACAGCGGCAACGACGACGGCGTGAAGGAACCGGTCCAGCCCGCCTACGTCAGCCGCGACGCCCGCCTGAAACTCATGGACGAGCAGCGGCTCGAGAGCGCGCTGCTGTTCCCGACGCTCGCGGTCTGCGTCGAGCACTTCATGAAGGACGACGTCGAGCAGAGCTACGCGAACCTGCGCGCGTTCAACCGATGGCTCGCCGAGGACTGGGGCTTCGCCTACCGCGACCGCATCTTCGCCGCCCCGATCCTGTCGCTGCTCGACGCCGACGAAGCCGTCAAGGACCTCGAATGGGCGCTCGCGCAAGGGGCGCGCATCATCGGCATGCGGCCCGGCCCGCAGGGCGGGCGCTCCCCGGCCGATCCCGTCTTCGACGCGTTCTGGTCGCGGGTGAACGAGGCGAAGATCGCCGTCGCGTTCCACGTCGGCGAGTCCGGCTACAACGAGATGATGTCGGTCGCGTGGGGCGAACAGCCGAACCCGAGCTCGCACAGCCAGTCCGCGTTCCAGTGGTGCAACTTCTACGGCGACCGGCCGATCATGGACACGATGTCGGCGCTGATCTTCCACAACCTGTTCGGACGCTACCCGAACGTGCGCGTCGTCAGCGTCGAGAACGGCTGTCTCTGGGTCCCGTACCTGCTGAAGGCCATGGACAAGATGAAGGGCATGGGACGCAACGGTCCGTGGCTCGGCGGCCGCTGGTCGGGACGCCCGAGCGAGGTGTTCCGCCGGCACGTCTACGTCTCGCCGTACCACGAGGAAGACATCCCGCACCTGTGCAGCCTGATCGGCGCCGACCACGTCGTCTTCGGCTCCGACTATCCGCACCCGGAAGGCCTCTCCGATCCCGTCGACTTCGCGCACGGCTGCGAGAAGCTGACGGCCGAGGAGACGCGCTGGATCATGCGCGACAACCAGCGCCGGCTCGTCGGCCTCGACGCCTGAACGGGGCTCCGCCGACATCATCCACGAGAGCAGGCGCGGGCCGACGCGCCGGACTCGCGACGCGCGCGCAACGCGCGACTGGGGAACGAACGAACATGCCGAAGGACTTCGAGAACAGGGTCGCGCTGGTCACCGGCGGGGCCGGCGCGGGCATCGGGAGCCATACGGTCCGGCGCATCGCCCGGGACGGCGGCGCCGTCGCGGTCGTCGACATCCACGAGCGGCGCTGCCGCAGCGTCGCCGAACAGGTCGCGCAGGAGACCGGCGCACGCGTGCTGCCGTTCCCCGGCGACATCGCCGACCGCGAGCGCATGAAGGCCGTCGTCTCCGAGATCGAATCCTCGCTCGGCCCGATCGACGTGCTCGTGAACAACGCCGCGGAGAACGTGCTCGCGCCGATCCGCGAGTTCACGATGAAGGACTGGGACCGCGTCCTCGACGTCGACCTCACGGCCCCGTTCCACCTGACCCGGCTCCTGCTGCCCGGCATGATCGAGCGCCGCCGCGGGGCGATCGTGAACATATCCTCGATCGCGGGCTGGCTCGGCGACGCGAACGAAGGCCGGGAGGCTCCGTACGCTTCCGCGAAAGCCGCGCTGTTCTCGCTCACCCGCAGCGTCGCGTTCGAGGGCGGCCCGTTCGGCGTGCGCTGCAACGCCGTCGCGCCCGGGCTGATCTGGACGAAGTTCGTCGCGCGCTACGCCGACCAGTTCCAGCCGGAAGTCGACCGCACGCCGCTGCGGCGCTACGGCCAGCCCGAGGAAGTCGCCGAGCTCGTCGCGTTCCTCGCGTCCGACCGCTCCGCGTTCATCACCGGCGAAGCGATCAACATCAGCGGCGGCTGGTACATGCGGCCTTGAGCGAAGCCGCCGCGCCTTCCGCCGGAGCGGGCCTCGTCCCGTCGACTTCGCGCCCTCGCATCCCCGGGGACGCGCCGCAGACCGTCGCGGGGATCCTGCGCGGGCCGCTCGCGCGCTGCCCCGGGCGGACCGCGCTCGTCGGGCGGCACGCGCGCTTCACCTACGCCGAGCTCGATCAAGCCGTCGATGCGGCCGCCCGGGCTCTTCACCGGCTCGGCGTTCGCGCCGCCGACCGCGTCGCGATGAGCGCCGGGAACCACCCCGACATCGTCATCGCGTTCCTCGCGACGATGCGCCTCGACGCGACCTGGGTCGGCATCGCACGCGCGCTCGCTCCGGCCGAGAAGGCGTACATGCTCGCCGACGCCGGCGCCTCCGTCTTCCTCGGCGACGACGCGATGGTCGCGCAGGTCGAGTCGGTGCGCGGCGAGCTGCCGATGCTCCGGCACGTGCTGCGGGCCGAAGCCGGCGACGCGTCCAGCGACTGGGCGCGCGCGCTCGAGGCGGCGCGCGACGGTGCACCCCTCGCGCTGCCCGACGTCGACCCGTTCGCGCCGGCGGCGATCGCCTACACGAGCGGCACCACCGGCTTCCCGAAGGGCGCCGTGCACAGCCAGCACAACCTGCTGCTGCCCGGCGCCGTCGCGGCCGCGACGAACGCCTATCCGCGCGGACAGGTGCACGGCGTGCTGCTGCCGCTCACGGTACTGAACTTGATGGTTCTGGTGCCGCTGCTCGCGTTCCAGATCGACGGCACGTGCGTCTGCATGGACCGCATCGACGCGCTCGGCGTCGCCGAGTGGGTGCGCCGCGAGCGCATCGGGCACTTCGCCGCCGTGCCAGCAATCTACCACGACCTCCTCACGCACGCGGACGTGCGCACCGACGACCTCGCTTCGCTCGTGCGCCCGGAGGTCGGCGGCGCCGAGTGCCCGCCGGCGTTCCTGCGCCTGTACCGCGAACGATTCGGCGCGGACGTCTCGATCGGCTACGGCATGACCGAGGCCCCGACCGCCGTGACGCGCTCGCCGGGTGACCGCCCGCCGGAACCAGGCCTGATCGGCCTCGCGCTGCCCCAGGTCGCGATCCGGCTGCTCGACGAGGCGGGGGCCGAGGTCCCCGACGGCGAGGTCGGGGAAATCTGCGTCGCCCCGGCGACGGACGGCCCTTTCGCCGGCGTCTACACGCCGATGCTCGGGTACTGGAACAAGCCCGAGGAAACCGCGCGCGCGCTTCGGGCCGGCGTGCTGCACACCGGCGACCTCGGCCTGCGGGATCGCGAGAGCGGCCAGCTCTACATCCGCGGCCGGCGCGGGGACCTGATCCTGCGCGGCGGCGCGAACGTCTACCCGGCGGAGATCGAGCGCGTGCTGCACGGCGACCCGCGCGTGGCCGCCTGCGCCGTGCTCGGGATTCCCGACGAACGGCTCGGCGAACGCGTCGTCGCGGCCGTCCAGCTCGCCGAAGGCGTCGGCGCGGTCAGCGCGGACGAGTTGCGGGAGCGCTGCGCGGCGAACCTCGCCCGCTACAAGGTCCCCGAGCAGTTCCATTTCGTCGACCGCGTGCCTCGCAACGCGATGGGCAAGATCGTCAAGCGCGACCTTCGGCGGCAGCTCGGCCTCGCCGGATGAGTCCGGCAGGTCCGAATCCTCCGCCACCCACCCGAAAGGGGCCGACCGGTTTTCCGGCGGTCCGCGGCGAACTGCACCAGCGGGTCGATCCCGGCCCAGCGACGCATCCGCTCCGGGTGCGGTCCGCGAAGCCCGGGCGCGGCACCCCCGGCCGGACGATCGCCTGCGCCCGATCGGCCCGGATGCCTGTGGACACACCGGAGACGGCGCCTATAATGCGCGACTGAAACACGTTCTAGCCGCGACCGGACCGCCCTCGGCGGTCGCGATCGCCCCCGCGAGGCTTCCGATGACGCGCATCCCCCTGCCCCCCTATCCGAACGGCTGGTACAACATCTGTTACTCGCACGAGGTCGCCGCGGGCGAAGTGAAGCCGGTCCACGCCATCGGCCGCGACTTCGTCGTCTTCCGCGGCGAGGGCGGCCAGGCCCACGTGCTCGACGCCTACTGCCCGCACCTCGGCGCGCATCTCGGCATCGGCGGCAAGGTCGAAGGCGACAACATCCGCTGCCCGTTCCACAGCTGGTGCTGGAGCGGCGAGACCGGCGACTGCGTCGACATCCCGTACGCGAAGCGCATCCCGGCCAAGGCGAAGATCGGCGTTCCGGTCGTGCGCGAGCAGAACGGCTTCATCATCATCTGGCATCACGCCGAGGCCCAGGCCCCGGACTGGACGCCCGAGGTCATTCCCGAGACCACGTCGCCCGACTACTACGTGCACGGGCGGCGGCAGTGGCGCCTGACGACGCACCCGCAGGAACTCTACGAGAACGGGTTCGACGTCGCCCACTTCGGGACGCTGCACGGCATGAACGTGCGCGGCGTCGTCTACGACACCGAAGGCCCCATCTGCAAGCTGCACCTCGACTTCGAGCGCGAGTCCGCGCAGTCGAGCGCCGAGGGCATGGCGACGATCCGCTCGTTCATGTTCGGACCCGGGCTCTCGCTCACGCGCGTGAGCGGACTGATCGACGGCGTTTCCGTGCAGTCGCTGACCCCGCTCGATCCCGAGTTGATGATCCTCACGCACAACTACTACGTGCACAAGGATTCCAGCCGCGAGGTCGTCGACGGGTTCTTCGACTACTACGCGAAGGACTGGGAGCTCGACATGCCGCTCTGGAACAACAAGACGTTCAAGCAGAAGCCGAACCTCGCCGAGGGCGACGGCGACATCTCGCGCTTCCGCCGCTGGTACAAGCAGTTCTACTCGACGCCGGTCGAGGTCGCGTTCTGACGGCGGACGCCGGCGCGCGCGGCCGCCTGCCGCACTCCCGCAGCGGGTGCCCGTCCCCGCCGGGTCCACGACGGGAACGGAGAGGACGCGTGAACCGGGCGATCCTCGCCGTCGTCGTATCGGCGGCCGTGGCGGCCTGCGCGCCGGCGGCCGGGCGCGAGTCCAGACACGACGTCGCGAACGAGTCCGCCGTTTCCCGGGCGATCCCCCGGCGCACCGGGTTCGCGACCGCAAGCGACGGCGTGCCGATCTACTACGAAGTCTGCGGCGCCGGCCCGGCCATCGTGCTCGTGCACGGACTGGGCGGGAACCACGCCGTCTGGTTCCAGCAGGTCGCGCATTTCGCCGCCGCGCACACCGTCGTCACGTTGAGCCAGCGCGGCTTCGCCCCGTCGGGCGGGCGTCGCGACCGATACGACGGACGCCAGCTCGTCAGCGACCTGCGCGCGGTGCTCGTGGCCGCGGGCGTGGGACACGCCGTCGTCGTCGGACAGTCGATGGGTGGATGGACGGCGCTCGGGCTCGCGCTCGAATCCCCGGAGTTCGTCGACGCGCTCGTGCTCGCCGACACGACGGGCGGAATCTCGGACGAGACGATCGATGCGCACCTGCGCGAGATCGGCGCCGCGGCGGCGAAGCTCCGCCGCCAGCCCCCGCCGTTCGGCGCGCATCCGGCGCTCGCGTCCGAGTTCTCGCGCGAGCATCCGGAACTCGGCTACCTGTACCAGACGCTTTCGACGTTCGGGGCGCCGGCGCCCGACGTCATCACCGGACAACTCTTCCGCACGCGGTTCGACGCGGGGGCGCTTCGCACGCTGACCGTCCCGACTCTGTTCGTCGTCGGCGGCCGGGACCCGATCTTCCCGCCGGCCATCGTGGAGCACGCCGCGACGCTCGTTCCCGTCTCCGTCGTCGCGACCATCGAGGACGCGGGGCATTCCCCGTACTTCGAACGCCCCCGGGAATGGAATTCCGTCGTCGCCGGGGCCTTCGCGACGCACTGACCGCGACGCGGGCACCGGTTCCGCGGGATGCGCGTCGATCGCGCCGCGCGGCTCGCGCCCGTCACGACCGGAACGTCGACCAGTCGATGCCCAGCTTGCGCATGCGCGACCGCAGCGTGTGCGGATTGACCTCGAGTTGTTCGGCGGCGCCGCCGCGCCCTTCGATCTGGCCGTGGCAGGCGCGCAGCGTCGATTCGATGTGCTTGCGCATCGCCTCGTCGAGCGCCGCCCGGCTTCGGCCTGGAGGCGGCGGAGAAGCCGCTCCACGGCCGCGCGCGGGATCGGGCCTGGCCAGCGACGCCACGATCCGCGCCGACGCGGGGTCGGGACTGCCGAGGGCCGCGGCGACGGCGAGGCATTCCCCGTCACCGAGGATCGCGGCGCGATCGATCACGGAGCCGAACTCCCGCACGTTCCCGGGCCAGTCGTAGGCGACGAGCAGTTCCACGTCCTCGACGGTCAGCGTTGCCGGCTTCAAGCCGAAATGCCTGGCGGCACGAGCCGCGAAATGCCCGGCCAGCGCCGGGATGTCCTCGCGTCGCTCGCGCAGCGGCGGCAGCACGATCGGAAAGCCGGCGATGCGGTACCAGAGGTCCTGGCGGAACTCGCCGTTCTGCACCATCGCGGGAAGGTCCCGGTGCGTGGAGGTCACGATGCGCACGTCGACGCTGATGCTTCGCTCGCCTCCGACCCGCTCGAAGCAGCCTTCCTGCAGCACGCGCAGCAGGCGCACCTGCGCGGGCAGCGGGAGTTCGCCGACCTCGTCGAGCAACAGCGTGCCGTTGTCCGCGCGCTCGAACCATCCGCGGCGGGACGACGTCGCGCCGGTGAAGGCTCCCTTCTCGTGCCCGAACAGTTCCGAATCGATCAGCTCCGGCGCGATCGCGCCGCAGTTGACGCGGATGAACGGGCCGCGGCTTCGCGACGACGCTTCGTGGATCGTCCGCGCGATGACTTCCTTGCCGGTGCCGGTCTCCCCGAGCAGGAGCACGGGGACATCGAGCCGGGCGACGAGATTCACTCGCTCCATGACCGGTCGAAGACCGGCGTCGGCGCCAACGACCGTCTCGCGGAGTTCCTCGCGGCCGAGCCGGGCGAGCGCCGAGCGCTTGTCCGCTTCCGCGGCTTCGCGAAGCGCCGCGAGTTCGTGCAACCGCCGGTCGTTCTCGAACGCCGCGGACATCGGCTCGAGCAGGGCTTCGAAGATCTCGACGTGCGACTCGCCGAATCGCTCGCCGGCGCGGGCGCGAACGATGAGCGCCCCGATCCTCTCGTCGTCGTCGCCGAGGGCGCCGACCATCCAGTTGGTCCCGTCCGGCGCCGGTAGCAACGCTCCGGCGACGACCTCCTCGACGGCCGACGCGCGGGCGTTCGGCCAGACCAGCACGCGCCCCCTTCGGGCCCAGTCGTGCAGGGCCGCCTTCTGCGGCTCGGCGAGCTCGCGGTCGGCAGCCGCCGGTCGCGCCGAGTCGCCGAGTTCGCCGGCGCGCAACAGCACGCGCCCCCGGTTCCAGTCGAACGCGAGGATGCCGGCGTGGTCGATCGGCAGCCGCGGGGAGACGATCGCCGCGATGCGACCCGTGGACGTGGCGATGTCGGTGTGACGGCAGGCCTCGCGCCAGACCGCCAACAACAGGTCGGGAACCTCTTTCAATCGATCCTCCCGTGAAACGGCGCCAACAGTTGGCGTGAAATACCACGGCCGTGGTCAAGGGCAAGGCTGGCATGGCCGTTACATATCACGGTCACAGCATCCGGCCACGGGCGGCCATCGGCACGACATCCCATACATTCCAGACACTTGGATCAGTGGGGTTAGCAACGGCACAGCCGTTGCTGATGGCAGGCCCCGAAGCGACCAACGTGGTCGCACGAAGGAGCAAGCCGAACCATGAAGCCCCCCCGACTCCCATCCCGAACGGCCGCCGTCCGGCGCGCCCGCCCGCTGCTGCTGGCTGCGCTGGCCTTCTCGGCCGCTGCCGCCGTCCCCGTGCGGAACGCGGTGGCCAAGGACGCCGAGATCCTGAACGTCTCGTACGACCCGACCCGCGAACTCTGGAAGGAGATCAACGCGCTGTTCATCGCCAGCGCCGCCGCGGACCGCGGCATCGATCTGACCATCCAGCAGTCCCACGGAGGATCGGGCTCGCAGGCGCGTGCGGTCATCGACGGCCTCGAGGCCGACGTGGTCACGCTCGCGATGTTCCCCGACACGGACGCGATCCGCGCAAGCGGCCTCGTCGCCGAAGGCTGGGTGGACAAGCTGCCGAACCGGTCGTTGCCGTACACGTCGACGATCGTCTTCCTGGTCCGCAAGGGAAACCCGAAGGGGATCCACGACTGGAGCGACCTCGAGAAGCCCGGCATCCAGATCGTGACGCCGAACCCGAAGACGTCGGGCAACGGCAAGCTCAGCTTCCTCGCCGCGTGGGGATCCGTGCTTCACAAGGGGGGCGCCGACGACGACGCGCGCCGGCTGGTCACCGAGATCTACAAGAAGGCCCCGGTGCTCGACACCGGCGCGCGCGGCTCGACGATGACCTTCACGCAGAAGGGCATCGGCGACGTGCTCCTGTCCTGGGAGAACGAGGCGTACCTGTCGGTGGCCGAAACGGGCGGGAGCGTCGAGATCGTCTACCCGTCGGCGAGCATCCTCGCCGAGCCGCACGTCGCCGTCGTCGACCGCAACGTCGATCGTCACGGCACGCGGGCGATCGCGCAGGCCTACCTCGAGTACCTCTACACGCCGCAGGCCCAGGCGGTGATCGCGAAGCATCATTATCGACCCACGACGGCGGCGGCCGCCGCCACGCTGGCGGCGCTGCCGGGCCTGGAGATCTTCCCGGTGACGACCGTCGCCGCCGACTTCGAGGAGGCCAACCGGCGCTACTTCGCGGACGGCGCGATCTTCGACCAGATCTGGTCGGGCGGACGCTGAGCCGCACGCTCCTTGGGGGAACAGCCATGATCGCCGCCGCCAATAGTGTACTGCCCGGGTTTCGCCTGAGCCTGGGGTTCGCGCTCACCTACCTCAGCCTGCTCGTGCTGCTGCCGCTGGCCGCCTGCTTCGTGAAGGCGGGATCGATCCCGCTCGAGCAGTTCGTCTCCGCGGTCTGGTCGCCGCGCGCGCAAGCCGCGTACACGCTCACCATCGGCACCTCGCTCGTGGCCGCCGCGGTGAGCGTACCGCTCGGCGTGCTCGTCGCCTGGGTGCTGGTGCGCTACGACTTTCCCGGACGCCGCTTCCTCGACGCGCTCGTGGACCTGCCCTTCGCGCTGCCGACGGCCGTCGCGGGCCTCGTCTACTCGAGCCTCTACGTCGAGAACGGCTGGATCGGTCGATGGCTCGTGCCGCTCGGCATCCACGGCGCGTACTCGCGCCTGGCGATCGTGCTCGTGCTGCTGTTCATCGGCCTGCCGTTCGTCGTGCGCACGGTGCAGCCGATCCTCGAGGACTTCGACGCGGAGATGGAAGAGGCCTCGGCCTGCCTCGGGGCGTCGCGGCTGCAGACGTTCGTGCGCGTGATCGCGCCGACGCTGCTGCCGGCCGTCACGACGGGATTCGCCCTCGCGTTCGCGCGCGGGCTCGGCGAGTACGGTTCGGTCGTCTTCGTGTCCGGGAACATCCCGTTCAAGACCGAGATCGCGCCGGTCCTCATCGTCTCGGCGCTCGAGAGCTTCCGATACGCCGAGGCCGCCGCCATCGCGGTCGTGCTGATGGCGATCTCGCTGTCGATGCTGGTGCTGATCAACGTGATCGAGAAATGGAGCAGGAAGGAGACGGTACGATGAGTGCGAATGCAGGATCCCTGGCCTCAGCCGCGCGTCGCGGCCCCCGACAGGCGGGACAGGACCCGGCGCTGGTGCGCTGGCCTCTCACGATCGCCGCGCTGGTCGTCCTCGGCTGGCTGATCGTCCTCCCCGTCACCAACGTGTTCTGGGAGGCGCTGAAGGGCGGCCCGGCCGCCTATTGGCAGAAGCTGTCCGGCGACGCGGACACGCTCGCTGCGATCCGGCTGACGCTGACCGTGGCGCCCGTCGCGGTCGCGCTGAACGTCGCGTTCGGCATCGCCGCCGCCTGGGCCATCGCACGCTTCCGGTTCCCGGGCCGTTCGCTGCTGCTCTCGCTGGTCGACCTGCCGTTCGCGATATCGCCGGTCGTCGCCGGGCTGATCTTCGTGCTGATCTTCGGGCTCCAGGGCCTCTTCGGGCCGTGGCTTCGCGAGCACGACATCAAGATCCTGTTCGCGACGCCCGGCCTGATCCTGGTGACGGCGTTCGTGACGATGCCGTTCGTCGCGCGGGAACTGATCCCGCTGATGGAAGCGATCGGCGACGAGGAGGAAACGGCGGCCGTCAGCCTCGGCGCGCGCACGTGGCACCTGCTGAGCCGCGTGACGCTCCCGAACATCAAGTGGGGCCTGCTCTACGGCGTCATCCTCTGCAA
>CAYYZO010000011.1:0-5949 GCA_964476185.1 uncultured Myxococcales bacterium
TCGCGATCGCGCGCGCGATCGCGAAGAAGCCCGAGATCCTGCTCTGCGACGAACCGACCGGGGCGCTCGACAGCGAGACCGGGATCCTCGTGCTCGAGGCGGTCGACCGCGTGAATCGCGAGCTTGGCGCGACCACGGCGATCATCACGCACAACCAGGTCGTCGCGGGTATGGCCGACCGCGTCGTCGAGCTCGCCGACGGCCGCATCGCCGAGACGCGCACGAACGCCACGCGGCTCTCGCCGCGGCAGATGGAGTGGTGAGGGTGCGCGCGCTCGACCGCAAGGTGTTGCGCGACCTCTGGCGCCTTCGCTCGCAGGTGCTCGCGATCGGGGCCGTGATCGCCTCCGGCGTCGCCGTGCTCGTGATGTCGTTGTCCACGCTGGACGCGCTGTTCGCGACGACGGACGCCTACTACGACCGCTACCGCCTCGCCGAGGTCTTCGCGTCGCTGAAGCGCGCTCCCGAGCACGTCGCCGATCGCATCCGCGCGATCGACGGCGTCCGCACGGTCGAGACCCGCGTCGTCGGCTACGCGACGCTGGACCTTGAGGGATTCGCCGAGCCGGTGATGGGCAAGCTGGTGTCGGTGCCGGCGGGCGACGAGCCGCTGCTCAACCGCCTCGTGATTCGCAGCGGCCGCAGCGTGGAGTTCGGCGCGACCGACGAGGTCGTCCTGAACGAGCCGTTCGCCGACGCGCACGGGCTCGGCCCCGGCGACCGGCTGCGGGCCGTGCTGCGCGGCAACCGGCGCACGCTGCGCGTGGTCGGGGTCGCGCTGTCGCCGGAGTACATCTACAGCCTCGCGCCGGGCGCGCTGATGCCCGACGACGAGCGCTTCGGCGTGCTGTGGATGGGCCGCGAGACGCTCGAGGCGGCGTACGACCTCGACGGGGCGTTCAACCAGGTCTCGCTCGAGCTCGACCGCGGCGTCGATCCGACGCCCGTCATCCGGCGCCTCGACCGCGTCCTCGAGCGCTACGGCGGCCTCGGGGCGATCCCGCGCGCGGACCAGCTGTCCAACTGGTTCGTGATGAACGAGATCGAGCAGCTCGAGACCATGTCGGAGATCCTGCCGGCGATCTTCCTCGTCGTCTCGGCGTTCCTGACGAACATGGTGCTCGGCCGCCTGATCGCGACCGAGCGACCGCAGATCGGCCTGTTGAAGGCCTTCGGCTACACGAACACGCAGGTCGGCGCGCACTACACGAAGATGGTGCTCGGCATCGCGGTGGTCGGAATCGTGTTCGGCATGCTGCTCGGAAGCTGGCTCGGGCGGATGAACACGCAGATGTACGCGCAGGTCTTCCGCTTCCCGCTGCTGCTGTACCGGCCGAGCGCGGACGGCTTCGGGATCGCCGCGCTCGCGAGCGTGGCGGCGGCGCTGGCCGGAGCCGCGACGTCGGTGCTGCGCGCCGCGAACCTGCCGCCGGCGGCCGCGATGCAGCCGCCGGCGCCGCCGCTGTTCCGCCATCGCCGGCCGCGGCGCACGCGGACGTTCGCGTGGCTCGACCAGCCCACGCGCATCATCCTTCGCAACATCGTGCGCTGGCCGCACCGCGCGGGGCTGACGATCGTCGGGCTGGCGGCCTCGGTCGGCCTGCTCGTGCTCGCGCTCCAGTGGAGCGATTCGATCGCCTACCTCGCCGACACGTACTTCTTCCAGGCGCAGCGGCAGCACGTGATGGTCGGACTGGCCGAGACCCGGTCGACGACCGTGCTGCGTGATTTCGAGCACCTGCCGGGCGTTCTCTCGGCCGAGCCGATGCGGATGGTCCGGGCCGACTTCACGGTCGGGACGGCCCGTCACCGAGGCAGCGTCACGGGAGTGACCGGCGACGCGCACCTGCAGCCGATCTACGACGACCTGCGCGACGCGATCGTGGAGCCGCCCGAGGACGGGCTCGTGCTCGCGTCGGCGCTCGCCGACAAGCTCGGGGTCGGCCCCGGCGACCTCGTGGACCTTCGCGTGCTCGAAGGCCGGCGCCCGGAAGTGCGCCTGCCGGTGGTCGCGCTCGTCGAGACCTGGATCGGTATGCCCGCCTGGATGCACGCCGCCGCGCTCGACCGGCTGATGAAGGAGCGCGCGAGCACGGGGTACGTGAACCTGCTGGTCGATCGCACGCGCGAGGCCGAGCTCTACCGGGAGCTCAAGGAACTGCCGATGGCCTCGGCCGTCATGCTCCGGCAGGCGGCGATCGACTCGTTCTACGAAACCATCGCCGAGCACCTGATGGTCTTCGTGTCGATGTTCTCGGCGCTGGCGTGCGTGCTGGGGTTCGGGGTCGCCTACAACAGCACCCGCATCGCGTTGTCGGAGCGGGGACGCGAGCTGGCGACCCTTCGCGTGCTCGGGTTCAGTCGTGCGGAGACAGCCTATATCCTGCTCGGCGAGGTCGCGGTGCTCGCGGCGGTGGCGCTCCCGGTCGGGTGCGTGCTGGGGACCTGGTTGTCGGGACTGATGACCGCGCTGTTCCGCACCGAGCTCTACCGTGTGCCGTTCGTGATCGAGCCTTCGACGTACGGCACGGCGGCGCTGGTCGCGATCGGATCGACAGCGGCCTCGATGGTGGTCGTCGGCCGTCGCATCGCGCGGCTCGACCTCATCGAAGTGCTGAAGACGCGGGAGTGAACGTGAACGCTCAGGCGCGAAGACTTCTCACCTGGACCCCGGTCGCCGTGGCGATCGCCCTCGGCCTCGCGTGGGCGTTCGCGCCGCGCCCGGTCGTCGTCGACCTGCACGTCGCCGAGCGCGGCCCGCTCGTCGTGACCGTGGACGAAGAGGGCGAGACGCGCGTGCACGACGTCTTCGGGCTGTCGGCGCCGGTGGCCGGCCACCTGCTCCGCATCGATGCCCACGTCGGCGACCCGGTCGTCGCGAACGAGACCGTGCTCGCGCGCATCGAGCCGCTCGAGCCGGCGTTCCTCGACCCGCGCAGCGAGACGCAGGCGCGCGCCGCGGTGCACGCCGCGGAGTCGGCGCTCGAGCTGGCGCGCGCCGAGATCGAGCAGGCGCGCGCCGAGTTCGAGTTCTCGCGGGCCGAGTTCGAGCGCGCGCGGGAACTCAAGAAGAGCGGAACGATCTCCGAGCGCGAGTCCGACGAGGCCCAGCGGCGCTACCGGGCCGCCACCGCGGCGCTCGCGACGGCCGAGGCCGCCGTCCAGGTGCGCGCGTCCGAGCTCGAACGGGCGCGCGCCGAGCTGCTCGGCCCGGCCGAGGCGCGCGAGCGCGGCGGGCGAAGCGGCTCCATCGCGGTCCGGGCCCCGCGCGGCGGGAACGTGCTGCGCATCCCGAACGAGAGCGAGCGCGTCGTCGCGGCGGGCGAGCTTCTTGTCGAGATCGGGGACCCGGCGGACCTCGAGATCGTCGCCGACTTCCTCTCGACCGACGCGGTCAAGGTCGGCGCGGGCCAGCGGGTGCTGATCGAGCGCTGGGGACTCGACCGCACGATCGAGGGCCGCGTCCGGCGCGTCGAGCCGTACGGTTTCACGAAGGTCTCGGCGCTCGGCATCGAGGAGCAGCGCGTGAACGTGATCATCGACTTCACGAGCCCGCGCGAGTCGTGGGACCGGCTGGGGCACGGCTACCAGGTCGAGGCGCGGGTCGTGCTCTGGGAGGCCGAGGATGTCGTCCGGGTGCCGCTGACGGCGCTGTTCCGCGACGGCGAGCGCTGGGCGCTGTTCGTCGACGACGGCGGCCGCGCCGAACTGCGCCACGTGGAGGTCGGCCACCGCAACGGCGTGAGCGCGGAGATCACGGCCGGCCTGGACGCCGGCGAGCTCGTCGTCCTGCACCCGAGCAATCGCGTCACGGGCGGCGTGCGCATCGCGCCTCGCTGAGATCCGGGCCGGATCCCGGGGGAGAGATCATGGACCGCACGTTCGGCAGCGTCACCGTCGTCCTCGGCGACAAGAACGGGAAGTACCCGCACGGCAACTCGATCTTCGTGCGCGGGCGCGAACGCGTCGCGGTGCTCGATCCGTCGCTCGCGCTCGTCGAGCGGGCCCCCGAGTTCCGCGACGCCGCCGATCTCGTGGTGCTGAGCCACGTGCACGAGGACCACGTGGCCGGCCTCGGCCTGTTCCCGCGAGCCGAGGTCCACGCGCACCGCGAGGACGTGGACGGCATCCGCTCGATGGACGGCCTGCTCGCCATGTACGGCTACGAGATGCCGCCCGACGGCCTCAAGGATTGGCTGGTCGACTCGTTCCACTACGCGCCGCGCCCCGACGCGCGCGCGTTCGAGGACGGGGCGGTGTTCGACCTCGGCGGAGCGAGCGTGCGCGCGATCCATCTTCCGGGGCACACGCGCGGGCATTCGGTGCTGCTCGCCGAGCCCGAGGGCGTGCTCTTCCTCGGCGACATCGACCTGACGGGCTTCGGTCCCTACTACGGCGATGCATGGTCGGACCTCGAGGATTTCGAGCGTTCGCTCGCGCGCATCGCGTTGATCCCGGCGCGCGCGTGGGTCTCGTTCCACCACGTCGGCGTGATCGAGGACCGCGCCGTGTTCGAGGAGAAGCTCGCGCGCTTCGCGGGCCGCATCGCCGAGCGCGACGCGGCGATCCACGAGTACCTGGCCGGCGAATCGCGCACGCTCGCCGAGATGGTCGCGCACCGCTTCCTGTACCCGGCCCACGCCACGCTGCCGTTCGTCGACGCGGTCGAGAAGCGCACGATCGAGCAGCACCTGCGCCGCGGCGTCGCGGCCGGGACGATTCGCGAGGAAGACGGCCGCTGGCGCGCCGTCAGGCCTTGACCTTCTCCTTCGCTCCCTGCGGCTCGAGGATGACGACCGGGATGCGGCGCTCGGTCATCGACTGGTACGCGTCGTAGGGCGGGTAGATCTCGGCCATCTGCTTCCACAGGCGGTCGCGTTCGGCGCCCTCGGGGCAGGTGCTCGCGACCGCGTCGAAGCGCTCGGTGCCGACCTGGACGCGCACGTGCGGGTCGGCCGACAGGTTGAGGTACCAGTCCGGGTGTGTCGGCGTGCCGCCGCGCGAGGCGATGATCACGTAGCGCCCGCCGGTCTCGCCGTAGATCAGCGGCACCGTGATCTTGCGGCCGCTCTTGCGGCCCTTCGTCAGGAGCAGCAGGCACGGCAGCGGCCCGGGGCCGCCGACCGGCGTCGAATCCCAGATGTGCCCTTCGGTGCCGCCGCTCTCCAGGTACTGGCGCACGTGGCTCGAGATCCAGTCGGGCAGGTGCTCGGGGACGGTGAAATCGCTCATGGGTCTTCCTCCTCTTCGTCTGCGACCGATGCTTTCGCTCCATTCGCCGGGAGGCGCAAGCGACGGGCCGCGGATCAGCGCGGGCGCGGAGGAAAGAGGGTCGCGACGTCGACCAGCACGTCGTCGAAGCCGGGGACTTCGAGCCGGGATTCGACGCGGTGCCGCGACACGAGCGAGTAGGCGCGCCGCTGCGGATTCGGCCGGCGATGCACCTCGACCCACTCTTCGACGGGCTGCACGATCCAGTACGCCTCGACGCCGGCCGCGGCGTAGATGGCCGTCTTGGTCAGGCGGTCCTGCGACACCGTTGCGATCGCGATCTCGACGACGAGGCGGGCCGTTCCCGGATGGCGCGCGACGTAGTCCTGCTCCCGGCCGCCGAGGACGGCGATGTCGGGTTCCGGGACGCTCGTCGGTCCCGCCACGAGCGGCATCTGCACGCGGATCACCGTCGCTTCGGGAAGCACTGAGCGCAAGGCCTGTTCGACGCGGTACACCGCCGCCGCGTGCACGGGCGACTGCGGCGCCATCGCGACGATGAGGCCGTCGAGGAGCTCGGTGCGTTCGCCTTCGGGCAACAGGCCGTCGTCGGCCAGCGCGAAGTATCGCGCCACGTCGTAGCGCGTGACGAACGACTCGGGGGACGGCATGGCGCGAGCATGGACCGTCGCCGTTCGCGCGGCAAGGGCGCGACGCGGGTCATGACATCCGTGGTCT
>CAYYZO010000011.1:6049-21806 GCA_964476185.1 uncultured Myxococcales bacterium
GACCGTCGCCGTTCGCGCGGCAAGGGCGCGACGCGGGTCATGACATCCGTGGTCTGACGAGCCGCTTCGAACGATGGTACGGCTCTCCTCGTCGCTGGAGGGAGTCGCTCGTGCCGGAGATCGCGAGGTTCTTCGGGATCGTCGTTCGGATGTACGCGGAGCCGGGTGCGACGCACCATCGCCCGCATATCCACGTGAGCCATCAGGATTCCCGCGCGGTGGTCGCGATCGATCCCGAGGCCGACACGCTGGTGTGGCCGAACGGCGCCGATTTCGACCCTGCGACGCTTCACGACTGGCCGACCGAAGGTCCGCGAATGGCGGAGCACGCGGCGCGCTGGCGGTCGGCGTGATCGGGAGCCCTCCGTTCGTTCCCCTCGGTCTCGTACGTAGCGTTCCAGTCCGGCTTGGCGGGCGGGCTCGTCACGCCGGCGGGAAATATCGCCCCTCGAGGTAGTCCAGGTAGGCTTCGTGCCCTGCCGGGCACAGGTTCTTCATGCGGCCGAAGACGTCCTGGTACGTCTCGGCCGTGAAGCGGGGAGCGTCCGGGCCGATCGCCGAGGCGAACTGTTCCAGCTCCGCGGCGTGCAGATCGCCGATCTCTCCTTCGGCGCGGTACCACAGGCAGTGAAGGCGCCACGGCCTGCCGCAGTTCGCGAGGCCGAGCATGTGTTTCAGCAGTTGCGCGGCGTCGAGCACGCGAAAACGCGTCGGATTCCCCCGCAACTCCTCGGCCAGGCGTTGGCACCCCGGGAGCCCTTTGGCGCTCCACGTCCCGGTCTGCTCGAAGTACGCATCGCGAAGGACGCCGTTCTTGTTCGAGCCGCTGTACGGCTCCGTGAACTTGCTCTCGATCGCGACGACCCCGCCTCCAGCCTCGTCGAGGACGACGTCAAGGTTCGGGGCGTTTCCCCGCAGCCCCGTCGGGAACTTCGCTTCGAACTGCAGGCCAGCGAGTTCGCCGGTCCCGAAGAGCCTCGAGAGTATCGAGAGATCTCGGCTGCGCCAGTAGTCGAAGAAGTTGCAGGCGAGCATCGACGAGGAGTGCAGCGCCTGCGCCTTGCCGGGTTGGCCCTCCGTGCCGAGTTCCCCGCCGTCGCCCGAAAGCAGTTCTTCCCGGGTCGATGGCGAGAGGGGGCGGAAGAGGTTGTCGTCGAGCGCTCGGCAGTAGCCGTTCCCGTCGATGTCGAGGGAACGACGTTCGGCCCACGCACGCTGCGCCTGCTGGATGGTCTTGCGGGACATTCGCGGTTTCTCCTGACGGCAGTGTCGTGGATCGCGCGACCGGGCACCAGCGGGTTGCCGGTCCGCGACTTCGAAAACCCGCCCGGACCTGTGTCGCGCGGCACGGAAAGTCGCCATGGCGAGTTGTAGGGTGCGTCCGTGGCCGACGACGCGCGCTATTCGCTCCGTGAACTCGAACGTCTGTCGGGTGTTCCCGCGCGGCAGATCCGCGAGCTGATCCGGCTGGCCGTCGTTCCGGGGGCGTCGTCGGGCGGGCGCGGCGCGACGTACGGGCGCGAGCATCTCGACCGGCTGCGCGCCTGGAAGCGGCTTCGCGCCGAGGCTCCGGCCGGCACCACGACCGAGAGCCTTCGCGTGCTGCTCGAACGACTGCAGGACGCGAGGCTGCTCGGCGGAGTGGCCGACGGAAAGCTCCCGTTCACGCTCGTGGACGACAACGGCGATGGCGACGCCTCGCCGCCGCGCGCGATGCCGGAAGGGAACAGGATGCCGGCCGCGCCGGAACCGGCTGCCGAGCCGCCGCAGGGGCGCAACGAAGGCGCGCTCCAGTACCTGCGAAGCGTTCGGGAGTCCCCGGAACGGTACGCGCGGATGCCTCGGGCTGCCGATTCGGTCGCGCGACCGCGCCCGTCGCCGGAACCCGTCGCTCGCCTGGCCGTCGGGAAGACGACGCTTCGCGGACGGCTCGAGGTGAACCTGCAGGCCGCGCAGCGCTCGCGCGCATCGTTCGCGCTGCAACGCCTGCACGAGGCCCTGGCTGGGCTCGAGCCCGAACAGGCTGCGCCGGCGCGCCCGTCGTCGCGCGCCGACCCGTGGCTGCGCGTGGCCGTCGGCCGCGATCTCGAGATTGCGGCACGAGGTCCGCTCGAAGGCGACGACGTGCGATTGCTCGAGGCGGTCGCGCAGCTGCTGCAACAGACGATCTACCGAAGGAGAACCCCATGAACGACACGCCAGAGGCCAGCCATCACGATTTCGCCACGCTCGACGTCTGCTGGGAACGCGGCGACGCCGCGCCGGGGCGCCCCGTCGCCGTCGAGGTCACGTTCGTCCCGGCGACGCCGCGCCTGACGCCCGGCGAGCGGCCGCCGCTCAGCATCGGCCTCGCGATCGATCGCTCCGGCTCGATGGCCGGCGGGAAGCTCGAAGCCGCCCGGCGCGCCGCGGCCGGCGTGCTCGAGTCGCTGCGCGACGGCGAGCGGTTCGCCGCCGCCGCGTTCGATGACGAGGTCGTCGACGTCACGCCGAGCGTCGCGCTCGACGATCGTGCGCGCCTGGAGATTCGCGGCCGGCTCGCCGGGATCGAGACGCGCGGGATGACGGCACTGTTCGACGGCTTCGCGCGCGCGGCCGAACTCGTCGCGCGCGGCGGCGCGCCCGCCGGACACGACTCCTGGGTGCTCGTGCTCTCCGACGGCATGGGCAACCGGGGCATCACGGAGCCGGCGGCGCTGCGCGAGCACGCGGCCGCGCTCGCCGATCGCGGCATTCGCACGATCACGGTCGGGATCGGCGCCGACTACCTGGCCGACCAGCTCACCGCGCTCGCCGACGGCGGGGCGGGGGAGTTCCACCACGCGTCGATCCCCGACGAGATCGTCGAGATCGTGCTCGGCGAGCTGCGCGGCCTGCGCAGCGTCGCGGCGCGGGACCTGCGGCTGGCCGTCTCGTGCGCCGGCGCGGGCCGCCGGCTGCTGCTTGGCGGCGACGTTTCGCGGGCCGCGGGCGAGACGCGCTTCGACCGCGTCGCGACCGGCCGCGGCGTGCGCGTGGTGCTGCTGGTCTGGCCGTCCGGCGACGCGCTGCGCGCCGAGGCCGACGCGTCGTGGGAGAACCCGGACGCGAGTCGCGGGACCGCGCGCTGCGCGGCGTCCTGTCCGACCGGCGGCCAGCGCGACGTCGCCCTCGCGCTGCGCGCGGCGCGGCTGTGGCACGCGGGCATCGTGGCGCGCGCCCTCGAGCTGAACGAGCGCGAGAGCTACGCGGAAGCGGCCCGCTGGGTCCAGAGGGCGCAGGCCGAGCTGGCGGGCTACATGGAAGGCCTTCCCCTCGACGAGGTCCGCGCGCTCGTCGATTCGCTCGACGAGATCGCGCTGCGGGCCGGCAGGCGCTGGCGCACGCTCGGCCACCGCGAGGCCTACACCCTGTCCACGAAGATCCTGCGCGGAAAGAGCGACCTGCGCGCGAGCGCGCCGAGGACGGTGAGGGATGCGATCGCCAGGGACGACTGAACGTCAGCCGCGTTGCCGCGCCGCACGCTCGCGCATCTTCGCGAGCAGGCGCGGCATCACGACGTGGAAGCGTTCGGGCATCAGGCGCTTCATGCGCCAGCTCCACTGGCCGTCGCTCATCGGCACGGCGTAGAGCTGGCCGCGGTCGCAGGCCTCGAGCGCGACGCGCGCGACGTCGTCGGCCTGCAGCCTGGAACTGTCCATGCGGTGGTCGACGACCCGGTCCATGCCGCTGTCGTCCATCGCCGTGCGGCGGCTGTTCGCCATGATGTTGGTCCGGAAGAACGTGGGGCACAGCACCGTGACGCCGACGCCGGTGCCGTGCAGTTCGCCCGCCAGCGTCTCCGACAGCGCGACGACGGCGGCCTTCGTCATGTTGTACGGCGCCATGAGGGGCGCCGACACGAGCCCGGCTGTCGACGCGACGTTCAGCACGTGTCCCGAACCCTGCCGGCGAAAGCGCGGCAGGAACACGTGGCAGCCGTGGATCACGCCCCAGTAGTTGACCGACGTGATCCAGCGCCAGTTCTCGAGCGGGATCTCGCCGACCGGCCCGGCGACCGCGACGCCGGCGTTGTTGACGACGAGGTCGACGCCGCCGAGCTTCGCGTCGGCTTCGGCGAGGAGGTTCGCGACCTGTTCCGGGTCGGAGACGTCGCAGCGCACGGCGTGGCCCGTGCCGCCTGCCGCCGAGACGAGTCGCGCGGTTTCCGCCGCGCCGGCGGGATCGACGTCGCTGACGAGGACCTTCGCGCCGCGGGCGGCCAGGGCCAGGCAGAACGCGCGGCCGAGGCCGCCCGCGCCGCCGGTGACGACGGCGCGCGGTTGCTTGGGGATCGACATGGAGCGTTTCGTGTCGCGGAACGCCGAAAGATTCCAGCGCCGCGCGGCCTCACTCCGGCAGCACGTCTCCGGAGCCGCCGAACTCCTTCGGGAAATCCTTGAACTTCGGCAGCCCGTCGCGCACGGCGAGGACTTTCTCGCCGTAGTTTACGTGCAGGGTCGCCTGGTACGGCAGGCCGGGCACCATCGCCGCCGGGACGTCGGTCATGCCGAGCGCGGGATGGCGCACCAGCACGCCCGTGCCGCACGACTTGCAGAAGTGGCGGTGGCTGCTCTCGGTGCGCTTGAAGACGGCAAGGTTGTCGGCGCCGCGCACGACGCTGACGTTCGGTGTCGGCCAGAGCGCGGCGGCGTGGATCGGCGCGCTCAGCCATCGGCGGCAGGACTCGCAGTGGCAGAACGCCTGGACCTGCGGGTCGCCGGTGATCGCGATCTCGACGGCGCCGCAGAGGCACGTTCCGTTGTGGTCGGCCATGGGGGGCTCCTTGGGGTTCGCGAGCGGGTGCGAACGGGCGCGACCGTAGCCGACCGGCGGGCGGTGCGCCAACCCCGACCCGTCGCGAGCGAGTCGCCCGCGGGGTCAGGGGTTCCCGCCCGGCCGCGGGCCGTCGTCGATGAGCGTCACGTACACGACGATGTCGTCGCAGGTGTACCCGAGCCAGATGGGATCGAGCAGCAGGATCTCCGCGTGAAGCATGCGCTCGCGCGGGATCGTGAACGGGCCGTCGAAGCGGACCGTTTCGCCGCAGGCCGTCACTTCGACCCAGCTGACGCTGTCGTGGGGGAACTCGATATAAGACGAGTAGTTTCCCTCGGTCGCGGTCACCGTCTCCCCGGTCGAAGCCTTGAACTTGGTGCTGGAGCAGCCCTCGAGGCCGTAGACGCGGATCTTGCTGTACTGGGATTCGGAGGCCTCGCACTGGAGCGACACGGGCTGGCCGACGGACTTGCGAAGCACGGCGAGCGCGTCGGAGGTCTTCACGCCGTCCCCGCCTCCGATCACGTCTCCGCAGTCCGCGGCACGCGCTGCCACGGTCGTCGTGAGCAGGAAGAAGAGGATCGAGAAGACGATGCTGCCGCGATGAAGCATGGCGATGGTCCCTCCTGGTCGCCGGTGCTTGCGGTGTCGCAGCGTGCGTCCGCGACGTTCGAAACCGGCACGGCGACAAGGTCGGACCGCGCATCGTCGTTGTCCAGCGTCGTCGCCCGGATTCCGTCGCGAGCCGTGATGCCTGTCACGTTCGCAAGATGGGCTACGCCCGTTTCGCCGCAGGGGCCTTGGCTGTGGCGCAGGGGACGGTCCCCCGCGCCACAGCCGGGCGTCCTCCTAGAACGCGAACCAGACCGAGTTGTTCGAGCGGTACAGGTTCGGTGAGGTCGGCGTCACGCAGGTGCCGCCGGCTGCGGTCTGGAAACGCATCAGCCGGCTCGCTTGTTCCCATTGCGTGCCGACGCCGATGGTGCCGACCGTCTGGAGGTGCAGGTGCGGGCCCGTCGAGCAGCCGGTGTTGCCGGTGGTGCCGATCTCGTCGCCGCGCAGCACGCGGTCGCCGGGCAAGACGTCCACGCCGTTCTCTTGCATGTGGACGTAGATCCCGACGCTCTCGTCGTCGTGCTCGATCGCGACGACGTTGGCCGCGCAGCGGCACTGTCCGTCGCCGCCGGCGGAGCTGTCACACTCCGAATCCGCGCCGCAGACGTCGCCGGCCTTCGCCGGGTCGCCCTTGGTGCAGATCCCGCCGCCGCTCGACTCGACGCAGCAGAAGAACTGCTCCTCGGTGCAGATCGTCTTGGAGTGGTCGAAGCAGCTGTTCTTCGCGTTGTCGCGCGTGGCCAGCACGGTCCCGCCACGGGCTGCGAGGATCGGCCGGCCCTCCGGGATCGAGAAGTCGAACGCGAACTTCCCGGCGCACTCGTACGGGTAGTTCTCCCCGCAATGCGTCCACTGCGAGTTGTTGCCCTGGCCGCACTTGACGTTGCCGGTCTCGTACTCCCACGGCAGGCGGAAGTAGCTGTTCGGCTCGCCCGGGCACTCGTCGATGCGGTCACGCACGAGGTCGGGGACCGCGCAGAGGTAGCGGTACGGCGCGCCGTTGCGCGTGCCCTGGACGGACGGGAACGAGACGCCGGCGGGACCGTCGACGCCCTGGTCGCCAGGCTCGTTCCAGAACGGGTCGCGCGCCGCGAAGATCGCGAACGCCTCGCCCTGGCCGACGGTCTCGAGGACGGGGTAGCTCGTGGTCATCGGGTCGATGACCTTGTACGCCGACGCCGTGAACGAACGCGTCCCGCCGAGTGCGGTGTGCAGGCCGCTCGTGCCGATGACGCGTGCCTCGACGAAGTCGTCCATCAGGCTGTCGAAGAGGCCTGCGCCTTCGGCGTCGGGGTCGCGGTCGGCGAGCTCGAACTCGGTCTCCTCGTACTCGGCGCGGCAGAGGCCGCCCGGCTTGTTCACGTTGATCTGGTACACGACCTTCCTCGCGAGCCGGCGGTTGCCGCACTCCGGGGTGTTCGCGGCGTTGCAGGCTTCTTCGGACCACTCGACGGTCAGCGTTCCCGGTCCGCTAAGGTCGCCGCCGATCTTCATCCACTTGCCCGATCCGTACAGCCACGCGGACGCGTAGACGGTCTTGCTGCTGAACGGGGCCTTCGTCTTGAAGGACAGGCTGGCCAGGTAGCGCGTGTAGTTCCCCGACGGGTCCGGCGTGGTGCCTGGAGGAGTGCAGTTCTGCTTCACGTAAAGCGCCATGCCGCGCTCGAGCCACACCGTCGACGTGGCCGCCGCGCCTTCGGCGCGGTAGCCGGTGAACGGATGCAGGATCGGTGACGTGCCGAGGTCCGCTTCGGGTTGCGCCGGGGCGACCATGAGCGCGTAGCACTGCGTGATGTCGTACGGCGTCAGTTCGGGCCTGGGGACCCGCGTGACGACGGTCCCGCCGAGGATGTCGCTTCCGCCGAACCGTTCCCCGCCGAACAGGATCACGGTGCCCGGCGTCGGCGTGCCGCGCATCACCGCGCCGGCCGCGCGCACGATGCGGCCGTCGGTCAGCACGAGACGCCCGCGCTGTTCGTCGACCGAAGCGACCGTGCCTTCGCTTTTCTCGCGGACGTGGGTGCGGCACGCCTCGTCGACGGCGACGCTCGAGCGGACGAAGCGGGCGGAGGCGGCCTCGACGCGTGCGGAGGCGATCTCGAAGTAGGCGGCGAGCATGTCGGCCGGTGTCGTGTCCGAACCGACGCCCGGCTGGGCAGGCGCGACGGGCGCCTCGGGGCGGATGTAGGCGGCGCGGCGGCGAAGATCGAGGGAGATCAGGACCTTCTCCTTCAGCTTGACCGCCTTCGCGAAGCGCTTCGCCGCGGAGCACGAGCGCGCGCTGCGGAACGTGTAGGCGGCCTGCTCGATCGTGCGGCGGATCTTCGTCAGCAGCGTGCGCTCCTTCTTCATGTCGTCGGGCGCGAAGAACGTGCGTTCGAGCTTCTCGAGCGCCGAGTCCGATTCCGCGATCATGCGTCGCGAGTTCTCGGCGTGGTCGCCGGCCGCGCAGCCCTCGTCGTCCACCGCGACCCCGAACGGCGTGTCCGTGCAGAAGTCGAGGCGGTCCCACACGCCGTCGCCGTCGGCGTCCTCGGCGACGCAGCCGACGTTGTCCTCGTCGGGCGTGTACTGGCAGCCGCGTCGCGACGGGACGCACACGTCGGTCGTGCACGCGTCGCCGTCGTCGCAGCCGGTGGGCACGCCGGCGTGGCAGCTGCCGGTCGGCGCGAACGGCGAGACGACGCAGGTCTCGGCGCCGTTGCAGAGGATCCGGTCGTCGCACTCCTCGTCGGTCGTGCAGCAGCCGTCGATCGCCCGCGCCAGGCAGCCGCCGGCGTCGGGGTCGCAGTAGTCGGTGGTGCAGGGGTCCCCGTCGTCGCAGGTTTCCGCCACCGTGCCGACGCACTCCCCGTCGTCGCAGGCGCCCTCGGCGAAGCAGGCACCCGGGTCGTCGCAAGGGGAGCCGTTGTCTTCCCACAGGCAGGCGGCCGAGCAGCAGTCGCCGGGGTCGAGGTTGCCGTCGTCGCAGTCCTCGCCGGCGTCGACGACCGAGTCGCCGCAGGCGGCCAGGGCGGGCATCGGCGCGGCGACGAGGGCGAGCGCGAGGGCGGCGGCCTTCAGCAACGTGGCGCGGGAACAGGGAAACTTCTTCATCGGAGTTCTTCCTCTTTCTGCGTTTCTCGCTGTGGGGCTCCAGTGGTTCCGCCCCCTTGCGACGATGGCAGGTTGCCCCGGACCGGCCCCGGAGGTCTGGAAAGAACTCGGAAAGTTCGCGGAAATCGCGAGGGGGCCGGTCCCGGCCTTTGCGTCGCTGCGGTCGCGGTGGTTCCTATCGGCCCCGGACGGCATGGCCGGCCCGCGAAGGGGGAATCAGCGCATGATCGGGAAGATGGCCGCGAGGGATTCGGCGGTGGTCGTGGTTGCGACGCTCGTCTGGTGGCTGGCCGCCGGGCGGTCGGCCGCGGCGGGGCCGGTCGCGGACACGCTCGGTGTCGTCGCGGGGGGACTGGTCGGCGCCGTCGCCTTCGTGCTGCACGAGTGGGGACACCTGCTGGCGGGCCTCGCGGCCGGAGGGCGGTTCCCGGTGACCAGCGACCTGCGTTCGCCGTTCCTGTTCAACATCGATCCGTCGAACGGCGTGCGCGAGTTCACGATCATGTCGCTCGGCGGCTTCGCGGTGACGGCCGGGATGATCGCGTTCGTGTACGTCGCGCTGCCGGATGCCTACCTGGCGACGCGCGTCGCGCGCGGGATCGTGATGTTCCTCGCGACGCTGACGGCGGTGCTCGAGGTGCCGCTGCTCTTGTTCACGATCGCGACCGGGAAGATTCCGGAGGTGGCTTCGGTGGCGGGGGAGGGCGGGGGCGAGCGCTAGGCTGGGGTGAGGGGTGGTGGGGGTTTCAGGGGAAACCTCACTGAGCGCTATAGGGGGTCGAAGGTCGCCCCGGATCCGGGCAACGCACACTCTGCGAGACCTGCGTGCGGATCGAGGGGGCGGCGGTCGCCCTGATCGTCGAAACGGCGTGAAGCCCTCGTCGGCAATCCGCATGACTTAGCCAGGAACGTCTCGCTGCTACAGTTCATGCTGTCTTGATCGCGCACAAGCACAGGCGGACGGAGGCCCCCCCCCCTTCGCAAGACAACACAACCGGCGGTAACCGCGAAAAAAATCTGCCAGCACCGCATTCCGCAAGTGCCTGAAAAACCTGCGAACGACGGGGGTTACTTATTAACTAACCCCGGAGGCACGTAGACACGATTTCGCTTTACGGACGCATGGAAACCTCCACAGTGGTCTCTACCACAGCACGTCACGGAGGTTTCACGCATGAACATCATCCACACAAACTTCTCCTGTTGGGCGTCGGCACGGCTGGCGTTCACGAAGATCCGCTCCTGCTTCCAACACACGAAGGAGCGTTGGGTAGGCTTGGACGCGGAAGGTGACATTGTTGCCGGGGGCGAGAGCTCAACGCCGGCTGTACTCGTGAGCTGCGGCGAAGATCTCGAACGGATCGTACAATATCTGGAAGCGACGAGCAGAAGCAGCAGCGCTGTTCTCGGCCGTTCCACCGACGAGATTGACGCTCTCGCTGCGCTGGTTCAGCGCTTTGAAGCGGTCGCGCACGCCGTGGGACCAGACACGAAGCTGTACGAGCCGACTGTCCACTGGATGTGGCTCGCACCGCCGGAGGACCAGATGATAGTTCACTTCGCGGCACCGACTGCGCGCGAGCGTGTGGAGGCCCACGTCGCCCGAGGCTGCACGCACTGCCGCCGCCCACGCTACGCTACCCCCGAGCAATCTCAGGCCTGGGACGCTATTGCGGCCTGGCAGCGTCGGTGGGAGTCCACGGGGCTGAGCGCAGCCGAAGCGGCTCTTTGGACCGACCTGGTCGGCTGCCGGCCCGACGTCGCGATCGCGCTGCGGGCGAGCGGTCTCACGGCGATCCGGCTCCAAAGCGCGGTGCTCGAGTGGATCACGGACGCGACAAACGACGTCACTCTGATCGCGGACGAGCTGCTTCCCTGGGTGCGCAGCGGGTATTCTTGGCCAGAACTAGAGAAGATCGGCTATTGGGCGTGGGGAACCCTCGACGTGGAGCGCGAGTTGCGTGCGCGCGGCTTCGACCGCGAGTCGTGTTGCCGGCCAGTCGAAGTTGGTGGGTCTTCGATTCCGCTGTGCGAGTTTCTCGATGACGATCTGCTCGGCCAAGGGCGACCGATGAAACTCGACGAGAAACTCGCGTGGCTGGAAGAAACCGGGCGGATCTCGGCATGGGGAACTGAATTGGCGTAGACACGAGGCGCATAGAACAGACGTCGCCTCATCCTTCGTTGTCCAGTCGAGGGATGAGGCGACGGGGCTGTGGAAGACCACGTTTCCCTTGACGCTTGTGGGTTGGGCTGCCCAGCCAGCCGCCGAGCAGTCGGCCGCTCCGCAGCGCAGCGGCTGCGTTCTGCTGCCGGGCTGCCCTCAAGCATCGACGCTACGGTTCCACGTAAGCGGACACGGCGCTGGAGCCGCCCGCGGGCGATGAGAAGAAGCGAGCTAACTTATTGATTAGTGGTGCCCAGGGCCGGAATTGAACCAGCGACACGGGGATTTTCAGTCCCCTGCTCTACCAACTGAGCTACCTGGGCACGTGGCGGGAGGGCGAGGGCACGGACACCGCCGCGCCCGGCGTGTGTAGCGCCGCTCGTCGGGACGGTCAAATTCGCGGCGGGTAGGGTCAGCGCCGCTCCACGAGGTCCCGCGCGACCCGCAGGAATGCCAGAAGGTCTGCCGGCCCGTTCCTCGCGGCTGCATGGACCCGAGCCATGTCGAGTCCTTCGTAGGCGTGGGCGACCACGTTCCGGAAGCCCGCCGCCCGCGCGAGCCTGTCCGCCAGTTCCATCTCCAGGTGTCCCGCGGTCGCCAACCGCCGGAAGGCATCGCGATAGCTCTCCGGCACGCCGAGGCCGAGGCGTACGCATAGGGCGGTCGCGAGGTCGATGACCAGCTGGACCGCGAGCCACAGGTGCAGGACGACGGCGTCGGATCCGTCGGTCGAGGCGACGAGGTCGGCGGGGTCGGCTGGGAGTCGGTCCGCCACGCGTCGGTGGTGCCGCTCTACCGCGGCGGCGCGCTCCGCCAGGATGGCTGCGTCGAGGCCGCTCATCCGAGCCCCGCCAGGATCCTTCGATGCTCCTCGCGGACGACCGGCTCGATGTCCAGCCAGAATGTCGCCGCCTCGTAGCAGAACTCCTCGAACAAACCGGGAGTTCGCTCGAACACGAGCACTCCGTCCCTCGCGGCACGGAACCGCAGCAAGCCGCCGGCATGCGAAAGGTCCGCAATGTCGACGCGGTCGGTGCGTAGGACGCCGACGAGTTGGCTTCGCAGTTCCAGCTCGTCCAGCGAGGCGTCCCCGAGGTAAGCGATGTCCCAGTCGGAGCGTTCGTGGTCGTCGCCGCGGGCGCGGGACCCGTGGAGAACGAGCAGGTCCAGTCCGGGGAACGAGCTTCCCATACGGCGCAGTGCCTCGATGTTCGGGGAAGGACCCACGAGGAGCAGCCTAACGCGAGGCCATGCAGGCGAGCAAGCTCACCGCACGAGCCCCGCGCACTTCCTCTCCACGAACTCGATCACCTTCGTCTCCAGCCGCACGCCGCCGAGGCGATTGCTCTCCTGGATGCCGGTCGGGCTCGTGACGTTCACTTCGGTCAGGTAGCGGCCGATCACGTCGAGGCCGGCGAAGTAGATGCCGAGGGCCTCGAGCGACGGCGCGATCGCGCGGCAGATGGCCTGCTCGTGCGCGGTGATCTCGGCGGGAATCACCGTGCCGCCCACGTGGATGTTGCCGCGCAGGTCGGTTTCCTTCGGCACGCGCTTGATCGCGCCGAGCGGCTTGCCGTCGAGGTACAGCAGCCGCATGTCGCCGGTGCGCGACTCGGGCAGGAAGCGCTGGGCCATCACCGGGCGCAGGCCGTGGCGCGTCGACATCTCGAGGATCGAGTAGGTGTTCAGGTCGCCGCGCGAGATGCGGAAGATGCCGAGCCCGCCGCAGCCGTCCAGGGGCTTGACGACGATGTCGCCGCCGACGCGGTCGCGGAACTCGAGGATCGCGTCGGGACTGGCCGACACCATCGTCTCGGCGATGAGGTCGGGAAAGCGCAGGATGAACATCTTCTCGGTGGCTTCCCGCAGGCCCATCGCGCCGTTGAAGACGAACGTCTTCGACTCGTCGATCAGGCTCAGCAGGTGCGTGGCGAAGAAGAAGTCGGTGTCGAACGGCGGGTCCTTGCGCATGAACACGCAGTGGAACCCGGAGGCCTCGCGCCACTGCCAGTCGCCGACTTCGGCGTGCCGGCCCTGCACCTCGGAGACCCGCAGCGACGCCGAGCGCACCGCGACGCGGCCGCGGTCGAAGGCGAGGTCGGCGATCCCGCAGTAGAAGTTCTCGTGCCCGCGGTCCTGCGACTCGCGGATGAACACGAAGGAAGTGTCCTTGGTGATGTCGATCCGCTCGATCGGATCCATCACGTGCAGAAATTTCACAGGTCCAACCTCGCCCCGTCCGGCTGCGCGGCCGGCGAGGATGCCGGCCACGGCCTACTGATGCCGGGGGCGGCAGGCCGGTGCGAACGGCGACCGGCCTTGCGGATCAGTTTTCGGGGGCCCGGCGGCCGAGGTCGCCCCACAGGTGCTGGCAGATCGCGGACGCGACGATCGCGGCGGTCTCGGTCCTCAGGACGCGGGGGCCGAGGCCGACGGCGATGAAGCCGTGCGACTGCGCGAACTCGATCTCCTCGTCGGAGAAGCCGCCTTCGGGGCCGATCATCGCGATCACGCGCGTCGCGTCCGGGAAGCGGTGGCGCAGGTTCGCGGCCGGGTTCTTCTCGGCGCCGGTCGTGAACACGAGGCCGAGCGCGTCGGCGGGCTTGTTCGCGACGAACTCCTCGAACGTGCGGATGCGCTCGATGACCGGCATGACGGTGCGGCCGCTCTGCTCGGCGGCCGACTTGGCGATGCGCCGCCACCGCTCGACGCGGTCGAGCGCCTGCGTGGGATCGAGCCGCCCGACGCTGCGCTCGCTCGTCACGACGCAGATGCGGTCGGCGCCGAGCTCGATCACCTTCTCGACCACGAGGTCGATCTTCTTGCCCTTGGCGAGGCACGGCGCGACGGTCAGGTCGAGCGCGGACTCGGTGCTGCGGTCGGCGTCGCCGAGGATGCGAACGACGGCGGTCTCGCCCTGGAACAGCTCGAGCACGCCGAAGCACTCGCGGCCTTCGCCGTCGAACACGATCACCTCGTCGCCGGGCTTGTAGCGCAGCACGTGCCGAAGGTGGTGGTAACCGGACTCGGTCAGCACCGCGCGATCGGCGGTCAGGTGCTCGGGCGTGACGAAGATCCGGGTCTTCGGGAGTGTCTGCGTGGCGAGGGCTGTAATCATGTTTTCAGTCGGCTCCCGGGGGACGGAGTCTGCTGGCCGGTTTCACGAACATCCGTTCTCGTGGCCCGTGCTAGCCCTCCGGGCCGGCTCTGCCAAGACGTCGTGGTGCAACGAAAGGGAAACCCAGTCGCCCTTGGCGACGATGCGGCCAAGGGTCCAACCGGGACGGATAAAAGCCTCCTGCACCGTTTTCAACCTGCGGGCCTCGATGCCGGAGAGCAGCAGGGTGCCGCCGGGCCGGACAGCAGTGCTCAGCGCGTCGCGCATCTCGACGAGCGTACCCGCCAGGATATTCGCGACCACGAGGTCGAACGCGCCTGCTCCGCGCGCCGAAAATCCCCCGTCGGTCGCGCCGTTTGGCACGGCTTGTTCAACACTTGCGCGTTGTCGCGGCGAAGCGGCCGTTGCCGACACCGGAGTCAGCTCCGAGTCGTGTCGCGCTGCGGCATCGACGTCGCGGCCGGGTGTGCCATCGCTGTGCAAAGGTGGCCGCGCGGCGGAAAGTCCCGGACGCGCATCGTCCTCCCACTCGGGGACGCCGACTTCTCCGGGCTCGAGCTCGACGTGCACGACGGCCGCGACGTCGTTGGCCGCGATGTTCTCGCGCGTGGCGTCGACGGCGAGCGGATCGACGTCGGTGGCGAGCACGCTCGCGGCGCCGAGCCTGGCGGCGGCGATCGCGAGGATCCCGGAGCCGCAGCCGACGTCGGCGACCGACATGCCCGCGCGAACGCTGTCGACGAGCAACTCGAGGCATCCGGCGGTCGTCTCGTGAAGGCCGGTGCCGAACGCCATGCCGGGATTGATTACGATCGAAACGACACCGGGGATCTCCGCCGGCTGTTCCCACGGCGGGCGCACCTCGATGCGGTTCGCGAACGTGCGGCGGGCGAAGTGCCGCTTCCAGTTCTCCGTCCAGACCTTCGGGTCCAGTTCGGCGAGGCGCGGGGGCCCCGCGTGCAGGATCTCGACGGCCTCGAACGCCAGCGAGGCCTTCTCGTCGACGTCGGCGGCGTCCGCGCCGGTTTCGACGACGACGACGACGTCGGCCGTCGCGCCGCGGTCGCGCACCTCGACGCCGCCGAAGCCGGCGAAGTCGAGCAGCGCCGCGGCTTCGTCGACGACCTCGGGCGAGACTTCGAGTGCGATTTCGAACCAGCGTTGCGTCACGGGGGCTCCTCGCGCGGGGCAGGGCCGCCGAACCTAGCAGAACCGCGGCCGAGTGCGACGCGGCGTCCCGCTGCCCCGTCGGCTCGTTCGCGACGGCGCCCGGCGCCGGAAAGCCGCGACGGAACGACCCGGCCCGCGCTCCCCGGGTGTTTCGTTCCTTGAGGCGGGCGCCGTGCTACCGTCCGCGCCGATGAACAAGACGGGGTTTGCCGTGTTCGAGACCGCGATCGGTCCCTGCGCGATCGCGTGGGGCGAAGGCGGCGTCGTCGGGGTGCAGCTTCCGGAGCGCACGGCGGCGGCGACCGCCGAACGGATGCGCGTCCGCTTCCCGGGCGCGGTCGAGGCCAGGCCGCCGCGCGACGTCGCACGTGCGATCCGCGACGTGACCGCGCTGCTCGGGGGAAAGCGCGTCGACCTGTCGTCGGTCGCGCTCGACCTGGGCGGCGTGCCGCCGTTCCACCGGCGCACCTACGAGGCGGCGCGCGCGATCCCGGTCGGGAGCACGCGCTCGTATGGCGAGCTCGCGGCGGCGCTCGGTTCGCCGAACGCATCGCGCGCGATCGGGCAGGCGATGCGACGCAACCCGTTCCCGATCGTGGTGCCGTGCCATCGCGTGCTCGCGAGCGGCGGCCGCACGGGCGGATTCACCGCACCCGGCGGCGTCGACACGAAGCTGCGTATGCTCGAGATCGAGGGCGCGGTCCTGCGGGGCGCGTCCGGCGGCGCGAAGACGCCGGCAGCGCGCGCGAAACCGTCGGTGGCACGTTCGAAGGCCGCGGCGGCGGCAACGAAAG
>CAYYZO010000011.1:21906-66493 GCA_964476185.1 uncultured Myxococcales bacterium
GCGCGCGCGAAACCGTCGGTGGCACGTTCGAAGGCCGCGGCGGCGGCAACGAAAGCCGGCGCAGCGAGAGAGAAAACCGGCGCGGCGAGAGAGAAAACCGCCGCGGCGGCACCGAAGACCGCGGCGCCGCCGAAGGCCCCCGCGCCGCCAGGCAAGCCCGCGCCGACGCCTTCGAACGGCGAACTCCCTTATGACGCCCGCCGCGCGCTGCGCGAGCTTCGGGCGAGCGACGCGACGCTTGCGCGGCTCATCGACGAGGTCGGCCCGCTGCGACTGCAGCTCAAGTCCACGCGCGACGTCTTCGGCGCGCTCGCCGAAGCGATCGTCTACCAGCAGTTGACGGGCAAGGCCGCGGCGACCATCTACGGCCGGGTCTGTGCGCTGTTCCCGAGCTCGCGCCGCGGCTTCACGCCGGCGCACGTCGTCGCGACGAGCGACGACGTGCTGCGCGGCGCCGGCCTCTCGCGCGCGAAGGCCGCGGCGCTGCGCGACCTCGCCGAGAAGGCGGCGAACGGCGTCGTGCCGACGCTGGCGCGCGCGCGGCGCATGGACGACGCCGACCTCGTCGATCACCTGACCCAGGTCCGCGGCGTCGGCCGCTGGACGGTCGAGATGCTGCTGATCTTCCGCCTCGGTCGCCCCGACGTGCTTCCGGTCGACGACTACGGCGTGCGAAAGGGCTTCGCGGCCGCGTGGAACCGCAAGGAGCTGCCGACCGCGAAGGAACTCGCGCGGTACGGCGAACGCTGGGCGCCGTGGCGTTCGGTCGCGAGCTGGTACCTCTGGCGCGCCGCCGACCGGAAGACGCGGTAGCCGGGGGCGCGGCGACCGCGGCCTGGCCTCGACCGGGCCACGGGGACGGCTAAGATCGCGCCATGGCGCCCCGCCTCCTCGCGATCGGCCACCGCGGCGCGGCGGCCCACCTCCCCGAGAACACGATGCCGTCGTTCGAGAAGGCGCTCGAGCTCGGCGCCGACGCGCTCGAGTTCGACGTCGCCCTCACGCTCGACGGCGTACCCGTCGTGATCCACGACGACGCGCTCGACCGCACGACCGACGGCCGCGGCCCGGTCGAGCAGGCGACGTTCGACGAGATCCGCGCGCTCGACGCCGGAAGCTGGAAAGGGGTGCCGACGCACGTTCCGCCGCTCGCCGAGGTGCTCGACGTCTACGCCGCGCGCACGCTGCTGAACCTGGAGATCAAGTCGTCGCCGCGACGCGCGGAGCTCGTCGACGCCTGCGCGGAGGCGGTCGCGATGCGCGGTGCGCTGGGCGCGGTGGTGTTCTCGTCGTTCGACCACGACGCGCTTCGACTGCTGCGTCGCCTGCAGCCGGACGCCAGGATCGGCGTGCTCTGCGAATCGACGAATCTCGAGCGCGCGCTCGCCTGCGCGGCGGAACTCGGCGCCGAGAACCTGCACCCGCCGGTGCTGCTCGTGACGGCCGCTCTCGTGCGACGCGCGCACGACGCCGGCCTCCGGGTCTGGACCTGGACCGCGAACCGGCCCGAGACGATCGCGCACGCGATCGCCTCCGGCGTCGACGGCATCTTCAGCGACTACCCCGAACGAGTCGTCCAGGCCCGGGCAGAGTGATCACGAGTCCAACGCGAACGAGTCGAAAAGGTCGAGATGCAAGGCACACGCGCGTGAGTGAGCGTAGCCGTACTTTGGTACGGCGGAGCGAACGAAGCGTGTGCAACGCCGCCGATCGGCCTTTTCCACTCGCTCGCCCCCCGCGCGACCTCAACGCGGAGGGCCGACGATCGCGACGGCGCGCGTGTCGAGCGTCAGGAACCGCTCGGCGGCGGCGCGCACCTTCGCGGCGTCGACCTCGTTGATGTGCTGCGCGTAGCGGCGCCCCTCGAGGTAGCCGAGGCCGTAAAGTTCCTGGAACGTCATGTTCTCGGCGATCGCGCTGTTGGTCTGGAGCGCGATCTCGTAGTTGCCGACCAGGTAGCGCTGCGCGCGCTCGAGTTCCTGCGGCGTGATGTCGCTCGTGCGGATCTTCTCGAACTCGCGGAGCAGGCCGTCGAGCGCGGTCTGCTCGTTGACCGGGTCGGTGGCGATGTAGCCGCCGAGCAGGCCGGGCGCGTAGCCCTCGGTCGAGAACGAGCTGACGGTGTAGGCGAGCGCCTGCCGGTCGCGGAGCTCGTAGAAGAGGCGCCCGCCCTGGCGCGACAGCACCGTGTCGAGCACCGACAGCGAGTAGCGCTCGGGATCCTGCATCGCGACGCCGGGGAATGCGACGACGATGTGGCTCTGCTTGCGGTTCGTGTCGACGCGCGCGCGCCGGATGTCGTGCGGCTTCTTCGCCGCCTCGGGCATCACGAACGGCACGCCGTCGCCGGTCACGCGCGCGAGCGAGTTCGACAGTCCCCGGATGATCGAGTCGGCGTTGACGTCGCCGACGACCGTCACGACGAGGCTCTCGGGGTCGAGCACCGAGTTGTAGTAGCTGCGCAGCTGCTCGGCCGTGATGCGCGAGACGCTCTCGGATTCGCCGAGCGTCGTCATGCCGTAGGGGTGCTCCGGGTAGACGGTCTTGTAGGCGAGGTCGAAGGCGACCTGGGCCGATTCGTCCGAGCGGTTCTTGATCGCGAGCAGCAGCTCGCGGCGCGTCTTCTCGACCTCGGCCTCCGGGAAGTCGGGGTCGAGCAGCACCTCGAGCGCGAGCGTCATGCCCTCGTTGATGTGCTCGGACAGGAACGTCCCGGACACGCCGAACGAGCTGCGGCCCGAGAAGCCCGAGAGGTCGCCGGCCAGCGACTCGATGTCGGCGGCGAGCTGCTCGCGCGAGCGCCGGGTGGTCCCGCGCGTCAGCATCTCGGCGACGAAATTCGAGATGCCGTTGTTCTCCGGACGCTCGGCGAGCAGGCCGCCGAGCACCGCGGCGCGGATCGAGAACATCGGCACCGCGTGGTGCTCCTGCACGATCAGGCGCACGCCGTTCGGAAGCGTGACGAGCCGCGGCTCGGTGTCCGGCAGGTGCGTCGTGAGCTTCTCCGGAGCCTTGATCGTGCCGTTCTTCTTCGTGGCCTCGACGGCGGGGTCCTTGCTGAAGAGGACCCCGGCGGCCTGCTGCAGGACGGCGAGGCTCAGCGTCTCGGGCGAGCCGGTGGGCCTCAGGCTGACGCCCGTCAGGTTCTCGGGCACGAGGTACTTGCGCGCGACGCGCTGGACGTCGGCCGGCGTGACCTCGCGCAGCTGGCGGATGTACTTGTCGGCGTAGTTCGGGTCCTTGTGGACGACGATCGAGTAGCCGAGCTCGCGCGACTGCCCCTGCACGGTCTGGCTGCGGTAGACGAAGTCGCTCTCGAGGTTCGTGCGCGCGCGGTCGAGCTCCGCGGGGCTGACCGGGTAGTCGCGCACCTTCGCGGTCTCCTCCAGGAGAGCGTCGAGCACCTTGCGCTCGTCGGCCGGCTCGTACGACGCGGTCTCGAGGAACAGGCCGGGGTCCGGCGGCGTGTACGCGAACGTGCCGGCGCTGGTGGCCAGGCCCGTTTCCGCGACGAGTCGCCGGTAGACGCGCGAGCTCTCGCCGCCGCCGAGGATGTGCGCGAGCACGTCGAGCGCCGGCGTGTCCTTGTGGTTGGCGTCGGGGATGTGGAAGCCGAGCGCGAGCTGGGCCTCCTGCACGTCCATCGTCGAGCTCGCGAAGCGCATCTGCTTCTGCGGCGGCTCGACCGCGCGCTTCGGCCGCGCGACGGGATGGTCCTGGAAGCCGCCGAACCTGGCCTCGATCTCGCGCTTCATCCGGGCCGTGTCGACGTCGCCGACGACGATCAGCGTCATGTTGCTCGGCGAGTAGTAGCGCCGGTAGAAGTCGGTGATCAGTTCGCGCGTGAGGCCCCGGATCGATCGTTCGGTCCCGATCACCGGTCGCTTGTACGGGTGCGTCGAGTACGCGTTCGCGAACATCATGTCGTAGACGCGGCTGGACGGGGAGTCCTGGCTGCGCTTCCACTCCTCGAGCACGACGCCGAGTTCCTTCTGCAGTTCGTCCGGGTCGAAGGACGAGTGCTGCATCGCGTCCGCGAGGATGTCGATTCCCTCGGCGGCGAAGCGCGAGGCCAGCACGAGGTGGTAGACCGTGTGGTCCCACGAGGTCCAGGCGTTGATGCTGCCGCCCGAGGACTCGACCGCGCTCGCGATCTCGCCGACGCCGCGGCGTTCGGTCCCCTTGAACAGCATGTGCTCGTGCACGTGCGCGATGCCGGCCTCGATCTCGGTCTCGTCGGCCCCGCCGGCCTGCACCCAGATCTGCTCGGCCACGACGGGAGCGAAGTGGTCCTCGCGGATCACGACCTTCATGCCGTTGGCGAGCTTGTAGATGTGGGTGTCCGGGTCGGTCGAAACGCTCTGGGCTCGGGTCATGGAACATCCTGGGGTCTGGGCCACCGCGATCGCGCCGAGGACGGCGAGGGCGGCAGCCCGCAGCCGGGGCCGGAAGGGGGAGGCAGGGTGCTTTTGCATCATTCTGTGTCCGTCGGGGTCGGTGTCCGTCGGGGAATCAGCCGCCAACCCTGACACGACCCGCGAGCACGGGCCAGTCGTCGCGCGTCGCGGGGCGGCGACGAAGGGCCGCTCGCGACGCGAGGCGCTCGGTTGGCGACCAGGCGGCGCGCGCGACGGGAAGCGGCTCCGGCCGGGTCGCGGCGCGTTGACTCCCCGGACGTCGCTCGGGATCATGCCCGTTCGCCGCCCCGGCGGCGGCGGAGCAACTTGAATCCGGTCGACCTCATCTTCGCCCTGCTGGTCCTTCTGGCAGTCGCTCGCGGCTACTCGCGGGGCCTGCTCGGCACGATCGCCGGCTACGGCGCCCCGGTCGTCGCGTTCCTCGTCGCGTCCGACTGGTCCGACCCGGTGCGGGACCGCCTCGCCGAGTCGATCGAGGCTCCCGAGATCGTGCTCGACATGCTCGCGCCGTTCGTGGTGTTCGTGGTCGTGGTCGTCGTGATCCGCCTCGTCGCGGCGGTGCTCGCGCGTGCGCTCGGCCTCGGTCTTTCCATGCCCGGTCGCGTGCTGGCGGCGGCCGCGGGAGCGACGGTGACGGCCCTGGTGCTCGGCGCGGGCGTGGTCGTCGTGGACCGGATGAACGGGTCGCGCGTCGAGACCGGCGAGGCGCCGGGGACTCCCGAGGACGCGATCGTGAGCCCGGCGCGCAACCTGCTGGCGAACCTCGATCGGCGTTTCGACGAGTCGTTGCTCGCTCCGCCGATGGCGGCGCTGGCGGCGTCGGTGGTCCGCGAGGTGCTGCCGCCCGAGGCGCCGCTGATCGAACCGGCCGAGGTCGAGCAGGCCGCGCGCGAGGCGGCGGGAGCCGCCGTGGGCGCCGTCGGGCAGGCCGCGATCGAAGGCGCCGTCGGCGGCGCGTCTGCCGGAGGCCGCGATTCCAGCGAAAAGGAGAGCGCCGGCGGAGGCGGCCGGTGATCGCGGAACAGAAGATCGCCGAGGTCCGCCAGGCCGCGCGCATCTCCGACTTCATCTCCCCCTACGTCACCCTGAAACGCTCGGGCCGCGGGATGATGGGCCTCTGCCCGTTCCACGGCGAGAAATCGCCGTCGTTCTCCGTCGACGACGAACGCGGCTTCTATCATTGCTTCGGTTGCGGCGCCGGCGGCAACGTCTTCAAGTTCGTGATGCAGATGGAGAACGTTTCGTTCCCGGAAGCGGTGCGCAAGGTCGCGGCGCACTACGGCATCGACGTTCCCGAGGACGGCGCGCCGGGAGCGTCGTCGGAGCGCGACGCGGCGCTCGCGATGCTCGCGTCGGCGGCGAACTTCTATCGCACGGTGCTCACGCGCGCGGGGTTCGGCGACACGGTGCGCGCGTACCTCGACGAGCGCGGCGTCGGCGACGAGGCGCGCGAACGGTTCGCGCTCGGCGCGGCGCCGGCGGCCGGCGACGCCCTCGCGCAGCACCTTCGCCGCGAGCGGCACGACCTTCGCATCGGCGAGCGCATCGGTCTCGTCGGGATGCGCGGCTCGGTCTACGACCGGTTCCGCGGGCGGCTCGTCTTCCCGATTCGCGATCCGCAGGGGCGCACGCTCGGTTTCGGCGCGCGCCGCATCGGCGAGGGCGACGGGCCGAAGTACCTGAACTCGAGCGACTCGATCGTCTACCACAAGGGGCGCGTGCTCTACGGGCTGTTCGAGGCGCGCGAGGCCACGCGCCGCGCGCCGGTGCGCGCCGCGGAGGGCGGCGCGGTCGCGCCCGCGGCGCCGGCACCGGCGCGGCCGGAATCCACGGAACTCGTCCTCGTCGAGGGCTACCTCGACGTGATCGCGATGTCGCAGGCGGGGCTGACGAACGTCGTCGCGGGCTGCGGCACCGCGCTCACGCTCGACCAGGCCAGGCTGATCCGCCGTCACGCTTCGGAAGTCGTGGCGCTGTTCGACGGCGACGACGCAGGGCGTCGCGCCGCGGCGCGCAGCTTCCCGGTCTTCGTCGAGGCCGGGCTGTGGGCGCGCGGGGTGTTCCTCCCCCAGGGGGAGGATCCCGACACGTTCGTGCGCGCGAAGGGCGCCCGGGCGCTTCGCGCGGAACTCTCCGCGGCGCGGCCGCTCGTCGAGTCGTACGCGCGGCACGTCGCCGACGGGACCGGCAGCGGAGCCGGCGCGGCGGCGCGAGTCGGCGCGGAGCTGGCCGAAGTGCTGCGCAAGGTCGACGACCCGTTCGAATATGACGACTTCGTCAAGAAGGCGGCGCTGTGGACGGGAATTTCCGAGAAAGTCTTGCGCGATCAGGCCCGCCCGTCGCAAAAGGCGGTCGTGCAGGCTCCCGCGTCGAAGATCCGGCTGCCGAGCGGACCTCCGGGCGTCGAGGAACTCCTCGTTTCGGTCTTCCTGTCGGACCCCCGCTCCATTGATCGTCTGGAGGGGAGGGCTATCGTGTCCCGGCTCGAGACCGAGCCGTGGGCCACGATCGCGTCGGACATCTTCGCGGCGCGAGACACGGTCGGAGGATTCGAGCCGGGCGAGGTCCTGGCCGGTCTCGACGACGCGCTGCGAGGCCGGCTCGTCGGGCGGCTCCAGGACGACCCGACCTTCGCCGACTCCGAGGCGCGCGAGCGGGTGCTCCGCGACTGCCTCGCCCACCTGGCGGCGGCGCAGCTCGAGCGCACCAAGCGCAGGATGCTGGCCGAGCTGAGGCGCCTCGAGGAACTCGGCGACGAAGCCGGCGCCGCGGCGCTGCTCGAGCGCTGGACGCGGATGAAGAGCGGACAGGAACAGTAGGGCTTCTCTCGACTCGGGATCGACCATCGCCAACGATTGAGAAGGGCATGACTGAACGCAGGACCGACAAGCCATCGACCAAGCTTCCCGCGACCGGCGACGAACGCCCCGGCCTGCGTCCGTCCGGCGATGCCGTCGATCCGGTAGGCGAAGACGAAGAGATCTCCGGCGTGCGCGAGCTCCTCGAGCTCGGCAAGTCGAAGGGCTACGTGACGCTCGACGACGTGCACGAGGCGCTCGACCCGGAGATGGTCGAGCAGGAGGACATCCTCGGCGTGCTCGCGACGCTTCGCGAGGGGCACGTCGAGGTGCGCGACGGCGTCGCGAGGACCGCCAAGGCCGACGTCGCCGAGCCCGCCGACGAGCGCGAGTTCGAGACGAGCGAGAGCGTCGCCGACTACGTCCGCATCTACATGCGCGACATGGGCGCGGTGCCGCTGCTCTCGCGCGAGGGCGAAGTCACGATCGCCCGCCGGATCGAGGAGGCCGAGCAGCGCGTCTTCGCGCTCGCGTTCCGTTCCGCCGCCGGAAGGCGCCACGTCGAGAAGATGGCCAAGGACCTGGCCGAGGGCCGGCTGCGCGTGCGCCAGCTCGTCAAGGACACCGAGACCGGCGAGTTCAATCCCGACGCGACGGAAGACGATCCGGCGCTCGAGGCCGACTCGGGCGACGAGACGCCCGGCGACGAGGCCGTCGAGGAGGCCGCCGACGAGGGCGCGCCGGTCCCCACGGCCGCCGAGGAAGAGGCGGAGACGTTCGCGCGCGTGACCGGGTTGTTGCAGAGGGCGTGCGAGCTGGTCACGGAGCTCGAGGCCGCCTTCGACCGCGGGGAAGCGGACGTCGTCGACTCGCTCGAGGACGAGATGCTCGGCGTGCTGCGCGAGATCCCGCTGCACCCGGACCAGGTGGCCGCGGCGGTCGCGCGCATCGACGAGGCGCACCAGGCGTTGCGCTCGCGCATCGCGGTGCTCGACGCCGCCGAGAAACGGACGGGCCGGCGCGCCGACCAGGTCATCGAGTACGCGAACCAGCTCGGCGTCGACCGCACGAGCGACCAGCGCATCTGCGGGACGCTGCGCCTCGGCGCCGACCAGATCCGCGAGATGGCCACGCACATCATGGCTGCTTCCCGCGAGGTGGACGTGCTGCTCGCGGCGATGCGCACGACCCCCGAGGGGCTCTCGGCCCTCGTGCGCGACCTCACGCGCGCGCAGAGCGAGGTGGTCGAGGCGAAGAAGGCGCTGATCGAGGCGAACCTGCGCCTCGTCGTCTCCATCGCGAAGCGATACAACAACCGCGGGCTTCAGTTCCTCGACCTGATCCAGGAAGGCAACATCGGCCTGATGAAGGCCGTCGACAAGTTCGACTATCGTCGCGGCTACAAGTTCTCGACGTATGCGACGTGGTGGATCCGGCAGTCGATCACGCGCTCGATCGCCGACCAGGCGCGCACCATCCGCATCCCGGTGCACATGATCGAGTCGATCAACAAGATCATCCGCACCAAGAGGCAGTTCCAGCAGGACAACGGCCGCGAGGCCACCGACGCCGAGGTCGCGAAGATCCTCGACATGGCGCCCGAGCGCGTTCGCAAGATCCTGAAGATCACGCGCGAGCCGATCTCGCTCGAGACCCCGGTCGGGGACGAGGAGGACAGCCATCTCGGCGACTTCCTCGAGGACCAGCGCGCGGTGTCTCCCGCCGACGCCGTGGTCAAGAGCAACCTGCAGCACCGCACCCGGCAGGTCCTTTCGTCGCTGACGCCGCGCGAGGAACAGGTCCTGCGCCTCCGGTTTGGCATCGGCGAGAAAACGGACCATACGTTGGAGGAAGTCGGCAGCAGGTTCTCGGTCACGCGAGAGCGTATCCGCCAGATCGAAGCGAAGGCGCTGCGCAAACTGAGACTCTCCGTCCGCAGCAAGAAATTGAAGGGTTTCATCTCGTGACGGAACCGCCCCGCTTCAGGCCGGACTTCGGAGTCGGGTCCAGATGCGAGGCGGACGCTCGAGGAGGGAGTGAGGCGTAGCGGAGCTACGCCGCAGCGACCGACCGAGCGTCGAACGAAGCAGATGGGCCCGAATACGAAGTCCGGGCCCATAGCTCAGTGGGTTAGAGCGGGGGACTCATAATCCTCTGGTCCCAGGTTCGAGTCCTGGTGGGCCCACTTCCTCGATCGGAGAAAGCAACGCCTTGACGACGCAGCTCGAGACCCTGTTCGCACTCCAGACCCTCGACACGAGGCTCCAGGAAAAGCAGCGCATCGTCGTCCGTTACGAGGCCGAGCTGGCCGCGCGCCGCGAGGCCATCGGGGCTTGCACGGCGAGGATCGACGGACTGGCGGCCGCCCGCAAGGACGCCGTCGCGCACCGGGCCTTCGCCGAGCGCAAGGTCGAGGACCTGCAGGAGTCGCTCAAGCAGAAGCGCCAGCGCGCCCAGAAGGCCCGCAACGAGAAGGAAGTGCGCGCCGGCCAGGACGAGATCACGGCTGCGCAGGAAGAGATCCGCGAGGCCGAGGCGGCGCTGCTCGACGCGATGGCGAAGGTCGAGGAACTCGAGGCGACCATCGAGGCGGCCAAGGCCGAGCGCGTCGAGCTCGAGAACGAGGACCACCGCCACGTCGGCGAGGCTTCCGAACGCATCGAGGCGCTCCGTGCCGAAGTCGCGGCCGCCCGCAGCGAGCGCGACGCCCATGCGGCCGAGGTCGAGGCGCCCCTTCGCAAGAAGTACGAGTCGCTGATCGAGCGCCGCGCCGGACTGGCCGTGGCCGAGATCGACGCGACCGGCTGCTGCGGCGGCTGCCACGTGCAGATCCCGCCGCAGACGCTGCTCGAAGTGCGGCGCTCGGGGGCCGTGCGCGTGTGCCCGATGTGCCAGCGCATCCTGTTCGCCTCGGTCGTGGACGGCTAGCCGTCGCGACGTCCGGCGCGTTCATCTCCCGCGGCAGTACACCTGCGTCTCGGCCTGGATCTTCTCCGCGTAGTCCCGGACCCCGGGGACATCTTCCGCGAGCCTTGTCAGCCACGTCGCCGGGCGGTTGTCGAGGAACCCGGCCAGCATCGAAGCCACCGCGAAGTCGTAGGGCGTGCGCCGCGCGCCGGCGATGTAGCCGGCCGTCGACGTCTGCGCCGCGATCGCCTCGAGGTCGCGGCGCGCGAACCCGGCCTGCTCCTCGAGCGTGTGCCGGCCGAGGCCGTGCAGATGATAGGTCCGCCGCACGTCGCGGCGCGCGAGGGCCGCGACGATCCCGCTCAGCGGGCGCGGAAGGAAGCTTTCGAAGAAGTCGCGCTTCACGACCGGGAACCACTCGTCGTCGAGCCAGCGCGAGGCGACTCCGGTCCAGTAGAGGTGGTCTTCCGCGAGGCGCGTGAACGCCGTGCCCACGGCCTTCTCCTGCGGCGTCAGTCCCGCGAACAGCGCGCCGTCCGTCTTGCGGTCGAGGTACTCGAGGATGAGTTCCGAGTCGGGAACGATGCCGCCGTCGACGATCCACGGCATCTTGCCCTTAGGCGCCTTGCGCGGGTTCGGCTCGGTCTTGATCTCGAAGTCGAGGCCGAGCGTGGTCAGCGCCATCTCCACCTTGAGGCAGAACGGGCTCGGGTTGCGCAGCCCGAACGCGGACGGAAGCGTGTAGAGCTGGATCATCGAGTGTCCTCCACGTCGCGTGCCCGAGGGGACGACGCCGGCGGTCCGGTCGTCCCGGCGGGCCGCCGGGAGTCGCCACTCGAATCGAGCTTCGCCGCGACCCGTTCGTCGGGGAGCCGCGTACTTGCCGCGCAGTCGCCGTCGACACAAGGCCGCTGGAGTGGGGACGTCTCGACCGGCTCGCGGGCGCGGACGATCCCCGCGCGCGCGCTTCCCGTACGTCGTAGCTCTCGGCTTGCCCGGCCAGCGACGCCGATCGGCCTTTTCCAACAGCCTGTTTAGCGATTTCTGAACACTGGCGCGGCTCACAGTGACGGACGAGTCGCGGATCGGCTTGATCCGCGTTCGTGCCGGGAAGAAGAACGGTGCGCGGAGCATCGAAGGATCCCCCTCCATGAAGTGGTCGACCCGGGGCGCCGACGCGGCGCTGTTGTTCGCCTCCCTGCTGTCGGTCGCGTGGTTTCATCCGGGCGGGAGCTGGGACCAGAACGCGCGATTCGCCCAGGTGCGATCGATCGTCGAGGACGCGTCGCCGGCGATCGATCCGTTCATCGTCTACTACCGCGAGGACGAGAAGCATCGCCTCGCGCATCTCCTCCAGCGCCGGCCGGTCGGGGCCGGGACCTTCCGGCGGCCCGAGGGGCACGGCGACACCGTCTACGCGTTCGCGTGGACGTCGCCGTCGGGCGAACTCGTGCTCGTCGATCCGGATGCGCCGACGACCAGCCAGCCGGTGCCGCTCGAGCGCTCGGCGGTCTCCGGCGCCGTGGCGTACGTCGGCGATCGTTTCTTCCCGGTCGCGGCTCCGGGAGCGTCGCTGGTCGCGCTGCCCGGCTACTCGCTGGCCTTTGCCGTCGCGCGCGCGATGGACTGGTCGACCGACTCCTGGTCCTTCGTCACGAACAGCGCGTGGATCGCGACCATGCTCGGTATCGGGTTGTCGACCGCGTTGTCGGCGGTGCTCGTGCAGCGGCTCGCGCGCACGATCGCTTCCGAGGGCGCGGCGCGCGCGGCCGGCTGGACGTTCGCGCTCGGCACGATGGCGTGGCCGCTCGGCGCCGTCCTGACGGCGGCGAACGTGGCCGGACTCGGCCTGCTCGCGGCGTCGTTCGCGATCCGGTCGGCGGTGTCGGAGCCGCAGGGATCCTGCGCCGCGTGGAGATGGCCGCTCGTCGCGGGCTTCGCGGCGGGGTGGGCTGCGCTCGCCGACTACTCGCTGGCGATCGCGGTCGTCGCGTTCGCGCTCGTGCTCGTCGCGTGGTCCCGTCGCCCGCGCGACCTCGCGTGGTACGTCGTCGGCGCCTGCGTCCCGCTCGCGGCGGCGGCGGCGTACAACGCGGCGGCGTTCGGATCGCCGCTCGCGACGGCGGCTTCGTTCCAGAACCCGATGCTGGCGTCGAGGGCGTCCTCGCTCGCGCAGGCGCTGTTCTCGCCGGAGCAAGGGCTTTTCGTGACTTCGCCGGTGATGCTGGCTGCCCTGGCCGGTCTCGCGACGATGTGGACGCAGCGTTCGATGCGCCCGCTCGCGCTCGTCGTCTCCGTCGGCGCGCTGCTCGTCGTCGTCGCGGGAGGCGGCAGCGGCGAGATCGACGACTACATCGTGCCGGCACGCTTCGGGCCCGCGATCGGCCTGCTGGCGGTGGCGCTCGCGCCGGCCTTCGACCGGTGGCGCACGGCGACGGCCGTGCTCGCCGGCGCGTCGGTCGTGATGCAACTCCTGGTCACGGCCGTCGATCCCCTGCTTCTCGTCGAACGCTTCGAGTCGGACGATCCGCCGACGACGAAGGCGCTCGCGTCCCGGCCGCTCAGCGGCTACGTGATTCCGCTGTTCCTCACAGGCCGCCCGACGCCCGTCCTCGAGGAGTCGATCGACCTCAAGGCCGGTCACCTGGCCACGCTGGATCGAGCGGAGGGGCTCGCGGAGGAGGTCGTCGCGGCTCGCGTCGAGGCGCGACGTCGCAACTTCGCAACGGCGATCGAGCGCGGGGACACGAAGTTCGTCCCGATCGCGGGAGTCGACGGCCCGGTCGCCGCGAACCCGATGGGAATGACGGAAGCGCACGCGTTCGTGCTCGGCAAGCCGCGGCATCCCCATGCCGTCGGCAACTCCTTCAACGCCGGGGAGTGGCTGTTCCCGCAGAGCCGCTGGAGCCTCGCGCCGCTGCTCCTCTTCCTCGCCGCCCTCGGTGCCGCGGTGTTCGCCGGAGCTTTTCGCTCCGTCGACCCGCGCGCGCGTCGCTGACCAGCAACGCGCGCGGCGACGGCGGAGGTCGACGATCCCGCCGGGCGCCCGCCCGGCGGACAGCCGCCGCTCGGGTGACGCGGGTCACGCGAGGTCCGGGATTTCCTGCTCGATGCTCCCTGGAGTCTGGATCATGGCGGTCGGGCGCGGCTAGAAGGCCCTCACCCGATGCGTGCGGGTTCGTTGCGTCGCCGCGCGATCGCGCTCCGGGCGTGGACGAGCGCCCGAACGCGATTCGGAGATTCGAGTCCGCCCGCTCCCCAGGAGGAACCCCATGAACACGACCCTGGTCGTACGCTCGCTGGCCCTGTCGCTCTTCGTCGCGTTGCCGCTCGCTGCACCGGCTCGGGCGCAGCTTCCCGATCCGGCCGTCGACTGCAGGGCGGCCGTCGCCAAGAACTTCGCGAAGCTGATGAAGACCGCGCACAAGACGATCGCGTCGTGCCACAAGTCGAGGGACACCGGGAAGCTCCCCGACACGACCGACTGCAACGACATGGCGGAGGCCGAGGGGGCGAAGCAGAAGTTCACGAGCAGCCGCAACAAGGCCGAGGGCGCCATCGAAGCGGCCTGCGCCGGGCAGGATGCCGTGCTGACGTCGCTGGGCTCGCCGCCGTACTACTCGACCTGTCCGGTCCCGTGCGGCGGCGTTCCCGATCCGATGACGACGATGTCGCAGGTCGCCGATTGCCTCGGGTGCTACGCCGAGGCGGTTGCCGAGGACGTGGGCGCGGCGACGCTCGGCCAGCCGGTCCCGACCTCGCTGTCCAAGGCCGACGTGAAGTGCCGCGGCGCCTTGGCCAAGGGCTACGGCAAGTATGCGGCGACCGCCTACAAGGAAGAGACGTCCTGCCAGCGCGGCCAGGATGCGGTGGGCAACCACGACCCCGCCGGCTGCGCCGGCTCCGATCCGAAGCTGAAGGTCTCCAAGACGCTGACGAAAGCCGACGCCGGGCTCGACAAGAGTTGCGCCGCGGCTGCGCTCGCAGCGCTCGACTCGTGCGCCGCGGACACGGTCGGGAACTTGAAGGCGTGCAGCGCGGCCGCGTTCGGGGACGCCGAAGACGACCTGTTCCTCGCGACCTACGCGATGGCACAGTCGCCGTTCTGTCCGTCCACGGTGCGCCTGACCCAGCTCGCCGGCTGCAGCACGCTCGAGCCGACGGCCGGGGGTTGCAGCAGCGGCGGCGAGACGACGAGCTCGTTGTCGGAAGGTTGGAAGCCGAGCGGACACGACTCCGGCGTCGTCGACGCCGTCACCCTCGCGCTCGACGTGACCTGCCCGGGCACGCCCGGAGCGTGCGGGACGTGCACGGTCGACGGCATCAGCTCGAACAATCCGGCGTTCGACGGGTTCGCGCGTTGTCACGACACCCCGTGGGTCGAGTGCACGAACCTGTTCGGTCTCGACGCCGCGTGCGGCGGAGGCCCTTGCGCTTACTTCGCGAGTCCGCCGGTGCCGTTCGTGGCGGGAGGGGCCCCGCTTTGCGTGCTCAGCCAGTACGACGACCAGGTCTCCGGCGCCGTCGATCCCGATGCGGGCGACGTGGACCTGACGCTGGAGATCCGCACCCGGCTGCACTCGGGCCTCGGCATTTCGCAGCCTTGTCCGGTCTGTCGCAACGATGCCACGCCGCAGGATGGTGTCGCCGCCGGAACCTGCGACGGAGGCCCGCGAAACGGACTCGGCTGCGATGCGCAAGGATTCGACCTCAGCTTCGCGGCGACGAACGCGGACGCGCCCACGCAGGGACTCAGCCTCGACTGTCCTCCCTCGGCGGTCTCGGGCTTCACCGGCAGCGGGTATGCGCGCACGTTCGTGCTGACGACCGGGGCCACGACGCTGCCGGCCGGCGACGCGTGCGACATGCCGCTAGGCTCGCTCGACTGTTTCTGCGGCGTCTGCAGCGTGGACCCGACCGTCGTGTGCAATGGGGATTCGGACTGCTCCGGCCTTGGTCTCGGGACCTGCGGGGCGGGCAGCGGATCCTCGCGCCAGCCGAACGCCTGCGGGGACCTCACCTGCGAGCCGACCGGAAGTCCCGACGGGCGGGGCGAGTGCACGGGTGACTTCGAGTTGTACTGCGACGGCCTGCTCCGCGCGGACGGAAAGGGCATCCTCCCGTGCTTCGCCGACTTCCAGTGCGACGCCTTCGTGACGGGAAGCCCGAACCCGGAGGACTGGATATGTCCGGGCGATGATTGCGGAAGCTGCGCCCATGCGGAGACGCGGAGCTGTTTCGTCGATCCGATCGCGTTGAGCGGAACGGCGAGCGCGACCGCGCCCGTGATCGCCGGCGCGACGTGCGTGCCGCCGACGACGAGCACCTCCGTTGACGCGGTGTTCGGGTTGCCCGGCCCCTCGAGCCTGGTCCTCGAAACCGTGCTCCAGCCGATGCCCTGACCTTTGTCCCGGGTCGGGGTCGCGCCGCGGCCGGTCTGCAACGCGCAGGCCGGCCGCGGTCGTTTCCGGCGCCGGCCCGTGGCGCGACCGGCGACGGAGACGGCCTCTTTGGATTGCGCCCGCCGGTGTTATGGTGGCGCCGGAACCTGAGCCGGCCGGGCAGTCGCCGGCGTCGCATCAGGCGGCGCGGGAGGAAAGTCCGGACTCCGCAGAGCAGGGTGGCCGCTAACGACGGCCCGTCGCGAGGCGGGGAAAGTGCCACAGAAAACAAACCGCCGGGCCCGCGCGAGCGGACCCGGCAAGGGTGAAACGGTGAGGTAAGAGCTCACCAGATCCGCCGGTGACGGCGGATGCTCGGTAAACCCCACCCGGAGCAAGACCGAATAGGGAGGCGGGCTGCTCGCCCAAGGCCTCCGGGTCAAGGTCGCTCGAGCCGCCGGGCAACCGGCGGCCTAGAGGAATGACTGCCGGGCCGCGCAAGCGGTCGCACAGAATCCGGCTTACAGGCCGGCTCAGGTTCCGATTTTCCCTCCCGCGTCCGGCCAGGGCCGGACTTTCTCCTCTCCTTCGCCTCGGACGTGCGGAAAACGTTCGTTGCCTCCGGTTTCTTTGCAGAAATTCGCTGTCGCCTGCACCGGAGCCCCCCCGCTTCGCTTGACGCCCGTGGGGCCGTTGACGTACACGATGGGGGCCGGTGGGTAGCAATGGGGCTGAGTGGATACCTCTCCTGTTGCGAGTCGGTCGGGGTTACGCCGTTTCCCACGAATGTGGGGGCGGTGGTGGATGTGAGGGCTGCCCACCGGTCCTTCTGAGACGGTCGCCAGGCAGGGGCTCGGCGGCCGCCGCGGCTTCTGCGACTTCCCGGCGGGCGTTCGATGTTTCGTGGCACGTTCTTCCACTCCCTGGACGACAAGGCGCGGGTCGCGGTCCCGAGGAAGTTCCGCGAGCAGCTTCCCGCCGACCAGGGGGACCGCGTCGTCGTCACGACGTCGGTAGGTCCGGGACCCCGCACGCTCGACGTCTATCCGATCGCTTCCTGGCAGGCCCTCGAGGCGCGCATCAGCGCGATGCCGCAGTTCACCGAGCGCACCAGGGTGTTCAAGCGCCACTACGTCCACCCGGCGCAGGAACTCGCCATCGACGCGCAGGGCAGGATCCTGATCCCCCAGGACCTGCGCGACTACATTTCCCTCTCCAAGGAGGCGGTCTTCACCGGCGACCTCGAGAAGTTCCTGGTGTGGTCGAAGGAAGACTGGCAGCGCCAGAAGGCCGCCGACGCGGCGGCCGGCCAGACGCTGTCGTTCGACGACTTCGGCCTCTGAAGGAGAGGGCGACGGCCTTGCCTGCGCACGACGACGACACGATCCCGCAGGCCGAGGCCGCGGACCGCGAGCGGCTCGGCCGGCACATCCCCGTCATGGCCGACGAGATCGTCGAGGCCGTGCAGCCTCGCCCGGGCCACCGCTACGTCGACGCGACGGTCGGCGAGGGCGGCATGAGCGAGCTGATCCTCGAGGCCAGCTCCCCGGACGGCGAGCTGCTCGGGCTCGACTGGGACGACGCCGCGCTCGAGTTGTCGCGCCGTCGCCTCGAGCGTTTCGGCCGGCGCGTGCGCCTCGTGCGCGACTCGTTCGCCAACCTGCGCGTCGCGCTTTCGGACGCGGGCTGGGGCGAAGGCGCGGACGGCATCATCGTCGACCTCGGGGTCTCGACCCTGCAGTTCGGCCGCGACGAACGCGGCTTCTCGTTCCAGGCCGACGCGCCGCTGGACATGCGCATGGACCGCCGGCTCGAACGGACGGCGGCGGACCTGCTCGCCGAGCTTCCCGAGGAGGAACTCGCCGACCTCATCTATAGATACGGCGAGGAGCACGCCTCGCGCCGCATCGCGCGCCAGATCGTGCGCCGCCGGACGACCAGCCCGGTGCGCACCACGTTCGAGCTGCGCGACGCCGTGCGCGCGGCCGGAGTGCGGTCGCGGCCGGGCATCGAGCCGGCCACGCGGACGTTCCAGGCGCTGCGCATCGCCGTCAACCGCGAGCTCGAGCAGATCGAGTCGCTGCTCGACCGCGGCTGGGAGCTGCTCCGGCCCGGAGGCCGGCTGGCGATCCTCAGCTACCATTCCCTCGAGGACCGGATCGTGAAGCAGACCTTCGCGACCTGGTCCGCCGACTGCCTGTGCCCGCCGCGACAGCCGGTCTGCAACTGCGGGTGGACCGCGAAAGTCCGACGCGTCACGCGCGGCAAGCAGAAACCGTCCGAACAGGAAACGTTGCGCAACCCGCGCGCTCGCAGTGCGGGTTTGCGCGTCGTAGAGAGACTCGCCGCATGAGCACCACCACGCATCGCGCCGCATCCGTCCGCACTGCCCACGAGGCGCCCGACTTCCTCGAGCTGCTCACGCGCCCCGGTGTCCTCGATCCGGAGGAGGCGAGCCTTCGTCGCCGCCTGATCTACGGCTTCGTCGTGGTCGGGGGGCTGTTGCTCGCGCAGATGTGGGCGAGCATGGAATTCCGCAACCTCGGGTATCGCAGCGAAGCGCTCGGGCGCCTGATCCACAAGCTCGACCAGGAGCGCGTCGAGCTCGAGGACGCCGTCGCCCGCGAATCCCGGCCCGCGCTGCTGGCCTCGCGTGCGGTCGAGCTCGGCATGCAGAAGCCCGGGCACGGCCAGTTGCGTCGTCTCTCGCAGATGCCCGCCTCGGCGGTGAACGCCGAGCGGGCGGCCGCAGCCCGTGCGGCGGCCGGCGCCGACGGCCTGCACTGAGTCCCGCGGGGGTTCTCCGGCGATGCGCAGCCGCAACCGCTTCAGCACGAGCCTGGCCTGGATCGGCGGCGCCTGCGCGCTCGGCGGCGTCGTGCTCGTCGGGCGCATGTACGACCTGCAGGTCGTCAAGGGCGAGCACTACAAGCGGCTGTCGGAACAGACCAAGTGCAAGGACCGGATCGAGATCGCGTACCGCGGGCCGATCGTGGACCGCAACGGTGTCGTGCTCGCGACGACGACGTCCGCGTCGAAGGTCTCGCGCGGGGTCGGCTACCGCTACGATCCGTCGCACGCCGGCGAGCTCGCGCCGCTGCTCGGCATCGACCGCGCGACGCTCGACTCGAAGCTCGCGCAGGGCGGCGAGAGTTTCCGCTGGCTGTCGCGCGGCGTCGACGAGGACGTCTCGACGGCGATCCGCAACCTGCGCATCCCCGGCGTCGAGATCCACCAGAGCCAGGAGCGCAGCTACCCGCAGGGTTCCACGGCCGCGCACATCATCGGGTTCACCGGCGCCGACGCCGACGGCCTCGAAGGCGTCGAGAAGATGTTCGACAAGGAGATCCGCGGCTCGTCGGTCTCCGTGCACGTCTGTCGCGACGTGACCGGGCGCGTGTTCCTCAGCAACAGCGAGGACACGGGGCTCAACCGCGGCGGCACCGCCTACCTGACGCTCGACGCGACGCTGCAGAGCATCGCCGAGGCGGAACTCGCCAAGCAGGTGGAGAAGACGCACGCGACCGCCGGCGCGGTCGTGATGATGGACCCGAAGACCGGCGAGATCCTGGCGCTGGCCAACGTGCCGACGTTCGACCCGAACGACGTCGACGAGAGCGCGCTGGCCGCCCGCCGCAACCGCGTCGTCACCGACCTGTTCGAGCCGGGCTCGACGATGAAGCCGTTCGTCGTCGCTGCCGCGATGGAAGACGGCCTGATCCAGCCGGAGGACAAGTTCTTCTGCGAGAACGGCCGCCTGATGGTCCCCGGCTGGCGAAAGCCGATCCGCGACCACCACCCCTACGGCACGCTCGACGTCGGCAGCGTCATCCGCGTCTCCAGCAACATCTGCTCCGCGAAGATCGGGTGGATGCTCGGTCCCAAGCGCCTCTATGAGTACCTCACCGCGTTCGGGTTCGACCGCCTGACCCACATCGAGATGCCCGGCGAGCGCCGCGGCATGGTGCTGCCGCCCGACAAGTGGAAGCAGATCAACACGACGACGATCAGCTTCGGCCAGGGCATCAGCGTGACCGCGCTGCAACTCGCGACCGCGTTCTCGACGATCGCGAACGACGGCGTGCGCATGCAGCCACGCATCGTCCGCAAGATCACCGACCAGTACGGCCAGGTCACGCGCGACTTCCCGCTCCAGGAGGAGCGGCGGGTCATCAGCGCGGACGTCGCGATCAAGATGCGCCGCATGATGGCGGCCGTGGTCAGTCGCCAGGGAACGGCGTCCGCCGCGATGATCGACGGCGTGCCCGCGGCCGGCAAGACCGGCACCGCGCAGAAGGCCGAAAACGGCCGCTACAGCGACAGCCGCTGGCTGGCGTCGTTCGCGGGGTTCCTGCCGGTGGAGGATCCTCGCGTCGTGATCGTCGTGATGGTCGACGAGCCGAAGGGCATGCACTACGGCGGCCTGATCGCCGGCCCCGTGTTCAAGTCGATCGCCGAGGCGAGCCTCGACTACCTCGGCATCGAACGCGAGCTTCCGGCGCCGACGAACGAACTCGACAAGCTGTTCGAGGCCGACGACGAGCCTCTCCTGCTGGAAGCCGCCGCGACCGATCCGGCCGCGCCGCCGGTGGCCACGCCTTCGGGCGCGATGCCGGACCTGCGCGGTCTGCCGCTGCGCGCGGCGATGCGGGCGCTCGCCCGGTGCGACTGCGAGGTCAAGATCGAGGGCCACGGCTTCGTGGTCTCGCACGAGCCGACGGCCGGCAGCACGCTCGACCCGTCCTCGGCCGTTTCGCTCAAGCTGGCGGCGACGCTCTGAGCCGCGGGACATCCTTCCCGGGGTTCCCTGGCCGGGGGCCGCGCCCGCGTCCGGGCGCCGGAAACGGCGCCGGCGTGCGCATCGGTTTGCCGTCGGGGCGTGCATAATGGCGCCGATGTCCGCCCCCGCCGCCGGCCTGTTCCTCCGCGACCTGTTCGAGCGCGCCGCGCGCCGCGGTCTCGCGGCCGAGTGGAGCGATCCGGGCGCCGCGGCCACGACCGTCGTGTGCGGAATCCGGATCGACTCGCGCAAGGTCGAACCCGGCGACCTGTTCGTCGCGATGCCCGGCACGCGCGTCGACGGCGCGGCGTACGTCGCCGAAGCCCGTCGCCGCGGCGCGGTCGCGGTCGCCTGCGACCCGGCCCACGTCCCCGCGGACCTTCCCGCGATCGTCGCGCGCGACGTCGCGTCCGCGTGCGGCCTGCTCGCGTCGGCGTTCCACGGCGATCCGAGCGACGACCTCGAACTGGTCGGCGTGACCGGAACCAACGGAAAGACGAGCTGCACCTACCTCGTGGAAGCCGTCTGGAACGCCGCCGGGCGCCGCCCGGGCGTGATCGGCACGATCGAGCAGCGCTGCGGCGCCTTCGCCCGCGTCTCGTCGATGACGACGCCGAGCGCGGCCGACCTGCAGGCGGTGCTGGCCGAGATGCGCGACGCCGGCACCGACGCCGTCGCGATGGAGGTGTCCTCGCACGCGCTCGACCAGAAGCGCGTCGCCGGATGCCGCTTCCGCGCCGCGCTGTTCACGAACCTGACGCGCGACCATCTCGACTACCACGCGAGCGAGGACAGCTACTTCGCGGCGAAGGCCTCGTTGTTCCGCGACTACCTCGCGCCCGGCGGCGGCGTGGCCGTGCTGAACGCCGACGACGCGAGGGTGTCGACGCTGGTTTCCGAACTGGCGCACCACGACGTCTGGACGGTCTCGACCGCGCCGGGAGCCCGGGCGCGCGCCCGGGTGTTGCGCGCGGATTGCACGCTGGCCGGCATCGACGCCGTGTTCGACGTCGGCGGCGCCGAGATCGCCGTGCGCTCGAGGCTGGTCGGGGCGGCGAACCTCGCGAACCTTCTCGCGGCGGCGGCGCTCGCGCGCGGCGCCGGCGTCGAGCCGGGCGCGATCTCGGAAGGACTGTCGGCGTGCCGCGCGGTCCCGGGGCGGATGGAGCGCATCGTCCCGGACGGCGTCCCCGCGCAGGCCGGACCGGCCGTGTTCGTCGACTACGCGCACACGCCCGATGCCCTCGAGCGCAGCCTGCGCGCGCTCGCCGGCGAAGCGAAGGGCCGCATCATCGTCGTGTTCGGCTGCGGCGGCGATCGCGACCGCGGCAAGCGCCCGATCATGGGGCGGATCGCGGCCGAGCTCGCCGGCGTCGCCGTGCTGACCTCGGACAACCCGCGCAGCGAGGACCCGCACGCGATCCTCGACGAGATCGAGCGCGGGATCGGTGCACGAAAGGCCTCTCGCAGCGCCTCCGAGCTTGCCGCGCCGAAAACGGGCGGGTATCTCGTCGAAGCGGATCGGCTGCTCGCGATCGAAACCGCGATCGCGATCGCGGCGCCCGAGGACGTGGTCCTGGTCGCCGGCAAGGGGCACGAGGACTACCAGGAAACCGCCGGCGTGCGGCGGCATTTCGACGACCGCGAAGTGGCCCGCGACCTGCTCGCGCGGCGACTCGCGGCGGCCGGATAGACCGCCGGGCAGGCGGAAGTGGCGGTGGGGCCGATCCTCGACGAGGGCCGGCCGGGAGGTGAGAGGGCGTGAGCCCCGGTTCGCTCGCAGCAACATTCGCATCAGCCGCCGAGGGGAGGTTCCCGTGCCGGGTCGCGACCTGACTCGTCCTGCCACCCTCGGCGATGCCGCGCGCGCGACCGGCGCCTCGCTGAACGGCGACGCCGCCTCGGTCTTCGCGCGCGTTTCCACCGACAGTCGCACCATCGCCGCGGGCGACCTGTTCTTCTGCCTGCGCGGCCCGACCTTCGACGGCCACGATTTCCTCGCCCAGGCGGGCGCCGCCGGCGCAGCGGGGGCCGTGTGCGAGAAGGGCCGCGCCGCCGCCGCGCCCGATGGCCTCGCCGTGCTCGAAGTGGACGACACGCTGCGGGCGCTCGGCGACCTCGCGACGTGGCATCGCGGGGGATTCGCGGGACGGCTCGTGGCCGTGACCGGATCGAACGGCAAGACCACGACGAAGGAGATGCTGCGCGCGATCTTCCTCGCGGACTCCGGCGAGGGCCGCGTGCTCGCGACGCAGGGCAACCTGAACAACCTGATCGGCGTTCCGCTGACCCTGTTCGGGCTCGTCCCGCAGCACGAAGTGGCCGTGATCGAGATGGGCATGAACGCGCCCGGCGAGATCGCCCGCATGGCCGAGATCGCCGCGCCGACGGTCGGGCTGGTGACCTGCGTGGCCGAGGCGCACCTCGAGGGGCTCGGATCGATCGAGGGCATCGCCCGCGCGAAGGGCGAGCTGTTCGAGGGCCTGCCGGGCGACGCGGTCGCGGTCGTCAACGCCGACGACCCGCACGTCGTGCGCGAGTCGGCGCGCTTCCCCGGGCGACGCGTCACGTTCGGTTCGGCCGGGCAGGTCCGCGCCGAATCCGTGCGCTGCGACCGCATCGACGCCTCGTCGTTCGAGGTGACCGACGGCGTCTCCCGCGCCCCGGTCGAGTTGCCGATCGGCGGCCGCCACAACGTGCAGAACGCCCTCGGCGCGGTCGCCGCGGCGCTCGCCGCCGGGGTTTCGCTCGAGACCGCCGCGCGCGGGCTGTCGGCGATGAAGCCGCCGCCGATGCGGATGTCGACCGAGCGGCTCGCGACCGGCGTGCTGCTGATCAACGACGCCTACAACGCGAACCCCGGATCGCTGGCCGCCGCCCTCGCGACCCTCGGCGGCCTCGACGCGCGCAGGATCGTGGTCGTCGGCGACATGCTCGAACTCGGGCCGGGGGCGGCCGGACTGCACCGCCGCGTCGGCTCCCAGGCCGCGGCGATCTCGCCGGTGCTGCTCTGCGCGATCGGCCGGTTCGCGGACGACGTCGCCGCGGGCGCCGCCGCCGGCGGGCTGGACGCCGACCGGATCCGCGTGTGCGCTCGTCACGACGACGCGGCGGCCGAGGTTGCCAGCCGCTGGCTTCCGGGCGATGCCGTGCTCGTGAAGGGCTCGCGCGGATCGGCGATGGAGAAGGTGGTCGAGGCCCTGCGCGTGCTGTCCGGCGCGCCGCCGGACGAGGCCGCCGGGGCGGCAGGCCACCGATGATCTACCACTTCCTGTACCCGCTCGCGTCCGAGTACGGCTTCCTGAACGTCCTGCGCTACATCACGTTGCGCGGGATGCTCGCGGCGCTGATCGCGCTCTTCATCTCGCTGATGCTCGGTCCCTGGCTGATCCGCTGGCTGCGAAGCGGCCAGTTCGGCCAGCCGGTCAGCCAGTACGCCCCCGAGAGCCACGCCGCGAAGAAGGGCACGCCGACGATGGGCGGGCTGCTGATCGTCTCGGCCCTGCTGAGCGCGTCGCTGTTGATGGCCGACCTGACCAACGTCTACGTGCTCGTCACGCTCGGCGTGACGACCGGCTTCGCGGCCGTGGGCTTCCTCGACGACTGGCAGAAGGTCCGCCAGGGGCGCAACGCCGGGATCTCGGCGCGCGAGAAGCTGCTCTGGCAGTTCCTGATCGCGGCGGGCGGCATGGCGGTCCTGTGCATGAAGCCCGATTTCGACACGCACCTGGCCGTGCCGTTCTTCAAGGACCTCCGCCCGGAGCTCGGCTGGATGTACGTCCCGTTCGGCGCGCTCGTCGTGGTCGGCGCCTCGAACGCCGTGAACCTGACCGACGGCCTCGACGGACTCGCGATCGGGCCGGTCATGACGACGTCGGCGACGCTGGCGATCCTTTCGTACTGCGCGGGGCACACCTACATCGCCGACTACCTGTACATCACGTACGTCCCCGGCGCCGGCGAGCTGTCGATCCTCTGCGCCGCGACCGCGATGGCCGGCCTCGGCTTCCTCTGGTTCAACGCGCACCCCGCGCAGATGTTCATGGGCGACGTCGGCTCGCTGCCGCTCGGCGCGATGCTCGGCATGGTCGCGGTCGCCTCGAAGAACGAGCTCGTGCTGATGCTGGCCGGCGGCGTGTTCGTCGTCGAGGCGCTGTCGGTCATCATCCAGCTCACGTCGATCAAGCTGCGCGGCAAGCGCGTGTTCCTGATGGCTCCGATCCACCACCACTTCGAGAAGGCCGGATGGCCGGAGACGCAGGTGGTGATCCGGTGCTGGATCGTCTCGCTGCTGTGCGCGATCATGAGCCTGGCGACGCTGAAGTTGAGGTAGGCGGCGGCTGGAAAAGGGCCACGAGCCGCGAGCCGGCGAGCGGCGAGACTACGACGCCTCTATGAAAGTACGCCTTCGCTCTCTTCTCGGGCGTCCGCCCTGCATCTGGCCCTTTTTGAGCCGCCGCTCATGACTCGGGGAACTTTCAATACGCTGCGCTCCGGTGAGGGGCGGTCGACGCTGCTCGTGCTGGGGGTGGCGCGTAGCGGCGTGGCGGCGGCGAACGTCGCGGCTGGGGAGGGGTGGCGGGTGCTCGTGGTGGACGACCGGGCCGCGGACGTCGCGGGGCTGCCGGCGGGGGCCGAGCGGCTCGAGGCGGCGGCGGCGATCGCGCGCGTCGGCGAGGCCGACCTCGTGATCCCGAGTCCGGGCGTGCCGGGGTCGCATCCGCTGCTCGAGGCGGCGCGCCGCGCCGGCGTGCGCATCGCGCCGGAGATCGAGTTCGCCGCGGACCGGCTGGGCGGGCGGCTGTTCGCGGTGACCGGCACCAACGGCAAGAGCACGACGGTCAGCCTGCTCGGGGCGATCCTGGCCGAGGCCGGGGGCCGCGTGTTCACCGGCGGCAACCTCGGGGATCCGCTCTGCAACGCGGTCGGCCGCGACTGGGACGACGTCGTCGCCGAGGTCTCGAGCTTCCAGCTCGAGCACGCGACCACGTTCCACCCGCACGTGGCGTCGATGCTGAACCTGTCGCCGGACCACCTCGACCGCCACGGCACGATGGAAGGCTACCTCGAGGCCAAGCTCCGGCTGTTCGCCCGCATGACCGCCGACGACTTCGTCGTGCTGCCGCAGCGCACCGACGAGAACGCCTGGTGGACCGCGCGCGCGGAGGCCGCGGTGCGGGCACGGGTTTCGCGCTTCGACGCCTCGGGCGCGGCGGCGGGCCGCGAACTCGGCTCCGCCGATTACCGCGTGCGGCTCCCCGCGCGCGGCTGGCCGCAGCTGCCGCACGACCTCGAGAATGCGGCGGCGGCGGTCGAGATGGCGCGCGTCGCCGGCGTGCCCCCCGACGCGGCCGAGCGCGCGATCGCCGCGTTCCGGCCGCTGCGCCACCGCCTCGCGCACGTCGCCGACGTCGCCGGCGTCGCGTACTGGAACGACTCGAAGGCCACGAACGTCGGCGCCGCCGTGAGCAGCCTGCGCGCGTTCGACGGCCGCGTCGTGCTGCTGGCGGGCGGGGTTTCCAAGGGTTGTGACTTCCGCGCATTGGCCGCGGAGGCCGCGCGCATTACACTCGTCGTCGCCTACGGCGAGGCGGCCGGCGAGATCGAGGCCGCGCTCGTCGGCTCGGGCATCCGGCTCGTGCGCGAGCCGGGCCTCGGCGCCGCCGTCCGGCGCGCGGCCCGGGAGGCCCGGCCGGGCGACCGGGTGCTGCTCGCGCCGGCCTGCGCGAGCTTCGACGAGTTCCGCGACTATGCCGACCGCGGGGCGTCCTTCGAGGGATGGGTGGCCGAGCTGGCGGGACAGCCGCCGGCGGAAGAGGAGGAGGTGGAAGGATGAACTGGAACTCGGACGCCCGGTCGATCGAAGCCGCGCTGGCGCTGCCGCGCGTGCCGGTGCGCGTTTCCGACCGCGCCGACTTCTGGATCCTGGGGCTCGTCGGCGTGCTCACGCTGGTCGGCATGATGTTCGTGTTCGGCGCGAGCACCTACATCTCCAACTTCCACTTCGGCGACGGCTACCGGATGATCTTCAAGCACGCCGTGTCGGCCGTCATCGGCGTCGGCCTGATGTGGGTGTGCTCGCGCTGCCCGTCGGACTTCCTGCGCCGGCGCGCGTACTGGCTGTTCGCGGCGTCGCTGCCGCTGGTCGCCGCGACGCTCATCCCCCACGTCGGCATCGAGGTGAACGGCGCCAGGCGCTGGATCCCGTTCGGGCTGTTCAACCTGCAGCCGTCCGAGTTCGTCAAGATCGCCTACGTGATCGCGACGGCGGCCTGGCTCGACAGCGTCGCCGACCGTGCGCGCAACCCGCTCTACACGATCGTGCCGGTGCTCGGCGTGTACGCGCTCGTCGCCGGCGTGCTGCTCGGGCAGCCGGACTTCGGCACGACCGTGCTGATCGGCGCGATCGCGGTGCTGATGCTGCTGCTCGGCGGCGTGCCGCTCTGGCAGCTGGCGGTCCCGGCGACCGGGCTGGCCGCGGCCGGCTTCGCGCTGGTCTGGACGTCCGAGTACCGGTGGAACCGGGTCACGGCGTTCCTGAACCCGGAGGCCGACCCCCTCGGATCGGGCTACCACCTGCTGCAGGCGCTGTCGGCGTTCGGGTCGGGCGGGCTCACCGGCGTCGGGCTCGGCGCGTCGGTCGCCAAGTCCGGCTACCTGCCGGAGCCGCACACGGACTTCATCTTCGCGGTGATCGGCGAGGAGACGGGGATGCTCGGCAGCGCGGCGATCGTGGTGCTGTTCGGCCTGCTCGCCTGGCGCGGCTTCCGGATCGCGCACCGGCACAGCGACCACTTCGCGCAGCTGCTCGCCGCGGGGCTGACGCTGATCATCGTCCTGCAGGCGACCATCAACATCGGCGTCGTGCTCGGCCTGCTGCCGACCAAGGGCATCGGCCTGCCGTTCATCAGCTACGGCGGCTCGTCGATCATGGCGTTCCTGTCGATCGCGGGACTGCTGCTGTCGCTGTCGCGCGAACTGCGCGAGTGAGTTGGGAGCTGGCGAGATCCAAACGCACCTCTTGAAATGCAACGTCGAACGCCAACAGGCTCTTGAAAAATGGCATCACGTCAGGCTGTTCAAAAAGGTCGAGATGCTAGGCGGACCGGAAAGCCGAGAGCGGAGGCGTACTTCCTGTACGTCGTAGCTCTCGGCTTTCCGGTCCAACGACGCAGATCGGCCTTTTTCAACAGCCTGCTAACGCCCGCATGAACCTCGCCGTCGCAGGAGGCGGAACCGGCGGGCACCTGTTCCCCGGTCTCGCGGTCGCCGAACTCGCGCGCGAGCGCGGCGTCGCGGCCAGCGTGGTCTTCTTCGGCGCCGAGCGCGGCATCGAGTCGTGGGCCGTCCCGAAGGCGGGGTTCGAGCTGGTCGCCGAGCGCGTCCACGGGATCGCCGGCGGCAGCCCGCTCGCGGCCGCGCGATCGATCCTGGAGATGCTGGCGGCGACCCGGCGCGCGCGCCGCGAGATCGGCCGCCGCGGCATCGACGTCGTGATCGGGCTCGGCGGCTACGCCTCCGCGCCGGCCGTTCTCGCCGCCCGCTCGCTCGGCGTTCCCGTCGTGCTGCTCGAGCAGAACCGCCGGCCGGGAATCTCCAACCGCGCGCTCGGCTACCTGGCCACGAACGTCTGCACGAGCTTCGAGACGACGGCGTCGTCGTTCCCGAAGGGGAAGGTCGTCTGCACCGGCAATCCGCTTCGCCGCGGGTTCGCCGTGCGGCCCCCGACGGAAGGGCGCGACCTGCTGCTCGTGTTCGGGGGCAGCGCGGGCGCGCGCAGCCTCAATCGCGCGATGACGACGGCGCTGGCCGAGCTCGCGCACGACCGGGCGTGGCTCGCGGGCCTGCCGTCGGGACTCTTCCCCCCGGTCGTGCACCAGGTCGGCAAGCCGTTCGTCGACGAGGTCCGCGCCGCCTACGCGGAGGCCGGCGTGGCGGTCGAGGTCACGGCGTTCATCGACGACATGCCGGCGATGTACGCCCGGGCCCGCCTCGCCGTGTGCCGCGCCGGGGCGACCAGCATCGCCGAGTTGATCGCGACCGGGACACCCTCCGTGATGGTGCCGCTGGCGACCTCGGCCGGCGACCACCAGATGGAAAACGCGCGCGAACTCGAGCGCGCCGGCGCCGCGCGCGTCGTCGTCGACGACGACGCTTGTGCGGGTTCGCTGGCCGGCGCCCTGCGGGGGTTGCTCGGCGACGACGCCGCGCTAAGGTCGATGTCGGATCGCGCGGCGGCGATGGGGCGGCCCGGCGCGGCCGAGCGGGTGCTCGATCTCGTCGTGTCGCTCGCCGGTTCCCGATCGCGCCGCGCCTGACCGTCCGATCCCGGATTCGATGACGCTCGAAGAACGCTTCCGCACGGGGCCGGCGTGGTCCTCCCTGCAGTTGCCGTCGGACGCCGGCGTCGCGCCGGAGCGCCATTCCGGCCGCATCCATTTCGTCGGCATCGGCGGCATCGGCATGAGCGGGATCGCCGAGGTGCTGCTCACGCTCGGCTACACGATCACCGGCACCGACCTCTCCGAGAACGACACCACGCGGCGGCTGCACGGCCTCGGCGCCGAGATCTGGCTCGGCCACGACGCCGCGCGCGTCGGCCCCGACACTTCGGTGGTCGTGATCTCCTCGGCCGTCGGCGACGACAACCCCGAGGTCCGCGCCGCGCGCGAGCAGCGCGTGCCGGTCATCCCGCGCGCCGAGATGCTCGCCGAACTGATGCGCGTCAAGTGCGCGATCGGCGTCGCCGGCGCGCACGGCAAGACCACGACGACCTCGCTCGTGGCCGCCGTGCTCGCCGACCTCGACCCGACGCTGGTGATCGGCGGGCGCCTGAAGTCCCTCGGCGGGACCAACGCGCGCCTCGGCCGCTCGCGCTACATGGTCGTCGAGGCGGACGAGAGCGACGGCAGCTTCCTGCTGCTGCGCCCGACCGTGGCCGTCGTGACGAACATCGACCGCGAGCACATGAACCATTACGGCACGATGGAGGCGCTGCGCGCGGCGTACCTTGCCTACATCAACGCCGTGCCGTTCTACGGGCAGGCGGTGCTGTGCCTGGACTGCCCGGAGATCGCGGCGCTGCTGCCGCAGGTCCGCAAGCCGCACGTCACCTACGGGACGTCGCCCGGCGCCGACCTGCGCGCCGAGAACATCGCGTTCGAGGGGCTTTCGAGCACCTTCGACGTGATCGCGCTCGACCGGCCGCTCGGCCGCGTCCGCGTCGCGATGCCGGGCGAGCACGCCGTGCGCAACGCGCTGGCCGCGCTCGCGGTCGGCATGGACTTCGGCCGCGACTTCTCGCGCTGCGCCGACGCGCTGGCCGGCTTCGAGGGCATCCTTCGTCGTTTCGAGATGAAGGGGGAGGCGGCCGGCATCACCGTCGTTGACGACTACGGCCACCACCCCACCGAGATCCGCGCGACGCTGCGCGCGGCGCGCCTCGGCTTCCCCGAGCGCCGCATCGTCGCGGTCTTCCAGCCGCACCGCTACACGCGCCTGCAGGACCTCTTCGACCTGTTCGCGACCTGCTTCGAGGACGCCGACGCGGTCGTCCTCACGGACGTGTACGCGGCCGGAGAGGCGCCGATCGCGGGCTTCGACGGTCCCTCGCTGGCGGCGGCTGCCTCGCGCGTGCATCGCGGCGAGGTCGCCTTCGAACCCGCCGGGGCCGATCTCGCCGGCCGCGTGGCGTCGAGGCTCCGCGAAGGCGATCTGGTCGTCACGCTCGGCGCGGGCGACGTCACCAGGCTCGGGCCCGCCCTCCTTCAGGTCCTGCGCGAGCCGGCCGCGGTGGCCGGTTCCCCGGCCACGGCCGCCTGAGCCGGGCGGAGGCGGCATGTCCACGGACGCCCCGCTGGCGCAGCGTATCCAGGCCCTGGCCGAGCTGATTTCCCCGCTCGCGAAGGTCTCGGCGGCCGAGCCGTTGCGCCGCTTCACGACGTTCCAGATCGGGGGGCCGGCGGACCTGTTCGTCGAGCCGCCCTCGGTCGAGGCGCTGGCCGCGGTGCTCGGGGCCGCCCACCGGCTGCAGGTCCCGGTCACCTGCCTCGGCGGCGGCAGCAACGTGCTCGTCTCGGACGCGGGCGTGCGCGGCATCGTCGTGCGGCTCGGGAAGGCGTTCGCGTACATTCGCGAACTCTCCGCCGACGACGCCGGCGTCACGATCGAGGTCGGCGCCGCGACGCGCTTCATCCGCCTGGCCAAGGACACCGTCTCGCGCGGCCTCGCGGGCCTCGAGTTCGCGGCCGGCATCCCCGGGTCGGTCGGCGGCGCGGCGCAGATGAACGCCGGCGCGTTCGGCGGCGAGATCTCGCAGACGCTCGCTTCGATGACGATGGTCACGCTCGACGGCGAAATTGTCGAAAAGCAGCGCGAAGAGCTGCAATTCTCCTATCGAAAGCTGGCGTTCGACCGCCCGGCCGTGATAGCTTCGCTGCGTTTCCGTTTGCTCCGCTCGTCGGTGGGTCGGTTGCAGCAGGTCGTGGCGCGGGTTCAGGAAAAGCGCAGACGGAATCAGCCTGCCGGTTTCCCAAACGCCGGCTCGATCTTCAAGAACCCACCCGGCGAGTACGCCGGCCGGCTGATCGAAAAAGCCGGTCTGAAGGGAACGACGAAGGGAGGTGCCCAGGTTTCGCTGGAGCACGCGAACTTCATCGTGAACCTCGGGGATGCGAAGGCATCCGAGGTCCGTGAGCTGATGAGTCTGGTCCAGGAGGAGGTGTGGCGGAAGTGTGGGGTGTGGCTGGAGCCGGAAGTGCGACTCCTCGGCGAGTTCGGGCCCTCGGATGAAGGCGAGGCCGCGCTACCGTAAAGCCAGGGCCGCGCTCGCCGCGTGGGTCCGCCCGCTGGCCGCCTCGCTGGCCGGCGTCGCGATCGTCGCCACCGGTGCGTGGGCCACGGTCGCCCGCGTCGTGCCGTACGTGACCGGCCACGACTACTTCCGCCTGCGCAGCGTCCGCATTTCCTCCGACGAGACCCGCGTCGCCCCGCAGACGATCGCCGAGATCGCCGGCCTCTACGAAGACACCTCCCTCTGGGACGTCGAGCCCGACGAGATCCGCGGCACCCTGCGCGAGGCGAGCTGGGTCCGCGAGGCCGACGTCACGCGCCACTTCCCCTGGCAGGTCAACGTCGCGGTCACGCGGCGGCACGGCGTCGCCGCGGCCGTCGCCGGCGGCCGCGCCTGGCTGGTCGATCGCGACGGCGTGCTGTTCCGCGAAGTCGAGTCGGACGCCGCCGTGCCCGACCTCCCGTACCTGACCGGCTGGGACGCGCCCGAAGCGCAGGCCGAACGCGCCGCGCGCCTGCGCTCGCTGCTCGCGGTGCTCGGGCAGGCCGCCGAGCGGCGGATCGACGTCTCCGAACTGCACATCGACGAGGACGGGGCGGTCTGGCTGTACGCCGCCGGCATCAAGGCCACGGTCCGGCTGGGCGACCCGGACCGCGCGACCGTCGGACTCGAGCGGCTCGCCATCGCGCTGGCGGAACTCGGGCCGCTCGCCGACCGCGCGCGCGTGATCGACACCGACTACCCCGGCCGCATCGTGATCCGGGGAGCCGACGACAAGCTCCCGGCGCTGCTCGCAGCGCACAACGAGAAGATGGCTGCACTGCGCGATGCTGGTAGTCAGGCCGCTTCGGCGGTCGCCTCGTCACCGGCGCCGTCGAGTGGGGGATCGGCGCCCGCCCGTTCCGGGCCGGCGTCCACTGCGAACAAGGACGAGAAGGCAGGGCGCCGTGGCTAAGAACGTCCCGATTGCCGCGCTGGACGTGGGCACGCAGAAGGTGACGCTCCTGGTCGGGGAGCGAACGTCGAACGGCGTCTCGATCCTCGGGATCGGCACCAGCGCCTCGCGCGGCATGCGGGCCGGCCGCGTCAGCGACGTCGAGAAGACCTCCGCCGCGATCATGGCCGCGCTGACCGAGGCCGAGCGCATGGCCGGCAGCCAGATCCACAACGTCGTCGTCTCGGTCTCGGGCGATCACGTCAAGGGCGAGAACAGCCACGGCGTCGCGCGCATCGACAACGACGAGGTCTCGCAGCGGGCCGCGGCCCGCGCGATCAACGCCGCCAAGGCCATCCCGCTGCCCCAGGACCAGCGCATCATCCACCTGCTCCGGCGCGAGTTCGTCGTGGACGGCCAGGTCGGCATCACCAACCCCGTCGGCATGAGCGGCGTCCGCCTCGAGGCGCACCTGCACGTGGTGTCGGCGGCCGACTCGGCGCTGAAGAACCTGGCGAAGAGCTGCAACCGGGCCGGCCTGTCGGTGATCGGCACGATCGCGTCCTCGCTGGCGTCGGCCGAGGCCGTGCTCGAGTCCGACGAGAAGGAGCTCGGAGTCGCGGTCGTCGACATCGGCGCGGGCACCACCGACCTGGCGGTCTTCCAGCGCGGTTCGGTCGTGCACACGGCGGTCTTCGGCGTCGGCGGCGTCGACGTCACGCGCGACCTCGCGCACGTGCTCGAGACGCCGCTCGGCGAGGCCGAGGGCCTCAAGAAGCGCCACGGCTGCGCGGTCGCGGACCTGGTCGACGAGGACCTGATGGTCGAAGTCGGCGGCATCGGCGGGCGCGGGCACCGCGAGGTGCAGGCCAGGCACCTCGCCGAGATCATCGAGCCGCGCCTCGAGGAGATCTTCGAGGTCGTCCTCGATTCGATCATCCGCTCCGGTTACGGCGAGCTGCTCACGTCGGGCGTCGTGCTGACCGGCGGCACCGCGCTGATGGGCGGCATCGTCAGCCTCGCGTCGCGCGTGCTGCAGATGCCCGTGCGCCTCGGCGAGCCGAGCGGGATCGAGGGCCTCGGCGACGAGATCGACGACGCGTCGTTCTCGACCGCCGTCGGGCTCGCGATCGGTCTTCCGGACAAGGAAATGAGCGAGCCGTGGCAGGGCGGCCTGGCCGCCCGGCTGCTGCCGGGCTGGGTGCGCCGGCGGTTCAAGGAGATGGTGTGAAGCCTATGCACACGCGCAGGCTTCCATCGGAGAGTTTTCGAGAGCATCGAGTGGGTTCTGCCGTAAAATTCCCCCGCTTCGCCGACCGCGAGGGTGGGGTGTGTCCGGTGACGGGCGTCATCCGGGAGGTGTCGAGATGATCGAGCTGGTCGACGAAAATCTGAGCAACGCGCGCATCGTGGTGGTGGGTGTCGGCGGTGGCGGCGGCAACGCGGTGTCCACGATGATCCGGGCGGACCTGTCCGGCGTCGATTTCATCTCGGCCAACACCGACTCGCAGGCGATCGGCACCTGCCTCGCGCCGGTCAAGGTCCAGCTCGGCTGCTCGCTGACCAAGGGCCTCGGGGCCGGCGCGAACCCCGAGGTCGGCCGCAAGGCCGCCCTCGAGCAGGAGGACATCCTGCGCGAGGAACTCGGCGGCGCCGACATGGTCTTCGTGACCGCCGGCATGGGCGGCGGCACCGGCACCGGCGCGGCCCCGGTCATCGCCCGCATCTGCAAGGACCTCGGCGCGCTGACGGTCGGCGTGGTCACGAAGCCGTTCGGCTTCGAGGGCCGCCGCCGCATGCGGCAGGCCGAGGAAGGCATCCGCGAGCTGCGCTCGGCGTGCGATACGCTGATCGTGATCCCGAACCAGCGGCTGATCGAGATCGCCAGCCGCAGCACGACGGCGAAAGAAGCGTTCAAGAAGGCCGACGACGTGCTGCTGCACGCGGTGCGCGGCATCTCGCAGATCATCACCGAGCCCGGCACGATCAACGTCGACTTCGCCGACGTGCGCACGATCATGAGCGAGATGGGCATGGCGATGATGGGACACGGCGCCGGCTACGGCGACAGCCGCGCGATCGACGCCGCGACCAACGCGATCTCGAGCCCGCTGCTCGAGGACATCTCGATCCACGGCGCGCGCGGCGTGCTCGTGAACATCACGGCCAGCGAGGATTTCGGCATCCAGGAGCTGAACGAGGCCGTGGACCTGATCCAGACGCAGGCGCACGACGACGCGAACATCATCGTCGGCCTCGTGCACGACTCGAACCTCGAGGACGAGGTCCGCATCACGGTCATCGCGACCGGCTTCGGCGACCGCCTCGTCGACCGGCTGCAGCAGGGCCGCGACCGCGGCGAGCCGCTGATGAGCACGATGACCGCGCCGGAGCGCCCGGCCTCGTCGTCGTCGCAGCGTTCGAGCTTCTTCCGCGGCTCCTCGTCGCCGCGCCCGATGATGGACGCGGACATCGAGGACACGTTCCATGCGGGCGAGCCCGAGGAAGACGTCCCGGCGCGCCGGGAGCCCGACGAGATCGGGGCCGAGGAGGCCGCCGAGCGGCAGGCCGCCCTCGAGTTCGCCTCGATCCCGCCCGAGGACGACGACGCGCGCGTCCCCGCCTACCTCCGCCGCTGGAAGCAGAAGGGACAGCGGATCATGCGCTAGCGCGCCAGCGCTGACGGCCGCCGATCGGCCGCGCCAGCGCCAACCCTGACTGCGGGACGACGCCCCGCTCCTCCGTCGAGGAGGGCGGGGCGTTTTTTTGGGAACGGGGAAGCCGTCTGCCCGCGCGGTCGCCGGCGGCGACGCCGGGCGGTCGCAGGCCCGCCGCCTGTCACCAGGGCCGGCCGCGCACGATCATCACGCCGAACGCGACGAGCAGCAGCGCGATCACCGCGTTGGCGCGGCCGTGGAGCGAGGCCTCCCGGCGGAGCTTTCGCGCCTCGGCGGAGGCCGGGTCGCGGGCGATCTCGTCGGCCGCGCGCGGGCCGACGACGAAGTCGTGGCGCGCGCTCAGCGCGATCATCAGGAAGAAGATCGCGAGCTTGGCGACCACCGTGCTGCCGAACGGGGAAGCGATCCATTCCGCATCGGTGAAGTTCGACCAGCGGACGCCGCGCATCCACAGGTTGAACGTCCCCGTCGCGAGCACGATCGCGAAGCAGCCCCACGCCACGGCGCGGAAGCGGCCGGCGGTCTCGCGCAGCAGGCGCCCGGGATCGGCGCTCGCGCCGCTGCGCAGCCAGGGCACGACGACGAGCATCAGGAAGAACAGCCCGCCGACCCAGATCGTCGCGGCGAGCACGTGCAACCAGACCGAGAGCAGGTACAGCGTGAACATCGGCAGGCTCGACGGTTCAGGTGCGCGTGCGCGCCGGCTTCGACTTCCGGACGCGCTCCACGACCTTGGCCAGCCCTTCGCGCGAGCGCTCGATCTCGTCGGCGGCGGCCTTGGCGGCGCCCGCCTTGCGCAGGTGCTCGACGCGCTTCATCAGGCTCGCGCGATCGACGCGGGTGAGAAGCTCGCCGGCGGTCTTCAGGAGGCGGTCGGCCTCCGCGAGCGTTTCCCGCGCCTTCGGCGGCAGGTTCGGGTCGGCCGGCGTCGTCTCCGGCGTCGCCGCCGAATCGCCCTTCGATCCCGCCGTCTTCTTCGCGGGCCTCGCCGGTCCGCTCGCCGGAGCCACCGAGACCGTCACGTGCCGCTCGGTCCCGGTGTCGAGGTCGCGCGCGTTGACGAGCACCATGCCGTTGACGTCGATCGCGAACGTGACCTCGATCTTCGACGTGCCCGCCTTCGCCGGCGCGAGGCCGTCGAGCACGAAGCGGCCGAGCGAGTCGTTCTCGACCGCGACCGGGGATTCCCCCTGCACGACGTGGAACTGGACCGCGGTCTGGTCGTCCTGCGACGTGGTGAAGATGCGAGTGGCCTCGACCGGGAGCGTGGTGTTGCGAGGGATCACGACGACGGCCTTGCCGTCGTGGGTCTCGATGCCGAGCGACAGCGACGTGACGTCCACGAGCACGACGCCCTTGAGTTCTCCCGCGATGATCCCCGCCTGCACGGCGGCGCCCATCGCGACGACCTCGTCGGGGTCGAGCTTGAACAGCGGCTCCTTGCCGAAGAACTCCGCGACGCGGCGCCTGACGAGCGGGATGCGCGTCGATCCGCCGGCGAGCACGATCTCGTCGATCTCCTCCGGCTGCTTGCCGGCGTCCTGGAGGGCGCGCCGGCAAGGCTCGAGCGTGCGGTCGACGAGGTCGGAGATCATCTCGTCGAAGGCGGCGCGGGTGACCGATGCGGACACGCGCGTGCCTTCGTTCGAAAGCTCGAGGTCGACGCGCACCTCGTCCTTCGACGAGAGGTCGATCTTGGCCTTCTCCGCGGCTTCGCGAAGCTGCTGCAGCGTCTCGGCGTCCTCGTCGATCGGCGAACCGTGCTGGGCTTCGAACTGCTCGAGGATCGCGTTCGCGAGCCTCGAATCCACGATGTCCCCGCCGAGGTGGGGGTCGCCGCTCGTCGACAGCACCTCGATCAGGTCCTCGCCGATCGACAGGATCGAGACGTCGAACGTCCCGCCGCCGAAGTCGTACACGACGACCGTGCGCTCGTCGTCGGCGACCTTGTCGAGGCCGTACGCGAGCGCCGCCGCCGTCGGCTCGTTGAGGATGCGGCGCACCTCGAGCCCCGCCAGGCGCGCGGCCTTGCGCGTGGCGGCCCGCTGCGCGTCGTTGAAGTGCGCCGGGGCCGTGATGACCACGCCGGCGATCCTGTCGCCGAGCACCGCTTCGGCGGTGCGCTTGAGCTCCCGAAGCACGATCGCCGAGATCTCCTCGGGAGACCAGTGCTTTCCCCCGACGTGGAACAGGGCCTCGCCGTACTCCCCGGCGACGACCTCGTAGGGCACGTCCTCGCGATCGTCCCGCGCGGCCTCGAACGAGCGGCCGATGAAGCGCTTGGCCGAGTAGACGGTGTCGGTGGCGTTCGCGATCGCGTGATGACGGGCCGGCTCGCCGACCTTGACCTCGCCGTCCTCGCCGAAGCCGACCACGGAGGGGGTCAGCCTCGACCCGTCCGGGTTCGCGATGAGGTGGGCCTTGTCGCCGTCCCAGACGGCGATCGCCGAGTTGGTCGTGCCGAGATCGATGCCGAGAATCCTGCCCTTCTCCATTGGTGTCCCCCTCTTCCCATCCCACCCAGAGGATGTCTCCCGCGAAGAAAGACGACATTGTTCCCGGAAGGGGGCGCTGAGGGAATCGCGGCGCCTCCGGTGGAGCCGGGGGCTTCGCGCCGCACCACGGTCGCCCGGCGCGCGGCTCGTCGCTGGTTCGTCGGCTCCGGATCGTCGCGGCCCGTCGCATCGGGAGCGATCTCGTTCTCCCGCTCCTGCCCCCGCACCCGTCGCCCGGAGGCCCGGGGCTGGGCCGCACCGGCTGTTGCACGCCTCGTGGGCAGGCGCTGCCGCTCGAACGGGCACGCGCGCGGCGCGCGGCTGGCGCAGCGCGCCGTCGGCACGCGGGCCGCCCCCGCACTTTTGTCGCGGATTCACGCATTTGGGCCGCCCGCGCTGCTTTGGCACCGAATCTGCTCAACGGGGCTCACTTGTCCACGTTCAACCACCGCAAGGAGGGGCCTCTGCCAATGCGTCACAAACATACTCTTCTGCTGTTCCTCGCGACGGTCCTGGCCGTTGCCTGCACGGGATCCGCGTGGGCCCAGGATGCTGCGGAAGCCGCACCTTCCTATGCGACGACCGTCGCGCTCGATACGTTCTGGGTGCTGTTCGCCGGGTCGCTCGTGTTCTTCATGAACACCGGATTCGGTCTTCTCGAGAGCGGCCTGTGCCGTTCGAAGAACGCGGTGAACATCCTGGCCAAGAACTTCGTGGTGTTCGCGGCCGCGAGCATCTCGTTCTGGTTCATCGGCTGGGGCCTGATGTTCGGCAACGGCGGCGGGTTCTTCGGAAGCGAAGGACTCCTGATGCTGTCGGGCGCCGACAACAGCCCCGCCACCGGCGACGCCTACGCGGGCGCCTACTCGTCCATCGCGTGGACCGGGGTGCCGCTCGAAGCGAAGTTCTTCTTCCAGCTCGTCTTCGCCGGCACGGCCGCGACGATCGTTTCCGGCGCCGTCGCCGAGCGCGTCCAGTTCGTCTCGTTCGTGGTGTTCGCCGCGATCCTGACGGCGGTCATGTACCCGGTGACGGGCCACTGGATCTGGGGCGGCGGCTGGCTCGCCGGCGCCGGGATGTGGGATTTCGCCGGTTCGACGGTCGTGCATTCGGTCGGCGGCTGGGCGGCCCTGGCCGGCATCCTGGTGCTCGGCCCGCGCCTCGGGAAGTTCTCGAAGGAAGGCAAGGTCCAGCCGATCCCCGGCCACAACATGACCTCGGTGTTCACGGGCTGCTTCGTCCTCTGGCTCGGCTGGTTCGGGTTCAACCCGGGCAGCACGATGGCCGTCGGCGACGGCAAGGACATCGCGCACATCTTCCTGACCACCAACATGGCGGCCGCGGCCGGAACGCTGACGGCGATGATCACGGCGTGGCTGAAGCTCGGCAAGCCGGACTACACGATGATCGCGAACGGCTGCCTCGCCGGCCTCGTCGCGATCACGGCGCCGTGCATCTGGGTCAGCCTGCCGGCGGCGGCGCTGATCGGCGGCGTCGGCGGCGTCCTGGTGGTGCTCGCCGTGCTCACGTTCGACTCGCTGAAGATCGACGATCCCGTCGGCGCCCTCTCGGTGCACCTCGTCAACGGCATCTGGGGCACTCTCTGCGTCGGACTGTTCGCGAGCGCGGACTTCAGCAACGGCGCGGCGCTCCTCGAGAACGGCCGCGGCGCGCTGATCATCGCGCAGCTGACCGGCATCGCGGCGGTGGGAGGCTTCACGTTCATCGTCGCGGCGGCGATCTGGCTGGTGCTGAAGGCGACGATGGGCATCCGCGTCACCGCCGAGGAGGAGATGGAAGGCCTCGACGTCGGCGAGCACGGTCTGTCGGCCTACCCGGACTTCCAGGGCGTCTCGCACTTCGGCGCGCACGCGATGTCGTCGGCTTCGGCCGGCGCGAAGCAGGTGACGGCCGGCGCTCCGGCGCTGCAGGTCAGCCGGGCCTCGTACTGAACCCCCGGCGCCCGCCGGGAGGACACCCGGCGGGCGCCACGGCCATGCCTCGGGCGGAAAGGGCATGAGGCCCTTTCCGCCCGAGGTCGCTCCGGCCTCTTCCCTCCTTCGGCAGCTCCTGATCCCCGCGGCTGCCTCTTCTCTGCCCAGTGCCGCGAAATTGAGCGGCAACTCGCAGGCTCCTTCCCGCGCATGCCCGCGGTTCCGAGGGAATTCCCGATCGCCACGACTGGTACGGATCTTGCCCTGAGGGCGTGCCTCCGGCCTCGCAGAACGCGGCCGGTCATTGAACAGACCATGCCGCGTCCGGCTAGGCGCGGCATCGAAGGGGACCAGTCATGACCAGGAACTCGCACTTTCCTTCCGTGCGTCGGCGGTTCGTCGCCGCGTTCGTCTTCCTCTCCCTCGGCCTCGCCACGTTCGCGCCGTCTCCGACGCCTGCGTTCGCGGGCGGGACCGACGAGCCGACGCTCGAGCAGCGCGTCGCCGATCTCGAGGCCTACATCAACAACGGGGCCCGCGTCGCGGACGCGGCCGACTCGACGGTCTCGTCGAAGGTCGCCGGCGCCGGGCCCGGCCACAACGGCTGGATGATGACCTGCACGGCCCTCGTGCTGTTCATGACCTTCCCCGGCCTCGCGCTGTTCTACGGCGGGCTCGTGCGCTCGAAGAACGTCCTGTCGGTGCTCGCGCAGTGCTTCGGCATCGCCGGAGTGGTCACGATCCTGTGGTGGGCCTTCGGGTACAGCATGGTCTTCTCGACCGGGAGCCCGTTCCTGGGCGACCTCAGCATGATGTTCTTCGACGGCGTCGATTCGATGCCGAACACGAGCTACTCGGTCTGGGTCTCCGAGAACGTCTTCGCGATGTACCAGATGATGTTCGCGATCATCACGCCCGCCCTGATCGTCGGCGCGATCGCCGAACGCATGAAGTACTCGGCGGTGCTGCTGTTCGTGACGATCTGGATGGTCGTCGTCTACTTCCCGCTCGCCCACATGGTCTGGGGCGCGGACGGATACATGAACGGAGTCTGGAACGCGGACGCCGCGATCAAGTCGATCGACTTCGCGGGCGGGACCGTCGTGCACATGTCGTCGGGCTGGTCGGCGCTCGTGCTCTGCCTGATGCTCGGCAAGCGGCTCGGGTTCGGCAAGGAACCGTTCCTGCCGCACAGCATGGTTCTGTGCATGGTCGGCACCGGCATGCTCTGGGTCGGCTGGTACGGCTTCAACGCCGGCAGCGCCGTCGCCGCCGACGGGGTGTCGGCCAACGCCTTCGTGACCACCACGCTCGCCGCGGCGGTCGCCGCGTTCACGTGGGCGATGGCCGAGTACCTGGAGAAGGGGAAGCCGAGCGTGCTCGGGTTCTGCTCCGGGGCGGTCGGCGGTCTCGTCGTGATCACGCCGGCCTGCGGCTTCGTGCTGCCCGGCTCGGCCGTGCTGATCGGCGTGCTCGCGGGCATCGTGCCGTTCCTCGCGTGCACGAAGCTCAAGCACGCATTCGGTTACGACGACGCGCTCGACACGTTCGGCGTGCACGCGGTCGGAGGGACGCTCGGCGCGTTCGTGACCGGGATCTTCGCCACGACCGAGGCCAACGCGAACCTGTCCCTGAACCTCGCCGACGTCGTCGGCAGCACGCTCTGGCTCGAGCAGCTCAAGGCGATGGGCCTGACGATCGTGCTCTCCGTCGTGGCCACCGTGATCATCGCGACCGTCGTGAAGGCGCTGGTCGGCCTGCGACCCAATTCGGACGACGAGCGCATCGGACTCGACGTCGTCGAGCACGGCGAGGCCGGCTACAACTACTGATCGCCCGGACGGGCTGGACCCCCGGAACGACGGGCGCCGGTCGCGAGGCCGGCGCCCGTCGTCGTTTTCGCCTTCCGCGGCGGGCCCGGTCCGGGCCCGCCGGTTTCCCCCGGGTGCCCAGCGCCTCTATCATCGCGCGCCTTGGCCCGCCCCGGTGAAAGACTCCTGTTCCGTCCGAACGCGTCCGGCCCCGTGTCGGTCTGCCTCGCGTACCCGAACACGTGGGCCGTCGGCATGGCGAACCTCGGGTTCCAGGCCGTCTACCGCATCCTCGCGACGACGCCCGGCGTGGTCTGCGAGCGCGTCTTCCTCTCCGACGACGGCTCCCGGCCGAAGACCGAGGAGAGCGGCCGCTCGCCGTCGGAGTTCGACATCCTCGCGTTCTCGCTGTCGTTCGAGAGCGACTATCCGAACATCGTGCGGATCCTCGACTCGGCGGGCATCCCGGCGCGCGCGGCCGACCGCAGGGGCGATGCGCGCGGATGGCCGCTGCTCCTCGCCGGCGGCCCCGCGACGTTCCTCAACCCGGAGCCGGTCGCGCCGTTCTTCGACCTCTTCCTGATCGGCGAAGGCGAGGAGATGGTCGCCGAAGCGTTCGCCGGCGCCGAGTCCTGGACCGGCGCTTCCCGCGAGCGCATCCTCGACGAGTTGTCGTCGGTCGAAGGCGCGTACCGCCCCGACTTCCACGAGGAGGTCTACGACGACCGCGACCTCGTCGGGCGTAGCACGGCCGCCGGCGTCTCGCCGGTCGTCCGGCGCCGGTACGTCGAGAACCTCGACCGCTTCCCGACGGCGACGTCCGTCGTCGCGCCGGGTTCGGTCTTCGGCGACTACTACCTTGTCGAGGCCAGTCGCGGGTGCGAGTGGGGATGCCGATTCTGCGCGGCGGGGTTCATGTACCGCCCGGTGCGTCACCGCAGCGCCGAGTCGCTGACGGCGCAGGCGCTCGAAGGACTGCCGAACTCGGCGGCGTCGACCGTCGGCCTGGTGGGCGCCGAGATGGCGAGTCATCCCGGCATCGCCTCCACCTGCGAACGCATCGCCGGCGCCGGCGGCCGTCCGTCGCCTTCGTCGCTGAAGGCGGACCAGATCAGCCCGCGCCTCGCGAAGGTGCTGGCGTCGCAGGGGACGAAATCGGTGACCGTCGCGCCGGAGGCGGGCTCCGAGCGCATGCGGCGGGTGATCAACAAGAACCTCTCCGAGACCGAGATCCTGCGCGCGGCCGAGTTGATGGCCGGCGACGGCGTCGATTCGATGAAGCTCTACTTCATGTGCGCGCTTCCGACCGAGACCGAGGCCGACCTCGACGGCATCTGCGATCTCGCCGCGAAGATCCGCGACCGCATGATGAGCCACGGCCGCAAGCGCGGCCGCGTCGGGCGAATCACGGTGTCGCTCAACCCGTTCGTGCCGAAGCCGTGGACGCCGCTGCAGTGGGACCCGATGGTCCCGGTCGGGGTCGCGCAGGCGAAGATCGCGTACATCCGTCGCAAGGTCGGCCGCATGCCGAACGTCGACCTCGACGCGGACTCGCCGCGCGAGGCGTACCTGCAGACGCTGCTGAGCCGCGGGGATCGCCGCGTGGCCGCGGTGATCGAGGCGCTCGCGCGCAGCGAACGCGGGTGGTGGCAGGAACTCGGCGAGCTCCGGCGCGGCGAACGCGCGCCGGCGTCGCCGTCCGCTGGCCCGGTCCTCGACATCGACCGGTTCGTGCACCGCGAGTACCCGGAGCACGCGCTGTTCCCCTGGGACTTCATCGATCATCACATCGACCGCTCGTACCTGTGGGTCGAACGCCGCCGGGCCCACGCCGAGCGCGAGACGGAGCCGTGCGACGTGGCGAGCTGCCACAGCTGCGGCGCCTGCTGAGGCACGCCCGCGTACTCCGGCCGGGCTTCCAATGGATCAGGAGCGGAAAATCATGGATGTCGTCGGAATCGGGATCGACGCGGTCTCGGTCGCTCGCATGCGGCGCGCGATCGACCCGGCCTTTCACGGGCGTCGTTTTCGGGAGCGCGTGTTTACGGAGCACGAGCGTCGCACCTGCGAGGCGCGGCGCGATCCGGCCGAAGGGTTCGCCGCCCGGTTCGCCGCGAAGGAAGCGGTCATGAAAGCGCTCGGCGCGGACGGCATCGCGTTCGCGTTCCGCGAGATCGAGGTGGTTCGCGCGGCGACGGGCGCTCCCGGCATCGTGCTGCACGGCCGCGTGGCCGAGCGCGCCGAATCCCTCGGCGCCGGCCGCATCCTGGTCTCGCTGACGCACGCCGAGCCGCTCGCGCTCGCGTCGGTGATCGTCGAGCGGAGGTCGGCATGAGCCTCCGGCTGGAGCCGCGCTCCCCGTTGCGCGTCAGCTGCGACAGCCTCGTGGCGCTCGGCGCGAAGACGCTCTCGGGCTGCACGATCTTCGCGAAGAACTCGGACCGGCCGGCCGCCGAGTGCCAGCCGCTCGCGCAGGCCGCCGCGGCGACCTGGCCGGCCGGCGCGAAGGTCCGCTGCCAGTACGTCGAGATCGACCAGGCGCCGGCCACGTATGCGTTCGTCGGCGCGCGTCCCTCGTGGCTCTGGGGGCTCGAGCACGGCGTCAACGAGAAGGGCGTCGCGATCGGCAACCACACGATCTTCACGCGCGATCCAGCCGCGGACACGGGGCTGCTCGGCATGGACCTCGTCCGGCTCGGCCTCGAGCGCGCGGCGACGGCGGACGCCGCGGTCGGCGTCCTCGTCGAGCTGCTCGAGCAGCACGGCCAGGGCGGTTCCGGGTACGCGGACACGTCGTGGCCGTACAACAATTCGTTCCTCGTCGCGGACGCGCGCGAGGCGTTCCTGCTCGAGGCGTCGTCGTCGCGGTGGGCGCTCAAGCGCTGCACGGACGGCGGGCTCGCGGCCAGCAACCACGCGTCGATCGGGACGGACTGGGATCGCCTCGGGCACGACACGATCGAGCACGCGGTCGCGCACGACTGGTGGCCGGAGCCGACCGGCGTGCGCTTCGACTTCGCGCGCGCGTACCGCAGCACGGACGTCGCGCCGCCGGTGATCTCCTCGGGACGCTACGGCACGACCTGCTCCGCGCTGGCCTCCGGCCGTCTCGACGTCGAGCGCGTCCAGCGCGTGCTGCGCGACCATTACGACGGCGGCGACGTGCACGTTCCCGGGGCGTCGCCGGCCGAGGAGCGCTACTTCAGCGTCTGCATGCACGCCGACCCGGTGGGAACCACGACCGCGTCGATGGTCGTCGAGCTCGCCGGCGACCCTTCGAAGCCGCTGCTCGCGTGGATGGCGCTCGGCAGCCCGTGCGTGTCGACGTACCTGCCCGCGTTCGTCGACATTCCCCTCCCGGCGGACCTCACCGACGCCGGCCCGTCGGGCGCCTGGCATCGCTTCAAGGCGCTGCTGACCGAGGTCGAGCGGGGCTTCGTGCGGAGAGGCCGCTACGTCCGCGAGTCCTGGAGCGCGTTCGAGGCCGAGACGATCGCCGATGCGGCCGCCGTGCTCGGCCGCCTGCCGGCCTCGCCGTCCGAACGCCGCGAAGCGCAGCGCTCTCTCGTCGAGCGCTCCTGGCAGCGGGCTTCTTCGGCGCTGGCCACGCTCACCGAACGGGTACGCCAGTTGTAGCAGCGCCGCCGGGCATGGCCGGG
>CAYYZO010000011.1:66593-69965 GCA_964476185.1 uncultured Myxococcales bacterium
CCCGGTGCGTCGGCGCAGCCCGCGCACCCACGAATAGTCCCTCCGTTCAGTCGCCGAGCGCTCGCGCGAGCGCGGCAACGTCGTCCAGCGACGAGACGTCGAGCTCGCGCGAGGCCAGCTCGACCACCGGCGGGTCGCCGGGACCGGACAGTTCGCGGCGCAGCGTCGCGACCGCCGCGGCCTCGAGCCGGCGCAAGGCGTCCATGTCGTCTTCCATGCGGCGCACGACCTCGAGCAGGGCCGCCGGCAGCGGTTGCCCGGCCGGCATCCCTTCGGTCGCGCCGTCGGCAGGGCCGGCTGCCGACGCTTCGTCCAGGGCGCGTGGGCTTCGCACCGTCGGGACCGGCGTCCTGCGATTCACGACGACGGCGGCGACCTCGATCCCCATCGCCGCGAGCCCGCGCAGGAACGCGAGCGCGTCGGCGACGTCGTGCGGGCGGGGCCGCGTGACCAGCAGGAACGCGGTATCGCGCGAGCGCAGCCGTGCGTCGATGTCGCGCGCTCGACGCTCGAGTCCTCCGGCCAGTTCCTGCAGCAGCCCGGCGAACTCGGAGACGTCCTTCGCGAGCGTCGCGCCGGTGACGCGCTCGAGCGCGGCGACGACGAGCGACAGGGCCGTGCGCGCGAGCAGGCCTCCCGCACGAGCGACGATGCGCGCCGGGTCGGCGAGCAGCGAGAGCGCCCCGGTGTCGAGGAGCCCGGCGAGGCGATCGGGCGCGGAAAGCAACTCGGCCGCGTTCGCGGCGGGCGGCGTGTCGACGACGAGGCTGTCGTGCGCGCCGCCCTCGACGAGTTCGTGCAGGCGCTGGAACGCCATGTAGTTCTCGGTTCCGCCGAGTTGCTGCGAAACCGCGCGGTAGAGCGGGTGCGCGAGAAGCCGGCGGGCGATCTCGGGGGTCGGCGCGTGCTGCTCGACCATGCGGTCGAACGTGCTCGTGCAGTCGAGCCGCATCGCGGTCAGCGATCCTCCCCGGGCCGCCGACGGCGGCAACGCGACCGTCCGCGGTTCGGCGTCGATCGCCTCGAGGCCGAGCGCGTCGCCGAGGCGCGGCGCGGGATCGATGGTCAGCACGGCGACGTCGTCGCCGTCCGTGGCGCGGCGCCAGGCGATCGCGGCCGAAAGCGACGTCTTGCCGACGCCGCCTTCGCCGACGAGGACGACGAGGCTTCGCGAGCGAAGCAGCGAGGCCAGCGAGACCGGGGAGCCGCTCACGCGGTTCCTCCGAGCGCATCCAGAAGGGCCGAGACGTCCTCGGGCGGCGGCTCGCCGGCCGAGAACGAGAACCGCAGTTTCTCGCACCGGCCCGCGTCCCGCTCGAGTCGCTCGACGAGCGCGGCCTGGCGGCAGTGGCGGCGCCAGTGCGTCGTCGCGTCGCTCGAGATCCCGCTGGCCGCGATGCGCTCACCGTCGCCGGCGCCGACGTAAGCCGGCCACAGCGCGTTGACGACGACGTGCGTCCTGCGGACGCCCGCGCGCCCGACGAGCCCGGCGAGAGAGTGCACCTCGGTGATCGCGAGCTCTTCGGGCGTCGCGACCAGCACGGCCGCGAACGACGATGGGTCCGCGAGCAGGTCGGCCGCGCGACGCGCCTCGCGCGCAACCGGGCCGAACGTCGCCAGCTCGAGCACGCGCGACGGCGCCGTGAGCATCGGCACGCTGTGCCCGGTCGCGGGAGCGTCGACCACCAGGAAGCCGCGCCGCCGCGCCGACTCCTCGGCGATCGCGCTGAGCGCGACGAGGTCGCGCAGGCCGGGCGCGGCGGCCGCCACCGCGGCGAACGTGCGGCTCTCGCCGAGCCGCCGCGCGACGAACCCGAGGCCGAGCACGCGCGTCAGGAAGGCCTGGAGGTCGCGGCGTTCGTCGAACGTCTTCGTGCGGACGGCCGACGGCGCTTCCCGCCGTCGGCCTCTCGACCCCTCGCGCGCCGCGGCCGGCATCTCGAACAGCAGCACGGGCGCGCCGCGCGACGCGGCCTCGCGAGCGAGCGCGGCCGCGACCGTCGACTTGCCGGTCCCGCCCTTGCCGGTCACGAACAGGACGCGCGCGCTCACCCGACGCGTCTAGTACGCCCCGCGACGCCCGGCAACGGGGCGCGACCGTCGCTCTTCGGCGTTCCTGCTGCCCGGTGCGCCGTCGGGACGGGTCGGGTCGCGTCCCGGCCGTGCACAGCGCCGTTGCAAGACGCCGCGGGCAGTCCGATAAGGCGCGCGTGGGAACCGTCGAACAGGGCGCGTTCGCCGAGCGGCGCCACGCCGCGCGGCGGGAGGCGCCGCGCGCGGAGCAGCGCAGCGCGAGCGTCAGCGACATCTTCCTCGCCAGGCTCGGCGGCCTCGAGCGGCGCGTGCAGCAGGAGCTCGAGCGCTCCTCGGGGCGCAGCGGCCCGGCCGCAGCGTTCGCCCTCGACCTCGCGCGCGAGTTGCTGCGCGCCGGATCGTCGGTGGCGGGCGCCGCCGCGGGCGCCAGGGGAGTCGGGGGCGTCGTCGCATCGTGGTTCGCGGGCGCCCCGGTCGACGAACTGGGACTCGACGCGCGGCTCGTCGAGACCGTCCGTGAAGTCGTCCGCCCGCTCGCGCGCCGCTGGCTCGGCGTGCGCGAGTCGAGGAGCGCCGCGCTGCCCGCCACGGGAGGCGTGCTCGTGCTGATGAACCGGAGCGGCTGGCCGGTCCCCGTCGAGCCGCTCGTGCTGTCGGCCTTCCTTTGCGACGGCCGCGTCGGCGACCGGCGCCTCGTCGTGCTGTGGGACCGCGAACCGGCGGAATGGCCGTTCGCCAGCGATCTCCTTCGTCGCCTCGGCATCGTTGCGGCAACGGCCGCGAACGCCGCGGCGCTGCTCGAGCGCGGCGCCGTCGTCCTGGCGTTCCCGGAGGGGGACGCTGCCGCGAGCAAGACCTACGACCGTCGCTACCGGCTCGCCCGTTTCGACGCCGCCGACGTCATCGACGCCGCGCTCGCGGCGGGCGCGCGGATCGTCCCGGCTGCCGTCGTCGGCAACGAGGAGAGCTGGCCGATCCTCGGAAGCCTCGGTCCGGCGCCGCTGACGGCGCAGTTCCCGTTGCTCGGACCGCTCGGGCTGTTGCCGCTGCCCGTCTCGTGGACCGTGCGGCTCGGCGCGAGCATCGAATACGCGCAGGCGGCCGCGCCCCCGGCCGGCGGCCTCGCCGATGTCGTGAGGGCGCGCATGCAGGCGCTGCTCGGCGAGCTGCTGGCGGAGCGCGAATCGATCGTCGGCGGCTGAACCCGCTCCGTCGCGCTTCGCGAGTGGTCCCTTCGTTGGAAGGGAATCCTTCCGGCCCTCGACAGGATCGGGTCCGCGTCGCTTCAGGGAACGGAAACGTTTGTGCTAACTATCGGGCGCCGCCGTTCCCCCGGGG
>CAYYZO010000011.1:70065-71384 GCA_964476185.1 uncultured Myxococcales bacterium
TGCTGCGTGATGAGCGGGGCATCGGCGGGCCGCTGCCTGTTCGCGACGACCGCCACGGTCTGCCGGCCGGCGGTCAGCGGCTTCTGCGACATCGCGGAGACCTGCACCGGCTCGAGCAGCGCCTGTCCCGCCGACGCCGTGCAGCCGTCCACGGTGCCGTGCCGCGCGTCCGCCGGGCTCTGCGACGCGGCCGAGTCCTGCACCGGGACGTCGAATTCCTGCCCGGCCAACGCGTTCGCGCCGACCACGACGCCCTGCCGGGCCTCGACCGCCGTGTGCGACGCCGTCGAGTACTGCGTGGGAACGGCCAACTCGTGTCCCGCCAACGGCTTCGAGCCGACCACGACCGTCTGCCGCGCGGCCGCGTCCCAGTGCGATGTCGCGGAGCGCTGCACGGGCACCGCGAACGCCTGTCCGGCGGACGCGTTCGCCGCGGCGAGCACCCCGTGCGGCTCCGGCTCCGACACGATCTGCGACGATCCCGACACCTGCAACGGAAGCGGGACCTGCCTGCCGAACTTCGCGTCCGCGAGCGTCGTCTGCCGCGCGGATGCAGGACAGTGCGACGTGGCGGAGACCTGTGACGGCGCCGGGGGGTGCCCCGCCGACGGCTTCGAGCCGTCCGGGACGTCGTGCGGCAATCCGTCCAGCACGATCTGCGACGCGGCCGACACCTGCGACGGCAGCGGAGTCTGCCAGACGAACAACCAGCCGGACGGCACCTTGTGCCGCGCCGACTCCGGCGAGTGCGACGTCGCCGAGACCTGTCTCTCGGGTGCGTGCCCGGCCGACGGTTTCGAGCCGTTCGGCGTCTCGTGCGGCGATCCGTCGGTGACGATCTGCGACGGCGCCGATCGCTGCGACGGCAGCGGCGCCTGCGACCCGAACCACGAACCGGGGACGACTCTCTGCCGCGGCGACGCCGGGGAGTGCGATGTCGAAGAGTACTGCGACGGCGCGGGCGCGTGTCCGGGCGATGGATTCGAGCCGCTCGGCACCTCGTGCGGCGATCCGTCGGTGAGCATTTGCGATGCCGCCGACACCTGCGACGGAAGCGGCTCCTGCGAACCGAATCCTGCGCCCGCGAGCGTCGTCTGCCGCGCCGACGCGGGGCAGTGCGACGTCGAAGAGTACTGCGACGGCGCGGGCGCGTGTCCGGGCGATGACTTCGAGCCGCTCGGCGCCTCGTGCGGGAATCCTTCGTCGACGATCTGCGACGCCGCCGACACCTGCGACGGCTCCGGCAACTGCCAGGTGAACAACCAGCCGGACGGGACGCTGTGCCGCGACGACGCGGGCGAGTGCGACGTCGCGGAGAC
>CAYYZO010000012.1:0-38229 GCA_964476185.1 uncultured Myxococcales bacterium
GCAGGAGCGCCGAAACGCTCAGACTGTTGAGAGATCGGCGGGCAGATCCCCACAACTTCCCGGATCGTTCCGTACGAGTTCTCGTCAACGCGGGCCACAGCAAGATTCTCCAAAACTTCTCCGTTAAGTTCGCCGGCTTGGCCGGCCTCGAGTTTCTGTCGATTGTACGCCGGCAGATGCCCTTCCCGATCCGACAGGTGCAGACGGACAACGGCACGGAGTTCTCATTCCGCTTCAAGATGGCCTGCGAAGAGGCGGAACTCCGGCATAGGTACATCCGGCCCCGTCGGCCCCAGCAAAACGGGAAGGTCGAACGCAGTCATCGTAACGATAACGAGGAGTTCTGGCGCCGACACCGGTTCGGCAGTTTCGACACGGCCGAGACCGCGCTGCGTGCCTGGGAGGCCAGGTACAACCAAGAGCGGATCTCCATGGCCTTGAAGGGGCGCACCCCGGTCGAACGTCTTGAGGATTTCCGCCTCGCTGCGTGAGGATGCGAGCCGGCTAGGAGCAGGAGCACTGGAAAAACTTTATCCACGGGTGGCCAGTTTTTGACCGGGCAATACACTATTGTGCGCGGGGTTCCGGCCCGTCGATGCACGGGTGTGTCCGCGGCGGGGCCCCCGGACACACGGGCTGGTCGTGAACCTTGTTTTGGCCCGGCTTGGCCGGCACAGAAGGCCGTCCCACGGAGCGCGGGACCCCCAGGGCACGGCGTGGTTTACATACTGGAGCTTATCGGACCCTGATCGATACTTGGGACAGGGCGATTAAATTCCCTACACCCCGCTACCTTCCCTCGATCACAGGATGTTCGGGACTCCACGAGCACCATGCCAGAAGCGAACGATCTCAAGCGGAACCCGGTCGGGACGATAGACGACGAGGTAGGACCGCACGGGCCAGAACCGGATACTCGAATCGGCTAGGTCTTCTCTGATGTGTCCCACGTGCGGGCGACCGGCGAGCAGTTCGCAGGCCGATTCCAGTTCGTCGAGGACGCGCTCGGCGGCGTCGAAATTCTCGCTCGCGATGTGCAGCCAGATCTCGTCGAGATCGGCGGCCGCCGCTGGCGCGAGCACATAGGCGCTCACCTCGATGCGGTCTTGCGGGCCCGCAGGGCCGTGCGCGCCTTGTCGAAGGCTTGCTTGCCGGGGACTGACTCGCCCCTGTCGAGCTGTGCCACGCCGTCCGCGATCGCCCTGCGGAGCTCCGTGCGCTGCAGTTCGAGGAGTTCCTCCTCGTGCTCCAGCAGCCTCAGACCAGCCCGGACGACCTCGCTTGCCGACAGGTAGCGGCCCGACTCGACCTTGCTCGTCACGAACTCCTCGAGTTCCTTGGTCAGGGAGACGTTCATGAGTCCCTCTAGCCCGGAATGGCCAGAAATGTCAATCTTGGACATAAGGCGTTCGGCCCGGGACCCAGGTACGGCGGAGGGCTGGTCATTTCTGGCGCGTGAGCCCCCGCGATCGGCTCCCAGGCGACCCAACTCCCGCTCGGCGCAAAGAGCCGGCTTGGCCGGCACAGAAGGGCGTCCCGCAGAGTGCGGGGTGCCCGGGGCACGGCGTGGTTTACATACTGGAGCTCATCGGACCCTGATCGATACTTGGGACAGGGCGCACAGGGCGCTTAAATTCCCTACACCCCGTGCGCCCGCCGCGCAGCCCCCTTCCTGCGATTCGGGATCAGCGTCGGCAGCGACCGAATCGAACTTCCGATCTTCTGCTCTGCCATACGCAGGTCATAGATCGCCTGAAGGTTCAGCCAGAACTGGGGACTGTTCCCGAAGAAGTGCCCCAGTCGCAGCGCCGTATCGCCCGTGACCGCCCGTCGGCCGTTCACGATAGCCGTGACCCGGTTCGTAGGAACACCGAGGCACCGGCCAAGTTCGGCGGCACTCATTCCCAGTTCTTCGAGCTGCTCCGCAAGATGCTCGCCGGGGTGAATCGCGCTACGTCCCATGTCTCTCACCTCTCAATGGTAATCGACGATCTCAACGTCGGTCGGCCCCGCGGACTTGTCCGGCCACGCGAAGCAGATCCGCCACGGGTCATTGATCCTGATGCTGTACTGCCCCTTGCGATCGCCCTTCAGGGCTTCGAACCGGTTCCCCGGAAGGTTCAGGTCCGTGATCGTGGTCGCGGCATCCAACTGGTCGAGCCTCAATTCAGCCTTGCGGTGAACGCCCTCGAACGCCTTGACCCGCTTTCCTTCGGCAAAATCACGCGTCCGCTTGTCCCGATAGCTGAGGATCACCGGGAGGCATCGTGACAGGCAGGACGCGTTACGTTAAGCGTAACGACCGGGCCCCGGCTCGGCGCGACACCTGTAGGAAAACGCGACGAACCCGACGAGAAGGAGCTGCCCGACGAAGAAAGTTGAGCCTACACCGCCGACTGCTCGACATATCCTTTGGATCCCTGTCATGCCCCGGCAGTTCCCTGTTCGGTTCTCAGCATTCCCTGTTCGGTCACGCAGGGAATTTCCGCGGAGTCGGCAGCGGCAACGAGATGTTTGCGGTTGCGCGGCCGCCCGGGAGGCCACGTTCTCGCCAGGGTTCCCTGTATTTTCCCGCGAAACAGGGAACGGGCCACCAGAGACGGGTTCGCCCACGACTCCCTGCTCCACCATTCCTTCCAAGGTCGAACCGGGTCCGTCGCGGCGTCTCTGCAAAGAGGCGCGTGGTCGCGGGGTTGGCCGGTGCTTGTCGCGAACAGAGACGCGCTCCGCGGCAACAACTTCGCCAAGATCGCGGCTTTGGCGAAACGTCTCTACGCGACGTAAGGAAACTCAACACTTTCGAGATTCTTGATGCTAGCGTATCGCGTCGCCGGGGTCGCGGAATCCGAAGAGACGGCGCAGCTCAGCCGGTGACTGGACCCAAGTCGGCACAGGCGGTAAGCCCTCGCTTCTCCCACGGAGGTCGAAGATGAGCGAACAGGAACGGGACGGCGGATGTCTTTGCGGGGCCGTGCGCTTCCGCGTGCAGCAGAACGCGGTGGTTTCCGCCCATCACTGCCACTGCCGCGACTGCCAGCGCGCCACGGGCAGTTCGATGGCCACGTTCGCCGCCGTGCCCTCCCCCGGCTTCACCCTGGAGAAGGGCGAGGTCGCCTCCTACACGGTCATCGGGCAGAGCGGAGGGAAGGTGACGCGTCTGTTCTGCCCGACCTGCGGAAGCCAGCTCTGGAGCGAGGTCACGGTGATGCCGGGCGTGAAATTCGTGAAAGCCGGTGTCTTCGACGACCCGTCGTGGGTGAGCCCGGTTTCCTCGTTCTGGACCAGTTCGGCCCAGCCATGGGGCCACGTGGACCCGACGATTCCGGGTTTCGAGACCAATCCCGGCGCTTGAGCGCGGCACGCCCGGGGCACGGCGTGGCTTACGTACTGGATCTTATCGGACCCTGATCGATACTTGGGACAGGGCGATTAAATTCCCTACGCCCGGGAGTTCTCTCGATGTATCGTAGTTTGCAGAGTCGACACGCAACTCGCGCCTTTCGTCGATGAAGTCCTCATCCCGGCTCGCCCTCGGGCCCGTACTCCTGTCCGGCCTCCTCCTGCTCCCGGCGAACGCTTGGGCTTCGCTCTGCGGCGACCCGAACGGCAGCGGAACCGTGACCGCGGCCGATGCGTTGATCGCGCTGCGCGCGGCGGTCGGCGCAGAGGCGTGCACGCTCGACCTGTGCGACTTCAACGGCGACGGCAAAGTCAGCGCCAGCGATGCGCTCGGGATCCTTCGCTCGGCAGTCGGGCAACCGGTCGAGCCGCAGTGTCCCCCACTCATCGACAAGCCGGCCCTCGACGCGTCCGCGACGACGGTCGTCCTGGAGGCCCTCGTGCAACACGACGTGCCTGTGCAGGGGCTGGTCGTCACGACGCTGCTCTCGTCGGACGAACTTTCCTCTTCGGCAACGACTGCCCAGGTGGACTTCGTGGAGGCCTCCCAAGGCCAGTTGCTGTTCGTCCATGACGCCGGCGGCCAGCTCATTCTCGTCGCGTTTTTCTCCGGCGCCGAGATCGAAAGCGGCGAAGTGGTTCTCGGTCATTCGGCGATCGCGCGCGGCGTGATCATGACCCATCCGATGGCGGTCGGGCTGAGCAGGGAGGACAGGGCAGAACTGCTCGCCAGGGCGGAAGCCGCGCCAGGGTTCGCGGCGCTCGTCGATGCGGTCGGCGCGGCTCTCGATTCGGCCCCGTGGAACATCCTCGATCCGGAAGCGTTCCCGCAGCTTTTCGACATCGCGATGTCGCTGATCGTGGAAGCGTTCCAAGGCGCGGCCGGCGATGCCGCACTCTCCGGCAGTCTCCGGGACCGGCGGTCGGCGCCGTCGCCGGTGGTCGGAACGACGAACGCACCGTACTTCGGTGACGTGCCCGGCCCCGACATCGTCGCTGCCAACCCGACGTCACTGTTCTTTGCGCTGGAGATGCCGGGCCATCCGCTTCGATTGCTCGAAGGGAGGCAGTCCCTGTGGGAGTTGCGCTTCGGATGGCCGCCGGCCGCGAGCACGGACACCGTCACGGAAACGATCCCGCTCGGAGACGGGGACTTCACGGCCACGTACGTCGCCTACGGCATATCCGGCACCGCCGCTCCGATTGCCGCCGCCGCGAACCTGCTGCGATTCTCCTGCCATGTACTCGACGCGATCGCCTGGTGCCCGGCGAGCAACGCACTGATCAAGCAGGTCCTCACCGAATCGGATTTGGTCGACTCGCTGGCCGCGACCGCAACGGACATCTTCGATGACAAGATCAGCGTCAGCACTCCGGACAAGCTCGTCGAGAGGATGGCGTTCCTCCTGCAGAACGAAACCGTCTGGAAGGCCGTCACATCCGCCCTCTATCGGAACGCCGCGGACAAGGTGGCGACGGCGCAGTTCCTCGAGGGGATGCGCTCGGCGGTGAAGCTCGCGTCGAAGACGCTGATCGCCTACGACGTATTGAACGTCTATCTGCCCTTCGGGTACGACCTCCTGCGATTCCGCTCGCCGCTGGACTTCTGCCTGAAGCAGAGCGCCGGCGTGCTCTCGAGCACCTGCGGGTCGACGCCACCGGTCGCCGTCATCAAGCTGTCGACGACCGGAGTCCTGCTGACCGGCGTGCAATACGAGTTGGACGCCTCCGGTTCGTACGATGCAGAAAGCCCCCTGCAACAGCTTGCGGTGCGGTGGGCTGTCCGCGGGGACCAGGACGTTTACACGCCATGGTCCAACAGCAAGACCACCAGCTTCGTCTCGACAGATCCGGGAGTCTTTCCCCTGCTGCTCGAGGTGCGCGATCCGGGCGGGTTGATCGGCTCGGCCGTCATGAACCTCGTGATCGAGAACCGCTACCAGGATACGGGAGCGACGATCGTCGATAGGCACGCAAGGCTGGAATGGGAAAAGAAGGTCAATCTCGATGGGGTAGCCAACCCGGCCGATCCGCACGATGCGGACAACAAGTACTCGTGGAGCCTGCCGCCGTATGTTTTCGGCGCCGACATGCCGCCAGATGGGACGGCCTTTACCCAGTTCCTGGGCAGCTTGGGTGGATCGTGGCGCCTTCCTGACAGGGACGAGCTGGACTCGCTTCGCATCGGCCTCTGTTCGGTCGCTCCGTGCATCGACCCGTTGTTCGGACCGACCAGATCGGGGAGCTACTGGACGTCGACGACGAGCTACATCGTTCCCTCGACGGCCGTTGCCGTGAACTTCGCCACCGGTTTCGAGACGCCGGCCTTCTACAAGACGGACAGCCTTTTCGTGCGTGCGGTGCGCGACGTCGAGTAAGCCCGCGCAACCATCGACAGCGCCGGTCCGGCGAGAACGCGGCGGCGGACGGCCGGGCTGCCGGCCTGAATGCCTTGTCCTCTTGCTGCGCGCCGCAGCGACGACACCTTCCGGCGGCGCGGCCTCCAATCTGGGGGCTCGGCGGTGCGAACGGAGTGCGTGGCGGCGCGCGCGTTACCTTCAGGCCGGGCACGGAGGTACGTTCCGCGCTCCGCTGGGCCGACAGGCGTGACCTGTCGCGGTCGGGGCGGCAGAGCACGCATGCGCAACGCTACGCCCGTCCCGGCCGGCACCCGCGGTTGCCGTTCCTTCGTGATGCGGACGATCCGATGAACTGCCCGTCCTGCGCGCACGAGAACCGCCCGAACGCGAAGTTCTGCGGCGAATGCGGCGCGCCGCTGCGGCGGGCGTGCGCGGGTTGCGGCTCGGAGCTCCCGCCCGGCGCCCGCTTCTGCGACGAGTGCGGCGTGCCCGTCGCGGGCACGGCTCCTGCGCCACGCCCGGCCGATCCGGCCGGCGCGCGCAAGGTCGTCACGCTGCTGTTCGCCGACCTTGCGGGCTCGACCGCGCTGCACGAGCGCCTCGATCCCGAGTCCGCGCGCCGCTTCATGGAGAGCTACTACGCGCTGGCGCGCGAGGCCGTCGAACACCACGGCGGCACGCTCGCCAAGCTGCTCGGCGACGGCGTGCTGGCGGTCTTCGGCGTCCCGCGCGTCGCCGAGGACGACGCGATCCGCGCGGTGCGCGCCGGGGTGGCGATGCAGGATGCGTTCCGCGCGCTCGCCGAGCGAAAGCGCGGCCTGGTCGGAGAAACGGGCCTGCGCGTCGCGATCAACACCGGCGAGGTGGTGGTCCAGGGAGAAGAGATCCTCGGCGACCCGGTCAACGTCGCCGCGCGGCTGCAGGAGCGGGCGCGCGACGGCGACGTCGTGATGGGCGAGGCGACGCGCCGCCTCGTCGCGTCGCAGGTGTCGCTCGAGTTCCTCGGGTCGTTCGAGCTCAAGGGCCGCGCGGAGGCGGTCAAGGCCTACCGCGTGGCGTCGCTCGACGCGCCGGGGCGCGCCGCGACGCCGTTCGTCGGTCGCGAGGACGAGCTGGCCCGGATCGCCGCGGTCTACGACAAGGCCGCCGAGGCGCCGGCTGCGCGGCTGGCCGTGCTTCTCGGGTCGCCCGGCCTCGGCAAGTCGCGCCTGATCGACGAGTTCGTGCGACGCATCGAACAGACGTCGGTCGTCGTCGCCGCGCACTGCGACGCAGCTGGAGGAGCGACGTTCGCGCCGCTGGCCGAGGCGCTGCGCAAGCTGCTCGACCTGCCGGCCGGCGAAGGCGCCGAGTCGACCCGGGCAGCCGTGGAGGCGACGCTCCCCGACGACGAAGCCGAGCGTCCGCGCATCGCCACCGGCATCGCGGCCGTCCTTTCGGGATCGCCCGGCACTCCGGAGGAGACGTTCTTCGTCGTGCGCCGGTTCCTCGCGGGCCTCGCGAAGTCGCGCCCGGTGGTGCTCGTCATCGACGACCTGCAGTGGGCCGAACCGCTGCTGCTGGACCTCGTCGAGCACCTCGTCCAGTGGGGCCGCGGGCTTCCGCTGCTCGTCCTGATCGGCGCGCGCCCGGAGTTGCGCGAGGTGCGCTCGTCGTTCGGGACACCGGGCGCCCTCGTCGCGGACGTCGTCGCGCTCGGGGCGCTCGACGCCAGTGTCGCGATGCGACTGGCCGCCGGCGTGATCGGCGCCGCGGACCTGCCGGCCGCAGTGGCGGCCAGGGTGCTCGCGACGAGCGAAGGCAACCCGCTGTTCATCGGCGAGCTCGTGCGGATGCTCGTCGACGAAGGCGCGCTCGTCCGCGAAGGAGAACGCTGGGTGGCCGGCGCGACACTCGCGACGGTCGAGATGCCGCCGACGATCCACGCGCTGCTGTCCGCGCGCATCGAGAGGCTCGAGCCGCCGTCGTGCGCGGTGCTCGAGCGCGCCGCTGTCGTCGGTCGGCAGTTCTCGCGCAGCGCCGTCGCGGCCCTGCTGCCCGGCGACGCCGCAGGCCTCGACGAACAGCTCGAGTCGCTGCAGCGTGCCCAGCTGATCGAGCGCGACAGCGGCTGGTTCCTCGGCGAACCGGCCTTGCGCTTCCACCACCTGTTGATCCGCGACGCCGCGTACCGCCGCCTCCTGAAAGGATCGCGGGTCGAGCTCCACGAACGGCTCGCGGGCTGGATCGAGGAACGGGTCGGCGACGCCGCCGAGCACGACGAAACGATCGGCCGCCATCTGGAGGAAGCCCACCGGCTGCTCGGTGAACTCGGACCGATCGAATCCCCCGGACGGCAGCTCGGCGAACGCGCCGCGGCCCGCCTCGCCGCGGCCGGGCGGCGCGCGCTCGAAGGCGACGACGTCCCTCTCGCGGCCGGCTTGCTGGGTCGTGCCCTCGAGCGCCTGGACGCGAACGATCCAGGCGGCGACGGCCGATCGCCCGAGGAACGGGGCGAGAGGGCCGACCTCGTGCTCGACTGGTGCGAGGCGCTGCTGGCGGTCGGCGACGTCGCCCGCGCGGAGTCCGCCATCGAACGACTCGGCCGCCTCGCCTGCGACTCGGATCGCCTGCGCGCGTGGCACACCTGCTTCGCCGGTCACTACACGGTGCTCACGGCGCCCAGGGAACTGTCGGCAACCGTCGAGACGGTGGCCGACGCCGCGACGATGCTCGCGTCGCTCGGCGACGCCGCCGGCGAGGCCAAGGGGCACTTCGTCCACGCACTCGCGCTGTCGCGTCTCGGCCGGGTCGGCGCCTGCGAAGCGTCGCTCGATCGCGCGCTCGCGGCCGCGCGCCTGGCCGGCGACCGGCGCCGCGCCAACACGGTGCTGGCGATCGCGCCGCGCGCCGCGCTGTGGGGGCCGAGTCCGGTCACGCGCGCGAGCGGCCGCTGCCTCGACGTGGTGCGCGTGCTGCGCATCACCCAGAGCGCACCCGCCGTCGAAGCGGTCGCGCTCAGCTGCCAGGGCGCGCTCGAGGCGCTGCGCGGCCGCACGGACGCGGCGCGCCGGATGATCGCGTCGGGGCGCCGGATGGTCGAGGAACTCGGCATCGCGCAGCGCCTCTGCGACACCGACGTCTTCGCGGGATTCGTCGCGTTGCTCGAAGGCGACGCGGCCGCCGCCGAGCATTCGCTGCGCGGCGCCTACGACGGCTATCGCAGCCTCGGCCTCCGCATCGACGCGGCACAGGCCTCCGCGCTGCTCGCGCGCGCGCTGCTCGCGCAGGATCGCAGCGAGGAAGCCGAGGGGCTCTCGCACGAGAGCGAAGCGCTCGCGGGCGACGACCTGAAAGCCGCGATCGCGTGGCGCGGTGTGCGCGCCGAGGCGCTCGCGAGGCGAGGCGAGCACGCGGCCGCGATCGAGTTCGCGAAGGCCGGCGTCGAGATCGCCGCGGCCACCGACGCGCTGCTCGACCACGCCGACGCGCGGCTTGCGCTCGCCGCGACGCTCGGCGCTGCCGGCCACACGGCCGAAGCCGAGATGGAGCACCGCCGCGCGGTCGAGTTATGGGAGGCCAAGGGAGCGACCCGGCTCGTCGAGCGGGCGCGGGGGCAGTCGCGCCTCGAGGTGCGCCGCGTCGGAGACGAGGAGCGGCCGGCGGTCCGGCGGCGCCTGCGCGCGAATGCGGCGAGCCGAGTGGTCCAGCAGATCGAGGCCGGGTTCGCCGCACGCGACCGCGACGCCATCGAACGCCTTCTCAGCGACCCGTTGTACACGATCGAGCACCCGACCGGCGTGACGTACGGGCGCGAGGGCCAGCTCGAGTCGATCGACCGGATGCTGCGCCTGCCGAACCTCGGGTTCCGGATGGAACTGCTCGCGACGCTCGGCGAAGGGCTCTGCCTCGCGCGGCGACGCGTCACGGCGAGCGGAACGGGCGGCGGGCGCTTCGACGTCGCCGAGTTCGAACAGGACCACCTCGTGCTCACCGACCTCGGCGCGGACGGCGTGTGGAACTCGGAGGTCTTCGCCGCGGACCGTCTCAGCGACGCGATCCTGCGCCTGTATGAACGCCACGCCGATCTGCAGCCGGAAGGCCCGGCGCGCGAGCGCGCCAACGAAACCGCGAGGACCATCCGCGCCCTGCAGACGCCATTCGACCTCGCGATCGCCGAGCCCGTGCTCGACCCCGACGTCCAGTCCGTCGATCATCGGGTGCTCGGCACATGGGATATGAAAGGTTCCCACGCGTGGCGCGACCAGGTCCACGGCCTCCGCGAAGTCTCGCTGGATGCAACCGTCCAGGACGAAGAGGTCCTCGCTGCCGAGCCCGAGGGGCTGCTCGTGCGGCGGCTGCACTCCGGCACCGAGCGCGTAGGGGGAGGCCGCTATGAGCGGCAGTTCCTCCTGCTGATGATGTTCGGCTCCGGAGGCCGGCTGAATCGGTGGGAGTTCTTCGAGGCTGGCCGCGAGGCGGAAGCGCTGGCGCGCTTCGCGGGCTTGTCGGGACCGGATTCTCCGCGTGACGGTGAGCGCATGGCGACCGCAGCGTTCGAAGCCGCGGAAGTCAACGCCGCGCATGCCGCGCCCATCGCGGGCCGCGAAGCCGAATCGGGCGTCGCGATCCCGTCGATTTCCGATCCATCCGCCGCTGCCCACCGGCACGGGACGGCGGTCCGCGGGACGAACGCGGCGGTGCGGGCCATCGAAGGCTGGTTTGCGACGTACGCTCGTGCGTTCGAGGGCGGGGACTGGGACGAGTTGCGGCGGCACGTCGATCCGGACTTCGTGTTCGAGGATCGCCGGCGCATGTCGCTGCTGCGTGGGGACCGGGAGCTCATGGTCGCCTCGGCGCGCGAGCGCGCCAAGGTCGGGGCGATGCCCGAACGGACCACGCTCGGCTTTCTCGGCGATCGCGTGTGCGTCCAGCGCGTCCTCTGGACGGGCGGCCCCCCCGATGGCCGGTTCGAGATCGAATACCTCGGCTTGTGCGAGTGCGACGATCGCGGGCTGCTGACGGCCATCGTGCTGATCGACCTCGACGACTGGGAGATGGGCCTGCGGGACGCGCGGCATCGCTGGTCGCGGATCGAGCCGGAGATGGCACGCCTGCTCGAGGTGGTCTCCGAAGCGCACGATCTCTTCAACCGCCACGAGCGCTATCCGTGGATCGCCCCGGATTTCGTGCTCGAGGACCACCGACACGCAGGCGTCGGCCGGATCGAAGGAGCGGACGCCTACACGAAGTCCCTCGAGGCGCTGTGGAAACTGGCGCCCGACCAACGGCTCGAGACGGGCCGGCACTGGCCGGCCTACGCTCCGGATGTCGCGCTCGCGTTGACGCGCCGCCACGGCACGCTTCCCGACGGCGGCGCCTTCGAGAGCGAGTTCCTGCTCCTCTACGAGATCCGGGACCGGGTCATCGCGCGCCTCGAGTCGTTCGAGGTCGACGACCTCGAACGTGCGCTCGCGCGCTTCGCGGAACTGCGATCAGCGGCGGGGAATCCGGTCGGGAAGGCGCGCTAGGAGCGCGTCCCGCGGCAGCACGCGCGGGTGACCGTGCGGCCACCCGCTGGCGATTCACGCAGTCTGCTCGTGCGACCCGTCACGACGACTCGCGAGCACCACGCCTTCCTCCTCGATCGTCTTCGCGAAGAGATCGCCGCGGGCAAGCGCCTCGGCTCGTTCGGTGTCCGTGTAAGCGATGACGTCGCAGCCGATACCGAGCCCCGAGAATTCCCGGAGCAGCGGCGGGAGGCGGTCGAGAAAGGGCGGGGCCCCGTCCCTCAGCAGCACGAACAGATCGGCATCGCTGCCCGGGACGGCATCGCCGCGCGCCAGCGATCCGAACATGCGCACCTCGAGCACGTCGGGACGGGCCTCGAGCACCGCGACGGCTCGATCGCGGAGGGAAGCGATCACGCCGGCGCGATCGAGACGGAAGACGCGGACGTTAGGTCCGCGATAGCATTCGTCGACAGCTCGCAAGGACCGCCTCCGCATCGCCGATCGCGCGCTCGGCCTCGGCTCGCGTGTAGAAATCCGTCGGTGCGCCACCGGCGAGGCCGTTCGGGTAGCGCGTGGGAATGTAAAGCTTGTCGAGGGCCCGGGCGCGGTCGAGAAGGGCATCGTCGATCTCATTCGTCGATGGCCCGAGAGCCTGCAGGAGCTCGGTCACCACGTGTCCCCAGGCTTCCTGCCCACTGGCGGCGTGCACCGCCTTGACGGCCTTCTCGGCTGCTTGCTGCGCCGCGAAGCACGCCCATTCATGGTCGCCGTCGTCCAGCGCGTGCCGCGCGTGCCGCAGGTCCGAATCGGCCTGTCGAGACCAGTCTGCCGCACGCCCAGCCATTCGGGCAGGATAACCCATCAGCGCGCCGAGCGGTATCGGCGCCGGTTTCGGATCGCGCCGACGCGGGGGATGCCGGTCCCGTGCTCGACGAGCATGCCAGGCGCGCCTACCGGACCGGCCTGGCGGAACTCGAGACGGAGATCACGGACCCGTTCTGCACCTGCCGCCCCGATCCCGGCCGACGGGTCGACCGGCGCCTCGAAGCTCGAGCCCCGGCCCGGATCACCTCGGGTGGCCGATCGGCGCGTACTGCGCACCCGTCATCAGGCTGCGAAACGCTTCGCCGCTCACGTGCACGAGGCTGACGTGGTCGCCGCCCTCGAAGTACAGGTCGGTCTGGTCGCGCAACGTTTCGTCGACGACCATCGGCACGTCGTACGCGGCGCCGATCGGCGGGATCGCTCCCGTCGCGCAATCGCCGAACACGGCCGCCGCCTGCTCCTCGCTCGCCAGCCCGATCTTGCGGTGGAGCATGTCCTGGAGCGCATCGAGGTCGACGACGCTCGTCGCCGGGACGACCGCGAGCACGTAACCGTATTCGTGATGGACCATGACGGGCTTGGCGATCTTCGAGCCGGGGATGCGCGTGGCCTCGGCCGTGCGGCTCGTGCTCCTGGTGGGCTCGTGGGTGAGGACTTCGTACGGGATCCGTTGCTGTTCGAGGAAGTGATGCAGCTTGTTGGCGATCATCGCGGTTCCTCCTTCACGGGATTGGAACCCGATCTTCGTCCCCGGGTTCCTCCTGTCAAGGAGTAACGGCGCGAGGAGAAGCCGTCGCGTTCGAGACCGCACACGCGACGGAGCCGAGCCGCGTTCCGGTCGCCTCGATCGGGTCATTTCGAAATGCGACCTTTCCGGCCGGCGTGTCCATGCTCCGGCTCACGATCCGCGCCGGAGCGCTCTGCGAGCGGCCGGCACGCGCCGTCGCGATCGACACGACCGAACCTCTGCTGTTCCCCAGGCGCGCCGCGGGAATCCGGACGCGCCGGTCAGGACTGGCTTTCCGGCGTCGTCACGCAGATGCCGTCGAGTTCCTCGGTCATCTGGATCTGGCAACTCAGGCGCGAGTGGTCGGTCACGTTCGGCGCGAACGCGAGCATCGACTCTTCCGTCTCGCCGCGGCCGCCGACCTTCGCGAGCCACGGGTCGGCCACGTAGACGTGGCACGTCGCGCACGCGCACTTGCCGCCGCAGTCGGCGTCGATGCCCGGGACGTCGTTGCGGCGCGCGGCCTGCATGACCGACTCGCCGACGTCGGCGTCGACGGTGCGAACGGTTCCCGCGTGATCGGTGAAAATGACCTTCGGCATGATGCTCCCCTTTCTTCCCCGGGCGCGGCGCCCGGCGGTTATCGCTTGTGCGCGTCCACGAGCGCCTTCATCGGCACGGCCGGATCCGCGAGTTCGGCGGGATCGGGACGCGCGCCGGCGGCGATCAGCAGACGCGACGCCATGAACTCCATCGGGCTGCCGACCGCGTCGACCGCGAGCAACCGCCCGTCGGCGAGATAGAACGCCGCGAACTTTCGCGCGGCCGGGTCGCCGCGCACGACGACCCGGTCGTGGCCGGCCGACAGGCCCGCGATCTGCAGCTTGAGGTCGTACTGGTCCGACCAGAACCACGGGACGTCCTCGGGCGGGCGCGGCTTGCCGAGGATCGCGGCGGCGACGATCTTCCCCTGCTCGATCGCGTTGTGCACGCTCTCGAGCCGGCCCGTCCGGTCGTAGTGCACGAGCGGGCGCCTCGCGCAGTCGCCGGCCGCGAACACGGCCGTATCGCTGGTGCGCGCGTCGCGGTCGACGACGATGCCGTCGTCGCAGGCGATGCCGCACGCCGTCGCGAGCTCGTCGCGGGGCAAGATGCCGATGCCGACGACCGCGACGTCGGCGGCGATGCGCGTGCCGTCCTGCAGAACCGCCGCGGACAGCGCGCCCTCGCCTTCGAGCCGCTCGAGCCTCGCGCCGCAGCGCAGGTCGACGCCGTGGCGGCGATGCTCGGCCTCGAAGAAATCCGACAGCACCTTGCCCGCCACGCGCGCGAGCACGCGGTCCATCGCCTCGAGCACCGTGACCTCGAGCCCCGCGGCGCGCGCGACCGCGGCGACCTCGAGGCCGATGTAGCCGGCGCCGACGACGACCATCCGCGCGCCCGGCACGAGCGCGCCGCGAAGCCCGTTCGTGTCCGCGATGCTGCGCACCTCGTGCACGCCGCGCAGGTTCGCGCCGGGGATCGGAAGCGGTCGCGGCCTCGAGCCGGTCGCGAGCACGAGCGCGTCGTACGCGAGTTCCTCGCCGGAAGACGTGCGGGCGACCTTGCGCGAACGGTCGATCGACTCGACGCGGCAGCCCGTTCGAAGCTCGACGCCGTTGTTCGCGTACCAGTCGGCGGTGCGCAGGAACAGGCGGTCCTCGGCGAGGACGCCCTTCAGGAAGTCCTTGGACAGCGGAGGACGCTCGTAAGGCGGGAACGGTTCGTCGCCGGCGAGCACGATCGCGCCGTCGAAGCCGCCCTGCCGCAGCGAGAACGCGACCTGCGCTCCGGCCTGGCCGGCGCCGGCGATGACGACGCGGGAGACGCTCACGAGACGAACCGCAGACCGGGAGCCCTGGCCGTCAGGCCGGGATCTCGACCATCATCTTCGTGTAGCCCTTCACGAAGCTGTTCGGCAGCCGCTCGGGCTCGGCCAGCACCTCGATCCGGTCGAAGCGCTTCATGATTTCTTCCCAGAGGATCCGCAGCTGCAGGTCGGCCAGGCGGTTGCCGACGCAGCGGTGGATGCCGAAGCCGAACGCCATGTGCTGGCGCGCGTTCTTGCGGTCGATGACCAGCCGGTTCGGGTCGTCGAAGATCGCCTCGTCGCGGTTGCCCGATACGTACCACATGACGACGCGGTCGCCCTTGCGGATCTGCTTGCCCTGGAACTCGATGTCCTCGATCGCCGTGCGCCGCATGTGCGCGAGCGGCGTCTGCCAGCGGATGATCTCCGAGACCATGTTCGGGATCAGGCTGTGGTCGCGGCGCAGCTTGTCATACTGGTCCGGGTGCTTGCTGAGCGCGTAGAGCCCGCCGGTCATCGAGTTGCGCGTCGTGTCGTTGCCGCCGACGATCAGCAGGATCAGGTTGCCGAAGTACTCGGTCGGGGTCATCGAGCGGGTATTCTCGTGGTGCGCCATCATCGAGACGAGGTCGTTGCGGCGCTCCGGGCTGTTCACGCGCTCGTTCCAGAGGCCGGTGAAGACCTCGAGGCACTCGAGCATCTCCCGCTCCCACTGCTCCCGCCCGCCGGGGCAGATCTTCTCGTTGTGCTCGCCGGTCGCGACGTCGGACCAGCGCGTCAGGCGGCGCCGATCCTCGAACGGGAAGTCGAACAGCGTCGCGAGCATCATCGTGGTCAGCTCGATGGAGACGTTGTCGACCCAGTCGAAGGCCTGCCCGCGCGGGAGGCTGTCGAGCAGGTTCTGCGTGCGCTCGCGGATCAGGACCTCGAAGTCCTTCAGGAAGTTCGGGCCGACGATCGGCTGCACGGTCTGGCGGTGCAGCGTGTGCTTCGGCTCGTCCATCGTGATGAAGCCGGCCGGGAAGTTCGGGTCGGCGTCGAATACGACGATGCCGCCGTTGGAGATGTCGGACGAGAACACCTTGTGGTTGGTGTCCACGGCCATGATGTCGTCGTAGCGCGTGACCGACCAGTAAGGACCGGAGAAGCTGTCGGGGCAGTAGTGGACCGGATCTTCCTTGCGCATCCGCTCGAAGCGGTCCCAGTACAATTCGCGCCGCCAGAGTTCCGGATCGGTGATGTCCACCTTCGCGAGATCGCATTCGGACGCGGGCGGGACGTCGCCGTCGTAGTCGTAATGGTTCGGGTGCAGCTTCTCGGCCATCGGTCGGATTCCTCCCTCGCGCCCTCGCACGACGCGCTCGCGCCCCGCCGCCGCGAGACGCGCGACGTCCGGCGATTAGCGAGGCCGGAATACGGAGTCCAGCTACACACCGGACCTCGCCGGCAGCCGCGGCGGCCTGCTTTCGCCGCAGCCGCGGCGGGGGCGCGCGCGACGGGAATCCGCACCGACGCGACGCGCGACATTCGACGAGCCGCCCCGCGTCGAGAGTGGTTCGCGAACCCGGGCACCGCCGCGGTGCAGTGCGTCGAATTCTGTGGCGGCGCCCACTGCCGCAGCCTCGCGACGTCGTCGTGCGACAACGGTGCCGACGAGCGCGCCGGTTCGAAACGACGTCACGCGAGCCAATCGCCGGCGCGCGGGCATCCGGACGCGCGTCCGGCTCCGGGCTTGTCCTTTGCCGCGCGCGATGCGGCCGCGACGCTGTTGCCCCGGGAAAGAACCCTCGCTACGGCACTCGTGCGTCGGCAACGCGCTGCGCGCGCGGCAACGACTCGGGAGGAAGGATGACTGGCAGCCAGCTCACGCTCGACAACCTCGACATCGTCAGCGACCAGGTCTTCATGGACCTCGGCTACCCTCACGAGGCCTGGGCGTTGCTGCGCCGCGAGTCGCCCGTGTTCTGGTACGAGCGCCCGGGCGTGATGCCGTTCTGGGCCGTCACGAAGATGGACGACCTGATTCGCATCTCCAAGAATCCCCAGATTTTCGAGAACGCCCCGCGCATGGCCGTGTTTCCGGAGTACGAGCGCGAGGGCGACGACGAGGAATACCCGGCGCGCCACCTGCTCAACATGGACCCGCCCGAGCACGCGAAGTACCGGCGCGTCGTGAGCAGCCACTTCACGCCCCGCGCCGTGGAGCGCATGAAGCGCGGCGTCGACGACATCACCAACGAACTGCTCGACGAGATCGCCGGCGACGGCAGCCTGCAGGAGGGCGACTTCGTCCGCCTGTTCTCGGCGCGGCTTCCGCTGGCCGTTCTCGCGGACCTGCTCGGGGTGCCGCGCGCGGACTGGGAGCTGATGTTCCGCTGGAGCAACGAGGTCATCGGCGCCCAGGATCCCGACTACCAGGTCGAGGGCGAGACCGCCGAGGAGACCTCCGAGCGCGCCCGCCTGTCGCTGTTCACCTACTACGCGGAGATGGTGGACGAGCGCCGCAAGCATCCGCGCGAGGACATCGTCACCGTGCTCGCGACCGGCAAGGTCGACGGCGAGGAGATTCCTCCGTTCGAGCTGCTCTCGTACCTGTTCGTGCTGGTCGTCGCCGGAAACGAGACGACGCGCAACGCCACGACCGGCGGCCTGCTCGCGCTGCTCCAGCATCCCGGGGAGTTCGAGAAGCTGCGACGGCACCCGGAACTCGTCGACCGCGCGGTCGAGGAGATCGTTCGCTGGACGTCGCCGGTGATCCAGTTCTGCCGCACGCCGAACCAGGACGTCGAGGTGCGTGGGCACAAGATCCGCGCCGGACAGAACATGACGCTGTTCTACCCGTCGGCCAACCGCGACGAGGACGTCTTCGAGGATCCGTTCGCGTTCCGCATCGACCGGGACCCGAACCCGCACGTCGCGTTCGGCATCGGCGAGCACGTCTGCCTCGGCGCGAACCTCGCGCGCCTGGAGCTGCGCTCGGCGTTCCGCACGCTGATCCCGAGGCTCGAGCACATCGAGCTGGCCGGCGAGCCGAGCCGGCTGCGCTCGAGCTTCGTCGGCGGCATCAAGCGGATGCCGATCCGCTACAAGCTTCGCCCTTCCGCCTGACAGGCCGGCAACCCGACCGTCGTCAGCCCCTTCGCGTCGTCACGGTCGTCGTCGAGAAGGCGGCGCAGCGTATCGTCGAAGGAATGCTCGGCGACGACGCCGTGATGGACGTGCGTGACGTAGCCGTCCTGATCGATCAGCACGGTCACCGGAAGCGAATCGCCGAGCTGAAGCCGCAGCATGTCCGCCACCGTCGCTCCGACCCAGACTTCCATCGGCGCGGGAAGGTGCCGGGCGAGCAGTTCGACGGCGGACCGGTTGTCGGGATCGTCGATGGAGGCGGCGACGACCTTGACGCCGCGGCGCTGGTAGCGCTCCGAGAGCTTCGCGAGCGCAGGCATCTCGTCGAGGCAGGGCCTGCACCAGCTCGCCCAGAAGTTCAGCACGACGACCTGTCCCCGGAGGTCTTCCAGAGAAACCTGCTCGCCGCGCAGGTTCGCGAGCTCGAGCGGGCCGAACGTGCCGGAGCCGGCTCGCGACGGCGGGGCCCACAGCGCGCAGGCGATCGCGAGCGCCGCGCCAGCGGTCGCGCCGAGCCGCGATCGTCGAAAATCCAGTCGCAAGAATCACCCCTCAGAGCCGGACCGACGCCCACATCCGTCGTTTCCAGCTCCACGAGAACAGCGCCAGGTTCAGCAGGCGGTAGCCGGCCTGCGCCGTCCAGATCGACAGAATGCCGAATCCGAGCACCGGACCCAAGAGCCAGGCCACCGGAAGGAAGGCGCCCCACTGGGTCGCGACCGAGACGGCCAGGACCGTCCGCGAGCTGCCCGCGCCGAGGTGCGCGTTCATCAGCACGGCCGCCACGCATTCGAGCGGGGCCAGGGCCGCCGCGATCCGCAGCGGCCAGACCGCCAGTTCGCGCGTGGCCGCGTCGTGCAGGAACGGCCCCAGCACGAGGTCCGGCCAGGCGATCGCCGGCAGCGAGAGCGCGGCCACGAAGACCGCGGCCACGCGCGAGACGCGCCAGGCCCAGGCATAGGCGTCGTCGGGCCTCCCCTCCCCGAGCGACTGGCCGACGAGGGTGGCCGCCGCCAGCCCGAAGCCGATCGAAGGCAGGATCGTCACCAGCATCACGTTGATCAGCACGTTCGCCGCGGCGAGTTCCGCGGTGCCCACGCGCGCGAGGATCGCGAACAGCGCGACCATGCCGGACGCGAACAGGAGCTGCTGGAGTCCCGCTGGCAGCGAGATCAGGAACATCGAGCGCAGCGTCTGCAGCGACGGCAGGCCCGAGAGGAAGCCCTCGCCGCGCCCGTGGCGCCACGCCAGCGCGAAGTAGACGCCGAGGCCGATCCAGACCGAGATCGCGTTGCTGAGCCCGGCGCCGCGCGCGCCCATGGCCGGCATGCCGAGGTTCCCGAAGATCAGCACCCAGTTCAGCGCGATGCCGCACAGGTGCATCGAGATCAGCGTGATCATGTAGAGGCGCGACATGCTCATCGCGTTCCAGTACCCGCGGAACGTGAAGTTCATGCCGACCGCCGTCATGCCGAGCAGGCGCAGCTGCAGGTAGCCGGTGCCCGTCGCGGCGACCGCCGGATCGGGCGCGAGCGCCGCGAGGATCGCCGGCGTCGCGACGATGAGCGCGATCGTCATCGGCACGCAGATCAGCGCCGCGATCACGAGGCCGCCGTTGAGCGGCAGCGCGATCTCGCCGCGGCGGCCGGCCCCCTTCCAGCGCGCGCACATCGCCTGCACGCCCGACGACATCCCCATCATGAACGAGACCGCCATGAAGTTGACGAAGCTCGCCAGGCCGACCGCCGCCAGCGCCCCGTCGCCGAGCGTGCCCACCATCGCCGTGTCGACGAGGTTGACGATGTTCTGCGACGCCATCGCACCGATGATCGGGTACGCCAGCTGCGTGATCGTGCGGCGTTGCTCGCGCGTGAGCGGTTGGCGGATGATGGGGAAGGTCCTCTCGGGGCGCCGGCTTCAGGCGGCGGCGTGGGAGCCGGTGACCTGGTCCGCCCGGGCCTCGGCCCCGATGTCGCGGAACAGGGCGGCCGCGTGCGCGACCTCGCGGCGGCGCGTCGCCTCGTCGCCGCGCGCCGCCGCCAGCGCCGCCAGCTCGGCGCGCACGAACGGCTCGTAGGCGCGCGCCTCGGTGCGGTTCACGATCGCCATCGCCTCGCCGAGCGCACGCTCGGCTTCGTGGAGGTCGGCCGCCTTGCCGCGCGCGACCAGCGCGCGGCCGAGGAACAGGTTCGCGCGGCATTCGTGCATGCGCGTGCGCCGGGTCCGCGCGATCTCCACGGCCTCGCGCGCGACGTCGATCGCACGGTCGAGGTCGCCGCAACCGCGGTAGGCGTCGGCCATGTTCGCGAGCACCAGCGCCTCGGCCTGCAGGAACGTGCCGGTCTCGCGCGCGATCGCGAGCGCGCTCTCGAGGCAACGCACCGAATCCTCCCATTCGCCGCGCAGCAGGTGCGCGATGCCCATCGAATCGTACGCGCCGGCGCGCAGCGCCGGGCTGGCGATGCGCTCGGCGAACTCGACCTGCGAGCGCGCGTGCTGCGCCGCCGTGACGCCGTCGCCGACGAACCAGGCGTGCGTGACGCCGAAGCCGCGAATCGCGTTGCTGTTCCCCGCCTCGCCGGCCTCGATCGCGAGCCGCAGGCAACGGTCGAGGATGCGCCCCGCCTCGGCGAGCCTGCCGAGGTAGGTCAGGACGAGCCCGCTGAAGCTCATCATGAAGAGCCAGTCGCCCACGGCGATGCCGTCGCGCGGGCCTTCCTCGCCCATGCTCTCGATGACCTCGCTCGACAGGCGCAGCGCCGTGCGCAGCTTGCCGGCCAGGAGGCAGGCGTAGGCCCGACGGCTCGCGAACAGCGTGCGCAGCGTCGGGTCCGAGCGCTCGTCGAGCATGCCGACGGCCTCGTCGTAGATCGCGAGCGCCCGGTCGATCTCGCCGATGAAGATGTGCCAGGCGCCGTACGCCCCCCGCAGCCGCGCGCGCGCGTCGTTGCTCTCGCTGCGCAGCGCCCACTCCTCGCCCCACGCGTAGATGCGGTCGGCCTCGCCCGCGCCGAGCCCGAGGCGCCAGCACAGGCTCAGCATCCCCTCCGCCGCGGCGAGCGCGATCTCGGTCGTCTTCTCGCTCGGCTCGAGGTGGTAGATCAGCTCCATCACCTTGGTCCAGTGCACGCGCGACTCGCGCATCTCGGTCGCGCTCGCGCGCTCGGCGGCGCGCCGGTACGCGGACACGGCCTCGAGGAACTCGCCGGCCGTCTCCCAGTGGTGGGCCAGCAGCGCGGCGTTCTCGTCCAGCTTCTCGGGCTCGAGCTCGGTCAGCGTGCGCGCGATCGTCAGGTGCAGGGCCCGGCGGCGCTCGGAAAGCTGCGTGCGGTACGCGACCTCCTGCGTGAGCGGGTGCTGGAACGCGTACTGCGCGGCGGGGTAGACCTCGCGCTCGTACAGGAACCCGGCCTCGCAGAGCGCGGCGAGGCTCGCGCGGACCTCCTCGTCGTCGTCCTGCACGATCCGCTGCAGGACCGCCTCCGAGAAGCTCTTGCCGATCACGGCGGCGCTCTGCAGGACCCGCTTCTGCCGGTCCGGCAGGTGGTCGATGCGAGCCGCGAGCACCGAGTGCACCGTCGGCGGCAGGATGATGTCCTCGACCGGACGCACGAGACGGTAGTCGCCGCGCTTGCCCTCGAGGCTTCCCGCCTCGACGAGCGCGTGCACGAGCTCCTCGACGAAGAACGGGTTGCCGGCGGTCGTGCGCTCGATGTTCGCGACCAGCGGCGCCACCGAGGGATCACGGCCGACGAGGTCGCGCAGGATCTCGCCGACCTCGGCCGGCCCGAGCGGCGCGAGCGGGATCTGCTCGAAGCTCGGGTCGCCCATCCACGGGGGATGGAACTCCGGCCGGTAGTTCATCAGCAGCATCTCGCAGTGCTCGGGAAGCACCTTGATCATGTCGGACAGGAACGCGAGGCTCGCGCCGTCGATCCAGTGCATGTCCTCGATCAGCATCAGCGCGACCTGGCCCGAGTCCTTGCACTCGAGCGTGCGCCGCAGCGCCGCGTACAGCAGCCGCCGGCGCGGCTCCGGGTCCATCGGCGGCACCGGACGGTCCGGGTCGGGCACGCCGAGGAAATCGAACACGAGCGGCAGGCTCATGCGCATCGAGTCGTCGATCAGCAGCATGCGGCCGGCGATCTTCTCGCGCGCTGCCTTCGGCGAGTCGCCGTCCTCGATGCCGAAGTAGCCGCGCAGCAGCTCGAGGACGGGATGGAACGGGATCATCGCGCCGTGCGGCAGGCAGTGGCCGGTCAGCACGGTCACGCCGGCCCGCTGCGCCTTCTCGACGAACTCGTAGCAGAGCCGGCTCTTGCCGGCGCCCGGCTCGGCGACCACGCCGACGACGCGGGAGTCGCCGGCGCGCGTCTTCTCGAGCGCCGCCTCGAGCTGTCGCGACTCGGCCTCGCGGCCGACGAACCGCGACAGGCCGCGCGCGCGGGAGACGTCGAGCCGCGTGCGGTGGCGGCCGACGCCCTGCAGCTCGAAGACCTTCATCGGCTCGCTCGCGCCCTTGACGCGGAACTCGCCGAGGTCGCGAAGCTGGAAGTAGTCGCCGACCAGCGCGGCGGTGTGTTCCGACAGGTAGCACTTGTCCGGCGCCGCGAGCTGTTCGACGCGGGAAGCGAGCCCGACCGTGTGCCCCTGCGCGGTGTAATCCATGCGCAGGTCCTCGTTGATGCGCCCGATCACGATCTCGCCGGAGTTGATGCCGAGGCGCACGGAGAAGTTGAGGCCTTCCTCGCGGCGAAGCTGGTCGGAGTACTGCGCGAGCTCGTCGAGCAGCGCGAGCGCCGCGTAGCATGCGCGCTGGGCGTGGTCCTCGTGCGCGATCGGCGCGCCGAACAGCGCCATGATCCCGTCGCCGGTGTACTGGTTGACGCTGCCCTCGAAGCGATGGACGCCGGCCGACAGGATCGCGAAGAACTCGTCCATGATCCGGTGCCAGGTCTCCGGGTCGACGGTCTCGGCGAGCGACATCGACTCCTTCACGTCCGCGAACAGGACGGTGACCTGCTTGCGCTCGCCCTCGATGACCGCGCGCGAGCGCAGGATCTTCTCGGCGAGGTGGCGGGGCGTCGCGGTGGGCGCCGGGGCGGGCAGGCCGCCGACCGGCCGGCCGCAGCCGACGCAGAACTTGGCGCCCCGCGGGATGTCCGCGCTGCACGTGGTGCACTTCGCCATCAGCGGCGAACCGCACTCCTGGCAGAACTTCGCCCCGTCGCGGTTGTCGAACTGGCACTGCGGACACTGCATGCGGCCGTTCCCCGGAAGCGTCCTGTTTGGACCTGTCCGCCGGGCAACACAACAGACGGCGCCATGCGGCAGGACGCGCCTTCGCCCGCGGCAGCAGCGACCGCGGAGCCGGAGAGACACGGCCCCGCGCCGCATCGCTGCGGCGCGGGGAATCGGGTGGCGGACGTTCCGCGGGGGCTACGGCAGCAGGAACGGGATCGGCGTGTAGCTGTTGTACGACTGCCCCAGCCAGTCCGGGTTCGGTGTCGCCGCGAACAGTTTCCCGGGCCCCGGGCCGATGTCGGACGACGGCACGTTCAGCCATCGCTCGAGGATCGTCCCGTAGAAGTCGCGGAAATCGAACGCCATGCGCATGTCGTTGTCGAGGAGGGGATCGCTCAGCGTCGGGTACGTTCCGTGGATGCCCGCCTGCACCGTCGACCCGACGACGAACTGCACCGACGAACCGCCGTGGTCGGTGCCGGCCGTGTTCGCAGCCGCGGCGTTCTGCCGGTTGGTGCGCCCGAACTCGCTGAGCGTCACGATCAGCACCTTGCTCGACAGGTCGCCCGTCAAGTACGGGTGCGACTCGTAGCCCGGCGGCAGCGACACCGGCGTGCTGAGTTCCGCGTACAACGCCCCGATCGCCTCGGAGACCTGGTACAGCAACGACGAATGGTAGAGCCCGTCCTCCTGGTTGCTGTGGCTGTCGAAGCCGCCGATCGCGACGTGGAAGAACCGCGCACCGACGTCCGCGCGGATGATCGCCGCGACGTGCCGCATGTCATCCGTCAGGTTCGTCGCCCCGTACAGGCCCTGCTCGGGATTCAGCGGGGACGCATAGACGAGCGGGTTCGAGACGTCGTAGCGGCCCTCTCCGTTGAGCAGCAGCTTCTCCACGGGTCCGGCCGCGTCGAGGCCGTCGCCGCTGAGGTAGTACTGTTCGAACTTGTTGACCGCCGCCACGCCGGAGGTGCCGATGGACGCGAGTTCCGGGTAGTAGGCGGGATCCGACGCCGCGCTTTCGGTGCACATCCCGACGTAAGCCTGCGAGCGCTCGGTTCGAAGCGTGCCGCGCGACGGGAAACGCAGTTCACTCAGCCGGTTGAACGCGAACAGGCCGGTGCCCGTCGGCGTGAACAGCGGATTGTAGTCGCTGCCGAGCATCACCGCGGGGACTTCGGTGCCGCCGAAGCCGGCAAGGTCGAAGTACTTGCCCATCCACCCCGACCCCGCGGCGACGATCGGATCGCCGGTGTAGTAGATGACCTCGCTCTTGAAGTGCGAATAGTCGGCGTAGGGGTAGTGCACGCCCGGCACGATCGCGAGGTTTCCGGAGTTGTACAGGTCGTGCATCGCCTTCATCGCGGGGTGGAGCGCATACGGCGTGCTGGAATCGTCGTCGCCGACGCCGAGAATGCCGTTGCTCGTGTCGTATCCTGCGTCCGCCCACCGCGTGAGCCCCGATGGCGCGGTCGGCAGCGCGAGGGTCGGCCGGCACTCGACGTACTTCGTGCGCTGGCCGCCGCCGAGCGGGTACACGGTATTGAGGCCGTCGTTGCCGCCGTAGAGCTGCACGAACACCACGATCGCGTCGCCCGGGCCGGCCGCGTACGCGACCTTGGTGCCGGGAAGCCACTTCATCGAAGGAGCCACGGTCGCGCCGGCCGCAAGGGTCGCGCTCCGCTTCAGGAACTGTCTGCGCGTCAGAGCCATGATCGTGCCTCCTCCTAGAAGATCTGGTTCTCGGCCGACTGCAGCACGAGGGCGATGGCGCCGCGCACGCGGTACTGCGCGTCGTTCGTCCAGGCGTTGGACAGGTCGAGCGTCGGCCTGGAGCCGTTGTCGGTGAGGAAATCGAGGATGACCGCCCTCTGCGTGGCGGTCAGCGGGATCCCGCCCTGCGAAGCGACGTTCGGGGCGACCTCGTCGAGGCCGACCTTCTGCAGGATCGAGTCGAGCACGACGGCGGGATCCGTCGCGGCGCTGCCGATCGGGACGATCGTCTCGAGCCGCAGCATCGACTTGCCCCAGTCGCTCTCCCCGCAGTGACGCGCGAAATCGAGCCGGTTCACCAGGGTGCCGGTCGTGATCCAGCGAAGCCCCCCGGGCCAGCCTGCGACGTTGGGCGGCTCGAACAACTCCATGCCCATCTCGTCGAGCATGTCGTAGAGCTCCCCGGAATTGCCGACGGGCTTGCCGGTGTTCTTGAGACCGAGGCCGCGGATCGTGCCGACGACGAAGTCCACCGGGTTCTTCACCGTGCGCGTCTTCGCGCGCTCGCTGTAGAACTCGTCGTGCGACAGCATCGCGGCGAGGACAGGCTGGAGTTCCCAGTCCTGCGCGAAGATCGCCGCGAACTCCGCCAGCAGCGTCTTCATCCCCGGCGCCGGCGCCGGGTACGCGAACCAGGTCCAGAGCTTGCGGCAGACGTACATCGCCGTCTGGTTGTTACCGTCTTCGTCCACTTGCGCGAGGATCAGGTCGAGCACGTCGTCGGGCGTGCCGGCCACGTCCCAGCCGATCCGGAAATTGGAGTTCGTGACGCCGAAGATCGTGACGGGATCCGGGAGATCGTCGCCGTCGTCGTCGTACTGGCCGCCGTCCCAGTGATCCGGGTTCCAGATCCCGACGGTCTTGTCGTAGGACGTCCAGCCCGTCAGCGCGCGCGCGAGCTGGTGCACGTCGTCTTCATCGTAGGTCGGCTTGGTCGGGTCGTTCGAGCCGTCGGCCGCGAGCTCGCTGATGCCCACCGTGAACAGCTCGAGGATCTCGCGTCCGTAGTTCTCGTTCGCCGAGACGTGCACGCCGTCGTTGCTGGCGTAGTTCACGATGCCGTCGAGGTAGTAGAGGTTGGCCGGGTCACGGCTGAAGTCCCGCAACAGGTCGCGGAAGTTGCCGTTGGCGTAACGGCGGAACAGCGAATTCTGGATCGGCATGAGCGCCATCGTGCCGGACTGCTCCCGGACCTTGTCGGATCCGGAGCAAAGGTGGTTGTGCCAGAACAGCGTCATCTTCTCGCGAAGAGCGTCGCCGGGCGTCTTCGCCTTGATCATGGTCTTGATCCACCACTGCTTCTGCTTGCGCTCGGCTTTCCACCACTGGCGACCGCCGGACGGCGGCCTTTTCTTCGACACCGGGAAATCCACCAGGTCCGCCACGGCGTCGGCGACCGAGGAATGGGCGTCGAGGAAGGCCTGGATCTGCTCCGGCGTGCCGCCGAAAGCCGCGCGCTTCAGCAGGTGCGCGGCGTTCTCGAAGTTCCAATCTGCCATCTGCCGTCTCCTTCTCTTGCTGCTTCTTACTGGTCGGTGCCGGTGACCCAGCCGGTTTCGGGCGCGGGGCCCAGTGTCCCGTCGCCGAGGATCCAGAGGCGCACCAACTCGACGAGCTCGGGCGACAGCGCCGCAGCGCCGTCCGGCATCTGGCCGCCGTAACCGGGGGCGAGGTCGCCCGTGATCTTCAGGTACAGGTAGCTGAGCGTCTCGTCGCCCGGCGTGATCCGCTTCAGGCCGGCGCCGGAAGCGGCGCCGTTCGTCGGCGTCACGTTGACGATGTTCCCGTACGACGCGTTCTGCAGCAGGATGAGGCCGCCGGTGCTGCTCTCGGAGTCGTGACACGCCGAAAGCGCGCAGCTCTGCGTGAAAATCTGCTTCTGGATGCGGTCGAACGTGCCGTCGTAGAGATCGAGGGGATCGTAGACGGCGTCGCCCTCGGGCCGGCACGTGAACTTCATCTTGTCCTTGTCCCTCACGTCGGCGACGGCGGCCGAACCTTCCGACGTGATGCGCACGAGCTTGCGGTTCTTCTTCATCACGCCGGAGGCATCGGGACCCTTCAACCGAACCGTGATGGAACTGCTGAGCGAGCAATCGTCACTCGAGAACGACGGAAGGCCGAGGCCGTCGGCGCGAAGCTGCAGCGCCTGGAAGTCGACGTCGAAACGCCGATCCTCGCCGTTGTCGATCGCGTGGTCGACGACCACCGAGATCACGGAGTCCGGAGTGCAGCCGGGCACGGCCGTCGAGTTCGCGCAGACCTGGAGCGCGAACACGCATTCGCCGTTGCGCTCGCCGTCGCCGTCGCAGGAGGGATCGCCGTCGATGCAATCGACGTGCTTCGGCGTCTTCGGCGGAGCCGGCGAGTTCGCGCCGGGCACCTCGAGGACGAGCAGGCAGTCGGTCTTCACGCTGCCGCCGCCGCGCACGGTTGCCGCAGGAGCGGTTCCCGCAGCCGCGAGCAGCGCGGCGACGATCGTCGGAACGCAGGCTTTGCGCATCTCTCCCCTCGCAGGCTGGCAGGCAACCCTGGACTTCCTCGCGTGGCCCGCGATGACCACGACCCCCGGGAATTCCTGAACGCGATTATGAAGGCCGACCATCGACCGTCAAGGCGGTTCGAGCCGTTTTCGTCGTGCAGGAATGCACGACGCTGCACACGCGCTTCGTTGTTCGTGGCCAAAAGGAACCCCGGCCCCTGGCCGGCGCCCGGTTCGTCGACTCCGGCTGCATGCTCGTTTCCGGCGGGAGCGGCGCCTCCGGATCGCGGGCTCGCGGCCTCCCCACGGGCCTCCCTCGCTCGCGAATTCCCCGCGAATGCGCGAGGGACCGAGGGTGACCGCTTCCGGGTTCGTCGAGCTGCGCAAGGCCGCGCGCCGCTGCCTCGAGGAGGTCGACCTCGACCGCAAGGTCGACCTCACCCGTGCCGTCCGCGGCGACTGGACCGCGGGCCGCCTCGCCCTCGACGACGACGGCGAGCCCGCGCGAGCGGAGCCGGTGGCGCCAGGACTTCCCGCCGGGCTCGTGCTGACGACGCCGACACGGGTGCCGCGGCGTTCGCTCGGGTCGAAGACCGGGCTGGCCGCGTTCGTGCACGCGATCGCGCACATCGAGTGGAACGCGATCAACCTCGCCTGGGACGCGGTCTGGCGCTTCGGCGGGATGCCGCGGCAGTTCTACGAGGACTGGAGCCGCGTCGCGGCGGAAGAAGCGACGCACTTCGCGATGCTGCGAGCCCGCCTTCGCGAGCTCGACAGCGACTACGGGCGACTCCCGGCCCACGAAGGCCTCTGGCAGACCGCCGAGGCGACCCGCCACGACCTGCTCGCGCGCATGGCGCTCGTTCCGCGCGTGCTCGAAGCGCGCGGCCTCGACGTCACGCCGGGCCTGATCGCGCGGCTCCGCGCGCTCGGCGACGAGGCCACGGCGTCGATCCTCGACGTCGTGCTCGAGGAGGAAGTCGGCCACGTGCGGCTCGGCTCGCACTGGTTCCACCGGCTGTGCGAACGGCGCGGACTGGCGCCGGCGGAGGCCTTCGAGGCCGCGATCCGCGAGCACTTCCGGGGCCGCACCAGGCCGCTGGCGGACGCCGCCGTTCGACGGCGCCGCACCGAAGCCGGCTTTCGGGAGGACGAGATGGCGGCCCTCGACCGCCTCGCCGGCGCCGGGTCCGGCGGTTCGTGAAGCTCGCCCGCGGCGCTCCGCGGGGCCGGTGGCGACGCGACCAGCCCCGCCCCGTTGCGGCGTGCAACCCGCCGCCGTCCGCGCCGCGGGCCGCCGGAAGAAGGCTGGTAGTCGGCGCGGGGGCGGACTACGATACCGCGTCGGCTGTCCGGCGCGGGGGGAGAGCTGTCTCCGGATGCCCCGCGGGCGGCGAGGAGCGCCCCCGGCCTTCGACACCCTGGTAACGACGACATGATGGCTCCAGTCCACGGCAGCGCCGCCGAATCGCGCAGCCTGATCCAGCGGATGGCGATGGCCGCCGGCTTCATCGGCCTGCTGATCGCCTCCTACATCACCGCCTGGACCGGCAGCGGCTCCGTGCTGGTCGGCGGCCTGCTCGGCGTCGTCGGCGTCGTGCTCGTCGTCCGCCGTCCCGTCATCGGCGTCTTCATCCTGATGACGACGTTCCTGTTCACCTACCCTGCCTTCCTTCGCGGCGTCGGCAACCTGACGATCAACAACGTGCTCGGCCTGCTGCTGATCCCGCTGATGTTCTACGAGATGCTGCGCGACCGGAGCTGGTGGGTCGTGCGCTTCAAGCCGTTCCTGCTGCTCGCCGTCGTCGTCGGCTCGATGGTGGTGTCGAGCTCGTACTACACCGGCTCCAGCGAGTACGTGGAACGGACCGCGCAGGAGAAGATCGAGCGCAGCACGCGCGCGCAGGGTCCGGCGTTGTTCCAGACCCGCGACGCCGCGGCCAAGTTCATGACGCGGTTCGTGTTCCTGGTGCTGTTCGTGTTCTTCATCCGCACCAACCGCGACCTCCAGACCGTCGCGGCCATCATCGTGGCCTCGCTGCTGTTCACGTACTTCAGCGTGGGCACCGGCGAAGGCATCGGCGGCTGGGGCACGGGACGACTGCGCTCGCTGTCGGACGCCGGCGGCGCGATCTACGCGGGACGCAACCCGAACAAGCTGGCCTTCTTCGCGCTCTTCGGCCTGACGCTGCTCTGGTACGCGAGAAGCACGATCCAGAACCGCTTCTGGTACCCGCTCTGGGGAGCGGTCACCGCCATCACGTTCATCATGATCCCGCTGACCGGCTCGCGAAGCGGCATGCTGAACCTGATGCTGTTCGTGCTGATCGTGATGCTCGAGGGCAAGTTCAGTTACCGGAAGATCATCGGGTTCACCCTGCTGACCTTCGCGATCGTGGTGCAGTTCGCCTACAACGCGAGCGTCCTCGACCTGTTCCTGCCCGAGCAGACCGCCGAGCGTCTCGGGCGCCTCGGCGTGCGGGCGGAGGTCATCGAGCAGGAAGGGTTCGAGGCCCAGGGCTCGGCGGCCGGCCGCTTCCGAACCGCGCAATCGGCGGCGCGCGTCTGGTTCCATTATCCGCTGTTCGGCGTCGGGATCGGCAACTTCGAGAGCGAGCGTGCGCTGACCGACCCGTTCGGCGTCGTCGGACCGCCGCACAACTCCTACCTGTGGGCGCTATCCGAAGGCGGCCTCGTCGCGTTCGTGCTGTACCTGTGGATCTTCGTCTGGACGATCCGGCGCATCCACGGGATCAAGTGGGAGTACGAGGCCCGATACGGGCCGATGAAGCTCGGCTGGCTCGTCGCGGCGATGCGCACCGCGATGTTCGGCTTCCTGTTCTACTCGTTCTTCGCCGACATGTGGTACCACGACTTCTTCTACATCATCATGGGGATGGCGCTCGTGCTGATCCGCCTGCACGACCACTACGCCGAGACCGGTCAGGTCCCGCAGCGCTTCATGCTCGGCGGCCCGAGCAACGACGACGGGCGGCCGGCCGCGCTGGTCGCCGCCGGTCCCCGCGCCGTCGTGGTGCCGCCGCCGTCGTTCCTTCGTCGCCACTAGCAGCGACGGCGGGCGCGCCCGTGCGGCGCTCGACTTTGCGGCCCGCTCCCGGACGATCGCCCGCATCCTTCGTTCGGGAGCGCAACCGTTGACCAGACCTGGCATCATCCGGTTCGACCACGTCGCTTGCGGCGTGCGCGACATCGCGGGGATCGCTCCGCTGCTCGAGCTCGAGCTCGGCGCGCGCGCGCACCGCGGCGGACCCGGCGAGGGTTTCCGCGGCGCGCAGTGGGAGTTCCGCGGGGAAGGCCGCCTCGAGCTGATCGAACCGGACGGCGAGCCGGGCGGGTTCCTGCACCGCTTCCTCGCGGCCGGCGGCCCCGGCATCCACCACGTCACGTTCAAGGTTCCCGACCTGCGCGCGCTGCGGGAGCGCGCGACGCAGCTCGGCTTCGACGTGGTCGGCTACAACGACGAATCGCCGTCGTGGAAGGAGATGTTCCTGCACCCGAAGCAGGCCGGCGGGATCGTCGTGCAGATGGCGGAAGTCGATCCCGACGCGAAGAGCGGCAACTGGCTGCCGATCGCGCCGTACACGACGGGCGCGCCGCGACACTCGGCGCAGCTGCTCGGCCTGCGCCTGCTGGCCCGCGACGAAGCGCTGGCGCGGCGCGTGTTCGTCGAGCTTCTCGGCGGCGTCGAGACGAAACCCCGCGATTCGGAAGAAACCACGTCGCGGCACTGGACGCTTCGCTGGGAGGACTCGCCGCTCGCGATCCGCGTGCTCGTCGACGCGTCCTCCGCGAACGCCGGGCCGCTCGGCCTCGAGTTCGACGCCGTTCCCGAAGGCGCGGCCTCGCGACTCGGGGAGTTGCTCGGAGCGACCCTGCTTCCGGTCGGCCGACCGGCCGTCGACGCCGCGGGCTGACCGGGACGACGCGCGAGAGCGCGCCTCAGGACGCGACGATGTCTTCGCCGCCGTCGATCCCGATCACCGAACCCGACACCCATCCCGCGCCGGGCCCGAGCAGCAGGCCGACGAACGCCGCGACGTCCTCCGGCTGCGTGAGCCGCCCGCCCGGGTTCAGCCTCTGCGCGACTTCCATCATGCGCTCGTGGTTCGGGATCTTGCGTAGCGCCGGCGTGTCGGTGACGCCCGCGCGCAGCGCGTTCACCGTGATGCCGTCGGGGCCGAGTTCGGCCGCGAGCTGCCGCACGAACGCCTCGAGCGCGGCCTTGGCCGCCGAGACCATCCCGTAGGACGGCATCACGCGCGCCGAACCCGCCGACGTCATCGCGAGCACGCGGGAGCCGCGGCCGAGCAGCCCGCGCCACTTCGCCTCCTGCGTCCACGTGACGAGCGAGCTCGCCATCACCTCGAACGTCATCGCGACCTGCGCCGGCGTCGCCGACGCCTTCGGCCCGTCCCCGACGAGCGGCACGAGCGCGCCGAACGCGAGGGAGTGGAACAAGAGCTTCAGGCCGCCCGGCTCGCAGCGCGTGGCGAGGTCGTCCGCGATCTCGCGGATCTTGCCGGGATCGGCGGCGTTCGCGTTGAAGAACAGCGCCTCGACGCCCGCCGCCTCGCAGTCCTCGCGCACCTGGATCGCCGATGCGATCGTCGAGCGCCGGTCGAGGTGGACGCCGCAGACGTTGATCCCCCGGCCGGCCGCGGCGCGGCAGACCGCCGCTCCGAACCCGCTCGAAGCCCCGAGCACCAGCGCCCAGTCGCGCCCCTTCGTCGTCATCGGATGTGTTCCCTCCGTCTGGACCTTCGGGTTCCCGCGTCCGCGGTCCGAACCGGCCGTGCCCGCGACCGTAGAAGGAGCCTCCCGGACCCGCAAACACCAGCACTGACCGCAGTTTGGGTCGGGTTGGACCTAGTCGGCCCCTTTGCTATACGCCGACCCCGACCGAGCTTGCGCCCCCGCGCCCGGCTCCCAAGGAGGACACATGACGGATCTGAGCAAGACCCCGCAAGAGGAACTCAAAGAGAAGATCTGGCAGGGCGCGACGCGCCTGGCCATTGCCGCGACCCTTTTCGGCGGCGGCTACACGGTGGGTTACCTCCAGTACGGGGACGCGGTGGAGCTGCGCTCGACGGTCAAGCAGAAGCAGGACCGCATCGTCGACCTGGAGAACGACCGCGAGACGATGAGCACGCGCATGGCGAAGGTCACCCGCGACAAGGAGATCTGCGAGAAGGAGCTGAAGGCGCAGAAGGAAAGCGCCGCCGCTCCGGCAGCCGCCCCGGCCGCGGGAGCGGCGCCCGCCGCCGAGTAAGCTTGCGGCCCGACGATTCCTGCAGGGGCCGGGTTCCACGAGGATCCGGCCCCTGCCGTTTTTCAGGACCGTCCTCCCCCGATCTGCTGCTTCCAGTCGAGGACCTTGGCCTTCGCGGCCGCCTCCTCGGCTTCCGCGATGCGCCCCGCCCGCTGGTAGAACACCGAAAGGTTCGTGTGCGCGAGCACGTCGTCCGGCGCGAGCTCGACGATGCGCTTGCCGAGGGCGATCGCGTCGTCGAACTCCTTGCGGCCGAGGTGGACCATGGCCTTCCCGAGCAGCGCGTCGACGTAATCCGGGTCGATCGCCAGGCAGCGGTCGAAACACGCCATCGCTTCCTCGTGCCTGCCCTCTCCATGAAGATCGCTGCCCTCGTAGAACAGCTCTTCGATGTCCACGTCGCCTTGTTCGTCGCTCATGCCGCAAGGCTAGCGCCGGAGCGGGTCCGTGCAACGTGCGGCCCGCCCGCGCGCCGGAGCCGCTCGTGATCCTCGACGAGGTCGAGGCCTTCGTGGACTCGCACGCGGGCGACCGGCCGGTCGAGGCCGGGGACGCCGAGTTCAACCGCCTCGCGCTCGCGGTCTTCGCGCACCAGTTCGAGACGGTGCCGCTCTACCGCCGCCTCTGCGGGCTGCGCGGCGCCGACCCCCGCGAGGTCGACCACTGGACCCGGATCCCGGCCGCTCCGGCCGACCTCTTCAAGGAGGACCTGGGAACCGACGCGGATCCCGGCGCGGTCACGTTCCTGAGCAGCGGCACGACGCAGGGGACCGAACGCCGCAGCCGCCACGTCGTCGCGCCGCGCAGCCTCGACCTCTACCGGCGCGCTTCGCTCGCGCATTTCGCGGCGATGGTGCTGCCCGACCGGCCCGGCCCGATGTCGGTCGTCGTGCTGGGCCCGACCGCGGCGACCCATCCCCACTCTTCGCTCGGCCACATGTACTCGTTCGTCGCCGGCGCGTTCGGCGACGGCGACGCCGTCCAGCCGTTCGACGCGGACGGACGCCTCGACCTCGACGGCGCGATCGCGTCGCTCGAGCGCGCCGCCGGGGGCACGAGCCCGGTGCTCGTGCTCGCCCTGAGCTCCACGATCACCGCCGTGTTCGAGGCGCTGCGCAACCGCCGGGCCGCGCTGCGGTTGCCGGCCGACAGCCGCCTGGTCGAGACCGGCGGAAGCAAGGGCGGCCGCACCCTGTCCCGCGCCGGCATCCTCAAGGCCGCGTGGCGATTCCTGCACATTCCCTCCTATCTCTGCCTCTCCGAGTACGGCATGACGGAACTGCTCTCGCAGTTCTACGACGATGCGTACCGCAGCCGCTGGTCGGGCAGGCTAGCGCCGCGCTCGAAGGTCGGTCCGCCGTGGACGCGCACGCTCGTCGTCGATCCTGCGACGCTCGCGCCGGTCGCCGACGGCGAGCGCGGCATCCTTCGGCACGTCGACCTCGCCAACGTGGGAACCGTGTCGGCCGTGCAGACGCTGGACCTCGGCGTGCGCCGCGGCGAGGGCTTCGAGGTCCTCGGCCGCGCGACCGGAGCGGAAGCGCGCGGGTGCAGCCAATTGATGTCGGTTCTCGGTGATCTATAACGACGGCGCGGCGGACGAACGGACGTGAAATCGGGCTTTCCAGGCGACCTCCACGGTGCTTCGCGCAACCGCTCGCGCGGCCTGCGCGGCGCATCGCCCGGCGCGCCGTCGGCGAGCGCGCTCGGCAGCACGGCGTCGACGGCCGCGGCCGTCGAACGGGCGGTCCGGGAAGCCGGGCGCGCGCGGACCCGCGTGCTCGAGTCGATGACGACGGCCGAGATCGTCGAGATCCTCGCCGCCGCCGCGACCGCTTGGACGCAGCCGCACTACACGCCGCGCGTCCGCCTGCTGCCGCTGCTCTCGCGCGACCTTCGCCTGCCGCGGCCGCTGCTCGAGCACGGGCTCGACGCGATCTTCGGCGCCGTCACCGAGGATTCGCTGCATCGCCTGATCGAAGCGGAAGTCGAGTGCCCCGAAGCGCTCGACGGCGCGGTCGAACTGGTCGGCGGGCGCCGCGCGCGGCTGCTCGGTCCCCGCGTCGTGTTCCATTCGCTCGCGGGCAACGTGCCGGGCCTCGCGATCCCGCCGATCGTCGCCTCGCTGCTGGCGCGTTCGATCTGCGTCGTCCGCGACAGCGCGCGCCAGCCGTGGCTGACCGCGGCGTTCGTCGCGACCCTCGGCGAGTTCTCGCGCGACCTCGCCGCGATGGTCGTCCCGGCCGAATGGCGCGCGGGCGACATGGGCATGGAGAAGCTGATCTTCGAGCTCGCGCACCGCGTGGAGATCTCCGGCAGCGACTCGACGATGCGGCAGGTCGTCTCGCGCCACCCGCGCCGTCCCATCGTCACGCGCGGCTCGCGGCTCTCGGTCGGCGTCGTGCCGCGCGAGTCCGACACCGACCAGTGGCAGGAAGGCTTCGCCGCCGACGTCGTGCAGTACGAGGGGCTCGGCTGCCTGACCCCGCACGTGATCTTCGTCGAAGGCCCCGAGAAGCGCGCCTCGCGCCTCGCCCGCCTGCTCGGAATCCAGCTGAGCCGCTACGAGGCGCTGTACCCGCGCATCCCGCGCGACGTGGCGTCCGAGTCGCGCCGCCGCGCGTTCCTCGACGCGTCCGAGATGGTCGCGCTGCGCGAGGGCGGCGGACAGCTGCTGCGCGGGCGCGGCGACGGCTTCGTCGTGCACTACCGACCGCTCGCGCCGGCCGCGATCGGCCCCGGCATGCGCTGCGTGGTCGTCGCGTCGGTCGCGGACCGCGACGAGCTCGCGCAGCGCCTCGGCGCCGCGCAGGCGCCGCTCGCCGGCGTCGGGCTCGGCCTCGACCCCGCGCACCGCGCCTACGAGGACCTCGCCGGCACGTTCGAGCGGCTCGGCGCGACCTGGATCTGCGCGCCGGGACAGATGCAGCGCCCGCCGATCGAATGGGCCCAGGACGGCCACCGCCGCCTCGCCGATCTCCTCGAGTGGCGCGGCGCCGAGGAGAGCGCTTGAGCCGCGAGCGCTCGTGGACCCCGGGCGAACAACTCGCCTCGTTCCTGCGCCACGTCGCGCAAACCTCCGATTCCCCGCTCGGCCTCGTCGTCGAGCGCGCGCAAGGCTGCACCGTGACCACCGCCGGCGGCCGCGAATGGCTCGACCTGCTCGCCGGCATCGGCGTCGCGGCGCTCGGGCACGGCAACGAGCGCGTCCTCGACGCGATCCGCGAGCAGGCCGAACAGCACCTGCACGTCATGGTCTACGGCGAGGTCGTGCAGAAGGCGCAGGTCGCGCTCGCCTCGCGGCTCTGCGGGCTGTTGCCGCGCGGCCTCGACAACGTCTACTTCACGAATTCGGGCACCGAAGCCGTCGAAGGCGCGCTCAAGCTCGCGCGCAAGGCGACCGGCCGCACCTGGCTGCTGAGCTGCCACGGCGGCTTTCACGGCGACACGCTCGGCTCGGTCTCGGTCGGCGGCAACCCCGTCTACAAGACGCCGTTCGAGCCGCTCGTCGGCGACGTCGCGCAGATCGACTTCGGCGACTTCGACGCGTTGCTGTGCATCGACGAGCGCTATGCGGCCGTGATCGTCGAGCCGGTGCAGGCCGAGGCAGGAGTGATCCTGCCGGGGCCCGGCTGGCTCGCGGCGCTGCGCGCGCGCTGCACCGAGCTCGGCGTGCTGCTCGTCTTCGACGAGGTGCTGACGGGGTTCGGGCGCACGGGAACGTTGTTCGCGTTCGAGCGCGAGGGCGTCGTGCCGGACGTGCTGGTGCTCGCGAAGGCGCTCGGCGGCGGCCTGCCGCTCGGCGCGTTCGTCGCGTCGCGCCAGGTGATGCGCACGCTCGCGCGCGACCCCGCGCTCTCGCACGTGACGACGTTCGGCGGGCATCCGCTGTCGTGCGCCGCGGGACTCGCCGCGCTCGAAGTGCTCGTCGAGCAGGAGCTTCCGGAGCGCGCGGCGCGGCTCGGCGACTGGTTCGCGGAGCGCCTGCGCCGGCGGCTTCCCGCGCCGGCGGTTCGCGAAGTCCGTCATGCCGGCCTGCTCGTCGGCATCGAGTTCGATTCGGCGGCGCGCGCGGCCGCGTTCACGAACGCGTGCCGCAGCGAAGGCCTGCTGCTCGGCTGGACGCTGCACGACGACCGCGTCGTGCGGCTGGCGCCGCCGCTCGTGATCAGCGAGGCCGAACTCGACGACGCGAGCCTGCGCATGGAGCGCGCGCTGGCCCGCTGCTGACGAAGGCCGGGCGCGACTCCGCGACGGCCGCCAGCCGCCAGCCGCCGGCCGCGACCGGCCTGCGGCCCGAACCCGGCAAGACCCCGTCCCGACCACGCAAGAACTTGCACGCTTTTCCGGAGAGCGCCCGCGACAGCCGCAGGAGGCCGTTCGCGCGCTTGCGAGAGCGGTGCCTCGCGATAGACGAACGTCCGTGGCTCGAGCTCGCCCCTGGCGCCGCGGCCTCTTGGTCGCGGCCTTGGCCGCCGCGATCTGCGCGCAGGTCGCGGACTCGCGAGCCGACGAAGCCGACGACGCCGACGACGTTCGTCCGGTCTACGAACTCGGCCGCGGTCTTGCGCTGTTCGACGGTCGCCTCGTCCTCGGCGGGTACGCGTCGGTCGAAGCCCAGTTCCTCGACCAGACGCCCGACCAGTTGAAGATCGACGATCTCAGCACCTTCCTCACGCTGAACCTGACCGATCGCTGGCTCGTCTTCACGGAGATGGAGCTCGAGGATCCCGTGCACGTCGACGGTGGCGGCGTGGGCAGCGGCGATCCCGTCTTCAGCCTCGAGCGCCTCTACACCGAATGGAACGGAGGCGACCGGTTCCGGCTGCGCGCCGGCCAGATGCTGACGCCGATCGGCATCTGGAACGTCGTCCACGCGGCGCCGCTCGTGTGGTCCACGTCGCGGCCGATCGCGACCGAGCAGTTCTTCGACACCGGGCTAACCGGGATCGAAGCCACCGTGTTCGCGCCGGTCGGCCGCTCGGAACTCGCCGTGAGCGCATACGGCCAGGCGACGAACCAGATCGACGACACGAACGACCCGCAGGAGACGCGCCGCGGGTTCGGCGCGCGCGCCGAGTGGACGCAGGCGGCCGGACCGCGCGTCGGCGCTTCGTTCCTGCGCTTCAAGGACCACGTCGACGGCCGCACCGAGACGGCCGTCGGCGTCGACCTGCTGTGGAACACGCGGCATCTCGAGCTCTGGTCGGAGTTCGCGGCGAACGTCCCCGACTCGGGATCGACGACGTGGGGCGGCTACGTGCAGGCGGTGTGGCACGCGCCGTGGCGGCTGCACCCGTTCGTGCGCCTCGAGTACGCGGACCTCGGGACCTTCGAGCGCGTTCCGGTGGTGTTCGGCGTGGCGTGGAAGCCGCTCGACCCGGTGATCCTCAAGCTCGAGGGAGTCGTCGGCGGCGACGACACGACCCTCGAAGGCGACGGCTTCCTCACCTCCGTCGCGGTGCTGTTCTGATGTCGCGCGCGCGGACAGGAACCGGCGCGTGGCTCGCTTGCGCGGCCACCGTGGTCGCCGTGGCCGCGTTGGCCGGTTCGCCGGCGCCCGCCGCCGGAACCGGGCGCCCCGCCGCGGGGATCGTCGCACCGGTGGCGCCCTCCCCCGGCGACGCGCAAGCGAAGCCACCGGCGCCTCCGCCGAACG
>CAYYZO010000012.1:38329-64942 GCA_964476185.1 uncultured Myxococcales bacterium
CGGGAACTCGAGCGCATCTACCGCCGCCGGCAACGCTTCTGGCCGGGCGGCAGCGCGATCCTTCCGTTGAACCTTCCGAGCGGCGACGCGCTCCGCAGCTCGTTCCACTCGGCGGTCCTCCACGACAGCGAGGAAGCGCTGGCGACGTTCTGGAACCGCGAGTACTTCCAGGGAACGGCGCCGCCCGTGGTGCTGCGATCGTCGCGCGCCGTGCGGGCCTACGTGGCCACGACGCCGACCGCGATCGGCTACATCCGCCGCTCCGAACTCGACGCGAGCGTGGCCGAGGTGGAGGTCGTCGATGGAGATTGACCGGCCCACCGAACCGGCGAGCGGCGCGCACGCGGAACCGGCCGCGCCGGCCCGGCGGCGCGAGCCGTCGCTGCCGATCCGCGCGAAGCTCGTCCTGGCTTCCACGCTGCTGCTGGCCGGCTCGACGGTCCTCTACGGCTGGGTCGTCTTCACGAGCGCGCGCACGGCGCTGCTCCCGTCGATCCGCGAACAGCTCGCCGACGATGCGGTCAACGTGAAGGGCGGACTCGAGGAAATGCTCACCGCCCACTTCCTGAACGTCCAGACCTGGGCGCGCCTGCCGCTGATGCGCGAGATGGTCGTCGGCGACATCGACAAGTCGATCTCGCGGTTCCTCGATGCGGTGCACCGCGACTACGGCGTCTACCTGGCGGTGACGGCGATCGATCGCAGCGGGACCTGCGTGGCCTCCAGCGATCCGGCCGACATCGGGAAGGGTTACGCCGGCACGGCGCTGGCCGGCCCGGTCCAGGATCCGCCGACCTCGGCGATGCCGACGCTCGAACGATCCGACGAGCACGACGCCGAATACGTGCGCCTGGCGGCGGCGATCCCGCACCCGGACCGCCCGGGCGAGAGCCTCGGCACGCTCGTTGCGCTCCTCGACCGGCGGGTGCTCGATCGCATCGTCGTCTCCAAGCCCGGGCACAGCAACGTCGAGCTGCGGCTGCTGGACCAGCACGACCATCCGCTCGCGGGGCGGAAGGAGCCGCTCGACATCCGCCGGATCGCCGACTGGCACGTCGGGACCGGCGAGGCGCCCGACCGGTTCCCGGCGGGTGCGCCGCCACTTGTGTGGGAGGGAACCGACGCGGCCGGGCGGGCGTTCATCGTCGCGAAGGTGCCGATCGGCAGCCGCGAGCTGCTTCCGACCCCGGGATGGCACCTGCTGGCGAGCGTGCCGAAGGATCTCGCGCTCGCGCCCGTCGTCGCGGTGCGCGATCGCGTGCTCGTCACCGGACTCGGACTCGTCATCGTCGGGCTGCTCGTGACCAGCTGGCTCGCGGCTCGCCTGTCGCGACCGATCAAGGAACTGACCGAGGTCGCGGCCCGAATCGCGCACACCGGAGACCTCGAACCCGTGCCGGCGCCGTCGACGCGGGACGAGGTCGGCGAGCTCGCGAGGGCGTTCCAGCAGATGGTCGAGGCGGTCGCGGCAGCGAACGACGAGATGGTTCGCACGTCGAAACTCGCGTTCCTCGGCGAAATGGCCGCCGGGATGGCGCACGAGATCCGCACGCCGCTCGGCATCATCCGCAGCTCGGCGCAGCTGATCGAACGGCGCATGCACGCGAACGGGGACCGGGAAACCGGGGAGTGGGCGATGTACATCCGCGAGGAGTCCGACCGGCTCGCGCGCGTCGTCACCGAGCTGCTCGAGTTCGTGAAGCCGGTGCCGCCGATGAAGAGCGCGGTGGACCTCGCGCAGGTCGCGAGGCGGGCGGCGACGCTGCTGACCGCCGAAGCCGGCACGCGCGGCGTGATCCTCGAGGTCGTCGAGCCGTCGACGCCGGTCGTGGCGCCCTGCGACGCCGACCAGATCCACCAGGTCTGCCTGAACCTGATGATGAACGCGCTGCAGGCGAGCCCGCGCCACGGCAGGGTGACGGTGTCGGTCGAGGACCGGGGAAGCGTCGCCGCGCTCCTGGTCCGCGATCGCGGATCCGGTCTTCCCGAGGGAATGGCCGAGCGGCTGTTCGAGCCGTTCACGAGCCAGCGCGACGGCGGGATCGGCCTCGGGCTCGCGATCGTGCGGCGCATCGTGCGCGCGCACGGTGGAGACGTGTTCGCGCGCAACCGCCAAGGCGGCGGCGCGAAGTTCGTGGTGACCCTTCCGCTCGAGGGCGGGAGGGCCGACGCAGGAACCGCCGGCGAGGACCGGCACGGCGCCGGGACCGTCCCGCCCGGCCCCGAAGGAGAAGCATGAATCGCGAACGCACGATCCTCGTCGCCGACGACGAAGAGCGCTTCCGCAAGCTGCTCGAAGCCTCGCTGGCGCAGAAAGGACATCGCGTGGTCACGGCGGCGAGCGGTCGCGAGGCGATCGACAAGCTCGACGACGGCATCGACCTCGTCCTGACCGACCTTCGCATGCCGGACAAGGACGGCATGGAACTGCTGCGCGAGACCCGACGGCGCGGCCTGGCCGTGCCGGTCATCCTCATGACCGCGTACGGCACCGTGGACTCGGCGGTCGAGGCCATGCGGCGCGGCGCGTTCGACTACGTGACCAAGCCGTTCGACCTCGACGAGCTCGACACGCTGATCTCGCGCGCGTTCCAGCTCGACTCGCTGATCTCCGAAAACCGCTTCCTGCGCGAAAGCGCGCAGCACGGGCAGGCGGACATGATCGGGCGCTGCCCGCCGATGCTCGAGCTGTTCGCGCAGATCCGCCGCGTGGCCGTCTCCCGCGCCCCCGTCCTCGTCACCGGCGAGACCGGCACCGGCAAGGAGCACGTCGCGAGGGCGATCCACGGCGCGGGCGATCGGGCCAAGGCGCTGTTCGTCCCGATCAACTGCAGCGCGATCCCGCTCGAGCTGCTCGAGAGCGAGTTGTTCGGCCACGTGCGCGGAGCGTTCACCGGTGCGGCGGAGAGCCGCATCGGCAAGTTCGAGCTCGCGTCCGGCGGCACGCTGTTCCTCGACGAGATCGGCGACATGCCGGTCGCGCTGCAGGCCAAGCTGCTGCGCGTGCTCGAACAGGGCGTCCTCGAGCGCGTGGGGAGCAACCGGCAGGTCCAGGTCGACGTGCGCGTCGTGTCGGCGACCCACCGCAACCTGCAGGAGTGCGTGCAGAACGGGACGTTCCGGGAGGACCTCTTCTATCGGCTCAACGTGCTCCAGGTGAAGGTCCCGCCGCTGCGGGATCGGGGCACCGACATCGCGCTGCTGGCCGCGCACTTCCTGAAGGACTCCGCGCAGCGCATCGGCCGCCGGCCGCTCACGCTCGAGCGCGAGGCCCGTGAACTGCTCGAGGCCTACCCGTGGCCGGGCAACGTGCGCGAGCTCCGCAACGTCTGCGAGCGCCTGACGGTGCGGTGTCCCGGCGACCGCGCCGACGACGACCTGGTCGCGTACCTGCTCGACCTTCCCGGGGAGGCCGTGCCGGCGACGGCAGCGGGCATGGGACCGCAGCCGGCGACGCTCGCCGCCATCGTCGCGCGCGCCGAGGCCGAGGCGATCGCGAGCGCGCTCGAGCGCAGCGGCGACAACAAGGCCAAGGCGGCGCGCCTGCTCGGCGTGAGCGAGCGCAACCTCTGGTACAAGATCAAGCGCCACGGACTCGGCGGCGGACGGGAGCGCGAATAGGGTCGCCTCGCGGCCACCGGCCGGGCGCGGGCGATTTCGCGCGCAGCCGGCGGGCGAACCGGCCTGTCGGCCGCGGGGACCGCGCAGGATCTTGCGCGGATTCCGCAGCGGCGGACACGGATCCTGCCGCGGGCCGCGAGAGAGGGGGTAGCTAACTCCCGAAAACCTCGCCAAAATCCCGGGCTCGAAGCGTACTTGCTGCGTGCGATCCCCGGTTTCGTCCGGGTGTCTTGCCGGTTTCGCGTTCGCGGCACGCCGATTGCTTGAGACTCCGGCCACACGCCGTTCGACGGCTGCACGGCGGTGATCCCGCCGCCGCGCAGCCGCCACGACGCGCGCCACGAGATCGAACGGAACACCGAACGCATGCCACACCTTTTTCGAGCCTCGTTCTTCGCGGTGCCCCTGCTGGTCGCCGCGACTGCCGTTTCCTCCTCCGCCGCTCCCGGCGACCTCGACGGCACGTTCGGCGACCAGGGAGTCGCGCTGTCCTCGATCGGCGATCGCGGCGCGATGGCGGTCGTTCTCCAGGCCGACGGACGGATCCTGACAGCGACGCTGGCCGACGCAGCCTCCGACCGGGCGTCCTTGCGGCTGACGCGCTTCACGAGCGGCGGCGCCGTGGACGGCACGTTCGGCAGCGCCGGAACGGCGAGCGTTTCGCTGACGGTGGAAAAACTGACCGCCGTTGGAGCCATGCTGCGACAGGCGAGCGACGGCAAGATCGTCGTGGGCGGACAGGCCCTCGACGCGTTCTCGGTGACGCGGCTCTCCACGGCCGGCGCGCTCGACGCGGCCTTCGGCACGGGCGGCACGGTCACGACGAAGATCCAAGGAGACGACGAGGTCCTCGCGCTCGCGCAACAGGCCGACGCGAAGATCGTCGCCGCCGGCCGCGCCGACGACGGGCGCGACTCCGACTTCGCGATCGTGCGCTACACGACCGGCGGCGCCCTCGACGGCAGTTTCTCGGGCGACGGCATCCAGACGGTGGACTTCGGGGGCGAGGACTCGGCCCGCGCCGTCGCGGTGCAGGACAACGGCTCGATCGTGGTCGCGGGCGTGACCACGGCGACCAGCGGCGACATCGCGCTCGCCCGGCTCACGTCGGCCGGGGCGCTCGACGCCTCATTCGGCAGCGGAGGCAAGGTGACGACCTCGGTCACCGCCGGCGACGACGGCGCGTGGGCGGTCCTCGTGCAGAGCGACGGGAAGATCGTCGTGGCGGGCGAGGCGGACGGCGACTTCGTCGTCGCCCGGTACACGAGCACCGGCCAGCTCGACGCCGGCTTCGGCACCGGCGGCATCGCGCGGACGAACGTCACGAGCGGCGCGTACGACTCGGCGCGCGCGCTCGTGCGCCAGGGCGACGGCAAGCTCGTGGCGGCCGGGATCGCGAACCCCGGCCGCGCCTCGGACTTCGCGCTCGTGCGCTACACGACGGCGGGCCAGGCGGACTCCACGTTCGGCAGCGGCGGCATCGCGACGACGAGCGTATCGTCGACGTTCGCCGAGCAGCTCGCGGGCCTCGTCCTGCAGGCCGACGGCAAGCTGGTCGCCGCCGGAAGCTCCGAGGACGGCGTGACCACCTACCAGATGGTCGCGCGCTACCAGACGGGCGCGGCGGCCGTCTGCGGCAACGGGTCCGTGGAAGGAACCGAGCAGTGCGACCTCGGCGCGTCGAACGGCACGGGCAACGCCTGTTGCACGGCGGGCTGCCTGTTCGCGAGTTCCGCGACGACCTGCCGCACGGCCGCGGGCGTCTGCGACGTCGCCGAGAATTGCACCGGCACCAGCTCCGCGTGCCCAGCCAATGTCCTGGCCAGCAGCGCCACCGTGTGCCGCGCATCCGCCGGCGTCTGCGACGTCGCCGAGAATTGCACCGGCGCCAGCGCCACCTGCCCGGCGAACACCCTGGCCGGCAGCGCGACCGTGTGCCGGGGCGCCTCCGGCGTCTGCGACGTCGCGGAGAACTGCACCGGCGCCAGCGCGACCTGCCCGGCGAACTCGTTCCGCACGTCCTCGACGATCTGCCGCGCGTCGGCCGGCGACTGCGATGCCGCGGAGCGCTGCAGCGGCGGCGCCGCGACGTGCCCGGTCGACGCCGACTCGCCGGCCGGGACCGCCTGCACGGACGACGGCAACCCGTGCACGGACAACACGTGCAACGCCTCGGGATCGTGCGTGGCCACCAACAACACCGCGCCGTGCGACGACGGCAACGAGTGCACGCTGACCGACACCTGCTCCGCCGGGACCTGCAGCGGGTCCGGCAGCGTCTGCGGGAACGGCACGACCCAGGCGTCCTGCGGAGAGCAGTGCGACGACGGCAACGCCTCGAACACCGACGCGTGCGTGGCCGGGTGCGTCGCCGCCACGTGCGGCGACCAGTTCGTGCGCAAGGGCATCGAGGGCTGCGACGACGGCAACACGACGCCCGGCGACGGCTGCAGCGCGACCTGCCAGATCGAGACCTGCGGCAACGGGACCCGCGAGGGCATCGAGGAGTGCGACGACGGCAACACCGACGACACGGACTCGTGCCTGGCGACGTGCGCCGACGCGAGTTGCGGCGATGGCTTCGTCAGGACCGGCGTCGAGGAGTGCGACGACGGCAACGACTCGAACGCCGACTCCTGCGTCGCCGGGTGCGAGGCCGCCGCGTGCGGCGACGGGTTCCTGCACGAAGGCGTGGAGGCCTGCGACGACGGCAACACGGCCGGGGACGACCTTTGCTCGGCCGACTGCCTGACCGCCACCGAGTGCGGCGACGCCGATCGCAGCGGGGCCGTGCAGGCCAGCGACGCGCTGCGGGTGCTGCGCAACGCGGTCGGCCAGCCGATCGGCTGCGAGCCCTTCCTCTGCGACGTGAACTCGAACGGGACCGTGCAGGCCAGCGACGCCCTGAACGTGCTGAAGGCCGCGGTCGGCCAACCCGTGGTGCTGGAGTGCCCGGCACCCTGAACCGACAGGAAGCGCGCCGCGCAGGCCGCGGCGCGAGGACGACGAACGAACGACGACCGGGCCCGAGGCCCGAACGACGAGGAGAACGAAGCATCATGAACGCAAGAAGGTTCGGCAGCGCAGTGCTGCTCTCGACGCTGGCCATCGCGGCAGGAACGGCTTCGGCCGGCCCGGCCGACAGCCCGGTCCCGTCGATCTCGAACACGGCGCCGACGCGCGTCGCGTACACCATCCCCGGGGTGATCAAGAACAACGGCATCGAGACCGCGATCATGTGCACGAACATGGACACGGTCGCGGCGACGGTCGCCTTCGAGGTGTTCAACCCGGAGGGCGGCGCGGCGCTCAACAACGTCGCGGTCGGCGCCGCCAACGGGACCCTTCCCGTCCCGGTCGGCGCCACGGTGACGATCGCCACCGGCGCCTGCGTCGGCCTGCACGAGGACGCGACGATCACCGGCCTGACGAACGTGAAGAACGGCTCCGGACGGATCCTGTCCACCACGACCCGCCTGCTGTGCACGGGCATCCTCGTCGAGAAGCTCGCGAGCACCCCGACGACGATCGCGACCCTGAAGATCTTCGCGCAGCGCCGCCAGAACGGGGACTGAGGCCTCCCGGGCCGGAGCCGGAAAGGACCGATGAAGCTCGAGGTCGAACTCAATCCGCTGCTGCGCTCGCTGCGCTGGGCGACGCTCCGGGAGCTGTACGGGGACATGACCCCGTACCTGCGCGCCGTGCGGCGCGAGCTCTGGCTCGCGCTGGCGTGCAGCCTCGGCACGGTCCTGATGGTCGTCGCGCGACCGTGGCCGATCAAGATGGTGTTCGACTTCGCGCTCGCCTCGGACGACCGCATCCGCTGGGCCTTCCCGTACTCGATGCTGAAGGGCTACGGCGCTTCCGGCATCGCCGGGATCGCCTGCGCGCTGCTGCTCGGCATCAGCCTTCTCTGGGGGCTGTTCAGCTACCTGCAGCGGTTCCTGATCGCCTCGGCGGGGCACGAGATCTCGTTCCTGCTCCGCCGCCGCCTGTTCCTGCACCTGCAGCGCCTGGCGCTCACGTTCCACCGCCGGCAGCGCATCGGCGACCTCGTCCTGCGCACCACGGCCGACACGACGATGATGCGCGAGATGCTCGTCGATGCCGTCGTCATCGCCGCCACGTCGTCGCTGACGATCGCCGCGATGATCTCCGTGATGGCCTACGTCGACTGGCAGCTGACCCTGATCAGCCTTTCGGTGCTTCCGCTGCTGTCGCTGTCGATGCTGCGCCTGTCCGGCGAGCTGCGCACGGCGGTGCGCAAGCAGCGCAGCCGCGAAGGCCGCATCGCCTCCCATATCGGCGAGACGCTCGGCGCGATCGCCGTCGTGCAGGCGCACGGGCGCGAGGCCGCCGAGGCCGCCCGCTTCGGCGAGGCGAACAAGCGATCGCTGCGCCAGGGCCTGCGCACGGTGAAACTCGAGGCGACGCTCGAGCGCACCTCGGAGATCATGATCGCGATCGGCACGGGGCTCGTGCTCTGGTTCGGGACCGCGCGCGTCCGTTCGGGAGTGCTCACGCCGGGCGACCTGCTCGTGTTCACGTCCTACCTGGCCTCGATGTACAAGCCGCTGCGCAAGATCTCGCAGGTCGCGAGCCGGGTGTCGAAGGCGCGCGTCTGCGCCGAGCGCGTGTTCTCGCTGCTGGCCGTGGACGAGCGCGTCCACGTCTCGAAGAACGCCGTCGCCGCCCCGCGCTTCGAGGGCCGCGTCAGCTTCCGGGACATCTGCTTCTCGTACCGGCCCGGGACCCCGGCGCTCGACAACGTCAGCGTCGCGATCAAGCCCGGGCAGACGCTCGCGATCGTCGGCCCGAACGGAGCCGGCAAGTCCACGCTCTGCTCGATGCTGCCGCGCCTGTTCGACCCGTCGTCGGGCTCGATCACGATCGACGGCGAGAAGATCACGTCGTGGACGCTCGAGTCGCTGCGCGACCAGGTCGGCATGGTGCTGCAGCAGCCGATCCTGTTCGCGACGACGATCCGCGAGAACATCGCCTACGGGAAGCCCGAGGCGAGCGACGAGGAGATCGTCGCGGCCGCCCGCGCCGCGGACGCGCACGACTTCATCCTGCGGCTCGAGAACGGGTACGACACGGAAGTCGGCGAGCGCGGCGACACCCTCTCGGGAGGACAGAAGCAGAAGATCGCGATCGCGCGCGCGATGGTGAAGAACCCGCCGATCCTGATCCTCGACGAGCCGACCGCGCACCTCGACGCGACTTCGGCGGCGCACCTGAACCGCACGCTCGCGAAAGTCAGCGCCGGCAAGACGACGCTGCGGGTCGCGCACCGGCTCGCCGAGGTCCGCAAGGCCAGGCGCATCCTCGTGCTCGACCACGGCCGCGTGCTGCAGTTCGGCACGCACGCCGAACTGATCGCCCAGCCGGGCTGGTACCGCGACACCTGGATCCTGCAGGAGGGGCAGCTGCCGGAGGCGAAGCCCCGGGCGACCTCCGCGACGCCTTCCCTGGCGCTGCGGCTCGCCTCCACCACGGGAACGGCCTCGTGATCGTGCGCGGCAACGTCTTCGCGACCGTCGCGGCGCTGCTCGCGTCCGCGACGCTGCTCGGGATCGGCATGATGTCGTTCACGCAGAGCACGGCCGCGGTCAAGCCCGTGGTGCTTCCGTTCGACACGTTCTGGTGCGCGAAGGACGACGACTGCAAGATCGTCGAGCGCATCGGCTGCTGCCCGTGCTCGGAGGGCGGCGCCCAGGGCGCCGTCACGAAATGGCACACCGACGAGCTGCGCCTGTTCCTGAAGAAGGCTTGCCGGCCGCGGCCGGTCTGCATCCAGCTCGACCTTTGCCGGAACGACATGAAGGCGGTCTGCGAGGAGCACACGTGCCGGATCGTGCCGGACCCCGCGCGCCGCAAGGCCGGTCGATCGGCCCCGAAAGGCGCGGCCCTCGCGACCACGGACGAACCGGGAATGCCGATCGAGCCGCCGCCGGGCGCGACTCCCGACGCCGGCGCAACGGACCAGAACCGATGACGCACGAGATCGGCTACGTCGCGAAGGTGTTCCCGCGAACGTCGGAGACGTTCGTCATCAACGAGCTGCGCGCGCTCGAGGAGCTCGGCGAATCCCCGGTCGTCTTCTCGCTCCACCGCAACCCGGCGAACGTCACGCACGCGATCCTCGGCGAGCTCCGCGCGCCCGTCGAGATCGTCGAGGACGTCGAGGTCGAGGACCGCGAGGTCAAGCGCGCCGCCGCGCGGCTCGCCGACGAGCTCGGCGTCGCCGAGGAGGAACGCGGCCGCGTGCTGCCGCGGAAATACGTGCGGCTGGCGGTCGCGCTGGCCGCCCGCGCGTCGCACCACGGGGTGCGCCACCTGCACGCGCACTTCGCGTCGCGCGCCGGGCACGTCTCGGCGCTCGCGTCGACGCTGCTCGGCACCGGCTACAGCCTGACCGCGCACGCCAAGGACATCTACCACCGCGACGTGGACCGCGAGCTGCTCGCCTGGAAGCTCCGCCGGGCGAGCTTCGTCGTCACCGTGACGGACTACAACCACCGGCACCTCGTCGAGCTGCTCGGCGACGGCGACCCCGCGGCGTCGCGCGTCGTCCGGCTCTACAACGGCGTCGACCTCGCCCGCTTCGCACCGCAGGCGTCGCCCGGCGGCGGCGTCCCGCGCGTCGTCGCGATCGGAAGGCTCGTCGAGAAAAAGGGCTTCGGCGTGCTGGTCGACGCGTGCGCCGAGTTGAAGCGCCGCGGCGTCGGGCTGCGCTGCGAGATCCTCGGCGGCGGCGACCTCGAGCAGGACCTGCGCGCACGCGTCGCCGGGCTCGGCCTCGACGACATCGTCGAGCTCGCCGGATCGCTGACGACCGAGGCCGTGGCCGAGCGCCTGCGCGGCGCCGCCGTCGTGGCGCTGCCGTGCATCGTCGGTTCCGACGGGAACGTCGACGCGCTGCCGACGGCGCTGCTCGAAGGCATGGCTTCGAGCCTGCCGCTCGTGTCCACCCGGCTGTCGGGGATCCCGGAGATCGTCGTCGACGGCGACAACGGCCTGCTCGTCGAGCCGGGCGACGCGCGCGCGCTGGCCGACGCGATCGGCGCGCTGCTGCAGGATCCCGTGCGCGCGGCGGCGATGGGCGCCGCCGGCCGGCGGCGCGCCGAGGAGCTGTTCGACCTGCGGCGCAACGTCGCGGCGCTCGCGTCGAGGTTCCGCGGCGCCGTCGAGCGCGGCCGGGCCGGGAGCGACGGAGGCTCGCGCGAAGGCGCGACGACCGCGCGGCGCGCATCGGAGAAGATTCGCGCGTGAAAGAGCCGCTGCACATCGCCTACGTCTGCTGCGACCGCGGCGTCCCGGTCGGCGGGCACAAGGGCGCCTCGCTGCACGTGGCCGAGCTCGTGCGCGCGCTCGGCGCGGGCGGCGCCGAGGTCCAGGTGCTGGCCGCGCGCACGGCCGACGGCTGCGGCGACGAGCTGCACGGCGCGACCGTCCTCGACGTCGGCGGCTCGCGCGCCGCGCGGCGCACCCGCGAGGCACTGCTGAAGGGCCCGGCCGCCGCGGCGTCGCCGGCCGCGGCCGCGGAAGCCGCCGCCGTGCTGCTGAACCAGGAGTTCGCGCGTGCGCTCGAGCGACTGCACCGCCATTGGCGCATCGACGCGGTCTACGAGCGCTACTCGCTCTGGGGGTTCGCGGCTTCCGGCTTCGCCCGCGCGAACGGGATCCCGCACCTGCTCGAAGTCAACGCGCCGCTGCCGGACGAGCAGAAGCGCTACCGCGAACTCGAGAACGAGGCGCTCGCGCGTTCGCTCGAGGCCCACGCGTTCGCCAGCGCCGGCCGCGTGCTCGTCCCGTCCGCGGCGCTCGTTCCCTACGCCGTGTCGCGCGGCGCGACCCGGCGCGCCGTCCAGGTCGTGCCGAACGCCGCCGATCCGGCCCGATTCCGGCCGGCGCGCCGGCGGCGCGACGCGACGGACACGTTCACGATCGGGTTCGTCGGCAGCCTGAAGCCCTGGCACGGCCTCGACGAGCTGGCGAAGGCGTTTCGCCGGCTGCACCGCGGCTGGCGCGGCTACCGCCTGCTCGTCGTCGGCGACGGACCGCTGCGCGCGGAGATGGAAGAGCAGCTGCGCGGCTGGAAGCTCGGCGACGCCGTCACGTTCACCGGGGCGGCGGATCACGACCAGGTGCCGGAATGGATCGCGAGGATGGACGCGGCGCTCGCGCCGTATCCGGCCGACGCCCCGACGTACTTCTCCCCGATCAAGATCTTCGAGTACATGGCCGCGGGCGTGCCGATCGTCGCAAGCCGCGTCGGCCAGATCTCCGAAGTGCTGAAGCACCGCCGCAGCGCGCTGCTGCACGCGCCGGGCGCCGTCGCCGAGATCGCCGCCTGCGTCGACGAGCTGCGGCGCCGCCCGGCGCTGTCGGCGAAGCTCGCGAAGCAGGCGCGCGCCGAACTCGTGCGCGGCTACACCTGGAAGAAGAACGCGGCGCGCGTCGTCGCGCAGATCCGCGCCGTCCAGCGCGAGGCGGCCCGCCGGTAACGCGCCGATGACGCACCAATGACGATAGACCCGCGCACCGTCCAGGTCCTCCTCGACCCGTCGCAGGCCGCCCGCCTGCTCGCGTCTCTTCCCGGCGAGGACCCGCGCCGCGGCGTCGAGATCGAGTCGGTCTGGGCGAAGCCCGGGCGGCACTTCAACGTGTGCTACCGCGTGGACGACGCCGACGGCGGCCACCTCGCGTCGCTCTGCGCCGTGAACGAGTCCGAAGCGGCGCGCGCGGCGCGGCGGCTCGGACGAGCCGGCGGCGCGCTCGCGCTACCGCGCGAGGACGTGCTCGCGCAGCGCTTCCCGTACGACTACCGCCTCGAGCACCTCGCCGCGTGCGTCCGCCCCGAGGCCGTGCGCGAGGCGATCCGCGACGATGCGATCGACGGCTGCGACGTCGCCGCCTATCGCGCCGGCATGCGCTGCCAGATCCGCTACACCGCGCGCGGCACCGCGCGCGCCTACGGGAAGATCGCGTTCGACCGCGAGCCCGGCCGGCGCCGGCGCGTGCACCGCGAGACCCGCGACGCCACCAACGGCGGGGAGTTGCGCCTGCCCCCGCCGGCCGGCGCCGTGGACGCGCTCGGCCTCGATCTCGTCGCCGCGGTCGACGGCAGGAGCCTCCACGATGCGCTGGCGGAGTCCGCCGACCCGCGCGTCGTCGAGTCCACCGCGCGGGCGCTCGCCGAACTGCACCGCACCGCGCCGGCGCCCGCCGACCGCGTGCACGCCGCCGCCGACGAGCTCGCGCTCGTGCGAAGCTGGGTCGAATGGATGTCGTACCTCGAGCCGTCGCTGGCCGCGCCGCTCGCGCGCGCGCTCGAGCGGCTTGCGGCCTCGCTGCCGGAATCGGCCCCGACCTCGTTCGCGCACCGTGACTTCCACGACAAGCAGGTGCTGCTCGGCGCGTCGCACCTGTGGCTGCTCGACACCGACACCGCCTGCACCGGCGACCCCGAGCTCGACCTCGGCAACTTCCTCGCGCACCTGTTCCTGCGCGGCGTCCAGTGGAAGCGGGCCGCCGGGCACCAGGCCCTGGAAGCGGCCGCGATCGCCGGCTACGGCGCGGGCGGGCGTCCGCGCGCGACCGGCTGGTACCGGCGCGCGACCCTCACGCGACTGGCGTGCGTCTACCAGCTCCGGCCGCGCTGGCGCAGCGTCGTGCCCGAGCTGCTCGAGGAGGCGCTGGTCCCGTGAAGCGCCGCATCCTCTTCTATTCGCACGACACGTTCGGCCTCGGCCACTTCCGCCGGAGCCTGACGCTCGCCTCGCACCTGTCCCGCCACGTCGACGACGTGGCCGTGCTGATGCTGACCGGGCTCGATTCCGCGGCCGCGTTCGAGCCGGCCGCCGGCGTCGACTTCGTGAAGTTGCCCGGGGTCTGGAAGTCCGGCCGCGAGGAATACCGCTCGCGCCACCTGAAGGTCAGCTTCGAGCGCGTGCGCCGGATCCGGCGCGAGCTCGTGCGCGGCGTCGTGCGCGCGTTCGACCCGCACCTGCTCGTCGTCGACAACGCCCCGCGCGGCGTCGGCGGCGAGCTGCTCTCCACCCTGCGCTACCTGCGCGAGCGCCGGCCCGACACGCGCATCGCCCTGACGATGCGCGACATCCTCGACCGCCCGGAGCACGTGGTCGAGCACTGGCAGAAGGTCGGGATGAACGAGGTGCTCGAGCGCTTCTACGACGAAGTCTGGATCGCCGGCGCGCGCGAGGTGTTCGACCTGCCGACGCTCTACCGCTTCCCGGAGGAGATCCGCCGGCGCACGCGCTGGTGCGGCTACGTCGTCCGGTCGAGCAGCGCGGCCGACGTCGACCGCCTGCGGCGCGAGCTCCAGCTCGACGAGCGGCCGCGCGTGCTGGTCAGCTGCGGCGGCGGCGGCGACGGGTACGCGCTGATGGACGCGTGGGCGCAGGCCGCGGCCGGCCTGGCGCGCGACGGCGTCGACTCCATCGTGCTGCTCGGGCCCGACATGCCGCTCGCCGAGCGGCGCGAGCTGCGCTCGCGCCTGCTGCCGCTCGGGGACCGCGCCCTCGTGTTCGACTTCAGCCCGGACGTGCCCGCGCTGCTCGAGCTCTCGACGGTCAGCGTGAGCATGGCCGGCTACAACACGGTCTGCGAGGTCGTCTCGGCCGGCAAGCCCGCGCTCATCGTCCCGCGCGCCGCTCCGCGCGACGAGCAGTGGCTCCGCGCCAAGGCGCTGGGGGACCTCGGCATCGTCTCGATCCTGCACCCGGAATCGCTCAACGCGGCGACGCTGGAATCGCAGGTGCGCGAGCTGCTCGCGCGCGCCGAAACCGGATGGCGGCCGCTCCTGCCCGAAGGCGTGGACTTCGCCGGCGCCTCGCGCATCGCGCGGCGCGTCCGCAAGCATCTCGCCCTGCCGGCTCCCGAGACCGACCCGGCGTGATGCGATCCTCTCTTGCCGCCCGCACGGCCGCGCTGCTGCTCGCGGCATTCGCGACGTCCGCCGACGCGGCCGCGAAGGACGAGGACTTCGGCGTCGAGGGCTCGCTGTCGATCGAGCAGGGCTACACCGACAACGTGCGCGGCGACAACGCGCGGCGCGACGGGGCCTGGTACACCGAGCTCGCCGCCGAGGGCGAGTGGCTGCGCGGGCGCGGCTGGCTCCCGCACCGCATCGGCGGGTTCATGAGCGCGCGTCTCTACCCCGAGTACGACAACCGCGACTACGCCGTCTTCGGCCCCTGGTTCGGATGGGACTGGAAGCGCGTCTCGTTCATCGTCGACTACGACTACTCCCCCGACCGGCTTCGCGTGGACCCGGCGACGGAAGTCGACGCCTTCGCCGACGGGCACGACCTGACGGCGGAACTGCGATCGAAGTTCGGGAAGAACAAGCGCTGGATGGCGATGACGCAGTTCCAGTTCGAGGCGGACTTCTACGACCCGACCTTCCGCGGGCGCTCGTTCTACGAGGAAACGGTGGTCGTCGGGCTTCGCTGCCGCGCGACCGACCGGGTCACGCCGCGAGCCGAGTTCGCGTACTCGTGGCGCGACGCCATCAGTTCCAACTTCGACCGCGAGGACGCCAAGCTGCTGGTCGGGTTCGACGTCAACCTCTTCGCCGGCCTGCGCGGGATCTTCCGGTTCGAGAAGACCTGGCGCAACTTCCTGGTCGGCTACGAGAGCGACGCCGAGGGCGTCCGCAACAACAACTTCGGCCGCGAGGACGACGCCTACGACGTCGAGACCGGCCTCGACGCGCCCGTGCCGTGGCTGGAGTCGACGACCGTGCAGCTGCGTTACCGCCACTACGACAACTCGTCCAGCCGCGAGACACGAAGCTACGACGTCAACGAGGGCACCCTGAGGATCTCGTATGGCTTCTAGTCGCCGCGGCCGATCCCTGGTCGTGACGGCGGCCGTCGCCTTCGCGGCCGCATGCAGCGACCCGGCCGTGCCGACAGCGACGGGGCCCGGGCGACCGAACGTGCTCGTCGTCTGCATCGACGCGCTGCGCGCCGACCGGCTCGGCGCCTACGGCGCGTCGCCGAGCCCGTCGCCCGCGCTCGACGCCCTCGCGAAGGACTCGATCCTGTTCACGAACGCGAGGAGCGTCGCGTCGTGGACCAAGCCCTCCGTGCCGTCGATCCTGACGGGCCTCTACCCGGACGAGCACGGCGTCCTCGACAACTCGGGCTGGCACGTCGACACGCTCTCGCCCGACAAGGCGACGCTGGCGGCGATGCTGCGCGAGAACGGCTGGCGCACCGGCGCGTTCGTCGAGAACGACCAGCTGCTGCGACGACTGAGCGGGCTCGACAGCGGGTTCTCGACGTACCTCGACGGCGCCGGCCGGCCGCCCGAGATCGCCGACCGCTTCCTGAACTGGATCGGCCGCGACACCGGCGCGCCGTGGTTCGCGTACCTTCACTTCCTCGATCCTCACCTGCCGTACACGCCCGACGACTTCCTGATCGACGACGACGAGGCCCAGCGGCTCCGCACCCGCATCGCGCTCTGGGACATGCGGGGCGAGTTCTGGTGGTTGCTTCGCGAGCGCGTGAACTCGGGGGCGATGCGGCTCGACGAGCAGGCGGTCGCCGACCTCGACCGCCTGTACCGGCTCGAGATCCGCGAAGTGGACGGCGTCCTCGGCCGCCTGCTCGGCGCGCTCGATCGCGACGGCCTGCTCGAGCGCACGCTCGTGATCGTGACCGCCGACCACGGCGAAGGGTTCTTCGAGCGCGGCCGGATCGACCACGGCTACGGCCCCTACCGCGAGCTCCTGCACGTGCCGCTGCTGGTCCGCCTTCCGGGCCGCGCGCACGGCGGAACGCGCAGCGACGTGCTCGCGCAGAACGTCGATGTCGCGGCAACCGTGCTCGACGTGCTCGACCTGCCGGCGCCGCCGTCGTGGTCGTCGCGGTCGCTCGTCGCGGCCGCGCAGGACCCCGCCACGATGCGCCGCCTCGCCCTCTCGCAGGAACGGCACGGCCACTCGACGCAGCTCGCGGCGACGGACGGGCGCTTCACGTACGTGCGCTCCGAGACGACGCCCGACCTGCGGCACTCGACCGTCGCCGCGCCGCGATCCGCGGCGCCCGGCGTGCGCGTGCGGGTGCGCGGCCTGTTCGACGGCGAGCGCTTCGTCTCCGGATACGTCAAGCGCGCCACCCAGGGAGACCCGGACCTCGAGGTCGCGGGGCCCGTCGAGCAGGTCGACGCCGCCGCTCGCACCGTGCGCGTGCTCGGCAGGACCGTCGTCGTCGGCGACGGCGTGGACGACGGCGACGACGGGCTGGCGACGATCCCCGAGCTGCGTCCCGGCAAGCACGTGCGCGTGCACGGCGAACCGGGCGACGGCGTGCTGCGCCCGACCAAGATCGAGCTCGCGGGCCACGGGCCCGTCGAGGTCGAGGGCGTGATCCGCGGCGTGTCGGCCGCGGGCGCGGACCTCGTGATCGACGTCGGCGGCGTGGCGGTCTGCGTTTCCGCGAAATCGCGCTGGAGCGGGTTCCCCGACGCGCCGGTGGACCTGGTCGAAGCCTCCAGCGATGCCGCCGCGGCGGTCGTGATCGAGGAGTTGTTCGACCGGGAAAGCGACCCCGCCGAGCTTCGCGACGTCGCCGCATCGCAGCCGGCCGAGCTGGCGCGCCTGCGCGGCCTCGCCGAGCAGGCGCGCGCGGCGCTGGGCCCGGCCGCGCCGTCGCTGCGCTCCGACCTCGACGACGACACGCGCGAGCGATTGCGCGCCCTCGGCTACGTGGAGTAAGGGGAGTTGCCGATGCGAATCGCGTACGTCTGCGCCGACCGCGGCGTCAATCCTGCCGGGGCCGGCGGAAGCTCCACGCACGTGCGCGAGCTCGTGCGGGCCCTCGTGCAGCGCGGCCACGACGTGACCGTCCTGCTGTCGGCGGCCGACGGCGCCGCCGACGTGCTGCCGTGCCCGGTCGTCGACCTGCAGGCCGACCCGGAGACGGCCGTCCTGCACGCCCGCATCCAGAAGGCCGCGCACGCCCTCGACGACGAGTCGCGCGCGCCGCGCGAAGCACAGGCGCTGCTGCGCAACCAGTCGCTGACCGCGGCGCTCGAGGCGCTGACGCCGCCGCCGGACGTCGTCTACGAGCGGCAGTCGCTGTGGTCGGTGGCCGCGCAGCAGTTCGCGCGCCGTCGCGGGATCCCGCACCTGCTCGAGGTCAACGCGCCGCTCGTCCAGCAGCAGAAGGACTACCGCGAACTCGATCTCGCGGCCGTCGCGGCGGGCATCGAGGACACGCTCCTCGAGCGCAGCGACCGCGTGCTGGTGACGTCGCCGGCCCTCGTCGGCTACGCGCGCGACCACGGCGCGTCGCGGCGCGGCGTCCGGGTCGTGCCGTGCGGCGTGCCCGCGTCGCTGCTGTCGGCGACGGCGCGCGCGGCGGCGCCCCGCGACCCGTCGCGATTCGTGATCGGCTTTCTCGGCAGCCTCAAGCCCTGGCACGGCCTCGACGTGCTCGTGCGCGCGTTCCGCAAGCTCGATCCCGCGCGGACCGGGGCGCGGCTGCTCATCGTCGGCGACGGACCGCTGCGCGCGGAGATCGAGGACCAGCTGCGGGCACGCCAGCTCGACGGGTTCGCCGAGCTGACCGGCAACGTCGACGCGGGAGGCGTCGCGGCCCAGCTCGCGCGCATGGACGTCGGCGTCGCGCCGTACCCGGACCTCGCGTCGTTCTATTTCTCGCCGCTCAAGCTCTGGGAGTACGCCGGCGCCGGCGTGCCGATCGTCGCGAGCGACACCGGCGACATCGGCCGGGTGTTCCCGCACCGGACGGCCGCGCTGCTGCACCCGCCGGGCAGCGCCACCAAGCTCGCCGCGCAGATCGCCCGGCTGCGCGAGGATCCCGAGCTCGCGGCGAGGCTCGCACGACGGGCGAGGCAGATCGCGCGCGCGCACACCTGGGACCGCATCGCCGCGCGCGTCGAGCGGATCGCGGTCGACGCGGTCCGCGCGATGGCGCCGGCGTCCGGTCGCGGCTTTCCGGACACCACGACGCGCTGAACGGCGGGTCGGAATGCGCGCACGTGGCGCCTGCTTTCGGGCCGCCGCGGCAACAACACCTCCGCGAGTCGCCGCGACGAGGCTTCCCGCTGGAGCGATGTCAGCCGCGCAGGTTCGGGTCGTCGAGCAGGAACAGCCAGGATCCGTCGGCCTGCCGACGCACGACTTCGGTGGCCTTGCCGCGCATCTCCGTCGTCTTCCCGTCGCCGCCGGGGAACGTCGCGATCCAGTCGTGGTGCAGCACCGCGAGGTCGTCGGCGAGCGGCACCACGCGGATCGTGCCCATGTCGATCGTCGGCGCCGCGGCCATCAGGCCTGCGAGTTCCTCGCGGATCGCGTGGCGCCCGACGCGCAGGCCCCCGTCAGCCGCGACGAACGTCGCGGCCGGCTCGTACAGGGCCAGCATTCCCTCGAGGTCGGCGGTGTTCACGCGCTCGCCGAACAGTTCGTCGGTCTCGGCCGGGGTCCTGGCTGTCTTCATCGTCGTCTCCTTCGCGTCGGGCCGGCTTCTTCAGAACGTGCGTTGCCAGTAGCCGACGTCGATCCAGCGGTCGAGCTTGAAGCCGACCTGCTCGAAATGGGCAACCTTGCGCATGCCGATCCTCTCGTGCAGCGCCACGCTCGCGTCGTTCGGCAGCGCGATGCCGGCCATGGCCGCGTGCACGCCGCGAGCGGACAGCAGCGGGAACAGCTCGGCGTACAGGCGCGTCCCGAGGCCGCGGCCGACTTCGGCCGGGTCGAGGTAGACCGTCGTCTCGACCGAGAAGCGATACGCCGCGCGGTCGCGCCACTTCGTCGCGTAGGCGTAGCCGAGGATCCGGCCGTCGCGTTCGGCGACGAGGTACGGCAGGCGCTCGTCCATCACGCCGCCGATCCGGCGCGCGAACTCGGGAGCGCCGACCGGCTCTTCCTCGAACGTGATGATCGTCTCCGCGACGTAGTGGTTGTAGATCGCCGCGACCGCCGCGGCGTCGCCGGCGGGATCGGCGGGACGAATCGTGACGACGGAACCGGTCACCGGCGTGCTCCCGGGAGTTGCCAGCGTGCCTGCGCGACGCGTTGCGAACGCGCCGGCCACACGAAGCCGCGGCGCGCCCTGCCCGCCGCCGCCCATCGCCCGCCTATCCGCATCACGCCGGCATCGTCCGGCGCGCCCGGGAGAACATCGCCAGCAGGCGCCGGGGAAATCGGAACGGCGCTGCCGGCGAGCCGCGTCCGTCCCGGCGCGTGCGCGCGCTACGCGAGGACGGCATAGAGCCTCCAGGGTTCGGGGACGCCCTTCAGCGCCTGCTCGCCGCGGTCGACGAAGCGCAGCGTCGATCCGACGACGAGCGCCTTCACGGTCGAACTGACGAGGACTTCGCCCGGCGTCGCGGCGGCCTGGATGCGCGACGCGATGTGGACGGCCATGCCCGCGAGCATGTTGCCGGTCACTTCGCACTCGCCGGTGTGGACGCCGGCGCGGATCTGCAGGCCGAGCGGCCCCATCGCCCGATGGATCGCGAGCGCGGCTTCGATGGCCTGGGCGGGGGAATGGAAGCGGGCAAGGAACCCGTCGCCGGTCGTCGCGACCTCGGCGCCGTCGCAGCGCGAGACCTCGCGGCGGGTCAGGACGTGGTGCTGCTCGAGGAGACCGCGCCACGCGGTGTCGCCGAGCCGCTCGGCGTGCCCCGTCGATTCGACGATGTCCGTGAAAAGCAGCGTCGTCAGCACCCGCTGCGACTCCTTGCGCTTGCGTGCGATTCGCCGGGACGTGTCGATGCGGGAAACCGCGCCCGACCCGAGCACGACCAGCCGGCCGTCGGCATCGTGGACCTTCGTCGTGATGATGAACAGGTCCGGAGCGACTTCGCTCAACGTCGATTCGCCGCGGATGCGACGCCCGTCCGGGCGAACCGGATGCAGGAAGCGGGCGTCGCTGTCGAGCATGACGACCGTCGTTCCGACGTTCTGCAGGCAGAACGCCGCATGCCAGGTGCAGAAATCCGCGAACGCTCCCAGCGCCTGGCTGGACACGTCCGCACCGAGGCCGCAGAGCCACTCGCTGGCGGGCATCGTCTGGATCACCCGCCCCGATCCGAGCTGCTCGATCTCGATCCCGAACGTGGACACCGCCGGTGACGCCAGGCTGCCGTCGGCGATCTTGCGCAGCACGGTCAGGCCGTCCTCGCTCTCGAGCAGGTCGGCGAACGGCGCGCTCGCGAACCTTCGCAGGTAGGGATCGGGCGTCTCGTAGGCCGGCTCCTCGATGCGCTGGAGCGTCGGCGGCGGCAAGGGCGGCGCGGGATCGACCGCCTGCAGCATCGAGTGCAAGGTCCCCTGGCCCAGGAAGCGCCCGTCCGGATCCTCCAGCTGCACCTCGGCGAACACGAAGAGGTGGCCGTCGTTGACGATCCGCGCACGCGCGAGGATGTTGCCTTTGCCCGGCCACGCCGGTCGAAACGCCTTGAAGGTGCAGCGCATCGGGACGGCGTCCACGCCCGCCGGCAGCGCCGTGAGGGTCGCGCCTTCGAGCGCCGTGATCGCCGCGGGCACGATCTGGATCTGGCCGTTCGGCGAGATGCAGGCGTCGCTCGCGGGCATCACGATCGTCGTCGTGCCGGCCGCGATGTGGGTCGCGCGGTAGCCGAGCAGGCGCGCGATCGGCGGCGACGGCACGAGGCCCCGGCTGAACGCCCGCATCCGTTCGATGCCGCTGAGCGCCCGAAACCATGGCGGCGGCGTCCTGCCGCGAACGGGTTCGTCGAGAATCACGGCGATCTCCTATCAATCCGCGCGATGGCAGGCCAGCCAGCGCGCCGCGGGAACCGGCGGCCGAGGATGGAGCCGGCGGAGTGGGAACGCCTCGCGCGGCCGTCTCCACACCGCTCGATCGTCCGTTCCCTCGTGTCAGCCCTGCGCCGCCAGCAGCGCGGCGAGCTCGCGCGGCTTGAACGTGAAGACCGCGTGTTCGGAAGCGATCTCGACGGGCTCCACGCCGAGGCTTGCCGCCATCTCGCGCTGCCTCGCCGGCGGTATGATCATGTCCTCCGTGCAGAGCACGTACGCGCGCGGCACGTCGGGGAGCGAGCGGCCCGGCCAGGGCTGTTCCAGCGCCGCCCACGCCTGCGGGCGCTGCGTGGACATGAGGAACGCCAGATACGCCTCCCGCTCTTCCGGCGGCGCCAGCGAGGCCAGCAGGTCCAGGTCGAACGAACGGCAGCCGTCGCCGTCGTCCTTGGAGACCGACAGAATCGTCTCGCGGACTTCGTCGCCCACGGCCTCCACGATCGAGCGACCCGGTTCGGGAACGACCGCCGTCACGTAGACCAGGCGATCCACACGGGTCCGCGCCGGCACGAGCGAGATCGTCGCGCCGCCCGCCGAGTGGCCGACCACCACGACCGGTCCCGTGATCCCGGCCATCGCCTCGACCACCGTGCGGGCATAGTCGTCGAGCCCGGCCTTCGGGTCCGTGCACGGAAGGTCGACCGCGATCGCGCGGTGGCCGAGCGCCTCGAGCTCCGGGATCACCGGCGCCAGTTCCGCCGAACTTCCGAACGCGCCGTGGACGAGGATGAACGTGGTCATCGGGGCTTTCCTTTCCAGCGGCGCCGCTGCGCCCTGGGTTGTGGGATGGGAGCTGCGTCGATTCTTGCCAGTGATCGGCGAGGGGCCTGGTGGCGGGGCTTGAAGTCGTGAGGGCTGGAGTAGCTGGCGGCCGCAGGTGGTGCCAGAGCATGGGCAGGGGGCCGGACGATCGCGTGGATGGTCAGGTACGGCGATTCACTGGAATTACCGCGCCACGCGCGACCTTCGCCCAATCGACCCTCCGCGTTGCACCGTTGTCGGTCACCTGGACCAGATAACCGAGGGACTTCGGGTTCTCCCGCGTGAAGGCCGTCAGCCATCGTTCGTCGTGACGATCGAATCCATCGCGGAAGTTCCCGGATCGAAGGGTCTTCCATTCCATGACGACCCGCGGGGAGTTCGTGGGCTCCCACGACCCGGCCCACGCGGTGTCCAAAGGCTCCCTCCAGATCACGAGGTCTTTACAGGCGGCCGGCCGTCCTGGTTTCCTCACGTACCGCGCGGGCTGAGGCACGGCGCACTCGATCCGGATCTGGCCGAGGTGGGATATCGCGGCTCCCGGCTGAACTCGTTGGGCGAGGAACACCAACGCGAACTGGTTGACGCAGTCCCTCTCCTTTCCGCGCCAGTCGGATGATGCGTACCACTCGGCGAAGTCCGACAGCGCGTCTTCGACGAATCTGTCGATTCGGGTTCGCATTACGCTCGACGTCATCGCCGCGCCGGCGGCGCCGAGCGGATGGCGCGAAAAGCCGTCATACGCGGTCCCCATACGCACGATAGTTCACATCGCCGCTCTCAGGATCTCCAAGCCGTTCACCGTACTCGCGCGCCGCCTTCTGTCTCTCGGGCGAGGCTGTGAAGAGTCTCGATGCCAACCTCACCAAGAGAAAGTTCTCCCGCCGGCGAATACGCGACCGCGAACAGGGATGACTGCATATCCGGACCCACAACCCAGAAGAAAGGTGCTTGCCGACGCTGAAGTCCGACCAGCTTGCTGTGGGAATTCTTGTGGTTCGGGTTTCTTAGATTGGCCAGCAATGCCGAGGTTTCCCCGGTCGTCTTCTTGACCTCACCCGCGACGTATTCCGACTGCGCATCGTGCGAGGCGTATGCCGCGAAATCGAACTCCCACTTGGCCGGTTGCAACCCAAGGAGTTGCTTCGGCCAACCATAGTCGAGATGCAGGCGTCCGAGTGCCGCGATGGTGATGATCGGCTCCAAGGACAACCGGAGTTCTCGGGGCGCTACTCCCTTCGGACCGTGATTGAAAAGTGATTCGTACGCGCTCTTGCGCGCGGCGAGGTATCGCCCGCCCCCGTCGTCGTAGACCACGCCTGCATCGAGCGCGCGCATAAAGTCGGCAGCATCGCTTTCGGCCAGACCGGCAAAGGTTGATGTGAATCCGCGAGGGTCGAGATTGCGCTTCGGATCCGAGCAGAAAGTGGGCAGCCACTCTTCGAACAGCCTCGCCCGAAACGTCTCGATTGAGTTCGCCATACGCAGCCTAACGCTCGCCGTAAGTTGCTGCGACCGCCGCTTCAACGCCACGAACTCGCAGAAATAGCCGGGCGGTGGTTGTCAGCTTGAGGGCCTTGTTCGGCAGCCATCTCACTACAGGCGTCCTCGCCAGTAGCCTGGGCGTCGATGCAGGTGCATGACGGCCACGATGAAAACTCGATCACGAAGAACTGTGTAGATCAGGCCGTATGGAAAGCGGGGGACGAGCGCCCGCCGAAGTCGACTCCCGAACGGACGTCCGCTTTCGGGGAATCTGAGTAATCTGGTATAGGCACGCTCGACGAGCGTCACGAAATCTCGGCCCAACCTCGGAGCTTGCGACTCGTAGTAGACGGCAGCGGCAAGAAGCTCCTCGCGAGCCTCTGGATGAAAATCGACCTCGGTCACCGAAGTTTCGAACGGGCCTCCGCTACGACATCATGCGCGGGGACACCCCGAACGGCGCCGGACTCCAGCTCGTCAAGGCGCCGCTCTGCCTCTTCGATCCACTTGTCGTCTACCTGATCCTCCCACTCGGTCTCCAAGCTGTCGATCAAGCGCTCCGCAAGCCGCGCGCGTCGGTCCGGCGGAAGACGGAGAAGTTCCGACTCGAGATCTTTCGTTGATTCAGCCATGGGAGATACCTACCACAAATCCCGGCCTGCCGACCAGTCGTATCTGAGCGCACCCATGACGGGGAAGGCATGAAGCCGAACGACTGAAGTAACTGGCGGCCGCAGATGTGGCCAGCTCGAAGTGCGGCGCTCCAACGGCCAGCCCGTTGAGTGAACAGTTAGCGGACACTCTGCGGATACGCATCTCTGGCTACCGCGGCGTGAAGGCGAACGCGCCATCACCGAGTTGTTCGATCGCAGAACGAAGACGCTCGAACCGACGAGTGGGTCCCGGGGCCGATCGACCCGGATCGTCGTCATCCGGATACGCTTCGATCCCTCGAGTCGACACCGTCCGGTCCGGGCAACGAACCTTCACGCTCCACCACGGGGTGTCGGTCTCCTGAGAACCATCGGGGTTCGAGGGCATCTCGTAAGTCGGCGACCACTCCCAAATTCGAATTTCATCCAATGTTGCGCGAAAAACCTGCCACTCCGCCTCCGAGGGTCGCCGCCTGACTGGCTTCCCTGGGGACCAAAGTGGACCACGATACTCGTAGTACAGCTCGCCGTCCTTGACCACCACGACGGACGGCACGCTAAGCCCTAGGTTGCGAACCGCCTCGAGCTCACACGGAGTCTTCGACGTACTCACACAACCCGCCGAGAACGCGAAGCCACACGAAACCAGTAGGACACGCAATGCTTCCGCGCCGTGATGTTCTAGAGATCGCATCGGCCGCCTAACGACTGAAGCAAATGTAGGCCGCGAATGCGGCCAGCTCGAAGCGCGGCGCTACGACAGCCGGCCGGTGGGATGATTCGAAGGAACCGGAAGATGACCTTGCGATCATGGTCCCCGAAACCTCCTAGCGGGTCGCGAGCTCGTAGAGACGCCACGCACCGTCGATGCCCTTGAGCGCGTGCTCGCCGCGTTCGGTGAACGACCAGTCGCCGCCGAGCAGGAGGTCGCGCACCGTGGACGACACCCAGGTCTCACCGCCAGGCGCTGTCTGCTGCACGCGCGCGGCGAGGTTCACCGCGAGCCCGCTCACGTCGCCGTCCTCGCGCACGAGGATCTCTCCCGCATGGAGGCCCGCGCGCACGCGGAGACCGACCTGCCCGAGCTTGCACACGAGCTCCTGCGCGCACGCCACGCCGTTCGAGGGTGCGCCAAACGTCATGAGAAGCCCGTCGCCCATGTTCTTCACGAGGGCCCCGTCATGACGGTCGACGGCCTGCCAGGCGATCCGATCGTGGCGGTCCAGCATGTCGCGCCAGGCCGTGTCGCCGACCGCAGCCGAGCGGGCGGTCGAGTCGACGATGTCGGTGAAGAGCACGGTGGCGAAGCGACGCTCACTACGCGCCATCGGGGCGCGCCCGGTCAGGAACTGGAGAAAGCCATCACAGATGTCGCGCCAGTTCGGCATGACCCAGCAGAAGTGGTCCTCACCCGTGAACTGCACGTAGCGGGCTTTGGGGATGTGCTTGGCCAGGTAGCGGCCGTACGCCGGCGGAATGACTCGATCGCCGACCACATTGATGACGAGCGTCTCCGCGCGCACGTCCGCGAGGCGATCGTTGGCATCGAGACCGAGCACGCTCTCGAACTGACGTTGAACGTCGGTCCGGCTGCATGTCTGGCGCTGGAATCGCCCCATCCACCGAACGAAGGCCGGGTCGTCGCTCTTGCTCGGGCAGAAGAGATCAACCATGAGCTCGGGCTCGCGACCCCACCCCGCGATCATGCGCTGAAAGCGGTCGAGCACGTCCTGAGTGCGCATGAGAGGATCGTCCGCGTGCCGCTGGAGGTCGCCAAGCGCCGAAGCGCCAATTGTCGAGTTTATGAGAACGAGACGGTCGACGCGCTCCGGATGCATCGCCGCGAAGAACTGCCCCATCAGACCGCCCTCCGAGAGGCCGAGAATGTGCGCGCGCTCGATGCCCTCGGCATCCATGACCGCCTCGATGTCGGCGATGCGTTCCTCGAGCGTGGGCGCCTGCTCGAAGCGATCGGAACTCGCGAGGCCGCGCTTGTCGAACTCGAGCGTACGGACATGCCGGCCGAAGTACTCGCGACTCCGGCGATACACCTCGTGCTCCCACGAGAGCTCAATATTGGAGACCATCCCCGGAATGATGATCAGGTCCGGCCCCGTCCCCCAGCGCTGGTAGGCGATGTTGAGGTCGCCACTGCGCGCGTATTTCATGTCAGAGATGTCCATCCGTGTCGCGGCAGCAGGATGCCACCCTCCCCCAGCCATTCATAACGGTGCGCGAGGTCACGGT
>CAYYZO010000013.1:0-7660 GCA_964476185.1 uncultured Myxococcales bacterium
TTTCCCATCGGCCGCCGGTTTCTTCTAGTCTCCGGCCTCCCGCGAGGGTCGGCCGGCGTGCGGGCGCCGGTCGATCTTCGCCGAGACCTTCCACCAGCGAGACCAGGCCGGCCATGATTCCGTTTTCACCGCCACGCATCGACCAGAAGATCATCGACGAAGTCGTCGACGCCTTGAAGTCCGGCTGGATCACCACGGGCCCCCGGACCAAGCGGCTCGAGAAGAACCTGGCGACCTACTGCGGCGCGCCCGCGGCGCTCTGCCTGAACTCGGCGACGGCCGGCCTCGAGACGATGCTGCGCTGGTTCGGGGTCGGGCCCGGCGACGAGGTCATCCTGCCGGCCTACACGTACGCCGCGAGCGCGAACGTGATCGTGCACTGCGGGGCGAAGCCGGTCTTCGTCGACGTCGGCGCGTCCGACTTCAACATCTCGGTGCAGGCCGTGGCCGCGGCGGTCACGCCGCGCACGAAGGTCGTGATGCCCGTCGACATCGGCGGCTGGCCCTGCGACTACGACGCGCTGAACGCGCTGGTGCGAGACCGCGCCGGCGAGTTCGTCGCCGCCACGCCGGAGCAGGAAGCGCTCGGCCGCGTCCTGCTGCTCGCCGACGCCGCGCATTCGATCGGCGCGAAGTACAAGGGGCGGCGCACCGGCAGCCTGTGCGACGCGTCGGTGTTCTCGTTCCACGCGGTCAAGAACCTGACGACGGCCGAGGGCGGCGCGGTGCTCCTGAACCTGCCGGCCCCGTTCGACAACGAGGAGCTTTACCGGAGGCTCTGCGTGCTGACCCTGCACGGCCAGAACAAGGACGCGCTCGCGAAGACGCAGAAGGGGAACTGGAAGTACGACATCGTCGAGCCCGGCTACAAGTGCAACATGACCGACATCGCCGCTGCGATCGGCCTCGTCGAGCTCGAGCGCTACGACGACGACACGCTGGTGCGGCGCCGGCGGATCGTCGAGGCGTATTCGCATGCGCTCGGGCGCCATGACTGGGCCGAGCTGCCGGTGTTCGACCGCGACGGGACGACGTCGTCGTTCCACCTGTTCCCGCTCCGCATCCGCGGCATCGGCGAGGAGCAGCGCGACGCGATCATCCAGGCGATCTTCGAGCGCGACGTTTCGGTGAACGTGCACTTCGAGCCGTTGCCGCGCAAGAGCTACTACAAGGGCCTCGGCTACGACATGGCCGACTATCCGGTCGCCTACGACAACTTCGCCCGCGAGATCTCGCTGCCAGTCTATTACGACCTGGGGGACGACGACGTGCGGACGGTCGTCGACGCGGTCGTAGCGTCGGTGGGCGAGGTCCTCGGGCGCGACTGACGGGGCGCTCCGGCCCGGCCGTCGCTCGCGCGCGACCGGGCTCGAAGGTACGCCGATGCCGCCGCTCAGTCCGGGCCGCGAGCGGGCAGCGAGATCGAGAACGTCGCGCCGCCGTCGAGGGTTCCCTCGGCGTCGACGTCTCCCCCGTGGCGCTGGACGATGCGCGCGACCGTGGCCAGGCCGACGCCGGTCCCCGGGAAGCGCGGGTCGCCGTGGATGCGTTCGAACGGCTGGAAGAGCTTGCCGCGGAATCGCGGGTCGAAGCCGATGCCGTCGTCCTTCACGCTCACCACGATCCGGTCGCCTCGCCGGACCCCGGAGACTTGGACGTGGCCCACCTCGCGCGTGCCCGTGAACTTCCAGGCGTTGCGCAGCAGGTTGTCGAGCGCGACGCGCAGCAGCGCGAGGTCGCCGGGAACGGCAGGCATGTCGTTCACGGTCAGCACGACGCGGCGATCGGGGTCCTCGGCTTTCAAGTCCTCGCCGATGGACCGCGCGACCTCGGCCAGATCGACGGCTTCGTAGCGCAGCGCGCCGCGGCCGACGCGGGCCAGCAGCAGCATGTCGTCGATCAGGTGGTCCATGTGGCGACTCGCCGCGCGGATCTTGGCCAGGTGCGAGCGCGCCGCGTCGTCGAGGGGAGCGTCGTCCTCGTCGAGCAGCATCTGCGTGAACCCGGAGATGGCGCGCAGCGGCGAGCGCAGGTCGTGCGAGACCGTGTAGCTGAAGCCCTCGAGTTCGCGGTTGGCCATCTCGAGCTCCGCGGTACGGTCGGCGACGCGACGCTCGAGGTCGTTTCGAAGCACCGCGAGCTCCTCGTCGGTACGGCGGGCTTCCTGGATCCGCTTCTCGAGGTTCCGGCGCGTGAACGCGAGGAACGAGGCGATCGAGATGGTCACGAGCAGTGTGACGACGAACGTGACCGTGGAATCGAAGTCCAGCACGCGCCCGTTGATGCGATGAACGATGAACGAGGCCAGCGCGGTCGAACCCGCGACGGCGACGGCGAGCACGGCCTGCACGCGTCCGCCCCACGGAATGAAGACCGAGGAAACGGACGTCAGCGCGACGAGAAGCAGGACCATCGGCAGGACGTCGCTCCGGACGATGGAGATCAGCACGCCCGCCGCGAACTGCGCGGCCAGGCCGATTCCCGCGACCGCCAGCGTCTCGCGACGGGACCCCTCGCCGCGAATCGTCCAGACGCACCAGTAGAGGACCAGCAGGCGCAGGGCGTTGATGACGGCGCGGGAGTCGGTGCCGGCGGCGTCGGTGAACACCAGTACGACCGCGTACAGGCTCTGGGAGACGGCGAGGAACAACAGCGCGGTCCGCACGCGCTGCCGGAGTGAGGGCAGGATCAGCCGGTCGAGCTCGCGCTCGCGGAGCGCGGGACCCTGCGTCGGTGAGGAACGGTCGGGGGCGGCGGCATCGGCTGGCATGAAGAAGGCGCTCGGCGGCAGACTCCCACTGGAGGCCCGAGCGACGACCTGACGGTTCTTACCGCCGTGGGCGACTCCAGTCGAGCAGGGTGGTTCGCGTCGTACCGTCCGTTCCGGCGTGTTCGCTTCGGTGTGCAGGATTGAATCCGCCGCCCCGGCACGATTGAATCCTCCTTCCTCGGGGTGTGGCGCAGTCTGGTAGCGCACCTGCTTTGGGAGCAGGGTGTCGGAGGTTCAAATCCTCTCACCCCGACCATTTTCCGCGGCGGCTTTCTCTGCTCGCCGCGCCGGGTACGCGCCCGTAGCTCAGCTGGATAGAGCACCGGCCTTCTAAGCCGGTGGTCGCAGGTTCGAATCCTGCCGGGCGCGCTCACCGCCGCACTCACGAGACGAGGTGCGTCTCGCCGCTCGCCTCTGGAGTTCGTGGAGTCGAGCCGGCTATGTCCCTCCCGCTCGCAACCAGGACCCCGGCTGCCGAACTTCACTCCGCGTCAGGCGCGCTCTCGGCTTTCTCGCGTCGGGCCCGGTCGGCCATGCGCACCGTGCGCATCTCGCGGCTGAACCAGCGGCGCAGTTCCAGCACCTCCTGCGCGAACTTCGGGTCGTCGCGGTTGTCCGCGTAGCGCTCTCGCAGCGCCTGCATCTTCTCGTGGTACTCGTTCGATGCCCGCGCGATGGCCTCGGAAGGTGGTACGCCCGCGCCGTTCTCCGCAGCGGGCGGAGGAGGCGCCGGTCGCGCTGGGGACGGCGGCGTTCCGCGGGTTTCTGTCGCATCGTCCGGTCGCGAGGGGTGAGGGGCCTCGCGTCGCGCTGCGGCCTCGTCCTCCGGTGCGAGCGGCTCGCGCGGCTCGGGATCGGTCGCCGGTGCGTCGACTTTCTGTCGTGGGGCCGAGGACGTCGCGTCGGCGGTGGCCTCGGGGCGCTGGGCGGCGGGTTCGCTGTGGCAGCCGCCGAACACCGCGGCCGCGGCGAACGCGGCGGCGGCAAGCAGGGAAGGGGCGGGACGGGAAGCTCGAAGCATGGGACTCTCCGGCGCTGGATCGCGAGCCTTCCGGAGTTCTACCCGGTCCGCGCCGGCGGAGGAACCGCGCGGACGCGGATGGGCAGCGACCGCGGCCGATGCCTGGCGCTTACACACCGGAGAATGTCCGGTCGGCGCCCGGCGGCGGGACTCCTGCCGCGGTCGCGGCCGCACGCCACTTGCGGGCGGCGCCCGATCGCGAGAAAGCGGCCAGGTACGAAAGGAGGATCGCGATGGCCTCTCTCCCGATCACCGGCGGCTGCCAGTGCGGCGCGCTTCGCTACGAGATCGCGCAGCCGCCGCTGACCGTCTACAACTGCCACTGCACGAACTGCCAGAACGTCGGCGGCGCGGCGTTCTCGACGCCGGCGATGGTGCTGCAGGCGGCTTTCCGCTTCACGAAGGGCGAGCCGCGCAGCATCGAGTGGAGCTCCGACGCCGGCAACCGTCGCTTCGGCTGGTTCTGCGCGGATTGCGGCAGTCGCATCGCCAACGGCCAGGCCGACGCGGCGGGCATCCTCAGCGTGCGCAGCGGGACGTTCGACGACACGAGCTGGGTGGAGCCGGTCGGCGACATCTGGACGCGAAGCGCGCAGAAGTGGGCGCTCCCGCCGAGCGACCGTCTTCGAACGGAACAGCAGCCCACCGACTACGGCCCGTTCCTCGAACGCTTCCGCGCGCAGGGGCACTTCGGCGACTGACGCGCGCCGGCGCTCGGGGGCACGTGGGCCGGAGCCGGGCGGAGCGCGCGTCGATTCGAGCGACGACGACGACGGGGCGACCTGGGATCCGGTCGTGAGGGCGGGTCGGAGACGACCGGTCGCGATGCCGGCAGGCGTGCGATAGGAATGTGGCCCCGGGATTCGGGCTGCACGATTGCGGACGCCGATCGCGGTGCTTACACGAATGATGCGACGGCAGCTTCTCGGTCCGCCGCGAGGTGTGTCTGGACGCGCGCTGCGCCGTCGCCGCGAAGTCGGCGGCGCAGCGCCTTTGGCAACGGGAGGTCCCATGACTCGCAAGCTCGTCGGCGTCGTTCCCCTTCTGGCCGTGGTGTCCCTTGTCTCCTGTTCGCCACAGCGCCCGGTGCTCTATCCCAACGCGAAGCTCCAGTCCGTCGGAAGCGCGCAGGCCGACGCCGACGTGAACGAGTGCATCGCGCTGGCGCAGCAGTCGGGCGTCGGGTCGAGTCGCGCGGGCGAGGTGGCGGGCAAGACCGCGACGGCGGGAGCGATCGGCGCCGCGGGTGGAGCGGCGGCCGGTGCGGTTCGTGGAAACGCAGGGCGAGGCGCAGCGGCCGGCGCGGCGGGCGGCGCGGCAGTCGGCCTGACCGCCGGCCTGCTCAAAACGCGCGACCTCGACCCGGTCACGAAGCGCTGGGTGGAAGCCTGCCTGCAGGAGCGCGGTTACCGGACGATCGGCTGGCAGTAGTCAGATCGCGCGCTTCTTCTTCGGCAGGTAGAGGTCGGTCAGCGTTCCTTCGAACGCTTCCGCGGCCATGCCGATCGATTCCGACAACGTCGGGTGCGCGTGGACCACGAGGCCGATGTCGGCGGCGTCGGCGCCCATCTCGATCGCGAGTCCGATCTCCGCGAGCAGCTCGCCCGCGTTGACGCCGACCACGGCGCCGCCGAGCACGCGCGTGGTCTCCGGATCGAACAGCAGCTTCGCGAACCCCTCCTCGCGTCCGACCGACAGCGCGCGGCCGCTGGCCGCCCACGGGAACGCGCCCTTGCCGTAGGCGATGCCGTCGCGCCTGGCGTCGGTCTCGGTCAGCCCGACCCAGCCGATCTCCGGATCCGTGTACGCGACCGACGGCACGACGCGCGCGTCGAAGAAGCGCTTGCGGCCGGCCGCGACCTCCGCTGCGACCTTGCCCTCGTGGGAGGCCTTGTGCGCGAGCATCGGCGGCCCGGCGACGTCGCCGATCGCGAAGATGTGCGGCACGTTCGTGCGCATCTGCCGGTCGGTCGGCACGAAGCCGCGCTCGTCGACGGTGACGCCGGCGTTCTCGCAGCCGAGCAGTCGCCCGTTCGGCGAGCGGCCGACGGCGACGAGCACCTGGTCGAACACCTGCGTCGACCGCTCCTTCTTCCCCTCGAACTCGACGCGGATGCCGTCGGCGTCCGCGGTCGCGGAGACGACCTGCGTTTCGAGGAGCACCTGCTCGTAGCGGGCCTTCAGTCGCTTCGCGAGCGGCTGCACGAGGTCGGGATCGCAGCCGGGGATCAGCTGGTTCGTCAGCTCGACGACGCTCACCTTCGCGCCGAGCGCGTCGTAGACGCACGCCATCTCGAGGCCGATGATCCCGCCGCCGACCACCAGCAGCCGGCCTCCGGTGTGCGCGAGCTCGAGCGCGCCGGTCGAATCGAGGATCCGCGGGTCGTCCGGGAACAGCGGCAGCCGGACCGGCGATGATCCCGCCGCGACGATGCACTGCTCGAACAGGATGCGCTCGCGCCCGTCGCCGCGGTCGACGTCGACGGCGTGGTCGTCGGCGAACCTCGCGTCGCCGTGCACGACCTGGACCTTGCGCTGCCGGGCGAGCGTCGCGAGGCCCGTGGTCAGGCGCGTCACGACGCTCTCCTTCCAGCCGCGCAGGGCCCCCGTGTCGATCCGCGGAGGGCCGAACACGATGCCGTGCTCTCCCATCTCGCGCGCTTCCTCGATCACGCGGGCGGCGTGCAGCAGCGCCTTGGACGGGATGCATCCGACGTTCAGGCAGACGCCGCCGAGCGAGGCGCCGCGGTCGACGAGCGTCACCTCGAGGCCGAGGTCGGCCGCGCGGAACGCGGCCGTGTAGCCGCCGGGGCCGGCGCCGAGGACGAGGAGCTGGGTCGTGCGTTCGTTCATCGCGACCTCACGACGGCTTCTGCATCAGCAGCGGCAGGTCGGCGAGCGTCCCGGCGAGCAGGACCACGAAGCGCGCACCGTAGGCCCCGTCGACGACGCGGTGGTCGTAGGACAGCGACAGCGGCAGCATCAGGCGCGGCACGAACCGGTCGTCCTTCCAGACCGGCCGCATCGCGGCGCGCGAGACGCCGAGCACGGCCACCTCGGGCGCGTTGACGACGGGCGTGAACGACGTGCCGCCGATGCCGCCGAGGTTCGAGACCGTGAAGCAACCTCCCTGCATCTCGGCCGCCGACAGCTTGCCGGCGCGCGCCTTCGCCGACAGCTCGCCGAGCTCGCGCGCGATCTCGAACACGTCCTTTCGATCGACGTCGCGGATGACCGGCACGACGAGGCCGTCGTCCGTGTCGGCGGCGAAGCCGAGATGGCAGTACTTCTTCACCACGAGACTCTGTCCGTCTGCCGACAGCGACGCGCCGACGCGCGGGAACTTCGCCAGGGCGATCGCCGAGGCGCGCAGCACGAACGCGAGGGAAGTCAGCGAGATGCCCTCGGCCTTCGCGCGCAGCTTGAGGTAGCGGCGCGCCTCCTCGAGTTCCGTGACGTCGGCGTCCTCGTGTTGCGTGACGTGGGGGACGTTGACCCAGCTCGCGTGCAGGCGCGGGCCGGAGATGCGCTGGATGCGCGTGAGCGGGACGACTTCCACCGGGCCGTACTTCGCGAAGTCGACGACCGGCACGCGCGGGAGCCCGGCGCCGGCCGAAGCGGCGGACACCGCGGCGAGCGCGCTCTTCACGTACGTCTTGACGTCGTCGGTCGTGATGCGTCCCTTGCGGCCGGTGCCGCGCACGCGGCCGAGGTCGACTCCGAGCTCGCGCGCGAAAGTCCGCACCGACGGGCTCGCGTGCGCCTTCGCGAACGAGGCTTCGTCGACGGGCGGCAACGCGACGCGTTCGGCCGGCCCGGGGGCGGACGGAGCCGCTTCGGCCTTCGGCCCTTCCTTTGCGGTCCGGTCG
>CAYYZO010000013.1:7760-53247 GCA_964476185.1 uncultured Myxococcales bacterium
ATGTGGATCGCGGTGACCGTGCCGGCCACGGGGCTCGGCACGTCCATCGTCGCTTTGTCGGTCTCGAGGGTGATCAGCGGGCTTTCGACCTCGACGCGGTCGCCGACCTTCGCGATCACGTCGATCACGAGCACGTCGTGGAACTCGCCGAGATCGGGAACCTGGATTTCTCTGGTGGCCATCGCTTCGACTCAGTCCGTCAGCGGGTTGGTCTTGTCGGGGTCGATGCCGAGACGCTCGATCGCCTGCGTGACGACCGCGGCGTCGATCGTTCCGGCGTCGCGAAGCGCCGACAGCGCCGCGAGCGCGACGAACCGCCGGTCGACCTCGAAGTGGCTCCGCAGCGCCGCGCGCGCGTCGCTGCGCCCGTAGCCGTCGGTCCCGAGCGTGACGTACGTCCCCGGGACCCACTGGCGGATCTGGTCGGGGACCGTGCGCATGTAATCGGTGGCCGCGACGAAGGGGCCGCGGCGTCCGTCGAACAGGCGGTGGACCCACGCGCTGCGCGGGGTGGATGCCGGGTGCAGGAGGTTCCAGCGTTCGGCCTCGAGCGCCTCGCGCCGCAGCTCGCTGAAGCTCGTGATCGACAGGACGTCACAGGCGACGTTCCATTCGTCCTCGAGCAGTTCGGCGGCCGCGAGCACCTCGCGCAGGATCGTTCCGCTGCCGAGCAGCGTGGCGCGCGCGCCGTCGGCGGCTGGGCGAGCCTCCTTGCCGGCTCCGCGGATCTCGTAGCCGCCGCGGACGATGCCGTTCTCGCTTCCGGGGACGAGAGCCGGCTGCTCGTACTTCTCGTTCATCACCGTGACGTAGTAGTAGACGGCCTCGTTCGCCACGTACATCCGCTCGAGCCCGTGCTGCAGGATCACGGCGAGCTCGCACGCGTAGGCCGGGTCGTAGGCCCGGCAGTTCGGCACCGTCGTCGCGACGAGCTGGCTGTGGCCGTCCTGGTGCTGCAGCCCTTCGCCGGCGAGCGTCGTCCTTCCCGCCGTCGCGCCGAGCAGGAACCCGCGCGCCCGCATGTCGCCCGCTGCCCAGAGGAAGTCGCCGACACGCTGGAACCCGAACATCGAGTAGAAGATGTAGAACGGCACCATCGGCACGCCGTGGTTCGCGGCCGAGGTCGCCGCCGCGATCCACGAAGACGTCGCGCCGGCCTCGTTGATGCCTTCCTCGAGCATCTGGCCCTTCTTGTCCTCGCGGTACGGCATCAGCTCGTCGGCGTCCTCGGGGCGGTAGAGCTGCCCGACCGACGAATAGATCCCGATCTGGCGGAACAGGCCCTCCATGCCGAACGTGCGCGCCTCGTCGGGCACGATGGGCACGACGTGCCGGCCGAGCTCCTTGTCGCGCAGCAGCAGCGAGAGGATGCGCACGAACGCCATCGTGGTCGAGATCTGGCGGTCGCCGGTCGACTCGAGCATCGACGAGAACGTCGACAGCGGCGGCACCGGCAGCGGCTTCGACGCGGTGTCGCGCGCCGGCAGGTAGCCGCCGAGCGCACGACGGCGCTCGTGCAGGTAGCGCATCTCCTCGCTGTCGTCGGCCGGGCGGCGGAACGGCAGGCGGTCGAGGTCCTCGTCGTCGATCGGCAGGTGGAAGCGGTCGCGCATCTCGCGGAGCGCGACGACGTCGAGCTTCTTCTGCTGGTGCGCGACCATTTGGCCCTCGGCCGTCTTGCCGAGGCCGAATCCCTTGACGGTCTTGCACAGGATGACGGTGGGGCGGCCGGTGGTCCTCACCGCCAGGTCGTAGGCCGCGTAGACCTTGCGAGCGTCGTGGCCGCCGCGATTCAGCCGCCAGATCTCCTCGTCGGACATGGTCGCGACCATCTCGCGCAGCTGCGGGTGCTTGCCGAAGAAGTGCTCGCGCGTGTACGCGCCGCCGTTCGCCTTGAAGCTCTGGTACTCGCCGTCGACGCAGTCCTCCATCACGCGCTGCAGGATCCCGTCCTTGTCGCGCGCGAGCAGCGGGTCCCAGCGCGCGCCCCAGATCACCTTGATGACGTTCCAGCCGGCGCCGAGGAAGGCCGCCTCCAACTCCTGGATGATCTTGCCGTTGCCGCGCACGGGACCGTCGAGCCGCTGCAGGTTGCAGTTGACGACGAAGATCAGGTTGTCGAGCTTCTCGCGCACCGGCATCGTCAGCGCGCCCATCGACTCGGGTTCGTCCATCTCGCCGTCGCCGCAGAAGCACCAGATCTTGCGGTCGGTCGGCGCGGTCATCTCGCGATGCTCGAGGTAGCGCAGGAAGCGGGCCTGGTACATGGCCATCATCGGCCCGAGGCCCATCGACACGGTCGGGAACTGCCAGAAGTCCGGCATCAGCCACGGGTGCGGATACGACGCGAGGCCGCCGCCGCCGACCTCGCGACGGAACCCCGCGAGCTGCTTCTCGCTCAGGCGCCCCTCGAGGAACGCGCGCGCGTAGATGCCGGGCGAGGAGTGCCCCTGCGCGAAGACGAGGTCGCCGGGGCCTCCGTCGATGCTGGCGCGCCAGAAATGATGGAACCCGACCTCGTAGAGCGTGGCGGAGGACGCGTAGCTCGCGATGTGGCCGCCGTACTCGGTCGAGACGCGGTTGGCCTGCACGACCATCGCGACCGCGTTCCAGCGCAGGTAGGCCTCGAGCCTCTTCTCGATCTCGCGGTCCCCCGGGTAGCGCGGCTCCTTGCCGGGCGGGATCGTGTTCACGTACGCGGTGTTCGCGCGGTAGGGCAGGTAGACGCCCGAGCGGCGGGCGCGTTCGACGAGGCGCTCGATGAGGTAGTGCGCGCGCTCGGCGCCGTCGGTGGCGAGCACCGAATCGAGCGACTCGAGCCACTCGCGCGTCTCGGCGGGGTCGAGGTCGCCGGGGTGGGTGGTGACGGTGTCGCCGTCGGTCGTCGCGGAGGGGGGCGATTCGCTCGTGTCCTTGCTCACGCCGGCGATGGTATCGCGAAGCCCTGTCCAGTCGAACCCGTGCTTTCTATGGGGTGGAAGAGAGGGCGCGGCGCTGGAATGCGGCGGCGAGTCGCAGGCCCATCGCGCCGAGCAGCACGACGATGAACGACCAGTAGGCGAGGACCGGGTGGTCCGAGGATTTGCGCCCGACGCTGTCGACGAGACACAGCAGGAAGATCGTCCACACGACCCAGATGCCGGTGAGGTGCAGCCGGCGCCACGCGGTTGCGGAGAGCCGCGAGCGCAAGGCTCGGAACGACGTGATCGTGAGCAGCGCCACGAGCACGAGACCGGGAATCCCGATCCAGAAGTCGGCCTCGGTCACCATCGGCGGGCGTTCGGGGGCGTGCAGCTCGTAGAGCCTCAGGATGAAGCCGACGTGCATCGACATGCTGAGGCCGAAGATCACGCCGAACGAACTGCGACGTTCGACGAGCCGCAGCGAATGCCGCGAAGGCCGCAGCGCGTGCAGCGGCGAGGCGACGAACGCGAGCACGAACCACACGAACGAGACGCGAGCCGTCGTCCGCAGCGCGAGCTCGGTGCCTTCGACGCCGGTTCCGGCGAGCGCGAGGACGAGCGCCGCCACGGCGAGGTTGGCGAGCGTCGCCGCGACCACGAGCCGGGCCCGGGGCACGCCCGGCGTCGCGGTCGCGCCCGTTCGCGCGGAGCTTCCGGCGGCATTCGTCATCGGCGGCGCCTCTTTCGGCGCGGCGGCGTCGGCGGCGACGGCTCGGGCGGTCGAGTCGCCGGAGCGGGCTTCGTCGCCGCCGTCGCCACTGCCGCCGGGGATGCCGCGGCGACCGCAGCGCTGGTCGCGCTCCCGGCGCCGTCGCGGAACAGCAGGGCGAGCAGCGCGCCTGCGACCACGACGAGCGGCATCAGGCTCCAGCGGCTGCGCGGGAACACGAGCTCTCCGACGTTGAACGAGTTGCCGCTCGCCTGCGGGCTGCCGGCCGGGAACAAGCGGTAATAGTAGCCCTCGTAGACTCCGATCGGGTTCGCCGACACGGGGCCGGCGACGCCCGCCAGCGCGAGCGGCGTACCTTCGCCGCGCTCCACGCCGGCGCGCAGGTCCGCGCGAAGCCGGGCCGCCTTCTGCTCGATCTGCGACGCCGGCTCGCCTCTCTGGGCGGCCAGGCGCGAAGAGCGGGCGACGGCGGCGTCGATCTCGTCGTCGATCATCGGCCAGGCGCGGCCGGTCGTGAACAGCGGCAGCACGTAGCGCGTCGTCGGATCGACGAAGAAGACTTCCGAGACGGCCGTCCCGGCGGTCCCGACGTCGCCGATCGGCACCTGCGGATCGACGGCCGTGAGCAGGAACTGGACCACGAAGGCCAGCCCGGCCAGCGCGAACGTCGGCGCGCGCCACCGATCGAACGCGAAGGCGAGCGGCAGCGCCAGCAGCGCCATGGCCGGTCCGAGATAGCGCGGGACCGCGGTCCAGCCGCCGTCCCAGCCGTTGAAGCTCGCGTTGACGAGCAGCAGGAAGCCGGTGACGACGGCGACGAGGGCGACGGTCTCGCGGCGCTCGCGCGCCCGCCACATCGCCGCCATCGCCGCGACCGAGGCGAGCAGCACCGGCGACGTGAAGAACAGGCCGCGAAAGGGCGAGAAGAGCAGCAGCGCGAGCACGTCGAGGCGCGGCATCGCGAAGACGCCGAGCAGGCGCTCGTCGGTCTGGAACATCGCGCTCTGGTACGCGTAGTTGGTGGTCAGCGGCGTGCCGAAGCAGGCCACGTTGTAGGCGAGGATCGCCCCGAGCGGCCAGGCGACGCCGACCGCGTACCAGGCGAGGCGCGGGCTCGATCCGAGGCGCGCGAGCGCGAGCAGCGCGAAGACCGGGACGAGCAGCGCCATCGTGTAGTTCGTGATCGCGGCGAAGCCCGCGCAAAGGCCGGCGGCGTGCAGGCAGGCGGCCGGCGAGAGGACCGTTCCCGGCCGGGCGTCCCGCGCCCGCTCGACGAAGTAGAGCGCGGCCACGAACGCCGCTGTGATCACGTTGTGCTCGAACAGCATCGTGCCGTACGGCCAGGCCATCGTCGCGAACACGAACGCGAGGGCCGCCAGCCGCGCCGAGGTCTCGGTCGCGAACGCGCGCGCCGACCGCAGCACGAGCACGGCGCCCACGGCGGTCAGCAGACCGACGCTGAGCACGCTCGTCATCCAGGCGTTGAACGTCAGCACGGCCCAGCGGTCGGGGTCGAGGCCGAGCAGGCCCTCGGCCGCGCGCAGCAGCGCGTACCCCGGCACGGCCAGGAACGAGGGGCCCGGCGCCTTGTTCGGATGGAAGTGGCCGGCGAAGTATGAGACGTCGCCGCTGGCGGCCACGTCGTCGATCGCGACGAGGCGGCGCGTGCCGGCGCTCCCGGGATCGACCGGCAGCAGGGCGCTCCTGCCGCGCCATGCGAGCGCGACCTCCGAACCGCCGATCGCGACGTTGCCCGCGCGCACCGGAACGCGCTCGAGCGCGCCCGGCGCGCCCGTCGCGTCGGCGTCGCCGGCGCGACGGTAGACGAGGTGGGAATCGACGAAGAACGTGCCGTCCTCGACGATCGAGCGCACGAGCGCGAAGCGCGAGTTCTGGTTCCAGCCGCCGCCCTGGTGGAAGTACCCCGTGCCGACCAGCGCGAGGGCAAAGACGAGCGCGTCGGCGCGGCGGCTGCGGCGGAGCATCGCCGCGTGTCTTACTTCGCGCCGGGCGGTGTCGCCAGTCCGGCGGGCGACGGCCTGCCGTTCAGAGCCCGGCGAGCGGGTCGGCCGGCGCACCGAAGACGGGCCAGCGCACGTCCACGCCGTCGCGCCCGGCGCGCGCGAGCACGAAGTCCATCGAGGTGTCGAGGTCGTCGAAGAGCGACGGCAGCGCGACGAGCGGTTCGTCGAGTCCGCGCAGGAAATCGTCCCAGTGGATCGGGATCACCCGCCGCGCGCCGACCGCGGTGACCGTCTCGCGCCAGTAGGCGTCGCGGTAGGCCTCGTCCTTCGAGCCGAGCAGGCCGACGCCGAGGTACACGACGTCGGCCTTGCGGCCGGCGAGAGCGCCTTCCTCGAATCCGGCGCTTCCCTGCACGAGGAGCGCGCCGTCGCCGCGCTCGACCAGCACGGAGAAACTTCCGCCCTCCAGGTAGTCGGTCGCTCGCGCCGGCGGCACGAGCGGCTCGCGGATCCCGCCCATCGCCTGCCCGTGGGGGAAGTGCCGGCTCGGCACCAGCGTGACGGTGAGGTCGCCGAAGCGCATCTCCTCGCCGCCGCGCACGACGCGGATGCGGTCTTCGGCGAGCCCGTAGCCGCGGGCGATGTTCGCGGTGCTCTCGGAGCCGACGACGATCGCGCCGGTCTTCCTCGCGACCGCGGGCGTGTCCATGGCGTGGTCGTAGTGCGAGTGCACGGTGACGACGGCGTCGAGCCGGTCGATGCCGGCCCGCGAGAGCGCGGCGTCGATGCGCGCGTCGTCCGGTGCGATGCGGCCGACCGCCATCGCGAGGAGTCCCGGTCTCGAGAAGAAGCCGTCGATCAGGACCGCCGCCGTGGCGTCGCGGACGAGCAGCGTCGAGACGCCGAGGAACGTCACCTCGAGCCCGGCCGCGTCGGCGTTCGCGCCGTCGGCCGGAAACCGCAGTGCGGCGTAGCGTTCGAGCGAGGGCCGCGAGGAGAGGCCGTGCGCGAGCCAGGCGAGTCCCGCGAACAGGAGCAGGGCGGCGACGGACAGGATCTTCTTCATCGCATCTCCCGTGGCGCCGGCGTCCGCCGGGGCCGGATACGACCGTCATGGCGGTCGCCGTCGTCGTCGACGTGGGCTGCTTCTCAGTTCGCGCGGACGATCGCCGTCGCGCGCCGGAACAACCCGAGCGTGATCGCGTGCAGCAGGTCGCCGATCTCCTTCGGGGCCTTGCCCGCGAACGCGCGCGCGTGCGTTCCCTCCAGCACGATGCCGAGCTTGAAGCAGGCCATCGCGACGTACCAGTCGAGCGCGTCGAGCGGGCGCGGGCAGTCGGCGGCGAAGCGCCGCACGAGCTCGTCGCGGGTCGGCAGCCCGCCGGCCTGCACGTACGCGGATGCCGCGCCGACGGAGACGTCGTCGGCGTCGGGCCATGTCGCGAGCAGCCAGCCGAGGTCGAGCAGCGGATCGCCGATGGTCGACATTTCCCAGTCGACGATCGCGGCCAGGCGCGGGCCGTCGTGGGCGTACATCACGTTCGCCAGGTGGTAGTCGCCGTGCAGGATGCCGGGCGGTCCCTGCTCGGGGCGATGGCGCTCGAGCCACGCGGCGACTTCGTCGAGCCCGGGGATCTCGGGGCCGGGGTAGCCGTCGTGCTTCGCGTAGGACTCGAGCTCGGAGAGCCAACGGGGAACCTGGCGCTCGAGGAAGCCCTCGGGCCTGCCGAAATCGGCGAGGCCGACCGAGGCGGGATCGAGACGCGACAGCCGCGCGAGCGCTCCGGCGGCCTCGAGTCCCATTGCGTGGCGCACGGCGGCGTCGGCCGCGTGCAACGCCGGCAGCTCGGTGGTCGCGTTGAAGCCGTCGACCGGCTCCATCAGGTAGAACACCGCGCCGCCCATTCGTGTCTCGTCGAAGCAGCCGGCCACGAAGCCGGGGTGCGGCACGTCGCTTCCGGCTAGCGCGGCGAGCACGCGGCCTTCGCGTCGCAGCGCATCGTTGCTCTTCGCTCGCAGGTGGCGGGGCGGGCGGCGCAGCACGTAGTCGCGCCCGCCGCGATGGAAGCGCACGAGCACGTTCTGCGTACCGCCGGCGAGCAGGCGCACGTCGAGGATCGGGCCGGCCGGCAGCCCTTCTTCCGTCATCCAGTCGTCGAGCACCTCGAAATCGACGAGGTCCCCGTCGATGCCGGCTTCCGCGGCGACGTTCTGCAGGGTTTCTCGGCGGGAAGAGGACATGCGGCGGGGCGTCCCCCCACGCGGGAGACGCCCGTGTCGTAGTGGATGCCCGGACGCGAGTCGAGGGCGATGCGGTTGCATCGCATCGGCGCGGCGGCCACGGTCCGTGTTTCGGCGCGAACCGGGCGCGGCTGCGCCAGCGGCCGCCGGACGGACGGACGGGGAGGAGAATCCATGACAAGGAAGAACGGCAACTCTGGAGCACGGGGGCGCGGTCTCGTCGGCGCGGCGGCGATCCTGGCCGCGTCCCTCGCCGGCGCGGCGCCGGCCGGGGCCCAGACGCTCGTTGCGACGTCCAGCGGTGACGTGCAGGGGCAGGTCCACGACGGCACGCGGGAGTTCCTCGGCATCCCGTATGCGGCGCCGCCGGTCGGCCCGCTCCGCTTCCGGCCGCCGCAACCGCCCGATCCGTGGGGCACGCCGCTTTCGGCCACCAGCTATCCTCCGGGATGCGCGCAACTGCCGACGCTGACGAACGGCGACGTTCGCATCGAGAACGAGGACTGCCTCTACCTGAACGTCTGGACGCCGGACCCCGCTCCCTCCGGCCCGCTGCCGGTGCTGTTCTGGATCCACGGCGGTTCGAACACGTCCGGATCGACGGCCGACTACGTGCCGTTCCCGGACTACGAGGGCGTTCGCCTGTACGACGGGCACTTCCTCGCGCGCGACCGCGGCGTCGTGGTCGTCACGGTGAACTATCGCCTGAACGTCTTCGGCTTCCTCGGGCTCGCGGAACTCGCTTCGGAGGATCCGTCGTGGCCGTACGCGGGCAACCAGGGGTTGCTCGACCAGCGCGCCGCGCTGCAGTGGGTGCAGCAGAACATTGCCGCGTTCGGCGGCGATCCCGGCAACGTGACGATCTTCGGCGAATCGGCCGGATCCTTCGACGTCTGCGCGCACGTCGTTTCGCCGGGAAGCACGGGCCTGTTCCACCAGGCGATCAGCCAGAGCGGCGGCTGCACGGTCGGCGTGCAGTCGGCGGAGGCGGCGGCCGCGGCGGCGGACATCGTCACGGAAGCGGTCGGCTGCGACCTGGCTCCGGACCGGCTCGCGTGCCTGCGCTCGGTTCCCCTCGGGCAGCTCCTCGACGCCGGGCCGCTCGTTTCGCTGGTCGGGGAAGGCACGAACCTCGGGCTCAGCATCGACGGGGGCTTCCTCGCCGAGCACCCGCGCGAGACGTTCGACCAGCGCCGCTTGCCGAGGGTCCCGTACCTGCTCGGCGCGAACTCGGACGAAGGCACGTTGTTCTTCATCGGGTCGCCGGAGTTGACCGAAGGCGAGTACCATTCCGAACTCGTCACGCGCTACGGCTCCTACGCGCCGGAGATCGCGGCGCTCTATCCCGCCGCGTCGTTCCCGACCCCGCGCGACGCGCTGATCCGCGTGATGGGCGACAGCACGCTGGTCTGCTCGACCTACGATGTCGCGAGCCGTTACTCGCGCCGGCGCCAGCGCACGTTCGTCTACAACTTCAACCGGGTTCCTCCGCTGCTGTTCATCGGGGCGCTCGATCTGGGCGCGTTCCACGGCCTCGAGATCGCCTACGTGTTCGGGTCCACCGAGCCGCCGACGCTGATCGACCGGAATCTCGGCGAGCAGATGCAGGAATACTGGACCTCGTTCGCCGAGCGACGCCGTCCGCGCCTCGAAGGGGGAGAGCGTTGGCCGAGGTTCAAGCGGCGTTCCTGGAAGATCCTGCGCCTCGATTCGGCGCTGTCGAAGACGCGAGACTTCCGTCGCTCGCAGTGCGAGTTCTGGAGCAGCCTGTACGACACGGGCAGTTTCTGAAGGCGGACGGCGCCTGAGGTTCGGGCGGCGGCACGCGCAGCCGCCGCCCGCTGGATGTTCCCGCCGCCGATCCTTTCGGAACGCCGCGCACCGACGCCGCTCCTCGCCTCTCGCGGAGGGAGCTTCTTCGCTCGCCCGCGCCCGCCTGCCTCACCCCGTCAGCGTGCCGGAAGCTCCGGCGCGGTCAGGCAGGTTTCCGCGGCGGCCGCCACGGTCCACTCGCCGAGGCGGGAATCCTTCGCGGTCGCGGACAGGCAGCCGGTGATCTCCATCGCCATCGTCGCGACGTCGATCTTCTCGGCGTCCGCGCCGAGGCGGGTGCGCGCGATCTCGACGGCCAGCCGCGATCGTTCGGCCGCGCTCGCGGCCTGCCACTGCGCGAGCGTGGAGTTCCCGTCGAGCGCGCGGCGTTCGGCGCCCTTCGGCCGCGACTCCGCGGAGGCCGCGTTCGAAGGCTCGCCGGAGAGGGCCGCGGGATGTTCGCCGGATGGATCAGGAGCACGGTCGCCGGAGGCGGCTTCGGGGCCGTCCTGCGCGTGCGTTTCCGGAGCATCGCCGGTTTCGGCTCGCGCCGGGGCGGACGGCCCCGACGAGAGCGCCACGGCGAGGACGGCAACGATCAGTCGTCCCGAAACAGGGCGGGCAAGGGATCCGGGGAGGAGTCGGGTTCGTCGGCGCGGTTTCATCGAGGGTGCAGCGTCGGGAATCAGCGCGCGCGTCCGAAGGTTCGGCGCAGCGTCGCGAGGTGGAACGCGAGGTATCCGCTCGAGCGATTCTCGAGCTGTTCCTCTACGCGCCGGCTCAGCTCCGGCGCCGCGTGGAACGGCACGGCCGGGAACGCGTGGTGCTCCGCGTGATACGGCATGTTCCACATCGCCCGGCGCACGAGCGCGTTGCCGGTCGTCGACCGCGTGCGGTGGAACTGGCTTCCGGTGCGGTCGAGCCCGGTGTGCTCGGGCATCACGAAGATCCCGAGGCCGAGGTGCGCGACGGGCCACGCGAGCAGCAGCCACGGGAAGCCGGCGATCTCGCGAAGGCCGAACCAGCAGGCGGCCACGAGCAGAAGCGTCACGAGGCGGCTTTCGCGCACGACCGTGTCGCGCTGCGCGGGCCGGACGAACGGATAGAGCCGCTCGAAGAGCACGCGCCGCGGCAGCACGGCGCACGACAGCGTGAACAGGGCCTTGCCGACCATCAGGTGCTGTCCGGAGGCCAGCGCGAGGTACAGCAGCGGATTCGATGGCCACGGCCCGAGGATGCCTGGCGCTCCCGAGATCTCGGGGTCGCCGTGCGGGTCCGAGGTCCGGCGGTGATGCTCGAAATGGAACTCGCGGAAGAACGTCGGCGACTGCAGCATCAGGACGGCCGAGACCCACGTCACGGCCCGGTTCAGCCACGGCGTCGCGAAGGCCGTGCCGTGCCCGGCCTCGTGCATCGAGGCGAAGAACATCAACAGCACGAGGCCGCAGGCGGCGACGGCGATCCAGCGCAGCGGATGGCCTGCCGCGCCGAGCTGGACCGTCGCGACGGCCAGGACGGCGAACGCGATCGCCTGGACGCCGAACAACCACAGGCCGGGCGCGTCGCGGCGGGCCATCAGCGATCTCAGGTCGTCGCGCGAGAGACGGTGGGAGATTTCGACGTTCTCGTCCATGGCGCTGCAGGGCGGTCTCGCCGCCACGGGTCATGAGAGGACACTCGTGCCGAGTCAATCGCGACCGGGGGGCCATCCCAGGCTCCGGTCGCCTTTGAGGGTGGCGGCACAGTCGGCTAAGTACTCACGGTGCGTCTCGCTCCAGCCCTCGCGGCCGCCACGCTCGGCGTGGTCGCCGGCATCGCCACGGTCGGCTTCGACTATGCCGAAGGGCTTTCCTACCTGAGCACCGACCCGCGAGCCTGCGCGAACTGCCACATCATGCAGGCGCAGTTCGATTCGTGGCAGAAAGCTTCGCACCACACGTCGGCGACCTGCGCCGACTGCCACCTCCCGCACGCGTTTCCCGAGAAGTACGTCGCCAAGGCGCGCAACGGCTGGAACCACTCGAGCGCGTTCACGCTGCAGGACTTCCCGGAGCCGATCCTGATCACGCCTCCGAACGCCGCGATCCTGCAGGACAACTGCACGCGCTGCCACGAAGGGGTGCTGCACGAGGTCTCGGCGGCGACGGGCGCGCCGTCCTGTGTCCGCTGCCACGTCTCGGTCGGGCACGGCGAGCAGGTGGGCCTCGGCGGGCCGCTCACGAGGGAAGAACAGCTTCGCGTCGCCCCGGCGTCGCCCGAAACGGAGTCGCATCATGAACCGTGAACGTCCCTGGCCGTATCTCGTCCTGGCTGCCTGCTTCGCGCTCGGCGCGGGGGTCGCGACCGCGATCGTGCTCAACGTCGCTGAACGCAAAGCGGAGGGGCGCCAACCCTGGGTGCGGCTCGTCGAGGTCGACGAGGACACGACGGACCCCGCGGTCTGGGGCAAGAACTGGCCTCGCCAGTACGACACGTACCTGCTGACCGCGCAGTCCACGCGAACGCGGTTCGGCGGCCACGGCGGCAGCGAGGCGCTTCCGGCCGAGAAGATCGAGCGCGACCCCTGGCTCAAGCGCATGTTCCTCGGCTACGCGTTCTCGATCGATTATCGCGACCGGCGCGGACACGCGTACATGCTGGCGGACCAGGAGGCGACCGAGCGGTTGAGCAAGCCGCAGTCCGGGTCGTGCCTGCACTGCCACGCCTCCGTGATGCCGCTCTATCGCCAGCTCGGCGACGGGGACGCGACCGCCGGTTTCGAGAAGACGTCGGCGATGAGCTACCAGCAGGCGAACGAGCTGCTGCACGAGAGCGGCCACGCGCACCCGGTTTCCTGCGTGGACTGCCACGATCCGAAGACGATGGCCCTGCGCGTCACGCGCCCGGGGTTCCTCCAGGGCATTCGCGCGCTCGCCGAGGGCGACGCCGAGGTCCCGCACCTCGATTCGATCGACCGCTGGCGCAAGGGGCCGCGCGACCGGCCCTACGACCCGAACATGGACGCGACGCGCACGGAGATGCGTTCCTACGTGTGCGGCCAGTGCCACGTCGAGTACTACTGCTCGAGCAAGTTCAAACTGACGTTCCCGTGGAAGAACGGGCTGCGCGCCGAGGACCTCGAGAAGACCTGGGACGAGACGACGTTCGAGAACGGAGAGCGGTTCTACGACTACAAGCACAAGGAGACCGACGCGGCGATCCTCAAGGCGCAGCACCCCGAGTTCGAGCTGTGGAGCCAGGGCATCCACGCGCGCAGCGGCGTGGCGTGCGCCGACTGCCACATGCCGTACATGCGCGACGGCGCGTCGAAGATCTCGGACCACTGGGTCCGCAGCCCGCTGCTGAACGTGAACCGCGCGTGCCAGACCTGTCACCACTTCGACGAGAAGGAACTGCTCGCGCGCGTCGCGGCGATCCAGGACCGCAACCACGGCCTGCTGCTGCGCGCCGGCGAAGCGCTGATGGCCGAGCTCGACGCGATCGTCGCGGCCAAGGCGGAGGGGGCCACCGCCGAACAGCTCGCGCCGGCCCTCGACCTGCAGCGCCAGGCGCAGTGGCGCCTCGACTTCATCGCGGCCGAGAACTCGATGGGCTTCCACGCGCCGCAGGAAGCGGCGCGCGTCCTCGGCGAGGCCGCCGATCTCGCGAGGCAGGGGCAGATCGCGGCGATGAGGGTGACCCCCGGCGCCGGGGCGGCCGCGACCGGGAAGTGAGGCCGTCCGTCCGGCGGGCGCGGTTCAGCCGCGGCGGAACCCGTAGACCAGGCGCGCGGCCGCGTCGGCGCTGAGCAGCATCGGCGTGGCGAGCGCGACGCGCGCGGCGAGGCCTTCGTAGCGACGTCGCAGCTCGCGCCCCGCGGCCTCCGGTTCCCCGGTGATCGCGTAGCGATCGATCATCGCGTCGTCGACGAGCGCGGACATCTCCGCCCAGCGTCCCTGTTTCGTCAGGCTGCGCAGTTCCTCCTGCAGGTCGCCCTGGCCTTCGGCCTCGAGCACGGGCCGGTACGCCGGCGTGGAGGCGTAGAACGCGATCTGCGCGCGCACGGCTTCGCGCGCGGCGGCGACCTCGGCTTCCCCCGTGCCGGTCACGACCAGCACCTGCGCGACGACGCGGAACGGGCGCGAAGCCTCGGCGCGGGCGCGGCCGGCCGCGATCGACGGCAGCGCGACGCCCTCGAGGTAGCGCCACGAGTGAAACGGGTGCGCGATCCAGCCGTCGGCGACTTCTCCGGCGGCTTCGAGCATCCGCGAACCGACGGCGGCGAGCAGGATCGGCGGCGCGCCGTGCCGGCACGGCGCGGGCCGGAGCAGCGGGGGCATCAGGGTGTGGCGCCAGAACTCGCCCTCGAAGCGGAGCGGCACGTCGTCGTTCCAGCAGGCGAAGATCGCGCGCAGCGCCGCGACGTACTCCTTCATGCGCGCGACGGGGCGCGACCACGGCATCGAGAAGCGGCGCTCGACGTGGGCGCGGATCTGCGAGCCGAGCCCGAGCGTCAGGCGCCCGTCGCTGAAGGCCTGCAGGTCGTGCGCGACCTGCGCGAGGGTCATCGGGCTGCGCGCGAGCGCGATCGCGACGCCGGTCGCGAGGTCGAGGCGGGTGTGCTCGGCCGCGAGGGCGAGGGCGCCGAACGGGTCGCAGGGGCCGTCGAACGTGAAGACGCCGTCGAAGCCGGCGGCTTCGGCGTCGCGCGCCAGCGAGGCGCCGCCGGAAAGGGGAGAGCCGAGCAGCGAAGCATCGATCTTCATGGCTCGATGCTCCGCTGCCCGGGAAAGGGTCAGCTCAACGCCTCGTTGATCTTGTCGATCGTGTCTTTCGCGTCGCCGAAGACGAGCACCGTGTTCGGCGACGTGAACAGCTCGTTCTCGATGCCGGCGAAGCCGGGATTCATCGAGCGCTTCAGCACGATGCAGGTCTTGGCGAGGTCGGCGTTGAGCACCGGCATGCCGTAGATCGGGCTGGCCGTGTTGTGCTTCGCCGCCGGGTTGACGACGTCGTTGGCGCCGACGACCAGCGCGACGTCCGCCTCGGCGAACTCGTCGTTGATCTCCTCGAGTTCCTTCAACGAGTCGTAGGGCACGTTGGCCTCGGCCAGCAGCACGTTCATGTGCCCGGGCATGCGGCCGGCGACGGGGTGGATCGCGTACTTGACCTCGACGCCTTCCTTCTCGAGCAGCTCGGCCATCTTCTGGACGGCGTGCTGCGCCTGCGCGACGGCCATGCCGTAGCCGGGGCAGACGATGACCTTGCTGCCGCTCGACAGCAGCATCGCCGCGTCGCCGACGGTCGCCTCGCGCACCTCGGCGCCGGAGGCGCCGACGACGGCCGCGCTGCCGTCGCCCTGGCCGAACGCGCCGAACAGCACGTTCGCGAACGAGCGGTTCATCGCGCGGCTCATCACGATCGAAAGGATGAAGCCCGAGGCGCCGTCGAGCGCGCCCGCGATGATCAGCACGTTGTTCTCGAGCGCGAAGCCGGTGGCCGACGCCGCGAGGCCCGCGTACGAGTTCAGCAGCGAGATCACGACCGGCATGTCGGCGCCGCCGATCGGGATGACCATGAGCACGCCGAGCGCCATCGCGACGAAGAACATCAGCGCGAACAGGAACCACCAGTGCGGCTGGATCGTGATCACGACGAGGATCACCAGCGCCGACGCGAACATCGCGATGTTGGACTGGTTCTGGAACGGGTAGGTGATGTTGCGGCTCGGGATGAAGCCCTGCAGCTTGCCGAACGCCATCAGCGACCCGGTGAAGGTCAGCCCCCCGAACAGCACCTCGAAGCCGAGCGCGCCCATCGTCCCGTGCGAGAGTTCGTGGTGGGACGTCAGCCCGTTCTGGTACAGGTAGTACTCGGAGACGCCGACGAGCGCGGCCGCGAGGCCGCCGAACGCGTGCGAGAGCGCGATGCGTTCGGGCATCTTGGTCATCGGGATCAGCGCGGACATCGCGATGCCGATCGCGGAGCCGATGCCGAACGACACCAGGATCCAGCGATAGCTGACGATGTCCGGGTGCATGAGCGTGCCGGCGACGGCGCACCCCATGCCGATCTCGGCGTAGATCACGCCGCGACGGGCGGTTTCCGCGCTGGTCAGGCCCCGGATCCCGACGATGAACAGGACCGACGCGACGAAGTAGAGAAGTTCGGCGTAGATGCTCACTTCTTTGCCTCGCCCTTGGCCGGTCCGCGCTTGCGGAACATCTTCAACATGCGGTCGGTGATCAGGAAGCCGCCGACCACGTTGATGCTGGCGGCCAGCACCGCGATGAAGCCGAGCACCGTGGTGAAGTTCGTCTTCTCGGCGCCGGCGGCGACGATCGAGCCGACCAGCGAAATGCCAGAGATCGCGTTGGTGAACGCCATCAGCGGCGTGTGCAGCAGGGGCGGGACGCCCTTGATCGTCCCGTACCCGACGAAAGCGGCCAGCACGAACACGTACAGGCCGAGGAACATCTCATGCGTCATCGAAACTCTCCGTCCTGGGCGGCGCCCGCGCGCCGCCCCGCTCCGGCGCTCAGGCGCCGACTGCCTCGGCCACCTGGGCGTCGACGATGGCCCCGTCGTGCGTCACCACCGAGCCCTTGACGATCTCCTTGCTGAAGTCGATCTGCAGCTGGCCGTCCTTCAGCAGGTAGAGAACGAGCTTTTCCACGTTGCGCGAGAACATCTGGCTCGCGTCGCGGGCCGCCTCGCTCGGAAGGTTCGTGGGGCCGACGATCCGCACTCCCGAGTCGACGACTTCCTCGTCGGGCCGGGTCAGCTCGCAGTTGCCGCCCTGCTCGGCCGCGAGGTCGACGATCACGGAGCCGGAGCGCATGCGGCGCGCCATCTCGGCGGTGACCAGCCGGGGCGCGGGGCGCCCCGGGATCAGCGCGGTCGTGATGCAGACGTCGGCCCTTTCGAGGTGGGTCGCGATGACTTCGTTCGCGCGGCGCTGGAAGTCCTCGCCGACCTCCTTCGCGTAACCGCCCGCGGTCTGGGCGTCGGCCGCGACGCCGACGTCGATGAACGTCGCGCCGAGGCTCTCGACCTGCTCCTTGACGACCGCGCGCACGTCGTAGGCCTCGACCACGGCGCCGAGACGGCGCGCGATGCCGATCGCGACGAGGCCCGCGACGCCGGCGCCGAGGATCACGACGCGCGCCGGCTCGATGCGGCCGGCGGCGGTCATGAACAGCGGGAACATCTTCGGGAGGTAGTACGCGGCGGTGAGGACCGAACGGTACCCCGCGATCGTCGCCTGCGAGCTCAGCACGTCCATCGACTGGGCCAGCGTGGTGCGCGGGATCCGGTCCAGCGAGATCCCGGTCAGCGAGGCGTCCCGAAGCGCCCGCACGGTGTCGTGCTGGACGAGCGGGAACATCAGGCTGATCGTCGCGGCGCCCTTCTTGAGGCCGACCAGGTCGCCCGGCTGGGGCACGTTGACCTGCACGAGCGTGTCCGCGTCGGCGAGCACGGCCTCGCGAGTCGGGACGACGGTCGCCCCGGCGGCCTGGTACTCCTCGTCGAGGAACCCGGCTTCGCGGCCCGCGCCGGCCTGGAGGCTGAACGTGACACCCTTGTTGCCAAGACGCTTGACGCTCTCGGGCACGAGCGCGACGCGGCGCTCGCCAGGGCGGACTTCGGTAGGAATTCCGATTCTCATCAGGGGCGGCAACCTAGCGGAGCCGCCACAAAAACCAACAGAAAGAGGCCGTCGCGACCGACAGTCGCGACGACCTCTTTCCGGGGAACAGGGAGGAGGAGGAGGCGCGCATCCGGCATCCCATCGGATGCGCGCCGCGGATCGAGGCGCCTAGACGGCCGCCTCGAACTCGAGTTCGACGTCCTCGTTGCGCGGGTCGTCGTGGCTGGCCGGGCGCCGGCCTGCCAGCCCGACGATGCGGGGAGCCTTGCGAACCTTGCGCGGCGCGCGCCGCTGCAGCGGCGCCAGTCCCACCCGGACGTACTCCGCGCTGACTCCGAGGACGTCGCAAATGTTTTCGAAGGAGAACGGCCACTCGCGGTCGTTCGAGAAGATCCACTCGGAGGCTTCCCGGTGAAGGTCCTCGCCCTGCGGGTCCCGGGCCAGTGCGTACTTCTGGTAGCACTCGACCGCGTCGCGCAGGATCGCGAGCATCAGGCTGCGCTCGTTGGAGGCTCCGCCCTCCTTGCCGAGGCCTGCGAAGTATTGCTCGGGCATGAGCGCGTCGGGTTCGAAGAGCTTGGCGGTGTTGTCGGCCATCGATTCGGTTCCTCTCGGGGCCTCTGACGGCCTCGTGCCCCGAATATTCTCAGAAATTCTCAGAAAATGGGCAGAAATTTTCGCCGTGGGCGGTTCGCGATGTGGGCAGGGGCACGATCGGGGCGCCAAAGCGGCGAGACCGTTGCCGCCGGGGGTGCCCCGGTCATCGGGCGATCTCGCCCGGCGCAGTCGCGCGAGACGGTGGGAGCGCCCGCCCCGCGGGCACCGGGGCGGGCGCCGTTCAGCGTCCCCGCAGCCGGTCGATCGCGCGCCGGTCGCGCTTCGAGGGGCGGGCCGCCGCCGGGGTCCAGGCGTCCCGCTGGGCCCGGAGCGCGGCTGCCAGTTCCTCCCGGGCGGCCAGGCTTGCGGGGGTTTCCTCATAGAGGAGGCGAGCCTCGGGTGCCCCGCGGCGGACGGCCGACAGCGCCTGGACGCGGATCAGGTGGAGGAACGGACCGATCTGGACCGAAATCTCCTGGCCGGGCCGGACGATGTGGGCGGCCTTCGCCCTGGCGCCGCCGATCTTGACGTGCCCTGCCGCGATCGACTGGGCTGCCAGCGAGCGGGTCTTGAAGAAGCGCGCGGCCCACAGCCACTTGTCGAGCCGGACCTCCGCGGCCTGCCTGTCGTTCGGGGCGGTCACGCGAGCCGGCATGCTAGCTCCCACGCCCGCGATTGCCATTGCGAAGCGGTGCCTGCCGGACCGGGGCGATCGCAGCTGGCCGCGCGGGCGGGTCGAGCGGCCTTGTTCATGCGTTCCCTGCAGGTCCGACCTGTTCTTCAGGGTTGACGGGCCTTTGGACTCGCCCTAGGGTCCGCCCTCATGGCGATCCGTCGAGTGGACCCGGAGGAGGCCGCCGACCTCCTCGAGCAGGGGTGGACCTATCTCGACGTGCGTTCGGTCGCCGAGTACCTCGAGGGGCACGTCCCGGGCGCCTACAACATCCCGCTGCTGGACTTCGCGCCGGGGGAGGGTCTCAAGCCCAACACGAACTTTCTTGGCGAAGTGCTCGCGGCTTTTGATCTCGAACGTCCGCTGGTCGTCGGCTGCAAGAGCGGCGGCCGATCCGCGAGGGCCGCTGCGGTCCTGGTCGAGTCCGGCTTCACGAACGTCGTGGACATGCGCGGCGGTTTCTATGGAGAGGTCGACCAGACCGGGGTCGTCTCGTGCTCCGGCTGGGCGCAGCGCGGCTTGCCCGTCGCTACCGGCGACGATCCGGGCCGCGGCTACCAGGACCTGCGCAAGTCTCCGGGGTGAAGCGGGCCGCGCCGCCGTCAGGGACGGCCGGCCGGCGAGGCCGCGTCGGCTTCGGCCGGCTGGCGGAAGAATTTCCCGGTCGAGCGCACCAGACGCTCGCCGTCCAGGAACAGTTCGGAGTCGATCACCAGGTAGCGGGGATGCTCCGTCGAGCGCAGCCGCGCCTTCACGGTCAGCGGTCGTTCGACGGGGCAGGGGCGTTCGTAGCGCACCTGCAGCTCCCCGGTCACGACGCGGCTGCCCGCGAGTGCGACGGCGGCCGCACAGGAGAACTCGTCGAGGATCGTCGCGACGATCCCGCCGTGGACGATCCCCGGGGCGCCGTGGAACTTGTCCGGCACCGTGCAGGCTCCGGTGACCTCCTCGCCGTCGCGGAAGAAGCGAAGGTGAAGCCCGTCCGGATTGGACTTCGAGCAGCCGAAGCAGCCTCCGTCGCCGAACGGGAAGAACAACTCCTCGAGTGCAGCCTCCTGGCCGGCCTTGCGGCCGGCACCTGGAGCATCGGACCCAGCCGTCGCGGAACTCATCGGGCGTGCTCTTAATGGAAATCGACCGGCCTCCCAAACCCATGTACGAGGAACCCATGGCGGGACCCTCGCGAGCGTCGGGGCAGGCTGTCCCGGGCGGGCCGTCCGCCGAGGACGGCTCCGCGAAGTGGGGGGATCCTCTTCGCGTCGAGGTCCGCACGGACCTCTCCGCGATCGAGCCGTCGACCTGGAACGCGATGGTCGGCGACGACGACCCGTTCGCCGACTACGAGTTCCTGCGGGCGCTCGAGGAGAGCGGGGTGGTCGGCGACGGCACCCCCTGGCAGCCACGGCACCTGACGGCGTGGCGCGGCGCCGATCTCGTGGCCGCGATCCCGTTCTACGTGCGCTGGGATTCCTACGGCGAGTACATCTTCGACTTCGGCTGGGCCGAGGCCTACGCGCGAGCCGGGTTGCGCTACTATCCGAAGGGGGTTGCCTCGGCCCCGTTCACTCCGGTCACGGGCGCGCGCGTGCTGCTCGCCCCGGGACTCGCGCTCGGGGAGGGCGAGGGCCGCGCGAACGCCGACGTGGCGCGCGGACGCGAGGTCGCCGGCGCGCTGGTCCAGGCCCTGACGGGCGTCGCCCGGGAACTCGAACTCTCCGGCGTCCACGTGCTGTTCCCGCGGCGGGAAGAGCACGATTTCTTCGTGTCGCAGGGGTTTCTGTCGCGCATCACGCACCAGTACCACTGGGAGAACCGCGATTACCGCTCCTTCGACGACTACCTGGCCGACCTGCGCTCGAAGAAGCGCAAGCAGGTGATGAGCGAACGGGCGGAAGTGGCCGCGCAGGGTTTCCGGATCGACGTGGTCGAGGGCGACGACATCCGGGACGAGCACGTCGACGCGGTCTGGCGCTTCTACGTCGCGACGGCGGGGCGCAAGTGGTCGCAGCCGTACCTCGTCCGCGAGACCTTCGAACTGCTGGCGAACCGCTGGAAGCACCGCCTGCTGCTGGTGCTCGCGCGGCGCGACGGGCGCTACGTGGCCGGCACCTTCAACGTGCGGGGACGCAGCGCGCTGTTCGGACGGTACTGGGGCGCCCTCGCGCATTTCCCCTCGCTGCACTTCGAGTGCTGCTACTGGGCCTTGATCGACTACGCGATCGCTCGCGGCATGCGCCTGGTCGAGGCCGGCGCGCAGGGCGAGCACAAGTTCCTGCGCGGTTTCAACGCCCGCCCGACCTACAGCGCGCACTGGATCGCCCATCCCGGCGGGGAGAAGGCCATCGGCGAGTTCCTGGCCAACGAGCGGGAGCACAACGCGGCCGTCATCGAGAGCTACAACCGCGCGTCGCCGGTCAAGAGCGAGCGGTCCCGGTTCTGACCCGCCAGCCCCCGGCCGCGTTGACCGAGACCCCGCCCGGACTAGAATCGAACACCATGTCCGAGCCGAAGTCGCCGGCCCGCCGCAACGAGGGCCAGATCGTCGTCCAGGAACGCACCCGCGTGAAGCGTCCGCCCATGTACGCGGTGGTGCTGCTGAACGACGACTTCACGCCCATGGAGTTCGTCGTCTGGATCCTCCAGACCCTGTTCTTCAAGCCCCGCGAGGAGGCCACGCGGGTCATGCTCGAAGTTCACCAGAATGGAAAAGGCGTGGCCGGCGTCTACACGCACGATGTCGCCCGTACCAAGGCCGTCCAGGTCGAGCAGATCGCGCGCAAGCACGAACATCCGCTCGCCTGCCAGATCGAGGCCTGCGAAGGGTGATCCGGGACACGGTGGCGGCCGAGAGGGCCGCTTCGGGGGCGAAACGCAAGAAGTCGAGGTGATTCCGTCGCGGGACCTGGAGTAAGGTAGGAACATGCTGATTTCCGAAGAGCTCGAGAACACGTTGCAGCGCGCGGTCGACCGCGCGAAGGCCAGCCGCCACGAGTTCGTGGCTCCCGAGCACCTCCTTTACGCCCTGACCTCGGACAAGGTCGCCGCGGACATCCTCGTCCACTGCGGCGCCGACCTCGGCGCGCTGCGCAGCGCCGTCGACCGGTTCCTCGACGAGACGATGCCGGCCTTCCCGCCGCACATCTCGTCTCCCGACGGAGGAACGCCCGACCCGAGCTACACGCTCGGTTGCCAGCTCGTGCTGCAGCTGGCCGCCTCCCACGTCCAGTCTTCCGGCAAGGAGCAGATCGACGGTGGCAATGTGCTCGCCGCGCTGTTCCGCGACGACGAGTCGCACGCGGCCTGGTTCCTGAAGGCGCAGGGAATCCTGCGCCTCGACGTCGTCCGGTACATCTCGCACAAGGTCGCGAAGGTCGGATCCCGCGGCGTGCCCTCCGAGGGCGACGACGCCGGCGTCGATTCGCGCGACGGCGAGGGGGCGGGCGCGATCGAGGATCCGCTCGAGGAGTACTGCACGAACCTGAACCGCAAGGCCGCCGAGGGCCGGCTCGATCCGCTCATCGGGCGCAAGAGCGAGCTCGAGCGCACGATCCACATCCTCGCGCGGCGCCGCAAGAACAACCCGATCTTCGTCGGCGACGCCGGGGTCGGCAAGACCGCGATCGTCGAGGGCCTCGCGCTGCGCATCCATCGCGGCGAAGTGCCCGAGTACCTGAAGGACGTCACGATCCACGCGCTCGACATGGGCGGCCTGCTCGCGGGCACGCGCTACCGCGGCGACTTCGAGGAGCGGCTGAAGGCCGTCATCGACGCGGTCAAGGCCGACCGCGACCGCCGCATCCTGTTCGTGGACGAGATCCACAACATCATCGGCGCGGGCGCCGTCTCCGGCGGCGCGATGGACGCGTCGAACATGCTGAAGCCCGCCCTCGCCAGCGGCGAGATCAAGTGCATCGGCACGACCACGTACAAGGAATACCGGCAGATCTTCGAGAAGGACCACGCGCTCTCGCGCCGTTTCCAGAAGGTGGACGTGGGCGAGCCCTCGCGCGAGGAGTCGGTCGAGATCTTGAAGGGGCTCCAGTCGCGCTACGAGGACTTCCACGGCGTGCAGTACGCGCCGGCGGCGGTGCGCGGGTGCGTGGAGCTGTCGGCCAAGCACATCAACGACCGCTTCCTGCCCGACAAGGCGATCGACGTGCTCGACGAGGCCGGGGCCGAGGTCAAGCTGCGCGCGAACCGCGCGCCTCTCGACGTCGCGCTCGAGCCCGAGGCGCCCGACAACGCGGCCGCGGCCGGAGAAGCGCCGGTCGAGGAGGGCGACGCCGGGCGGCGGCGCCCGCGCGTGACGATTCGCGACATCGAGAACGTCGTCTCGCGCATCGCGAAGGTGCCGACGCGCAGCGTGAAGGTCGACGACCGCAAGCGCCTCGAGACTCTCTCGCGCGACCTGAAGCTGACGATCTACGGGCAGGACGAGGCGGTCGAGCAGGTGGTCGCGGCGATCCAGCTCGCCCGGGCCGGGCTCGGCGAGCCCGACAAGCCGATCGGCAGCTTCCTGTTCGCGGGCCCGACCGGCGTCGGCAAGACCGAGCTGTCGAAGCAGCTCGCCGCCGCGCTCGACATCGGCTTCGTGCGCTTCGACATGAGCGAGTACATGGAGAAGCACTCGGTCGCGCGCCTGATCGGCGCACCGCCGGGATACGTGGGTTTCGACCAGGGAGGCCAACTCACCGAGGCGATCCACCGCCAGCCGCACTGCGTGCTGCTGCTCGACGAGATCGAGAAGGCGCACTCGGACATCGACAACATCCTGCTGCAGATCATGGATTACGCGACGCTGACCGACAACAACGGCCGCAAGAGCGACTTCCGCAACGTGATCCTGATCATGACGACGAACACCGGGGCCCGCGAGGGGATGGCCAACGCGATCGGCTTCGAGCAGAAGTCCGACTTCGCCGGCAAGTCGGAGAAGGCCGTCGAGAAGGCGTTCACGCCGGAGTTCCGCAACCGCCTGACGGCGATCGTGCAGTTCCGCGCGCTCGGCAGCGAGATCGCCGAGCAGATCGTCGAGAAGATGGTCGCCGAGCTCGAGACCCGCCTGAAAGCGCGCGGCGTCCACCTGACGCTCGACGCGACCGCGCGCGCGTGGCTCGCCAGGAAGGGCTACGACCCGAAGTTCGGCGCGCGCCCGATGAAGCGGCTCATCGAGGCCCAGATCTCGCACAAGCTGAGCCACGAGATCCTGTTCGGGAAGCTGGCCAAGGGCGGCGACGTGACGATCAAGGCCACGGGCGACGGCCTCGTCTTCGAGTACTGAGGCCGCCCGCTCCGTCCGGGACGATCCGATTCCACCGATGCAGCGCTGGCGCGAGTACGAACTGCCGGGCGGCTGGACCGTGCTCGCCGGCCGCACCGAAGTCGACAACGACTACCTGTCGTTGAAGCTCGCTTCGCCGAAGGACTGGTGGTTCCACGCGCGAGCCGTCCCGGGATCGCACGTGCTGCTCCGCGCGCGCGACGGCGAGGAGCCGGATCGCTCGACGCTCGAGGCGGCGGCCGCGATCGCGGCCTGGCACAGCAAGGCCCGGGCGGGCGGCGTCGTGCCGGTGTCGTGCACGCTCGCCGTCAACGTCAGCAAGCCGCGCGGCGCGGAGCCCGGCACCGTCACGATCCGCAAGGAAAAAGTGTTCAAGGTGCGCCCTGCGCTTCCGGCCGGCGCGGCCCGCGAGTAAGAAGGCGCATGTCCTCGCAGCGCGTGGTCACGTCCTCGATGATCGGCCTCGAGATGCCGGGTGCGGCGCGCTGGTCGGAGCGCGCCGTCGTGGTGCTCGGGCAGAACCCGGGTCCGTTCACCGGGCCGGGCACGAACACCTACGTGGTCGGCACGGGGCGCCGCCGCCTGCTGCTCGAAAGCGGCGAGGGCGTCGAGGCCTACGACGACCTGCTCGAGGGCGCGCTTCGCGACCTGTGCGGGGGAGCGGAACTCGAGCGCATCGTGCTCACGCACGCGCATCCGGACCACATCGGCGGTGTCGAGCGCGTGCGCGAGCGCCACGGCCGGCTGCCGCTCTGGAAGATGCCGCTGCCGTCGGGCGACCGCGGCCTCGAGGTGCGCGCGATCGGCGACGGCGACGTGGTCGAGATCGAAGGCGCCACGCTCGAGGCGATCTGGACGCCCGGGCACGCCAGCGACCACCTTTGCTTCTACCTGCGCGAGGAACGCGTGCTGTTCACCGGCGACATGGTGCTCGGCGCGGGGACGACCGTGATCCCTCCCGACGGCGATCTCGGCGACTACCTCGCGTCGCTGGAACGGCTGCAGGCGCTCGACGTGGACCGCATCTTCCCGGCGCACGGGCCGGTCGTCGAGGAACCGCAGCGCAAGATCGCCGAGTACCTCGCGCACCGCGCGCTGCGCGACGAGCAGGTGCTCGACGCGCTCGCGGCGGGACTCTCGCGCGTCGAGGACATGGTGCGCCGCATCTACACGGACGTGCCCGAGTACCTGCACCGTGCGGCCGGCGTTTCCGTCGAGGCCCACCTGCGGCGGTTCGTGAAGGTCGGTCGGGTCGTTCGCGACGGCGAGGACTGGCGGATCGCCTGAGCGCTACGCGCCTGGCACGACCGGAGGCGGCGCTCCGCACCGGCGTGCTCGCGGCGCCTACGGCCACTTCGCGGCCGCGCGCGCTGTCTCGCGGCCGGACCTGGACAGGGCCGCTCGCGAAGCGGCGCTCGCGAGCACGCCGGCACGGGTCGCCGCGCGTGGACGTGCCCCGAACCGGCCGCACGCCGGTTCGGGGGCGTCAGCCGAACAGACGGAGCTGGCGGGCGGCGTCGAGCACGACGGCGAAGGGCGTGCGAGGCCGGGCGGGCGCGGGTTCGGCAACCCGGCCCGGCGGCGGCGCGACCTGGTCGGGGCGCGGCGGAATCGCCGGAATCGGCTCGACGGGCTGTCCCGGCCCTGCCCACGTGCGGAACTCGCGCAGCCATGCGAAGCCGTGGCAGTTCGCCTTCGTCTCGTGGTCGCGCTTGCGCTGGCCGGTGTGGCACAGGAAGTGCCAGAACTCGTGGCCCGCGACGAAGACCAGCAGGTCGTCGGCCGACTCGAAGCGTTCCTCGTGCCAGACGAGCTTGTACGGACGTCCGCCGAGGCGCCGGTCGCTCTTCGGCAGCGTGCCGACTCCGTACGCCGCCACGCGCGGGAAGCGAAGGCGCTGCTTGACGGCGAGCACCATGCGGCGGTCCTCCCAGCGGTAGTAACCGTTCACGTCGCGGCCGCGCGCCTTCGTGTGCTTGATGTGGATGCTGAGCGACGCGGTGTCCGCCAGCGCGGCCTTCGCGCGCAGGAAGGCCTCCCCTCGCTCCAGCTTGCCGGTGTAGTTGCGGATCTCGATGCCCGGGCGATCCTGAGGGGACGCCGACGTCGGGTCCTCGGCCTGCGACGGGCGGTTCACGACGACACTCGCGACGTTGCCCCGCTCGAGACGGGGAACGGCGGAGCCGTCCACTCCTTGCGCGGAAAGCCTGGATCGCTCGTCCGGTGGGTCATCGGCAGGGGTTTCGTACAACGCGGCGTCGTTCGCGTCGATGGATCGGGTGCGCGGTGTGCGGATCCTGCACGCCCGGGAGATCCGGCGCGCACTCGTCGCGCGCCGGCGGTTGAACGGTTGCCAGCGCGAAGATAAGCGCTTCGGGCTTCATGGCGGCAGGAGACGAGACCGACGCTCGCGCTCGCGCGGTCGACCCGGCAGCCGGACACGCCGACGGCGACGACGTCGAGGCGGTGGCCGCCGTCGCGGACCTCGAGGCCTCCCCCCTCGACCCGGAAGAGGGCCTCGCTGCCGCCGCCGCTCCGTCGCTGCTGCGGCGCGTGAGCGGCACCGGCAACGCGACCGGACTCGAGATCTGGCGTCTCGCGACCCCGATCATGATGTCGCAGGTGCTGGTCAGCGCGATCGGCCTGATCGACATCGCGATGGTCGGTCGCCTCGGCGCGATGGACGTCGCCGCGGTCGGCTACGCGACCCAGCTCTACTTCATGTCGCAGTCGGCGCTGTTCGCGATCGGCTTCGCGTGCGTGGCGCTGATGGCCCGGGCGATCGGGGCAGGCGATCCCGCGCGGGCTCGTGCGGCGCTCGCGGCGTCCCTGGTGGTCGCGCTCGCGACGTCCGGCGTGGTCGCGGCGGTCGCGCTGGCGGCGCCCCGCATGGTGCTCGGCTGGCTGAACGCGGAGCCGGCGGTGGTCGAGCTGACGATCCCGTACATGCGGCTGCTGTTCGCTTCGTCGCTGCTGCTGGCCGTTTCGCTGACGCTCGAGCACGGGCTGCGCGCGAGTCGCGACACGCGCACGCCGATGCGGATCTCGGCGATCGTGACCGTCGTGAAGACCGCCCTCAACGTGCTGCTGATCTTCGGGCTGCTCGGGATGCCGCGCCTCGAGCTCGTCGGCGCGGGCCTCGCGACGCTGCTGTCGCAGGTCGTCGCGATCGTGCTGTTCGCGCTCGTGCTCCGCCGGCTGCCCGAGGGCGGCCCGATGTCGCTCGGTCGCGCCGACGCGGCGGCCGGCCGGCGCATGCTGCGCGAAGTGGTGCGGCTCGCGATGCCGGGAGTCGGCGAGCGCGTCGTGCTGAACCTCGCGCTGCTCGGCTACTTCGCGACGCTGAGCGCGTACGGGACGGTCGCCATCGCGGCCTACACCGTCGGGGTCCGCATCCTCGCGTTCTCGTGGATCCCGGGCACCGGCTTCGGCGCCGCGACCGCGACGCTCGTCGGTCACGCGCTCGGCGAAGGCCTTCCGGACCGGGCCGAGGCGACCGGCTGGCTCGCGGCGCGCATCGCGATGTTCACGGCCGCGGTGCTCGGCCTCGTCGGTGCGCTCGCCCGCGAGCCGCTCGCGCGGCTGTTCACCAGCGACGCGGCGACGATCGAGGTGCTCGGCCCGTTCATGCTGATGCTCGCGGTCGCGCAGCCGATGATGCAGGTGCACTTCGCGCTCGGCGGCGCGTTTCGCGGCGCGGGAGACACGTGGACGCCGCTCGTCGGCGCCGCGATCGGGAACTGGGGGTTTCGCGTGCCGCTCGCGGGCCTCGCCGCGGCCTGGCACATGCCGCTCGTCTGGCTGTGGACGGCGCTGGTGTTCGACCACTTCGCGCGCATGCTCCTGCTCGCGTTCGAGTTCCGGCGCGGCGGCTGGAAGCGTCGCGCGATGCGCGTGCGGCCGTCCTGAACCGGGGAGTCAGCGCCCCGAGGTCGCGCGTTCGAGCGCTGCCGCGATCGCCTCGATCCTGTCGGGACGGATCGAGTCGGCGGCGAGCGCGTTGGCGAGCACGCGACGCGCCTCGCCGGCGCTGACCGGATCCATCGCGACGACGAGGATCGCGATCTTCTCGCCGATGCGGGCGATCGCGGGCCGCAACCGGGTCGAAAGGTCGGGTGTCTCCGGGAGCCGGCCCGCGACGGGAGCCGCGGCCGCGCGCTTGCGTGCGGACTTCGCCTTGCGGCGCTTGCCGGTGGTCGCCGCGGTTTCCGCGCCGGCATTCGGGAGGCGAAGCGACGGCGGTCGGCGCCTCGCGTCGAGGTCGGCGAGCTTCTGCTGCGCGTCCTTCCCCATCGCGACGAGCGCGGCGAACAGCGCGCGCACGGCGTCCGCGCCGGGCGCCGGCTCGCCCGCGGCCGCCGCCTCGGCGGCAACGATCGCGACGGCGCGATCGAGCACGACCGCCTCCTGCGTCGCGTCCTCGATCGGCATCGCGGATCGCCGCTTGGCTTCGTAGACGAGCGGCATCAGCGCCTGGCGTTCCCGGATCGCCGAAGCGAGCGCGGCCAGCGGCCTCGCGGTCTCGGGCGCCGGGGCGTTTCCGGACGCGAGGATGTCGCGCGCGAAGTAGCGGCGACGCAGTTCCGCCAGCGTCCCGTCTTTCTCCCGTGCGACCAGCCAGCGGTCGAGCTCGGCGGCGATGGCCGTCCGGTCGGCCGGCAGCAGACAGGCCTTGCGGTCGTCGCTGAGCGGTCCGAGTCGCACGACGTCGCTCGCGGACGCCGTCCACTCCTTCTCTTCGTAGTTGTCGGTGACCACGCCGTCGAACGTGCGGTCCAGGAAGGCCATCTCGACCGCTTCGTTGTCCGGGATCGCGACGATCTCGGCGCGACGGAAGACCTCGCGCGCGACGCGCTCGAGGTGGCCGCCGGCGTTGACCGCCACGCGGCGCTGCGGCTGGTCGAGCTCCTGGAAGCTCGTCGCGCCCGAACCCTTCCACGACAGCGCGACCGCGTGCGTGGCGGCGACGGGGACGCTCAGCCGGCCGGCGATCGAGCGCTCGGGGCGCACGGTGACGCCGCTCATCGCGATGTCGAAGCTGCCTGCCGCGAGCTGGCCCGCGAGGTCCGGCCAGCGAAAGCGCACGAGTTCGAGCCGGTAGCCGCGGTCGTTCGCGAAGCGGCGGGCGAGTTCGACGTCGAAGCCGTCGAGCTCGGGCCCGGCGCTCTCGTCCGCGGGAGGTCGGGTGAAGGAAAACGGCGCGTAGTCCCCGGAGGTCGCCACGCGCAGCACGCGGGCCTCGGCCGGCGCGGTGGGCGGATCGGGAGCGGCAACCACGTCCGCGGCGAACGCCGGCAGCGCGAACAGGGCCAGCAGGACGGCGAGCCGTGCGGCGATGCCGGGACGGCGGCGCCGCGCGTTCCGTTCCGCGGTTACTTCCACGCGACGAGGTAGACGACCCATGCCGGATCGGCGTCGCCCCGATCGCGCTTGCGGTAGACGCCGTTGCCTTCGCCGGTCTTGCGGTCGGTTCCTTCCCAGAACACGTCCGACGAGGAGAATCCGGCCTCGGCCAGCAGTTCGCGAAGCTCCGGCAGCGTCCAGAGGCGCCACTTGTACTGGAACGCGTTGCGCATCTCGGAGCCGTCCCGGAAGCGGAAGTGGATCGCGTAGTGGCAGTGGTGCGTGACCGGGTCGAAGTCGATGTGGTCCCACACGTACTTGAACTTGCCGAAGGAGGTCTCCTCCTCGCGGTCGTCCTCGAACACCTCGGATCCGCCGAGGACGTCGAGCACGAGCATGCCCTCCTTGGGCAGGCAGCGCAGGACGTGCCGGAAGTAGGCGCGAAGCTCGTCGCGCGTCTCGAAGCAGAAGTACGAGAAATTCTGCGCGGCGACGATCTCGGCCTTGGTGTTCGTCGTGCGCACGTCGCCGTGCACGAGCCGCAGGCGCGAGGATTGCTCCTCGGTCAGTTCCTCGCCGAAGCGCCTGGCGCCCCAGGCGAGCGGCTCGGCGTCCAGGTCGACGCCGATGGCCGTGCGGCCCGGCGCGCTCTTGACCCATTCGTAGCAGACGACCGCCGTGCCGCAGAAGTCCTCGCGAAGCGACACGGGACGCCGGCCGTAGCGGTTGCGGAACGCGCGGTCGAAGAACGTGACTTCGACGTCCGGCGACTGCACGGAACGGATGTAGAGGTCGTACTTGTCGGCGGCCGCGGCCATGGTCTTGGCTCGCGACTTCGCGGCGGCGGGGGCCTTCCTGGTGCGGGGCATCCAAGTTCTGTAGCCGGTGCGTCGCGCGAAGCATAGCGGCGCTGTCCGTAACTTCGGCGTGCGTATCGGCCCGCGCCGGGGCTTTTTTTCCCGGCCCCCGTGCTCGTGGATGCCCGGGATCCCGGCGCGATCGTCAGTCGCACGACAACCGCTCGTCCGTGCCGTTGCAGTACATCGACAGCACGGTGCCGCAGTCCCCGGTCGCGGAGTCGCCGACGAGCAGTTGCAGGCCGACGCCGCCGCGGCCGGCCAGGAAGGACACGTCGGTGTCCGTCAGCGTCATGCGCAGCTTGGCTGTCGCGGACGCCGGCACGAAGCGCAGCGACATCCGGGAGGCGCCGAGCGCCTCGGCGGCCAAGGCTGCCGTGGCGGCGGTTTCGAACGCGTAACGGCGTCCCGTGCCCTTGCGATCCCGCCACTCCAGCGCGGGCGCCGCGATCTCGGTGATGATCCGCCCGCTCTCGTCGAGGAATCGCAGCGTCACGCCCGCGACCGTCGGGGGGCTGAGCAACTCGGCCGGGAGCGCGGCATGGACCTGCAGCCGGTCGCGCCCGGTCGCCGGTCCGAAGCTGGCCTTCAGCCGCGAGGACGCGAGAGGCCTCCAGATCCCGGACGCCCGGCAGGCGCCGTCGACGCAGAGCCCGTTCGTCGTGCAGGCGTCGTCGTCGTCGCAGGCGCCCGAGGACGGCGGATGCACGCACGTCCCCGACCCGTCGCAGACGTCGGCCGTGCAGGCGTTGCCGTCGGCGGCGCAGGACGCGCCGGGGCCGTCGTAGCGGCAGTCGCTCCGGCAGCAGTCGCCGTCCGCGGCGGCGCCGTCGTCGCACTGCTCGCCGTCGTCGGTCATGCCGTTGCCGCAGCCGGGCGGGGTCGCGCTCGAAAGGCACGCGGCGGCCTCGACGACCGGCGCGATCGTCGCGCTGCTGCATCCCGAGAGACGCTCGACGGTGGAAGCTTCGAGCGACGGCCACATCACGTAGCCGGACGGCGCGGCCGCGCACGGGCCGGTTTCGCCGTCGTGCCAGGCCCCGAGCGTGTGGCCGAGTTCGTGTCCGGCCAGCAGCGTGCGCACGTGCAGGTCGTTGCCGACGTCCTGCGAGAGGCTGATCGCGCTGCCGCGACAGACCGAACCGACGTAGGCGATGCCGGCGATGTTGCCGTCGAGCTCGCGGCCGGTGAACAGGTGCAGCGCGTCGCCGGCGCCGAGCGTGTCCGGGCGGGCCAGCTGCGCCTCGTTCAGGCTCGCGAACAGCTCGAACGTGTCGGTGCTCGTCGTCAGCGGATCGTCGGCCGGGGTCTCGTAGACGAACGTCCTCGCGACGGCGATCGTGATGCCCGCGTCCTGCTCGAGAAACTGCGCCACGCGATCGACGACGACCAGCATCGCAGCGACCGAGTCGGCCCCGTGCCTCGCGAAGAACGGGGCGTCGGCGACCAGCGTCAGCTCGAGCAATCGCAGCGGCTGCGCCTCGCCCGACGGTTCCGGCGACGCGCCTGTCGACGATCCGGATTCGGTCGACCGCGGGGCGACGGCTGCCGTCGACGCGCAGCCGAGCGGACCCAGCGCGGAGGCGTCGAGATCGCTCGCCCGGTAGACGAGCGTGAGGTCGTCGGCCGCGCCGGGCTCGTAGTGCCGCAGCGGCTCGAGGTACCAGGTGTCGTCCGCGAGGCGGATGCTGCCGAGGACCGTCGGCCCGCGGATCGCCAGGCGAACGGAGGATCCGGCGTCGCCCGCGACCCGGCCGCGAAACAGCTCGGGAGCGGTCGGCTCGCGCCGCGCGCGTCCGCGCGAGACCGTGACCGTCTCGGCGTCGGGCGCGAGCAGCGGCGACGGTTCGAGTTCGAGGTCGAGCGTGCGGCCGAACGCCCGGAAACGAAGGGCGCGCGGCGCTGCTCCTTCGAGCGGCCTCGCCTGGACGCGCACTGCCTGGTGACGACGGATGGCCGGGGGAAGCGCGGCGGTCGCGTTGCCCGGCGCGAGCAGCAGCGATTCGCACACGACGAGCGCCAGCCGCAGCGCCGGCGCCGCCGTGCCGGTCCTGCTCACGGCGTCATCGGCGAGCCCGCGGCGAGCGAGCGGTCCACGCGCCGGTCGATCGCCTCGAACAGGCCGTTCAGCCCGCGGAAGACCAGCCAGCGCAGCGGCTCGGGCGGAATCGGCCAGCCGCGTCTTTCCCACAGCGCCGAGCCGGGGCCCGTGCGACCGTTCTCGAGGTCGACGAGCATGCGGCCGGCGTAGCTGGCCATCGCGATGCCGTGTCCGGCGTACGCCAGCGAGTACAGGATGCGCCCGGCCGTTCCGGCCCGCCCGACGGCCGGCAGGAAATCGAGGCCGAACGCGATGCGCCCGCCCCACACGTCGGTGACCGCCACTTCGGCCAGCTCCGGGAAGCGCGCGCGCAGCACGGCCTCGAGGCGAAGCGTCAGCGACGCGTCGCGGTCCGGCAGCGTCCGGCCGCCGTAGCCGTACCGCACGTGCTTGGAACCGCCGACGATGCGGTTGTCGCTTGTCAGGCGCCAGCTCTCGAGCACCTCGTGCGCCGTGTAGACGCCCTCGCGACCGGGCCATCCCACGCGCGCGAGCTGTTCGGGCGTCAGCGGCGCCGTGCGGATCAGCTGCACGTAGACGGGCAGCATCCGCGACGGCAGCGGGGGAGGCAGGTCGAAGCCGAGTCCGTACGCGTTGACGCCGAGCACGAGCAGGTCGGCGCTCACCGAGCCCTCGCGCGTGATGACGCGCGGTCGCTGGCCGTCCTCGATCGACGTGACGGGTGTCAGCTCGTGGATCTCGACGCCGGCTTCCAGCGCCGCGCTTCGAAGCCCCTGCACGTAAAGGCCCGGGTCCATCAGTCCGCCGTGGGTCTCGTGGAAGCCGCGCAGGAACGTGCGCGGCAGCCCGCGCTGCCGCATCGCCTCGGGTTCCAGGATCTCGCCGGGCAGGTCGAGCACGCGGGCCGCTTCGGCGGCGCGGTCGATCGCGGCGAACTGCTTCGGGTGCACGGCGGCGATGACGTTGCCGACCGGTTCGTAGGCGCACTCGATGCGGTGGCGCCGCATCAGGTCTTCGACCTCGCCGATCGCGAGGTCGGCCAGCGCGACGAAGCGCGCCGTTCGTTCCTTGCCGAACAGGCGCAGCAGCGTCGGCACGTCCTTGCCGATCGTCGGCGTCAGGTGGCCGGCGTTGCGGCCGCTGGCGCCGAACCCGCAGAACTGAGCCTCGAGGAGGACCACGCGGCGTCCCTCCTCGCGGAACGCGAGCGCGGCGCTGAGACCCGTGTAGCCGCCGCCGACGATGACCACGTCGGCGCTCGTCCCGCCGCGCAGCGGCGGCTGCGACGCGAGGCTGCCGCCGCCGAGCCACGGACTGACCGCGGTGGTCATCGCGGTCGCGGCCGCCGTCGCGTCCGCGCTCACGGGATCGTCTCCTGTCGCGCACGGGCGTCGCCGTCGGCGGCGCCGCGCGGACGCGAACCCACGCGAGGCCATTGCCTCCGCGCGTTCGCGATCCGGCGAGCGCGGGCGATCACGCTCCGGGAGGAGCCGTCGTTCAACGGATCGAAGCTGACGAGGAGCGGTGGGACCCCGGTGCCGGCCGCCCGTGCCGGCGAGGGTGCCCCTGTCGCGAAACAGGAGAGATTCCGGATGGCGATGTGGATCTCCATGGCGAGGCCTCGTGGTGCGGCGCCGGCGCCGTCGGGTGCGGACGCGCCGACTGTAGCCCCGTGCCGTCGCAGAGGCGACGACGGGCGGGCATGGAGCGGTGGCCGGGCAACGCACCGCCGTCGCCGGCGGGCGGCTCGATTCGAGTGCGGCGTTTCTCTACAAGGCGAAGCGCGGGCGCTGGCCACGGCCGGACTCGCGAAAAGATGGACGTCTTCAACGTGCTGAATCTCCTGGACCTCCCGTTCCTGCCTTCGATCGTGACCCGGGCGGAGGTGCCCGAGGACATCGCGTCGGTGCAGACGGTGGACGGGCGGGCCGAAGTCTCGCCGATCGACCTCGGGCTCGAGCCCGACGCCGCCGAGCGCATCTGGGCGTCGGCGCTGCGCTGGTATCGCACCGGCATCCACCCCGCGATCTCGCTGTGCGTGCGCGTGCGCGGCCAGGTCCTCGTGAAGCGATCGATCGGGTACTCGCACGGAGGAGGCCCCGGCGATCCCCAGGGCACCCCGAAGGAAAAGGTCACGCCCGAGACGCCGTTCAACGTGTTCTCGGCGTCCAAGCCGATGGCGGCGATGGTGATCCACCTGCTGGACCAGCAGCACCTGGTGCACCTGGACGACCCGGTCTGCGAGTACATCCCCGAGTTCGCCGAGCACGGCAAGGAATGGATCACGATCCGCCACGTGCTCACGCACCGTGCGGGAATCCCCGACATCCCGGAGGCCGCGCTCGACCTTTCGTACCTCGAGGACATCGACAATCGCGAGGCGATCCGGTTGCTCTGCGAGGCGCGGCCGACGTCGCGCGCCGGCGCGAGGCTGGCCTACCACGCGCTGACGGGCGGCTTCCTGATCGGCGAGATCGTGCGCCGCGTGACCGGCAAGAACATCCGCACGGTCGTCGACGAAGAGTTGTGCAAGCCGCTCGGCTGGCGCTGGATGAACTTCGGCGTCAAGCGTCGCGACGTCCCCAGGGTCGCCGCGAGCTACTTCACCGGGCTGCCGCTGGTTCCGCCCCTCGACTCCGTCATCCGCGGCATCCTCGGCATGGACTTCGAGGAAGCCGTCCAGCTCTCGAACGACCCGCGCTACCTGATGGGCGTTCTCCCGGCGGCGAACCTCATCGCGACCGCCGACGAACTCTGCCAGTTCTACCAGCTCCTGCTCGAAGGCGGCTCGCTCGGCGGCAAGCGCATCTTCGACCCGCGCACCGTCTGGCGCGCGACGTCGGAAACCTCTTACGGCGAGCTCGACTTCACGCTCGGCGTGCCGATCCGCTACGGCATGGGCTTCATGCTCGGCGGCGAGTGGCTGAGCCTGTACGGCTTCGAGAGCCACCACGCGTTCGGGCACCTCGGGCTCACGAACATCATCGCGTGGGCCGATCCGCAGCGGCACCTGTCGGTCGCGGTGATGACGAGCGGCAAGCCGGTGCTGTATCCGGAGATGCACCGCGCGTTCGGGCTCTCGTACACGATCGCGTCGGTGTGCCCGAAGGACCAGGACGTGCCGCCCCGGCCTCCCGTCGAGCCGCGCGCGCGAGGGCCGCTTCCGCCGAAACGCACCAGGGCGAAACGCACGAAACGGGCCGGCGGCAAGCCCGGCGGCAAGCCGGCGCGAACAGCATCGAAGAAGGCCGCCGGCCGCGTCGCGAAGAAGAGTGCCTCCGCCGGTCCCTCGAAGGAGCGCGCGGGCAAGGCCTCGAAGAACGGGCCGGAAGCAGCGGCGGGCAGGAAAGGCAGGGAAGGCAGGGTCGGAAAGAAAGGCAGGAAGGGAAAGAAGGGGTCGGGCAAGACTTCGAAGAAGGGCCCGGATGCGGCGGCCCAGTCGCCACGCGAGGGCGCCGCGCGCGCACGCCGCGGCTGAAGGACCAGGCCGGCTCGACCGCGTTTGTCCTCCGGTTCAGGTTTCGGGTCCGGGTTGGAGCCGAGGGAAAACGTTCTAAACGTTCTTTCGGGTTGCCGTCGTCTGGTCCCCGCGACCGTGGTATCCCCGTCCCATGTCGATCCACGCACGAATAGCCGCCGCGCTGCTCGCCGCCCTGTTCGCCACCGCCGCCGCGCCGGCAACCGCCTCGACGGAGCGGGAGCTGCGCTTCCGCGTCCTGCTCGACGATTCCCCCATCGGCTCCCAGGTCTTCCGCGTCCGCGACGACGGGGAGCGCGAGAGCGTGTCCATCGAGGCGTCGATGGACGTGAAGATCCTTTTCCTGACGGCCTACAGCTACCGGCACCGCAACGAGGAGCTCTGGGCCGGCGATTGCCTCGAAGCGATCGACTCGTCCACCGACGACAACGGCGAGAAACTCGTCGTGAGCGGCAAGCCCGCGGCGGACGGATTCCTCGTCGAACGGACCGACGGTCGCGAAAACCTGCCGGCCTGCGTGCGCTCGTTCTCGTACTGGGCGCCCGACCGGCTTCGCGCGGGAAGGCTGCTGAACTCCCAGACCGGCAAGCTCGAGACGATCCGGCTTCGCGAGCTCGGCGAGGCGACGATCGTCGACCGCGGGCGCGAAGTGCGCGCGAGGCACGTCGCCCTCGACGGCGAGAAGCTCCACATCGAGCTCTGGTACGAGGTCGGCAGCCAGGAATGGCTCGCCCTCGAGTCGCCGACGAACAGCGGCCGCGTCCTGCGCTACGTGCGCGAGTAACCGCCCCCGGGCGGAGTCGCGGCGCCGCGGCCGTTCAGGCGTCGAACGCTTCCGCCAGCTTCGCGCGGTGCCAGGGGCCGTCGCCCCAGAGGAACTGCGTGTGCTGCTGGCGCTTCACCCAGATGTGCACGTCGCACTCCCACGTGAACCCGATCCCGCCGTGGAGCTGGATCGAGCGGCCCGAGACGAATTGCGCGGCGTCCGACGCCGCGGCCTTCGCCATGCGCGCAAGGCGCAGCGCCTGTTCCGGCTCGTGGTCCACCGCGCACGCCGCAGCGTAGACGAGCGACTTGGCGCGGTCGACGTCGATCATCATGTTGACGATCGGGTGCTTGACGGCCTGGAAGAAGCCGATCGGATGGTCGAACTGCTTCCTCGTGCGCGCGTACTCGGCCGTCGTCTGGAGTTGCCACTCGCCGGCGCCGCAGATGTCGGCCGCCAGCAGCGTGAGGATCGCCGGCAGCGCCGTCCCGAGCGCCGCCTCGGCGGCGCCGGGGGCCGCGACGACGTCGCCCGGCGTGACCTCCACGCCCCGGAGCTGGAGGCTCGCCTGGTCGCGCGTCAGGTCGGTGATGCGGTCGGCTTCGAGCTCGAGTCCCGGGGCGTCGGCCGCCACCCGCACGAGCAGGGGGCCGTCGTCGGTGCGCGCGGCGACGACGAAGAACGCCGACTTGCGGGCGTCCTGCACGAAGTGCGCGGCGCCGTCGAGCGTGTATCCGCCCGCCGACGGCTTCGCGACGACGTCCGATTCCAGCGTTTCCCAGGCGGCGGCGTGTCCCGTCGTCGCCAGCGACGCGGCGGTCCCGCTCGCGATCGCCTCGAGCGCCGAGCGCGCAGCGTCGCTGTCGCAGGCCTTCAGCAGCTCGGTCGCGCACAGCGTCGCCAGAAGCGGCGACGGCAGCGCCGCGCGGCCGGCTTCTTCGGCGACCGCGGCCACGGCGACCAGCGGCAAGCCGACCCCGCCCTGCGCTTCGGGAACGCCGAGCCCGGTCCATCCCAGCGCGACAGCGTCGCGCCAGAGCTTCTCGTCCCAGCGCGCGGGTTGCACGGGGGATTCGTAGGCCTGCTTGTGGTCGTGCGCGACGAGCGCGCGAAGGCGGTCGACCGGGAGGTTGTCCTTGAGGAAGCGGCTGGCCTGGTCGCGGACCATCTGCTCGTCCGCGCCGAAACCGAAGTTCTTGGGCTGTGCCATGTTCGTGATCCCTCGCTATCGGCGCCGCGGCGCCGTCACTTGGACTTCGCCATGCCGAGCACGCGCTCGCCGAGGATGTTGCGCTGGATCTCGTTGCTGCCGGCGGCGATCGTGAAGCCGTAGGAGTTCAGGTACGTGAGCGGCCATTGCCCGCCGTCGGGCGCGCGCCGGTCGCCGAGGTAGAGGCTCGAGTACGGCCCCTCGATCTCGAGCGCGACCGCCGCCATGTCCTGCATCAGCTCGCTCGTCAGCACCTTCTGTTGCAGCGGAAGCCGCAGCGGCTGCTCGCACAGGCTCTCGACGCGGGCTCGCCGCGACGTCTGCCGGAAGCCTTCGCCGCGCACGGCCAGCTGCATGACCTTGTCGCGGATCACCGCGTCGTGCCACGCGGTCCTGCCGCCGGGGCGCGGGGTGTTCTTCGCGAGCGCGACGAGGGAACGGATGCGGTCGTCGATCGAGACGCCGCCGCCGGACCCGGCGCCCTCGGCCGCGCCGCGTTCGTAGGTCAGCGTCGTCATCGCGACGTTCCAGCCCTTGCCGACCTCGTCGAGCCGCATCGTGTCGGGGACGACGAGGTCCTCGAACAGCACCTCGTTGAAGCCGGTCTCGCCGGTCACCTTGATGAGCGGCCGGACCGTGACGCCCTTCGCGCCGCGAATCGGAACGATGAAGTAGGAAAGTCCCTTGTACTTGTCGTCGCTGCTCGTGCGCAGGAGCAGGATCATCCAGCTCGCGAAGTGCGCGAGGCTCGTCCAGACCTTGTGGCCGTTGATGACCCAGTCGTCGCCGTCGCGCACGGCGCTCGTCTGCACGCTCGCGAGGTCGCTGCCGGCGCCGGGCTCCGAGAACCCCTGGCACCAGATCTCGTCGGCCGACAGCAGCGGCGGAAGGTAGCGGCGCTTCTGTTCCTCGGTGCCGTGCACGAGGATCGTCGGGGCGGCCATGTTCAGCCCGATGATGTTCAGCATGTACGGCACGCCGGCGCGGCCCATCTCCTGGATCGCGATCGACTGCAGGCCCTTCTTGCCGTGACCGCCGTACTCCTTCGGGTAGTCGGTGCCGACGAGGCCCGCCGTGTGGCACTTGTGCTGCCAGTCGGCGAGGAAGCGGCGCTGGTCCTCGGTCATGACCTCGATGGCGGAGATCGGAAGGCGGAACGACGGAGGGGCAGGGCGGTTCTCCGCGAGCCAATGGCGACAGTACTCACGGAACTCGGCCTGCTCTGGGGTGTCGACTCGTTCGGCCATCGTCTCCTCCTCGGTCCCGGGCGGGCGGCCCGGTGCGGCGCGTGTCGTGCGGGACGTCCCGGACTTCCAGCGCTTCCTTCCTGACATTTCGGGAATTGCACAAGCATGCAAGTCCATGCGGCGACGCCGGCTGGCGGGCGGGGGGACCTTCGGGCCGCCGAATCAGAGCTCGACGTCGGCGACGAGCGCGCTGTGGTCCGAGTACGGATCGTCGGCCGCCGTGTTCTCGATCAGGCGCACGTCGCCGTTCGCGCTCCCGCCGGCGGCGGGCCTGGCGATCACGTAGTCGATCCAGCCGGCCTCCGCCTGCAGCGGGAAGTTCGTCGCCCCGCCGGCGCGTCGCTCGCGCTCCGGCCGCGTCAGGTCGCTGCCGAGCGCCGCGATGTGCTCGTAGAGCGGGTCGTCGTCGGCCGGCGTGTTGAAGTCGCCGCACAGCAGCATCGGCGTCGCGACGCCGTGCTCGTGGACCCAGCGCGTGAGCTCGTGCAACTGCGCGTGGCGGATCTGCTCGTACGCGTTCGCGCGATAGCGCGACTGCAGGTGCGTGTTCGCGAGCCACAGGTGCCGCTGTTGCGCGCGGTGCGCGAGGCGGACGAACAGCGCGCCCTTGCCGGCCAGCCCGTCGGCCTCCCAGACGCGATGCCTCGGCGCAGAGTGCGAGTAGCGGCGAAAGCGCAGCGTCGCGGGGTCGGCGTCCCAGTCGCCGCGTTTCGGCACGAGCACCAGCAGGCCTCCGGCCGCGCCGCCGGCGCGCGTGCGGTGGAACAGCGGTGTCCACGCCGGCAGCGCCGTGGCGAGGATCGCGAGCGAGCCCGCCCAGGCCTCTTGCAGCGCGACGACGTCCGGTCGCTGCGCGTCGACCTGCGCGGCGATGCGCCGCAGGCGCTGGGCGCGGTGCCTCGTGATCGGCGCGGGCAGCCCGTGCACGTTCCAGGACAGCAGGCGGATCTTCATGCGGGGCGGTCGAGGACCTGCCGGTGTATGGCAGTCCGAAGCCGCCGGCTCCAGCGGTGCAGTGACGACGGCCCGACCGCCGGTGGATCTGGTGGCCACGATCACTGGCAACCGACGACCGCCGCGAGCTTCAGGCGCCCGCCGTCGCTGCCCGCGCCTTCTTTGCCGCGTCGGCCCGCGCTACAAGGCAGGCGGCAGGATCCAGGGGTAGCCGGGAATGAGAGACATCGGTTGCTTCCGCCGCAGCGATCACCGGGCGGTCGGCCTCACGGTCGGCGAGGAGTGAAGGATGCGTTGGTCGATCTCACTCGCGTTGCCGATCGCCTTCGTTTTCACCGCAGCCTGGGTGGCGGCTACCCGTCAGCACAGACCGCCATGGAAGGCCGGCGTCGTGCTGCTCCTTACCTGCGCGATGATCACCTTCGCGGAGTTCATGCAGGCCTCCACCGCCGAGTTCACCAGCAGGATCTTCTGGTTCCGGTTGTTGCAGGTCGGATGGGCGATCGGTCCGCCGACTTTCCTGTGGCTGGCCTTTCACTACAGCGGCACCCACTCCTGGCTGACGGGAAGGACCCTGCTGCTGCTGGGCGTGGTCCCGCTGGCCAGGATCCTGCTGACCTACACCAACGAGTACCACGGATGGCTGTGGGACGTCGGGAGGACCCGGGAAATCGTCGACAGCGTGCGGTCGCTGCCGCTGGACGCAGCCGGTCCCGCCTACTGGCCCATCGTCACGTACTCCTACCTGCTGATGACGACGGGCGGCTTCCTGCTGGCCCGCCTGCTGATCCGCACGCGCGGGATGTACCGGCGGCAATCCGTCGCGATGTTGCTGGCGGCCGTCGCCGCCGGCGCCGGGGTCGGCCTCGATGTGTTCGACAAGAGCCCGCTCGGGCCGTACGTGGCCACCCAGATCGGACTGAGCAGCGGGATCATCACCGTGGCGTTGGCGCTGCGCTACCTGCGTCGCACCGATCTGTTGAGCGCTACTCGCGAGAACATCCTGAACAGCATCAACGACGCCGTCCTCGTGGTCGACCCGGACGGCCGACTCGCCGAGGTGAACACCGCGGCGGTGCGGCTCCTTGCCCTCCCGCGCTCCGGCATCATCGGCCGTCCCGTGCGCGAAGTCCTCCCGGAATTCCCCGGGTTCGGCGCAGCCGGCGTCGTGAAAGCGAGCGAGATGATCCTGAGTCGCAACTCCCGGGACAGCGTGTTCGACCTGCGGGTGTCCACGATGAAGGACCTGCGGGACCACGTGGTGGGCAGGGTGATCGTCCTTCGCGAGATCACCGAGCGCAAGAGGGCCGAAGAACGGATCAGGAGCCTCAACGACGAGCTCGAAGCCCGCGTCCGGGAGCGCACGGCGAACCTGGAGATGGCGAACAGGGAACTCCAGACGTTCGCGTACTCGGCGTCGCACGACCTGCGGGCGCCGCTGCGCGTGATCGCCGGATACTCGCGGATCCTCGAAGAAGAGTACGCCCCGGGCCTGGACGAAAAGGCGGCCGAGTACGTTCGCGTCGTCCAGCGGGAAGCCAGGCGGATGGGGATCCTGATCGACGCCCTGTTGTCGTTCTCGCGGACCAGCAGGGCCACGATCACCAGCACCGCCATCGACATGGAGCGGTTGGTCGCCGACGTATTCGAGACGACCACGACGCCGGAGCAGCGCGAACGCATCGACTGGTCCGTTTCCCCGCTGCCGTCCGCCCATGGTGACCCGGTGCTGATTCGCCAGGTCTGGATGAACCTCGTCTCCAATGCCGTCAAGTTCTCCGCCGAGCGAACGACGCCGACGATCAAGGTGTCGGCGACCGTCCTGGAGTCCGAGACCGTCTACGAGGTGAGCGACAACGGGACGGGCTTCGACCCGCGCTACGCCGCCAAGCTGTTCGGGGTTTTCCAGAGATTGCACAACGACCCGAAGTTCCCGGGAATCGGCGTCGGCCTGGCGATCGTCGACCGGGTCGTGCAACGCCACGGGGGTCGGGTCTGGGCGGACGCGGAACCCGATAACGGGGCGACGTTCCGGTTCGCCCTGCCCAACCTGCCCCCGGCGATCGCGGCCTCGGAACCGTAAGCCTCGTTACGCGCACGCTCTCAAGCCGGGCTTTCCCGGTCCAGGGCCGCATGACAGGAAGCCGGCCGCAGGCACGCGCGAGGTCGGCAAGGACTAGCGCCCCCGGTGAAGCCGACCGGCGAATCGGCGCGGACGGCCGGCCTCAGATGTGGATCGATCGGCCTTCGACCCCGAGGGCCGCTTCCTTCAGCGCCTCGGCCAGCGTCGGGTGCGCGTGCACGGAGCGCGCGATGTCCTCGGACGTCGCGCCGAATTCCATCGCGACCGCGGCCTCCGCGATCAGTTCCGACGCATTCGGCCCGACGATGTGCACGCCGAGGATCGTGTCGGTCGCTGCGTCGGCGACGATGCGCACGCCGCCGTCGGTCTCGCCCGTGCACTTCGCGCGCGGCGTCGCCGTGAACGGGAAGCTGCCGACGCGCACGTCGTGGCCGGCGGCCTTCGCGCCTTCCTCGCTGAGGCCGACGCTCGCGAGCTCGGGCCACGTGTAGACGACGCCGGGGATCGCCGCGTAGTTGACGTGCCCGGCGACGCCGGCCATGCGCTCGACGCAGGCGACGCCTTCCTCCGAGGCCTTGTGGGCGAGCATCACGCCCGCGATCACGTCGCCGATCGCGTAGATGCCCGGCACGCCGGTCTCGTAGTGGGGACCGACCTCGACGCGGCCGCGCTCGTCGCAGGCGACGCCGGCCTCGGCGAGCCCGAGGCCCTCCGTGAACGCGCGGCGACCGACGGCGACGAGCACCGCGTCCCAGGTGTCGGTCGTCTGCTTGCCGTCCTTCGCCTCGAGCGTGACCTTCACGCCCTTCGAGCCGACCTCGGCCGCGACGGCCTTGGTCTGCAGCAGGATCTCGAGGCCCTGCTTCTTCAACGAACGTTCGAGCAGCTGGGCGGTCTTGCGGTCGGACCCGGGGACGATCTGGTCCATCAGCTCGACGACGCGGACCTTCGTCCCGAGGCGGCTCCAGACCGAGCCGAGCTCGAGCCCGATCGCGCCGCCGCCGACGACGAGCATCCTCGCGGGGACTTCCTCGAGCGAAAGCGCCTCGGTCGACGAGAGGATCCGCTTGCCGTCGAACGGCAGGTGCGGCAGCGCGACGGGCACGCTGCCGGTCGCGACGAGGATCCGCGGCGTCTCGAGCTGGCCGTCGTTCTGGCCCTTGACCTCGACGAGGCCGTCCGGGGTCGGTTGCGCGATGCGCGCGCGTCCGTGCCAGACGTCGATCTTGTTCTTCTTCATCAGGCCCTGCACGCCGCGCGTGAGGCCTTCGACGACGCCGCGCTTGCGCGCCATCATCGCCGCGAGGTCGAGCTCGACCTCGCCGGTGCGGATGCCGTGCCCGGCCAGGCCCTCGCGCGCCTGGGCGAACAGTTCCGACGACTCGAGGAGCGCCTTGCTCGGGATGCAGCCGACGTTGAGGCACGTGCCTCCGAGGGCGGGATCCTTCTCGACGATCGCGGTCTTCATCCCGAGCTGGGACGCGCGGATCGCCGCCTGGTAACCGCCCGGACCTGCTCCGAGGACGACGAGGTCGTAACGCTGCTTGGCCAAGGTGCGTGTCTCCTGGGTGCTGTCGCGCGGCTCCTTGCCTGCGCGCGAAGGGGGCGCCTCGCCCGTGTCGTCCGCGCCGCGGTCGTGCGCGGCGCGGACGACGCGGGCCCGGGTCTTCAGATCTCGAGCAGAAGGCGCGAGGGGTCCTCGATGCGCTCCTTCACGCGCACGAGGAACGTCACGGCCTCGCGGCCGTCGACGATCCGGTGATCGTACGACAGCGCGACGTACATCATCGGCCGGATCACGATCTGGTCGCCGACCACGACGGGGCGCTTCTCAATCTTGTGCATGCCGAGGATGCCGCTCTGCGGCGGGTTCAGGATCGGCGTGGACAGCAGCGACCCGAACACGCCGCCGTTCGAGATCGTGAACGTGCCGCCGGAGAGGTCCTCGACGCCGAGCTTGCCCTCGCGCGCGAGGCCGGCGAGGCGGCCGATCTCCGTCTCGAGTTCGGCCAGGTTCATCCGGTCGGCGCCGCGCACGATCGGCACCACGAGGCCCCGGTCGGTCGAAGCCGCGATGCCGAGGTGCACGCGCCGGGTGGTGACGATCTCGTCGCCCTCGATGCGGGCGCCGACGACCGGCACGTCGCGCAAGGCGAGCACGCAGGCACGCGCGAAGATCGACATGAAGCCGAGCGAGACCCCGTGGGTCTTCTGGAACAGCTCCTTGTGGCGCGAGCGAAGCTCCATCGCCGCGCTCATGTCGATCTCGTTGAAGGTCGTCAGGATCGCGGCCGTGTGCTGCGCGGCGACGAGACGCTCGGCGATCGTGCGGCGCAGCCGCGTCATGCGCGTGCGTTCTTCGCCGTCGTCTTCCTCGCTGGACGCCACGGCGCGCGGCGCGGCGGGCGCCGGCTTCGCGGCAGGGACGTTCTCGGCGGGGGCGGCGGCGGGCTGCCGGCGTGCTTCGGCGGCAGCGGCGACGTCGACCTTCGTCGCGCGGCCGCCGGGGCCGGTTCCGCGCAGTGTCGCGGGGTCCACCTGCTGCTCCTCGGCCGCGCGGCGGGCGGCCGGGCCGAGCCGGGAGGCGGCAGCCGCCGGGGCCGCGGGTTCGGGCTCCGGCGCGGAAGCCGCCGGCACCGACGCAGGCCCGGCGACCGGCGCGGACGACGATGCGGCGGGCGAGGGGATCGACGAAGCCGGCGTCGTGGCCGCGACCGGCGGCGCGGACGACTTCGCCGGTGCCGCGGCCTTGGCCTTGCCGGTGGCCGCGCCTTCCTCGACGCGCGCGATCGTCTCGCCGACCGCGACGGCGGATCCCTGCTGCTTCAGGATGCGCAGCGTGCCGGCGGCCGGCGACGGGATCTCGACGGTCGTCTTGTCGGTCTCGAGCTCCAGCAGGATCTCGTCGACGGCGACGGTTTGCCCATCCTCGCAGCGCCAAGCGAGGATCTCTCCCTCGCTGATGGATTCCCCGAGTTGCGGAACGACGACATCAACCGGCGGCATGGTTCACCCACGAGATGGACTGCGCCCTGCTCGGGCGGAACGCGTTGTCGAGGATCTGGCGGAGCTCGGCCTGGTGCTTCTTGTAGGAGCCGGTGGCCGGACTCGCCGCCGCTTCGCGGCCGACGTAGTACAGCATGCGCTGGTCGTCGAAGATCATGTGGTTGCGGTCGAAGATGAAGCGCCAGGCGCCCATGTTCTTCGGCTCTTCCTGTACCCAGTCGACCTCCGCGTCGGCCGGGTAACGGGCGAGGATCTCGCGCACCTCGGCGAGCGGGAACGGGTAGAGCTGCTCCACGCGGACGATCGCCACGTCGTGGATGTTGCGCTCCGCCCGGTCGGCCACCAGGTCGTAGTAGATCTTGCCGCTGCACAGCAGCACGCGCCGCACGTGCTTGCGGTCGATGTCCTCGACCTCGTCGAGCACGAGCCGGAAGTTCATGTCCGTGAACTCGTCGATCGTCGAGACGCAGAGCTTGTTCCGGAGCATGCTCTTCGGGCTCATGATCACGAGCGGCTTGCGGAAGTTGCGGCGCACCTGCCGGCGCAGCACGTGGAAGAGCTGCGCGGGCTTGGTGAGGTTGCAGACCTGCATGTTCTGCTCGGCGCACAGGTTCAGGAAGCGCTCGAGCCGTCCGCTCGAGTGCTCGGGG
>CAYYZO010000013.1:53257-63689 GCA_964476185.1 uncultured Myxococcales bacterium
TCGATGATGACCTGCGCGCCGTTGGCGAAGTCGCCGAACTGCGCTTCCCAGATCACGAGGTTGCGCGGGTCGGCTGACGCGAAGCCGTACTCGAAGCCGAGCACGCCGGCCTCCGACAGGTTGCTGTCGATCAGGTAGAAACGACCCTGGTCCTCGCTCATGCAGTCGAGCGGGACGTAGCGCCGGCCGTTCTCCATGTCGTGCAGCGCGGCCTGGCGGTGGCTGAACGTGCCGCGCCCGCTGTCCTGGCCGGAAAGGCGGACGGCCGTGCCCTCGAGCAGCAGCGTGCCGAGCGCGAGCATCTCGCCGCAGCCCCAGTCGATGTCGGTCCCGGCCTCGAGCATGCGGATGCGGTCGGCGTACAGGCGCTGCACCTTCGGGTGCGGCGCGAAGCCCTCGGGCAGGCTCGCCGCGGCGCCGGCCACCCGGTGCAGCGTCTCGGCCGGCACCCGCGTCGACGCGCTCCAGTCGTCGCCGGCCCACGTCATGCCCTTCCAGACGCCGCCGAACGAGAAGACCTGCTGCTTCGGCATGAAGTCGCGCGCGTAGTCGAGCGCGGTGTTGAGGTCGCCCTCGATGCGCTCGGTGATCTCCCGGACGCCCGCTTCGTCGAGCACGCCCTCGGCCAGCAGCCGGTCGGCGTACAGGCGCGAGACCGGCGGCAGCTTCGCGATCGTCTTGTACATCAGCGGCTGCGTGAAGGTCGGGTCGTCGAGCTCGTTGTGGCCGTGGCGGCGGTAGCAGACGAGGTCGACGAGCACGTCCTCGTGGAAGCGCTGGCGGAACTCGGCCGCGATGCGGCCGGCCTGCACGACGGCCTCCGGGTCGTCTCCGTTGGCGTGCAGCGTTGGCGCCGAGACCAGCTTGGCGAGCTCGGTCGGGTAGCGCGTGAAGCGGTAGTCCTTCGGCGAGGTCGTGAAGCCGATCTGGTTGTTGACGATCACGTGGATCGTGCCGCCGGTGCGGAACCCGGCCAGCTCCGACAGGCTCAGCGTCTCCATCACGAGGCCCTGCCCCATGAACGCGGCGTCGCCGTGCATCAGCAGCGGCAGCACGAGCGAGCAGCTCGAGTCGGACAGGTAGTGCTGCTTGCCCGCGACGATGCCCTCCGCGACCGGGTTGATCGCCTCGAGGTGGCTCGGGTTGAACAGCAGCGAAAGGTGGATGTCGGCGCCCGAGGTCGTGCGGTGGTCGCGCGAGTAGCCGAGGTGGTACTTCACGTCGCCGTCGCCCTGGATGTTGTCGGCGAGGAAGTTCCCCTCGAACTCGGACAGGATCATCTCGTAGGGCTTGCCGAGGATGTGGGCGAGCACGTTGAGGCGGCCGCGGTGCGGCATGCCCATCACGACCTCGCGCGTGCCCAACCGTCCGCTTTCCTCGACGATCTGGTGCAGCAGCGGCACGAGGGTCTCGCCGCCCTCGAGCGAGAAGCGCTTGGCGCCCACGTACTTCTTGTGCAGGAACTGCTCGAACATGTTCGCGCGCAGGAGCTGCTCGAGGATCTCGACGCGCTCGGCGGCCGACAGGTTCGGGCGGTTGCACGAGGGCTCGATCCGGTCCTGGATCCACTCGCGCTGTTCCTTGTTCTGGATGTACATGTACTCGACGGCGACGTTGCCGCAGTACGTGGCGCGCAGGTGGTCGATCAACTCGCCGACCCGCGCGACCGGCTTCGCCTTGAACGCGGGGATCTCGACCGCGCGCGGGAGGTCCGCCTCGCTCAGACCGAACTGCGAGAGTTCGAGCAGGGGATGGGAGGTCTGGTTGTTCCCGAGCGGGTCGAGGCTCGCGACGAGGTGCCCCGCTTCGCGGTAGGAGTGGATCAGGTCGAGGATCCCGACCGTCGGCGCGACGCCGGTCCCGCGCCGCGCCGCCTTGCGGGCGTCCTCGAGGCTCTCGCCGCGCGCGGCGGGCGTCGTCGCCCGGGCGGGGGACGACGCGGCGGCCGCGGAGGCGGAGCCGTTCCCGGAGAGCTCGAACCCCGCGAAGAAGATCCGCCAGTCGTCGGAAACCGAGGACGGGTCGGCGAGATACCTGCGATAGAGTTCGTCTACGTAGTCGGCGTTCGAGATGTTCGCGAAATCGGGCTTGATCATGACCTGCGCTCGCGGCGCCGGGGCGCCGTCGGAATCCTCTGCTGTCGAAGTACGGCCATGGTCCCAGGGTCGGGCGCCCCGTCGGGGGACCGCGAACAGAAGACGGCAAGACCGCGCGGGAAAGGCGGCGGGACTCGTCGGCGGTTCGTTCGGGCGGTTCGTCGAGGGCGAGTCATATTAAGCGTCATCCGGGCGCGGTTGCGAGCCGTTGCCGTGCTTCCCGAGGGGAAATTGCGCGGCATTCCTTCCCCGGCCGCGTCGCTCGCGGGGCCGCGACCGTTCGCCAATTAGCCTCTCTCATCGTAACGGTCCCCGGGGCTAATGCCGGGCCGATCCCGCGTCGTCGCGGCGAGGCGCAGCGCGGATCGCGCGGCGATGCCCGCGGGCCGCGTCGCCGGCCACGAAGACGAAACCCCGGACGCGAGGTTACGATCATGATCCTGTTCACCCGCCGAGAACTCGAGGGCCTGCGCGACCTGCTGGCCGGCGATCCGGGCGCGCTCGCGCGCGATCCCGGCCTGGTCGGCCGCCTCATCGGGCAGTGCGAATACGCGCTGGACTGCGCGGCCCTGCTGGACGAGGCGATGCATTTCCCGGCGGAACCGTACAGCGAAGCGGAGACGCTCGTGGCGCGCCTGACCGACGGCATGAACGAGATCTGGAACTTCCACCACTACCGAGACGCGAGTGAGGCGCCGCCGCCGCGAAGCCCCGCGCGCCGGGCCTGATCGCCGCCCGCGGCATTTTCCGGGTTGTCCCGCGGCCGGGTCCGCGGCACACTCGCGTTTCGGATTGCGCGCCCCGGCAACCGACGACTCCATGAAGAAGCCTGCGGAGAAGCCTGCGAAGGTGTCCCGGCTCCGCTTGCGCGGACCCGCCTCGCGCCTGATCGCAGCCGCGCTCCTGGTCGTCGTCCACGCGGGCGCGGCGGGCGCGGCCAAGGGCGATTGCGCGCAGCCGATCTCGACCGGGAACTCGCCGACCACCACGGATTGCGGCTTCGTGCTGCGCGCCTCGGTCGGCTCGGTTTCCTGCGCGCCCTGTGTCTGCGACGTCAACGGCAGCGGTAGCCAGACGACGAGCGACGCGCTGGTCTGCCTGAAGCGAGCCGTCGGCCAGGCCGCGAGCCTCGACTGTCCGCCGTGCGAGAAGGTCACCACGACGACCGTCAGCGGCGCGTCGACGACCTCGACCTCGACGACCTCGACGACGACCACCATTCCGGTGCGTTGCAGCGGCAATGGCGACTGCTCCGCGCTCCCGCCCGAGTTCCGCTGCAACCCGAACACGGAAACCTGCGAGAAGCCCTGCACCAGGAACGCGGACTGCAAGGACTTCTACCTCTGCAACAAGACGACGCAGTATTGCGAAGAGCCGGCGCTGCTGTTCTGAGCGCCGGCGCGGCGGCGAGCAGCCGCGCCGCCTCCACCGTCCCATGGGCATGACCGCTTCCGATGCTCCCACCGCCCTTTGCAGCGAGCTTTCGGCGGCGCGGGGGTTGCCGCTGATCGGCACCGCGGGCTGTTACGCGCAGGTGCTGGCGTTCGAGCTCGAGTCGCCGTGGACCGCCCGCCTGGCCGGTTCGCGTGGGAGCGACGCGCGGCTCGATGCCGCGATCGGTCGCATCGCAGGGCTCGCGGAGGTCAGGCTCCTTGCGCTCGAGCCTCGCCGGCCGGCACGGCGCGACGTGGTCCGCGTGCTTAGCGCCGTGCGGCGGGAGCGGTTTCCCGGTTACGGCAGGACCGACTACGAAGTCTCGCGCGACCGATTGCCGGACCTGCTCGATACGCTCGCGAGCGGCGGCGAAGCTCCGCAAGCCAGCGCCTTGCCGGCAGGAGCATGGCGCGACCTCCTCGTTTGCACGCACGGGACGCGCGATGCGTGCTGCGGCAAGTTCGGCTACCGGCTCTACCGCGAGCTGGACCGCCTGGCGGCAGCAGCAGGCGAGCAGCTGCGCGTCTGGCGCTGCAGTCACCTCGGCGGCCACCGCTTCGCGCCGACCCTCCTCGAGTTGCCGAGCGGCCGCACGTACGGCCGCGTCGGCGCTGACGACGCGCCGGCGATCGTGAGCGGCGGCGCCGCGCTCGTTGCCCGACTCGACACGATTTACCGGGGCCGCTGCGCGCTTCCCGAGCCGGCGCAGATCGTCGAGCGGGAGCTCTGGCGGCGGACAGGGGCGGCTTTCGATCGGGCGGCGCTGCGATGGAGCGTCGACCGGCGCGACGACGGCGCGTGGAGCGTCGAGCTCGAGGCAGAGCTCGACGACGAGTCCGCACGACTCTCGGCGCTCGTGGACGTCGCGGAGGTCGACGCCGTCTCGACGCCCGCCAGCTGCGGCCGCGATCCGGAGCGGGAGGCGCCTTGGGCGCTCGTCGGCTGATCCGGGGAGTCCCGGCCGGAAGTCGCGCCCGGCGCGTCGTGATCCGCTCGCGATCGGGGACTCGAGGATGAGCGCCCGGCGCGTCGTGCTCGTGCTGTTCGCGGTGCTCGTCGCGATTCCGTGGATCTGCGGCGGAGAGCGACAGCGGCTGGGCAAGCCCGAGCGCCGGCGCCTGCCCGGCCTGTTCGTGGAGCTGAAGGACGGTGTCACGCACTGCGAACTCCAGGGAACGCGAGGTTCCGAACTGGTCGTGTTCGTGCACGGCTTCAGCTCGCCGTCCTACGTCTGGGGACCATTGCCGCGCGCGCTTCGCGACGAAGGCTACGCGACGCTCGTGTACGACCTCTACGGGCGCGGCCTGTCCGACCGGCCGTGGGAGCGCTACGACCTCGACCTGTTCGATCGCCAGCTCGAGCGGCTGTTGCGCAAGGTCGGGGCGTCGCGGCCCGTGCACCTGGTCGGGCTTTCGATGGGAGGGATCATCGCCGCCGAGTTCTCGCTGCGGCATCCCGGGCGCGTCGCGACGCTGACGCTCGTCGATCCGGCCGGCATCGTCGTCGACGAACCGGCGGCGGCACGCGTGCTCGAGATCCCGCTCGTCGGCGACTGGCTGATGCAGGTGTTCGGGGACCGCGTGCTGGTCGAGGCCAACGCGCGTTCGGTCCACGACCAGGCGCTCGTGCCCGAACTCCAGCGGCGCTTCCGGCAGCAACTCGGGTACGCGGGCTACAAGCGCGCGATCCTCTCGACGCTGCGGCACATGCCGCTGGCCGACTTCCGGGGGCGCTACGCCGCGCTGGCGGGCTCGGGCCTGCCGGTCGAGTTGTTCTGGGGAGCGAACGACGAGATCACGCCGGTGGCCGGCGCCGAAGTCGCGGCCGGCCTGCTGCCGCAAGCGGCCGTGCACGTCATCGAAGAGGCGGGTCACCTCGCGCACTACGAACAGCCGCAACGGGTCCTGCGCGAGATGCTGCGGTTCCTCGCGGAAAGCCCCGCGCCGGCGCAGCCCGCGCTGCGCGTGCCGGGGCCCGGGCCCGCCGAGGGCGTGCCCCGCAACGTTCGCCCGCTGGACTCCGGCAAGGGTTTTTCCTAGGTTGCCGTGCTTCTTCGACGTTCCGGCCACTCCTCTCGCGGTGGCCGGGTCACGGTGGGCGTAGCTCAGTCGGTAGAGCCCCGGATTGTGGTTCCGGTTGTCGCGGGTTCAAGTCCCGTCGCCCACCCCATCTTCCTGCACGCGGCGCTGTTGCCCTTCTGCGGCACATCGGATAGCAGAGCCGCCCTGTGGGTGCGTAGCTCAGTTGGTAGAGCAGCTGACTCTTAATCAGCGGGTCCCAGGTTCGACCCCTGGCGCACCCACCACTTTTCTCCTGTTCGAGCGATCCTGACTTTCCGACTCCAGCGGCGATCCGCGGGATGCGAGCTTCGCGTCCCGCGGATCGCCCGGAAAAGGTCCGGCGGATCTGGATCGAGCCGGCGCTCCGGCCCGCGCCGGGAGCCGCAAGCCGGGCCGCGGCGGGACGCGAGCGGGGCCCGGGCGACCGACCCCTCTTCCAAGACGAGGCGTGGCGGGCTATTTTCGCCGTGTCGGGCCGCACGGCCCTCCCGATCGATCCGCTCCACGACCCAAGGGGGAAGCATGAACCGCACCGTCCACTGGATAGCCCTGTTTTCGCTCGTCGCGCTCGCGAACTGCGGCGGAGGAGGCGGTGCCGGCAACGCGTCCTGCCGCAGCATCTACACGACCTACGCCCAGTGCGGCGTTTACGACGGCGGCAACGGCGCGTGCCACGCGCAGCCGGAAACCCAGTTCGACGTGTGCCTCGCGGGGTGCATCGTCGGCGCCAGCTGCGAGGTCGTCCAGGACTACGTCTGCGAGGGCAGCACCAACGCGTGCATCCGCAGCTGCGAGAACGCCACCTTCGTCTGCAACAACGGCGTCCGCATCGACACCCAGGCGCAGTGCGACGGCTTCGACGACTGCGCCGACGGCTCCGACGAGGACAACTGCGAGATCCCGATCTTCCGCTGCGGCGACTACAATGCCACCTCGGATGACATCGAAGGCACGAAGGTTTGCGACGGCAACTTCGATTGCGCCGACGGCCGCGACGAAGAGGAGTGCGGCGAGTTCACCTGCATCGTCCCGGAGTGATTCCGCGCGGAGCGCCGGCCGTCGGGCCCGGCGCTCCGTCTTGCGGGCGCGCCGCCGCCGCTGGCGGCTCGAACGCTCCCGCCGATGGACCCGGTGCCCCGGGGGTCCTCCGCCGGCGTGCTCCGCACCCCGCCGGGCTTGTTCCGCTCCCGGTTTCCACGTGACAGATTGACGGCATGGCGTTTCGTCCGGGCCTCGCGCGAGTCCTGCTGCTGATCGGCGACGCGGTCGCGATCGCCGTGCTCCTCTTCGCGGCGCAGCGCCACGTCACGTTCGCGGCGCTGCTGGCGCCGGGTGGTCGCGCGGACCTCGAGGTTCCCGACGGCTTCGTCGCGACGGTCTTCGCCGAAGGACTCGAGCGGCCGCGCTTCCTGACGTGGGGACCGGACGGCCGCCTGTACGTCGCGGAGTCCGGCGCGAACCGCATCCTCGCGCTCGCCGACACGAACGGAGACGCCGCGGCCGACCTCCGCGAGGAGTTCGCGGGCGGGCTGTCGTCCCCGCATTCGGTGTCCTGGCACCGCGGCGCGCTGTACGTCGGCGTGCCGACCGGTGTCGTCGAGCTGAAGGACGAGGACGCCGATGGAAAGGCCGACGCCCGTCGCACGGTCGTCGACGGCTACCCGACCGAAGGCCACTCGACGCGCACCGTCCTGTTCCTCCCGGACGGCCGCATGGTGGTGTCCGTCGGTTCGAGCTGCAACGTGTGCCGCGAGGAGGACGAGCGCCGCGCGACCATTGTCGTCTACGACGGGCCGTCCGGACGGGGCGAGCGAATCTTCGCCCGGGGCTTGCGCAACGCCGTCGGGCTGGCGCTGCACCCGGAGACCGGCGCGCTCTGGGCGACGAACAACGGCCGCGACTGGCTCGGCGACGACCTGCCGCCGGAGACCGTCTACGTCGTCGAGGAGGGCGGGGACTACGGGTGGCCGCGCTGCCATGCGGGGCGCCTCGTCGACCCGGACTACGGGAGCGAGGGGGCGTGCCGGGGCGTGGCGGCGCCGGCGATCGAGATGCAGGCGCACTCGGCGCCGCTCGGGCTGGTGTTCTACACGGGCGAGGGATTCCCGGCCGGTTACCGCGGCGACCTGTTCGTCGCGTTCCACGGTTCGTGGAACCGCTCGGCTCCGACCGGATACAAGGTCGTTCGCGCGCACGTGCGCGACGACGGCAGCTTCGAGCCGCCGGTCGACTTCGTGACGGGCTTTCTCGGGCCGGATGGAGGAACGCTGCGCGGCCGTCCGGTCGGCCTCGCCGTCGGGCCGGACGGCGCGCTGTACGTCAGCGACGACCGGGGCGGGTACGTCTACCGCGTTGCCTGGAAAGGAAAGGGCGGCGAGGCCGGCGGCGCACCGGGAGCGGACGGCCGATGAGCGCGATCGAGCATTGCCGCTTCGACCACCGGACGCGCCGCCGCGGGCGGGTCGCGACGCTGCCCTCGCGGCTCGGCGGCGACGCCGGCCTCTTCGCGACGATGCGCGAGGGAACGTCGGCCCGCTTCAGGAGCGGGCCTGGCGTTTCCCGTCGAGCTCGGCCCAGCGCGCGTACAGGCGCTCGACCTCGGACTGCGCCTCGTCGAGTTCCCGGTAGCGGCGCGCGACTTCCCCGGCGTCGGTGACGACCGCCGGGTCGTGCGCGCGCGACGTCGCTTCCGAGAGTCGCTCCTCGGCGGCGAGGATGCGCGCTTCCATCTCTTCCCACTCGCGCTGCTCGAGGTACCCGAGTTTCTTCGGCCGCGCCGCGCTCGCCGGCTCGCGAGCCGGCGACCCGCGACGCCCTTCGCCGGAGCCGTTCGGGGCGGTCTGGAGGTCGCCGCGCTCGGCTTCCCACTGGTCGTAGTCGGCGAACGCCGCGACGCCGCCGCGCCCGTCGAACCCGAGCACCGTCGTCACGACGCGCTGGAACAGGTAGCGATCGTGCGTGACCAGGAGCACGGCGCCCGGGAACTCGAGCAGGCTCTCCTCGAGGACCTCGAGCGTCGGGATGTCGAGGTCGTTGGTCGGTTCGTCGAGGATCAACACGTCGGCCGGCACGAGCATCAGGCGCGCGAGCAGCACGCGGGCCTGCTCGCCGCCCGAGAGCCTGCCGACCGGCATCGCGAGTTGCTCCGTGCGGAACAGGAAACGCTTCGCCCATGTCGCGACGTGCACGGGCCTGCCGGCGAACACGACCTGGTCGCCGTGCGGCGCGAGCGCGCGCCGCAGCGTCTGCTCCGGGTCGAGGCTCTCGCGGTGCTGGTCGAGCACCGCGACGCGCAGGTCGTCGGCGCGCTCGATCCTGCCGCGGTCCGGCTCCAGCTCGCCGGTGACGAGGCGGATCAGCGTCGACTTCCCGCTGCCGTTCGGCCCGAGCAGGCCGAGCCGCACGCCCGGCGACAGGACGAAGCTCGCGTCGGCGATCACGCTGCGGCCCGCGAAGTCCTTGCCGACGTGCTCGGCGACGACGAGGCGCTTCGTGCGCCGCTCGCTCGCCGTCATCTCGATCGACGCCGCGCGACGGTCGAGCCGCGCCGAGACGCCGGCCAGCTCGTCCTGGAGGCGCGCGGCTTCGTCGATGCGCGCCCGCGACTTGGTCGTGCGCGCCTTCGGGCCGCGCCGCAGCCACTCGACTTCGCGGCGCACGCGGTTGGCGAGCACCTGCTGCCAGCGCGCCTGCTCGTGCAGCGCGTCGTCCTTGCGCTCGAGGAACTCGCTGTAGCGCCCGCGCGTCTCGAAGAAACCGCCGTCGTGGACCGGATCGAGGTCGAACATGCGGGTTGCCACGTGCTCGAGGAACCAGCGGTCGTGGCTGACGACGACGTACGCCCCGCGGTGCGAGGCGAGCACGCCCTCGAGCCACAGGATGCCGTCGAGGTCGAGGTGGTTCGTCGGCTCGTCGAGCAGCAGCAGGTCGGGCTCGCGCGCGAGCGCGGCCGCGATCGCGAGGCGCTTCTGCCAGCCGCCCGACAGCGTCGAGGCGGCCGCGGCGGGGTCCTGCAGGCCGCAGCGCGACAGCGCAGCGCCGGTCGCGGCCGCGCGTGCCGTCCCGTCGGGAATCGTCTCGAGCAGCGCGGACGAGACGACGTCCGATGCGGTCGCGCCGGCGGGGAACCTCGGGTGCTGCGGCACGTACGCGAGCCGCGCCAGGCGCCGCAGCGCGACCGTGCCGGTGTCTGCCTCCTCGCGGCCCGCGAGCACGGCGAGCAGGGTCGACTTGCCGCAGCCGTTCGGGCCGACGAGCCCGATCCGGTCGCCGTCGTGGATGCCGAACGACAGGTCGGTGAACAGCGGAGCCGCGCTGTAGGCTTTCGCGATCGATTGCGCGCCGAGCAGCAGGGCCATCGCCCCCGTCTAACAGTCTGCCGGGAAAGGTCCATCCGCTTCCGGCTCCCCGGCGAAGCGCGCTCGTTCGGGTCGCGGCCGCTTGACCTGTGCCGCGCACGAAGACGCCCGCGTTGACGTGGCGGCGCGGCCCCAGCATGAGCGACGGACCGGTCCGGGACGCGGCGCGGATGAACGACGAAGGACATCGATCGGCAACGACGCGGGCGGCGCTCGTGCTTTGGGCGCTGGCGGCCGTGGCCGCCTGCTGGCGGCTCGACCCGCAACGCCTGCCGCTGACCGGCGACAACCAGCTCTACTTCTTCGTCGCCGAGCGCGCGGCTTCCGGCGCGGCGCCGCACCTCTCGCTCGTCGATCCGAAGCACCAGCTCGCGGCGCTCGCGACGGCAGGCGCGATCGCGGCCGGACGCGCGGCCGGCGCGGACGACGTCGCCGCGTCGCGCGTCGCCAGCATCGCGGCAGCGGCGACCGCCGTCGCGCTCGC
>CAYYZO010000014.1:0-27313 GCA_964476185.1 uncultured Myxococcales bacterium
GTCAGAACGTCAGCACGTACCCGCGGCGCGGGTCGGCGCGTCCGTCCAGCGTGTCGAGGTAGACGCGGCGGATGGCGTCGCGGCCGGCGCTGCGTTCGACGGTGATCCAGTCCTTCGCCTGCGGCAGGAACGCGAGCCACGCCTCGCCCATGCGCTGCTGGAGCCCGGCCGCGCCCCACTCGCCGACGCGCTTGTCCACCTGCGCGGGCGCGAAGAACAGCGTCGGCGTCGGTCCGGGGATCTCGACGCCGAACGCGAGGTTCTCCCAGTGCGTGCCGCCGACGCTGCAGCTGTAGCGCAGGTTCTCGCCGAAGTGCCGGTGCACGGCCATCGTCACGTCGCGGTCGCCGGCCATGTCGACGAACACGGTCGGCGTGGTCGCCTCGAGCGAGGTGATGTCGTCGTAGGCGACGACCTTGTGGTAGAGGCCGAGGCCTTCGACGAACGGCTTGTTCGCGCGGGACGTCAGGCCGACGAGCTCGATCGTGTCGCGTCCGCGCTTGGCCACGCACGCCGCCAGCCCGATCGACGTCTTGCTGGATGCGCTCGAGACCACGACCGAGCGCGCCCCGAACCAGCGGTTGTCGGCGAGGAAGTCGTCGATCAGCCACCCGGTCAGGAACAGCACGCGATACAGCATCTGCTCGGCTTCGCTGGCGCGGTCGTAGCCGGGGTCGCCCGCGCAGCGCGTGTACTGGTTGTAGATCGCGGACAGGTCGCGGCGGTGCGCGGCGGTCTCGACGAAGCCGCCGGGACCGACCTCGCCGGCCGTGACCACGAAGTGCGTCGACATCGGCAGGTAGCCGAAGACGCGCTCGCCGGCGCGGATGTCGGGGTGCGCGGAACGCTCGACCGTCGCGAAACCCCAGACCGGCACGGTTCCCCAGCCGTCCGGGGCGGGGAAGAAGTCCCAGTAGCGCATCGCGCCGCCGAAGACCGCGTAGGTCACGTTGTTCGCGGTGAACGCGTAGGAGTCGACCGCCAGCAGCACCTGGCCGGGCTCGAGCGGGAGGTCTTCCGAGCGCCCGCGTTCGGCGAACTCGGTGCGGTGCAGGTCGTCCTTGGCGATCAGGAAATCGGTGACGGTGGGCATGGTTCTTCCTCCTCGAAACGCATCAAGCGCGGTGTTCTCGGGCGAGCGACGGCGCCGCTCGGTCCATCTCTTCGTCGCTGGCGACTGCGTCCCTCGGTCCATCGGAAGGCGAGGGACTACGCCACTCGGTCCATCCGGAGGCCAGGGATCTCGTCGCTCTGTCCATCCGAAGGCGAGCGACTTCGTCACTCGCCAATGGCAGCGGTGACGAGGCGGCGCAAGCCGGCGGTGTCGACGAGGATGACGCGGCCGTAATCGAGCTCGACCAGGCCCTCGCGCTCCCACGCCTTCAGCTGGCGGCCGGCGCTCTCCCGGGTGACGCCCGCCAGGCGTCCGAGTTCGTCCTGCGAGATGTGGATCGCGGGGCCGCGCGCGGTCGCCTCGCCGTGCGCCTCGTCGATGGCCAGGTGCAAGAGCTTGCGCGCGAGGCGCTCCGGCAGGTTCAGGAACGAAGCGTCGATGATCAGGTCCTCGGCGCGGCGGATGCGGCGCGAGAACAACTCGACGACGCGGAACATCAGCTCCGGCTCCGTGCGGCAGAGCGCGAGCAGGTCTCGCCGAGCGAGCACCTCGAGGCAGGACGGCTCGGCCGTGCGCGCGTCGACCACGCGCGGGCCGTCGTCGAACAGGCCGATCTCCCCGAACCATTGCCCGGGACCTGCGTAGTCGAGCACGACCTCCTTGCCCTCGGGCGAGGCGGCGCTGAAGCGCACGCGGCCCTCGGCGATCCCGTAGAACGCGACCGCTTCCTCCCCGCGCAGATAGACGACGGCATCGCGCTCGTAGCGGCGCGGCACGAGGATCTCGGCCAGTCGCGCGCGCACGGCGCCGGGGAGCGGTGCGAACAGCGGGCTCGCGTCGAGGAGTTCCTTGCTGGTCACGCGCGCGCGGTTTCCGGCATCGCGCGGGCCGGGTCAAGCCGCTTCGGCCTCTCAGGCCTCACAATACTCGCAGGACTCGCGGGAGCGCGCCTCGCTTCGGTTCGTCCCGGCAGCACGGCGGAGTCCCTCCCGCGGGCGCGTCCTCGTGGACGAGGACGCGCCCGACGAGCGTCAGTTCCCGCCCCGGACCGCTCGCGCCAGCGACGACTGCGTTTTCTGGTGAGCGGCGATACCGCCGTCGGTGAGGTTCACCCTCCAAGCCGAGTTCGTGTTCTGCGATACCGTCGACACGGACCATTGGTAGCCGTCCGTTCCGGGCGCGAACTCGGGATGGACGCAGGGATTCGCGCAGGAAGGAAACTTTCCCTGCAGGATCGTCTGGAGTTCCTGCACGGTCGGAAGGCGCCAGTCGCAGTGGTTCGCGTAACACCCCGTGGCCGTCGGCCCGAGGTCCGGGTTCTCGTCGTCCGGCGCGGCCGCCCCAGGGCCGATCGGCGAGTTGAGGCGGACGAGGAAGTCGTCGAACACGCTGCCGTTGGGAACCGAGAGGAAATCCGCCCACGTGTAGAGATTGTCGGCGTCGTGGGGATTGGTGATGTTCTGGACGTCGTTGCCGGCGTCCTTCTTCTCCCACTCCAGGCCCGTTTCGCGATCGATGATGGTCGGGCCGCTGGTGTCGAAGCGCTCTTCGTAGCACGCGGTGGTATCGAGCAGGCAACCGGCGCTGCAGCCGATCGTTCCCCCGGCGAAACCGAGCAGCGCGCAGCTCGCGCCGTCGAGGTCGTTCGCTTCGCATTCCTCGCCGGCTTCCAGGACCTGGTTGCCGCACTCCGGCCGGGCCAGGCATTCCGCGAGGTCCTCGGCACAGGTGCCGCCGCACTCGCAGACCAGCGTCAGGTTCTGTCCGACGGCCTTGCGCAGCACCCTCAGGGCGTCCGGCGCCCCGACGCTCCCCGAATCGTCGACATCGCCGCACACCTGGACCGGACTGCAGGTCTGGGCGTAGCCGGTGGCCGGCATGGCGGCGAACGAAAGCAGGGACAGAAGCGCGAGGAAGGGGATCATGGTGTTCACTTCGAAAGACTCCTGGTTCGGGGACTCGTCCGCGGTGGCCGCCTGGCGGCGGGGGCACGGCGGTCGGCAGCGTTCCTGACAAGCAGGCTAGCCGAGGCGGCGTCCGCGAGTCTGGAAAGAACTCGGAAAGAACGGCGAAATCGGCGGGGCCGCCTCGAGTTTTCTCGAGATTGCGAGCTACCTCGCAGTCTCCGGCTCCGCGGGAGGCTAGGGTGCGCGTCATCTCGAATCACCGGCCGAACCACCGGCGCCCGGGCGCATCGTCCGCGGCGCCCGAAGGAGCACCATGCGCAACCCGACCGCCATCGAAAAGCCCGCCGTCCGCAGCCTCGTCTCCGCCGAGGAGTGGGCCGTCCGCGAGGACCTCGCGGCCTGCTACCGCCTCGTCGCCCATTACGGCTGGACCGACATGATCTTCACGCACATCTCCGCGCGCGTGCCGGGCGAAGAGGGGCGCTTCCTGATCAACCCGTACGGCTGGCTGTTCGACGAGATCACGGCCTCCAGCCTCGTGAAGGTGGACTGGGACGGCCACGCGGTGCACCAGACCGGCGAGATGACGAACCCCGCCGGCTTCACGATCCACAGCGCCGTGCACATGGCGCGCGAGGACGCCGGCTGTGTGATCCACCTGCACACGCTCGACGGCACGGCGGTCTCGGCGATGGCCGAGGGGCTGCTGCCGCTCAACCAGACGGCGCTGCTCGTGCGCGACACGCTCGCGACGCACGAGTACGAAGGCGTCGCGCTCGACCACGACGAGCGGCCGCGTCTCGTCGCCGACCTCGGCGACAAGCAGACGATGCTGCTGCGCAACCACGGGACGCTGGCGATCGGCTCGACCGTCGCCGAGGCGTTCACGAAGATCTACTTCCTGGAGCGGGCGTGCTCGATGCAGGTGCGTTCGCTCGCGGCGGGCCGCGACGCGCTCTCGTATCCTTCCGACGAAGTCATCGCGAAGACCGCGGATCAGGGCCAGTCGGGACTCGAGTTCGTCGCGAACCACCTGTGCTGGCCGGCGCTGCGGCGCATGCTCGACCGCCGCGAGCCCGGCTATCGGGACTGAAGTCGCCTCGCCCGAACAGCGTTCACGCTGCGACGGTCGAGTGCGCCGCGATCGCAGGCCGCGGTGGGAACGAACGGGGTGCGGCCCGCTTCAGGCCGCACCGACGAGCCGCTTCCAGCCGTCGATCTCGGGCGCGAGCAGCGTCTCGAGTTCGGCGCGGAAGCGTTCGGGCACTTCGGAACGCCCGGTCGGGTTGACGACGCTGCGCAGCAGCTTCGGGTCGACGAAGCGCGGATCGTCCGCGACGCCGAGGAACCCCGTCACGCGCGCGAGCAGCTCGGCCGGTCGTTGCTCGACCTCCTCGAACGTGCCGACGAAGACGTTCCGGTCGCCGACGGCCGCGCGCCAGGTCGCGAGGTTCTCCTCGTAGCGCGCGCAGCGCAGCTGGTACGGATCGCGGAAGAACGCCGTCCACTCGTCGTCGCGGACGTCCCCGGCGCGACGTCCGCGGTTGCGCACGAGGTCCTTCTTCGCGTGCGACCACGCGCGGTCGACGGGGTGGCGCACCATCACGAGCGCCTTCACGTCCGGACGCAGCGCCGCGACTTCCGCGACGAGGTCGGGGTCCATCGCCGCGTAGCTGGCCGTCGCTTCGCCGCGGATCTTCGGGCGGTACGGCAGGCCGTATCGTCGCAGCGAGCGTGCCTGCTTCGCGAGCCAGCGCGGCCACGGGTCGTGGAAGTGCGCGAGGTACCAGTCGAGCAGCGCCGACTCGAACCTGGGACTCGAGCGATCCTTCAGACGGCTGAAGAAGAAGATCTCCTTGGGGTCGGTGAGGAAGACCTCGGGGTGCGTGGTCAGGACCTGGTGCAGCCAGGTCGTTCCGGTGCGCTGCGGCCCGACGATCAGGAAGTCGGGAAAGCGGTCGAGCGAGAGGCGTTCGCTCTCGATCTCGACGTAGCGCAGGCGCTCGCGGATGTCGGACGGGATCAGGGCGGTCTCCTTCGGGGCGCGCATCGCGCGGCGGTCTCGCTCGTCGCGGGCCAGGGGGCCCGCGACATCGTCCGCCGCGGGGCGACGTCGGCTCGCGACCCTTACGCGATCCCCGGTCCTTACGAAAATCGCCGCCGGCGCCGGACGAAGCCGGCCGCGATTTGGCTCGCGGCCCGACGCACGCTAGCAGGAGTGATGCCGCGCGATTTCGTCACCGTCGTCTCCGGTCTTCCGCGCTCGGGCACCTCGATGCTGATGCGCATGCTGGAGGCCGGCGGGATCCCCGCCGTGACCGACCGCGTGCGCACGGCCGACGACGACAACCCGCACGGCTACTTCGAGCTCGAGGCGGTCAAGGAGCTTCCGCAGAACGCGGGGTGGCTTGCGGACGCCGAAGGCCGCGCGGTCAAGGTCGTCTCGGCGCTGCTCGACAAGCTGCCGGCCGGTCGCCGCTACCGCGTCGTGTTCCTCGAGCGCGACCTCGCCGAGGTGCTCGCGTCGCAGCGGCGCATGCTCGAGCGGCGAGGGGAGGACGCCGAACGCGTCCCCGACGAGGCGATGGCCGGGATGTTCCGCCGTCACGTCGCGACCGTGCTCGAGCGCGCGCGCGTGCGGCCGGAGATGCCGGTGCTGCTGCTGCGCCACGGCGACGTGCTCGCGGACCCGGTGACGGCCGCCCGGGCGCTCGAGGATTTCCTCGGCGGCGGGCTTCGCGTGACGGAGATGGCGGCGGCCGTGGATTCGGCGCTGTGGCGCCAACGCGCCGGGCGCGGCTGAGCGCGGAGGGCAAGGCGGCATCCGGCGGAACACGCGCCGCGGGCAGGTAGAGGCGAGGACCTGTGGCGGGCGGCGCCCGGCGCTCGTCAGCGGCGCGCGGAAACCGGCAGCGCGACCGAACTGTCCGGTCCCGGGTTGCCCGGCGCGCGAGGAAGCCCCGCCTCGTCGAGGCTCGTGCGGTGGATCGCCGTCGCGTCCGTGCGCACGCTGCCGCCCCGGTCGTAGGAGATCACCCAGCGGTACCAGAGCACCTTGCCCTGGAGCGCGCGCGCGGCGTTCGCGTCGATCGCGTACGAGACCTCCTCGGCGCCCTTGCGGTACTGCCCGCGATCCGTGCGCGGACCCGACAGCGTCAGGCGGCCGTTCTCGTTCACGGCCGGCACCGGATCGGAAGCATCGGCGATGCGGTACTCGAGCGTCACGCGCGTGATCGGGTAGATGCCGACGTTGAGCCGGCCGACGAGGCGGATGCCGCCGGCCGCGCGCTCGGACTGGCAAAGGATCACGCCCGGCTCGTCCCGCTGGATCGACAGCGGCTCGGCCTGCTTCCCGGTCATCGTCGAGCAGCCGGACAGCGCGGCTGCGAGAAGGGCGCCGGCGACGAGCCGCGAGGGGCGGACGTTCGTGCGCAGGAAACGGAGGCGACCGGTCTTCATCATCGTCGTCAGGTGGTTCATCGGATCCCGCGGATCATCGACAGGGCCTCCTCGGCCATCTGCTCGACCTGGACCCGGAACAGGTCGAGCGCCATGCCGGGGTCGCCCATGACGCCCTTCTGGTAGCGCGCGAGCACGCCCTCGACGATCGCCGCGAGGCGCCACCACTGGAACGCGCGGTAGTAGTCGACGCCGTCGACGCTGTGCCCGCTGCGCTCGGTGTAGGCGGCGAGGAACTCGTCGCGCGTCAGGAAGCCGCCGGTGGACGTCGGCATCGCCACCGCCTGGCTCGGGCCTTCCTCGCCGGCCTCGGCCCAGTTGTTCATCAGGTATCCGACGTCGGCGAGCGTGTCGCCGAGCGTGCAGAGCTCCCAGTCGAGCACCGCGGCCACGCGGCCGTCCTTCGTGGCGAGCATGTTGCCGAGGCGGTAGTCGCCGTGGACGATGCCCGTGTACTTCTGCTCGGGCTTCTTCTGCAGCAGCAGGTCGAAGGTCTCGTCCATCGACGCGAGCTCGCGCGTCTTCGTCTTCTCCCACTGCGTGCGCCAGCGGCTGAGCTGGCGGTCCAGGTAGGCTTCCTTGCGGCCGAGGTCGCCGAGGCCGACCTGGTCGGGGTCGAGCGTGTGCAGCGCGACGAGCGCGTCGAGCACCGACTCGCTGAGCCTGCCGCGCAGGGACGGGTCCGGCAGGGTCTCGCGCACCATCGCCGGCGTGTCGAGCACCGCGCCGTCGACGAAGTCCATCACGTAGAACGGCGCGCCGTTGACGGCGTCGTCCGTGCACAGGGCGAGGGCGGGCGGCACCGGCACGCGGCTGCCGGCCAGGGCGCTGATGATCCGGTGCTCGCGGCCCATGTCGTGCGCGGTGGCCAGCACCGCGCCGAGCGGCGGGCGGCGCAGCACGACGCGGCGTCCGCCGGCGCCGGTGACCTTGTAGGTGAGGTTCGAGTGACCGCCGGTGATCGCGTCGAAGTCGAGCGGCGCCGCGAGGTCGCGAATGTTGGCGGTCAGCCAGGCGGTGACCTTGGGCTCGTCGATTCCTTTCAACGGAGTGGGCGCGCTCCTCTTCGGTGTCGGCGCCCCGGGGCGCGTCTCGAGGGCTGTGGTTGCCCGTTTCGGGGCTTCAGATCAACGCCGGAGCGTCGGGCGGACCGTCGGGCGACGGTTCCGGCGCCGGGCCGCGACGCGTCGCGCCCCGTCCCGCCGTTCGTGGCGGCCGCGTCCCGCGCCTCCCGATCGGGCGGCGCGGGACGCGTTCCATCAACGTCCGGCGGCGATCAGCGACGGAATGCTGAACCAGTTCTCGTCGACCGACTCCGGCGCTTCCGGGCCGCGGTCCAGGTACCAGCCCGGTTCGTCCGGGAACGCCATGCCCGGGATCGCCGCGCGCGTGCCGTGGCCGAGCTGCAGGTCGAGCACCGTGAAGCCGTAGACGAACATGTGCTCCTCGGGGTAGCGGAAGTTCACCTTCGGGTTCGGCTGCGTCGAGGTGCGGATGTTCAGCAGGATGACCTTCCAGAGCTCCTCGTTCTTGTCGTACAGGTCCGAGTACGGGATCAACGAGGCTTCCTTGTCGACGTAGATGACCCGCTTCAGGTACGCGTAGCCCGGCAACTTCGTGCGGCCCTCGACGATCCACATGTGAGGGCGCATTTCCCAGTCTTCGCAGTAGGTTACGCCGCCATCCTTCTCGCAGATCTTCGGGGGCAGGTTCTTGCCGTGGAGCGAGGCGAGCATCGGCTTGGCGCCGAGCAGCTTCCAGTCGAACCACGGGATCTGGCCCGCGTAGCCGCCGAAGCTGTCCATGTCGATGTCCTGGCCGAACAGCGCGTCCGAGCGCTGCGCGCTCGACAGGCGCCGCACGCGCCGGATCGTCGGCGTGTACAGCCAGGTGTCGTCCTGGCGCGACGGGTCCATGTAGCGGTAGCTCACCGACCCCACGCCCTTCAGGTCGAACGGCTCGATCAGCGGGAAGAAGCCCTGCTTGTCGAAGACCTTGTCCGGGTTGTTCGGGTTGACCGGCTTCGGTTCGTGGTGGAGGCGGCCGAAGTACCGAAGGCGCCTCGACCAGTCGACGATGAAGTGGCGCTCGACCTGGTAGACCGACTTGCCCTCGGCGTCCTTGAAGTACGACCCGGTGTCGGCGTCCGGCAGGTGAACGCTGAAGTCGTCGGTGAAGTACGACGTCCTGTTGAAGTTCCACATGACCTTCACGGCGGCCTGCGGATCGTCCATCTCGATCTTCGGGAACGGCTGCCCGGCGACCCAGTTCTTGAGGTCCTTCTTCTCGTCGACCGTGGCCTGGCCCGAGTACTTCTCGGTCGCCTCGAGGTAGGCCTTGCCGACCGGCACGGGCTGGTACGGCACGATGTTCAGTTCGGAGCCGTTCTCGACCGCCGCGATCACGCCCGGCGAGACGATGTCCTTGATCTTCTCGACGTTGTGGCGGCCGATCACGTCGCCGGGCTGGACCTGGGCGGCGGCGGACAGGGGCAGGACGCAGGCGGCTGCCAGGGCGGCCGGCAAGGCAGTCCAGAGGATCAGCGATTTCCGGTGCTTCACGCAGGGTCTCCGTGGAGGGCCGCCGGATCACGGCGGGGTCCGAAAGTTCCGTCACTCTGCATGAAGGTTTCTCTCAAGTCCACGACCGTTCGGTATGTGCCGGCGAAAGGCACACCCCGGGCGTACGCAGCGCGTCGCCGGCGCCGAACCGGGCGGCCGGAGCCGGCGACAGCCGCGTTCGGGCCGGCCTTCAGCGCCGGGCGCGGGCGTGGAAACCGGACGCGGTGTTCGTCGCCTGCTGGTAGCGCGCGCTCCAGCACGCTCCCGACTCCGCGACCCACTGCACCGTCATCGCCGGTTCCATCGCGAACATCCTTCCATCGGCGCGGGCCGCCGGCGGATCGAACTTCGTCCGACAGTCCTGGCTGCACCCGCCGCCCGCTCCGGCGCGCAGCCGGAAGCTCGGCGAGCCGTGCTTGCCTCCGCCGATCCTGACGGACGAGACGCCTTGGGAGGTTCCATTCTCCGGCTTCAGCCGGAAGATCAGGTCCTCGCCGCGCCACTTGCGCTTCCAGCGCGCGCCCTCGAGTGACGCCTCGTCGAAGTCCAGGCGATACGCGAGGGCCGGCAGCGACCGGCTTTCGTCGTAGAAGCAGACGGCGAAGCGGTCTCCGCGGCTCGGGTCGCCGATCTCCACGCGCCAGTCGGGATCGGCGCCGGTCTCGCTGCGCCACGACGTCATCAGTCGCTCGACCGGCACGCCGTCCTTCGCCGAGAAGCCGAGGTCGATCTTCGTCTGGCTGCGGCCGACCTCGTAGCAGGTGGCGGCCGGGACATGGGCGTGGCGGCAGGTCCCGTCGGCCGGATCGCAGACGTCGGCCGTGCAGAGGTCGTCGTCGCGGCAGTCGACCGTGCCGGTCGAGCCGCACTCGCCGAGGATGCAGCGGTCGCCCGTCGTGCACGGGTTGCCGTCGTCGCACGGTGCGGAGTTGTAGCTGCGCACGCAGCTGCCGTCGTCCGAGCAGAACTCGTCGGTGCACGGGTCGAAGTCGTCGCAGCTCGTCGCGCCGACGGCCGCGCAGCTGCCGGCCAGGCAGCGTTCCCCGGTCGTGCAGGGGATGCCGTCGTCGCACGGCGTGCCGTCGCGGTCGGGCGCGGTGCACGAGCGCGACGGTTCGTCGCACGATCCTCGGCAGCCGTGGTCGGCATGGACCTGCGGGCAAGGATCGCCGAGGCCGCGGCACTGCCCGCGCCCGTCGCAGCGGTCCGCCGCGGTGCAGAACAGGCCGTCGTCGCAGGCGGATCCGTCCGGGTCGGCCGCCGTGCACGAGTCGGCCAGCTCGTCGCAACTCTCCGCGCAGTCGCCGTCGCCGTCGACGCCGGCACAGGGCGACGCGCCCCCGTCGCAGCTCCCGCTCGCGTCGCAGGTCTCGCCGACCGTGCAGAAGCGGCCGTCGTCGCACGGGGCGCCGACGGCGTCGCGTGCGTTGCACGAGCGCGCCTGCTCGTTGCAGCTCTCGCTGCAGTTCGCGTCGTCGTCGGGGCCGGGGCACGGGCTGTCCTCGTGCACGACGCAGCGACCGCCCGCGCAGCGGTCGGCGCCGTTGCACCAGAGGCCGTCGTCGCACGCCGAGCCTTCCGGGTCCGGCGCGACACAGGCGTCGGCCTCGTCGTCGCACGACTCCGAGCAGTTGGCGTCGCCATCGGGAGCCTCGCACGGGTCGCCGCTTCCGACGCATCGTCCGGTCGCGTCGCAGCGATCCGTGGCGGTGCAGAACGAGCCGTCGTCGCAGGCGGTGCCTTCGGCGAGGACTTCGCAGAAGGCCGAGCAGCAGTCGCCGTCGAGGTTGTTGCCGTCGTCGCAGGCCTCGCCGGCGTCGAGCGTGCCGTCGCCGCAGCGCGGGGCGTGGCAGTCGGCGAGCGTGCGCGTGACCTGGTCGGCCGTGCGCCCGTCGATGCGGTCGGCCCAGAAGCGGCCGACGTAGTCGTTGTGCTGGGCCATCACGATGCGGCCCGGCGTGAAGAACTGGCCTTCGATCCGCGCCCGCGCCGACGGACCACCGTGGTCGAAGTCGATCGCGGCGCCGGTCGGCGAGAACGCGGCCGCACCCGAGCCGACGATCCAGAGCGTGCCGCAGGCTCCTTCGCCCGACAGGCGCGCCCGCGCGCCGGCCGCGAGGTAGTCGCGCACCAGCACGCGCGTCCCGGTGCCGCTGTCGACGGCCGCGCCGGCGCGCACGCGAAGGCTGCAGAACTCGTAGCGGCCGCCCGCGGCGAGCCGCAGCGCGCGGTCAGCCGTGACGAGCACGTCGCGGTAGCGGCCGGGCGCGAGCGCGAGCGGAGAGTTCGTCGCGTCCACTGTCACGTCGCTGCCGCCGCACTCGATCGCCGGCGGCGACGGGAAGCGCGACGCGGACAGGATCGGCGCCTGGAAGCCCTCGACCGGATGGTCGACGACGACGTCCGCGTCGGCGACGAACCGGTTCGCGTACGCGAAGTGCAGGCGCGTCGCATCTTCGGCGTGGACGACGGGCGCGGCGACGAAGCTCTCGTCGCCGCTCGCGTCGGTGCGCGCGGCGAAGTCGATCTCGACTTCCGAGCCGACCGCGCCGCGGACCGGCATCGACGCCGCTCCGCTCCACTTCACGAGGCTGCGGCCGTAGAGCGCGAAGGCGCCGAGGTCGCGCCGCAGCCCGGGCGGGACCTCCTCGGCGCGAGCCGGCGCAGCGGCCGCGAGCACGACGAAGAGCAGGGGAAGCAGCAGGCGGCGCTGCAGCCGTTCCCTGTCCACGGTCGGGGATCGGCGGCAGAAGCAGTTCAGGAACGACCGGACCAGGTACGAGACGAGCAGAATGCGGTGCATGGCGGCAACCTCCGCGCTCCTGCTACGGCAGGCCGCGGGTCGCCGTCGATGCCACGGGTGTCATGGGACGGCCGCCGGCGGGCGGTCATGACACGGCTGGAATGTTTGCGGGCCGGCAAGGCACCGGTGGCGGGCAGGACGATTGTTCCGGCCTTCCTGCGATGCCCCGGCGTCGACGCCGGGGCGACGGCCGGCGAGCGCGTGTCGTCACGCGCCGGGATCGCCCGGCGCCGCGCGGATCACGGCGACCAGCGACGCGACGAGGTCGCGCTCGAAATCCTCGCGCGGGATCGCGTGGCCGAATTCCGTCAGGGTGAGGTAGTTCGCCAGCGAACAGTACAGCACCGCCGCCACGCGCATCATGTGCAGCGGGACGAGGGGGGCGGGGATCTCGGCGATGTGCCGCATCATCGCCGCGGAGAGCGTCTGGATGCCCGGCGCGGTGGTCGCCGGCATCGTCGTGATCGGGAAGGTGCGACTCGCGACGAGCTGCGCGACGACCAGCAGATACTCGCGGCCGCCGTCCCTGTCGTCGAGCTTTGCCGCGACGGCGCGCACCATGAGGCGCACAAGGTCTTCGAGGTGGTCGTCGCCCCGCTCGCACAAGTGGGCGACCGCGAGTTCCCACGCAGCCGAGATCGGGTCCGAGTGGCGCGCGAGCAGCGAGTTCACGAGATCGTGTTTGTCGTGAAAGTGGTAGAGCGCGGCCGAATGGTTCGCCTGGCCGGCCTCAGCCGCGATCTCCCTCATCGAAACCGAATCGATCCCGCGGGCCGCGAACAGGCGCTCGGCCGCCCGAAGCAGGACGACCCGCGTGGACTCCGATTTTCTCGCTGGGGCTTTCTTCACTGCTCGCACCGGGCCTCCGGGACTGGCGTCGCGTTACCCCCGGCGCAGGCATCGAGTCGGCCGAGCCCCGGTCCGGGGCGTCATCCCGGGGGCGGCTGAAGAAACTCGTTGATCTTGATCTCGTTGGCGTATAGTTTAAGTCACCTGACGGAAATTAACCAGCCGTCGGGCCGGGCGTTCTCGGGGGAGAGCGACCCGGAAGCCAACTGTCCCAGGGAGGATACCATGAAGATCAGTCCTTTTTCGCTCGGCCTCGCGGCCGTGGCGTTCGCTTCGTCCGCATTGGCCGGCCCGCGCCCGTCGGGGGGCGGCAACCTCGCGGACCTCACCGTCTCCATCACCGCGCCCGCCGGGGTCTACGTTTACCAGCCCGGCACCTACTCGGTCGTCGTCTCCAACATCGGCAATCGCAACGCCGATGCGACGGTCCTGACGATCGGCCTTCCGGCCACGGGCACCAGTCCCGTCGTCCATGTGCTCGGCGAACTCGGCGCGTTCGACAACCGCTGCTCGCTCGCGGGAACCGAGCTCGTCTGCGCGCTCGGGCAGGTTCGCCGCGGAACGTCGACGACCGTGCAGGTGACGATCGAACTGCCGCAGAGCGCGGCGCCGCTCGTCGTCACGGCGGACGTCGAGACCACGACCGCGGAGCGCAGCAACACCAACAACAGCGACGCGGACACGGCCTACCTGCTGCATCCGTCCCGCTTCGTTTCGGTGGGAGAAAACGCCCACGTCGAGCACTGTACCGGCACCGGCCTCGTGTCGTTCTACGAGTGCACGCTGTACCCGTCGTCGATCTCGACCCACGACTTCGAGTTCCTCGCCGGCAACCTCCTCGCGTTCACGAACCCGTCGGGCACGACGTACTGGGGCGAGTGGGAGCAGAACGGGACCGGCGACGAACTCGACCTGCGCTACCATGACGGCGCGACGAAGGTCGCGGAGTTTCATGGTGTCGCCGTCGGGGGCGACTGCTTCGAGGGCGTGACGCAGTTCTTCCCGCCGGGTTCCTACGTGGCGCCTTACCGGGTCTGCGTGCAGTAGTCGCGCCGGAGTCGCCGGCGGCGTCCGTTCGGGGCTGGCGCGGGGGGCGCGGTCTCGACGGACGCCGCCGTGCGCGTCGCGGGCAGGAAGGCGGAACCATCGCGGTTGCGCCGACCGGACGGACGCGGTCAACGTCGGTTCATGCAGCAAACGTTCTTCGTCGTCGCCGCGGCGCTGCTGGGACTCCAGACCGGCGCGCTCCTGACCGAGGCCCTGGTGCTGGTGCCGCGCTGGCGCTCGCAGCCGGCCGCGGAGTTCCACCGCTGGTACCGGGAGAACGCGGCGACCCTGCTGCACTTCTTCGGACCGCTCGAAGTGCTGGCCACCGTGGCCACGATGGCAGCCGCGGCCGCGGGCTGGTGGCACGGGGCAGGGGCGGGACGCTGGGGGCTTGCCTCGGTGTTCGCGCTCGCGGTGGTCGCCGAGTTCCCGGTGTACTTCCAGAAGGCCAACGCGAGGTTCGAGCGAGGCGACCTCGCGCCGGAGGCTCTCGCCGCGGAACTCGGGCGATGGGCAGCCTGGCACTGGTCGCGGGTGGCCCTGAGCGGTGGCGCGTTCCTGCTCGCGTTGACTGCGCTGTGAAGATGCCCCGTCGCCGGCGGTCGCAACGTTCCGGGCCGCGATGACGCCGGGGCCCTGACGCAACATCTTCGTCGACGGCCGGCTGCGCGAACGTCGGGACGTCGTTCGACCGGTCCGCCGGCGAATCCCCGGCGCGCGACTGGGACGCCGTGCCGTGTATGATGCCCCGATGGCGTTTCGGCTCGGGTATCGACCGGCCCTGGACGGCGTGCGGGGGCTGGCGATCCTCGTCGTGATGGCCGTGCACGCGGCGCTTCCCGTCCCGCCGGGCGGCTTTCTTTCCGTGGACCTGTTCTTCGTCCTGAGCGGGTTCCTGATCACGAGCGTGCTGCTCGAGGAATGGGACCGCACGTCGACGATCCGGCTCGTCGGCTTCTACATGCGCCGCGCGCTGCGCCTGCTGCCCGGCCTCCTCGTGTTCCTCGTCGCGCTCGTCGCGTTCTCGCTCACGTTCCCGACGATGGCCCAGGCCCGCGAACTCTGGCGCGAGGCGTTCTATACCTTCTTTTACGTCACGAACTGGGCCATCGCGTTCGGTGCTATGCCGGCGCTGGGGTGGCTCGGCCACGCCTGGACCCTGGCCATCGAGGAACAGTTCTACCTGGTGTGGCCGTGGCTGCTGCTCGCGATGTTGCGCGCCGGCATGAGTCGGCGCCGCGTCGTCCTGGCCACGGGCGGGCTCATCGCGATGGCCGCGCTGCATCGCCTCGCGCTGTGGCACGACGGCGCCACGATCGAACGCCTGTTCTTCGGGTTCGATACGCGCTGCGACTCGCTGCTTGCCGGATGCGTCGCGGGAATCGTCGCCTCGATTCCCCCCGAACGCGTTCCCGGCCGCTTGCGGAGATGGATGCCGGTTGCGGGCGGCGTCGGCGCCGTCGTGGTTGCGGGCATGATGGTGATGGCGTCCCGCGAAGCGGCCTACATGCCGTGCGGAGGTTTCACGTTGTTCGCGGTCGCCGCGGCGGCGGCCATCCTCGATCTCGTGCACCGTCCGCACTCGCTGCTCGCGCGGGCGCTCGCGCTCCGGCCGCTGGTGCACGCGGGGCGCATCTCGTACGGCCTGTACCTCTGGCACTGGCCCGTCTTCCTGTCCCTCCTGCCGATGTGGACCGGGCTGACGACGATGCAGTCGGACGTGTTGCGTTTCGCCGTGACGTGGCTGGCCGCCGAGTTGTCGTTTCGCCTGGTCGAGTCGCCCTGCCTTCGCTGGAAGTCGCGCTGGTCGCCCGGGCGCGAACCAGCGTCGTCTCCGCGCGAGGCGGCTTCGGGCGGGGCCGTCTGAGGCGCGCGGTCGCCGGGGGCCAACCTCGCGACCGGCCGCGGCGCCGCCCGTGGCCCGGCATGGGCGAGGAACCGGCTCCGGTTCCCAGATGTCGCCTTGATCCGCCGGCCGAAGCGCCCCCGGGAGTATCCGGTCCGGTCGGCCGATCGCTCGTGTGCGGCCTCCCGCTCGCTCCTGCTGGCGCCAGATCGAACTGGAGCGTATGCAACGGCCCATGCGTTCCGACGATGTCCTCCGCTCCCGTTCCACCGTTCACAAAGCGACCTCGCGGTCCGCAGGGGCCGTCGGGCGGGGGATGCGACCGCTCGCGGCCGCCCGGATCGTCGCCGGCGTCCTCGTGCTCGCGGCCAGTTTCGCCGGGGCCGAGTCGATACCGCCGCGCGCGCTCTGTGCATACGACGGGCTCTGCGGCGACGTGAACGATTCCGGCGGCGTCACATCCGCCGATGCTCTCCTCGTCCTCAAGAAGTCCGTCGGCCAGGAGGTCACGCTGGCCTGCGCGGCGACGGGCTATCCGCCGTACGCGGTTCCGCTGCGAAGCGGCCAGATCGAATGCTTCGATGCAACGGGCTCCGAGATCGACTGCGCGGGCAGCGGCCAGGACGGCGAGTTCCAGGCCGGTTTCGAGCCGGTGTTCAGCGAGCAGGGAGACGGGACCATTCTCGACAAGGCCAGCGGCCTGCAGTGGGAAGTCCTGGATCGCGACCTGCTCTCGATCCATCGCATGGATGCGTCGAAGACCTGGGAAGAAGCGCAGGCCAAGGTCGACGCGCTCAACGCCGACTCGTTCGCAGGCTTCAGCGACTGGCGGCTGCCGAACATCCGCGAACTGCAGACCCTTGTGGCCCACGGGGTCCGCGATCCCGCCACGCACCCGACGTTCGACGCCGCCTGCACCGACGGCTGCAATCTTCTCGGATGCAGTTGCACCAATCCCGGTTACCACTGGAGCTCGACGACGTGCCTCGAGGTCCCGAACCAGGCGTGGTCCATCAACTTCTACGCCGGCGAGACCACGCGGCTGCCCAAGGCGAATGCCGCGACGGCGCGCGCCGTGCGGGGAGGCATCGTCGCGAAGGGGTTGACGTACACGGACCTGACGGCGTCCATCCTGCCGTCCTGCGTGCTGGCGGGTCCGTGCGGGGACGTGAACGAATCCGGCACCGTGTCCGCGCCCGATGCCCTGACGGTGCTGCAGGCCGCGGTGGGACTCGACGTGACGCCGCGTTGCCCGGTCACCGCGATCGGCAGCAGCGCCGAGGTGCTGCGCACCGGCCAGACGACTTGCCACGACACCGCCGGCACGACGATCGACTGTGCGGGCACCGGACAGGACGCCGACTTCAATTACGGCGTCTCGCCGATCCTGGTCGACAACGGCGACGGCACGATCGCCGACGAAGGAACGGGACTCGTCTGGGAGAAGCTCGACGCGGCGCCCGCCGGGCTTCACGCCCAGGATGCGTTCGGCAACTGGGGGCAGGCGTTCGAAAAGATCGCCGCGCTGAACGCGGCTTCGTTCGCCGGCCACGCCGACTGGCGCCTGCCGAACGTGCGCGAGCTGCAGACGCTCATCCGCTTCGGCACGTTCCTGCCGGCCGTGCCGGCGGCATTCAACGCCGACTGCGGGGGCAGTTGCACGGTCACGACCTGCAGCTGCACGCCGTCGAACGTCTTCTGGACCTCGACGTCGAGCGCGGACGACCCGGCCGAAGCGTGGTTCGTCGATTTCTACGACGGGTTCGCGGGGCCGACGCCGAAGTCCGGCTTCGGCATCACCCGGGCGGTTCGCGGCGGACTGTAGCCCGGCGGCGACCCGCCGGCGGTCGCCGGGCGGGGCGCCCGGCCTCGGGAGCAGGGCGCCGGCCGGCGGGTCCCCGCGGGCGGGTCGCCGCGGGCGGACATAAACAAGCAGGCTTGACTGTTTGTTTGTGGGCAGCTAGCGTCCGCCGCCATCATGGATTCGTCCTCCGCCCCCGTCCGCCGCACGCAGGAAGAACGCAGCGCCGCCACGCAGCGGGCGCTGCTCGACGCCGCCGTCCAATGCCTGATCGACGGCGGCTACCAGGGCTTCAGCACGACCGTCGTCGCCGACCGTGCCGGCGTCTCGCGCGGTGCGCAGCTCCACCACTTTCCGACGCGGGCGTCGCTCGTCGCCGCGGCCGTCGCGCACGTGTTCGCCGGGCTGACCGAGGACTACCAGCAGCGGTTCGCGGCGCTCGCCGAGAAGGACCGCAGCCCGGCGCGCGCCGTCGCACTGCTGCAGGCGATCTGTCTCGACCCCCGCCACCAGGCCGTGCTCGACCTCTACGCCGCCGCTCGCACGGATGTGGAGCTTCGCGAGAGCCTCGTGCCGATCGCCGCGCGACACCGCGAGAACACGATCGAGCTCGCGTGCCGCTACTTCCCGCAGGCTGCCGGCGACGAACGCTTCCGCCTCACGCTCGAGCTTCTCCTGCACGCCGTCGTCGGCATGGCGGTCGCGCACGGGCTGTACGGGGAGGATCCCGGCGCTCCCGCGCTGATGACGCTCGTCGAACGGCTCGCGACCGACGCCGCGAGCGTCGCCCGGCCGAAGCGCACGAGCCTGCGCCTGGCATCGCCCGCCGACCGCAGCGAGCGGAAAAGGACCGCCCGGAAGCGAAACGAATCCACGGGCAAGGACTGAAGCCGATGGTCGATCTCACCATCTACGCGATTCCCGCCTTCATCGTCACGATGGTCGTCGAATCCGCGCTGCTGCGGCGCCATCCGGAGAAGAAGGGGTACTGGGCTCCCGACACGCGCGCGAGCCTGACGATGGGCGTCGGCAACGTCCTGATCGACCTCGGGATGAAGGGCGTGCAGTTCGCGCTGCTGACCTGGTTTGCCGCCTTCGCGCCGTGGCGGCTCGATCCGTGGACGTGGCAAAGCTGGGTCGTCGGCGTCGTCGGGGTCGACTTCGCGTACTACTGGTTCCACCGGATGAGCCACGACGTGCGCCTGCTGTGGGCGGCGCACGTCAACCACCACTCGAGCGAGTACTACAACCTCTCGACGGCGCTCCGGCAGTCGTGGACGACGCCGTTCACGTCGCTGCCGTTCTACTGGCCGCTCGCGCTCCTCGGTCTCGACCCGGCGATGATCCTCGCGATCAGCGCGCTGAACACGCTGTACCAGTACTGGATCCACACCGAGCTCGTCGACCGGATCGGCCCGCTCGAGGCGGTGCTGAACACCGCGTCGCATCACCGCGTGCACCACGGCACGAACGTCGAGTATCTCGACCGCAATCACGCCGGCATCTTCATCGTCTGGGACAAGCTGTTCGGGACGTTCGAACCCGAGCGTGCGCCCGCCGTCTACGGGCTGACGAAGAACATCCGCACCTTCGATCCCGTGAAGATCGCGTTCCACGAGTACCAGGCGATCTGGCGCGACGTGCGGCGGGCGAAGAGCCTGAGCGAGGCTCTCGGGTACGTGTTCGCGCCGCCGGGATGGAGTTCCGACGGGTCGACGATGACGTCGGACCAACTGCGCGCGGCAGCGAACTCCGGATCTTCTGCGGCGATGCCGGCCCAGGCCGCCTGACGCGCGACTGCACAAGGACCCGAACGGAACGTCGAAGCCCTCGGAACGGATCGGCTTTTTTGCGGTCCGACCTCGGCGTCGGGGCCGCTTCGGCGTCGTCTCCGGGGGCGTTTCCCTCAAGCGTCCCCCCCCATGTAGGCTGCACTCGTAGCAACGTGAAGCCACACCGTGATGCACACGACGAGCCGGCATCCGCGACGCCGGACGGGCCTCCAACGACGGATGCCGACCTCGTGCAACTGCGCCGGGTGCGTGCGCGCTACGATACGCTCCTGCGTTCGCCGTACATCGGGATCCTGGTCGTCGATCGCAACGGCAAGGTCGTCGAGGCCAACGACACGGTGTTGTCCGCGATCGGCCGATCGCAGTCCGACCTCGTCGCCGAGCGCATCTCTTGGCTCGACCAGTCGACGGTAGGCTTGGAACTGCGCGAGGAACCCGGGGCGGCTTTCGAGAGGCTCCGCATCGCCGGTTTCGTCCCGCCGTGGAGGATGGTCGTCCCGACGGGGCCGCTCGAGCCCCGGCAGATCCTCGCCACCGGCGCGGTGGTCGAGGGCGAGGACGACCTGGCGCTCTTCGTCGCCCTCGACATCAGCCCCCTCGAGCACACCAAGCGCGTGTTGCGGATCCGCGACGAGCAGGTCGTCCTCGCGGCGGAACTCTCCCGACGGTTCATCGACGTCGGGGTGGAGGCCATGGACGCGCTGTTCGCGCAGTCTCTCGAGCGCATCTGCGTAACGTACGGTGCGGACATGGCTTCGCTCTACGAGTACGACTCGGGGGAGCGCGAAGCCGAGTGCAAGCACTGGTGGGCGAGCCCGGAGGCAAGGGCGCGCCGGGGCGATCGGGCTCCGGGCAGCTTGCGGCTGGAGGCGTTCCCCAAACTCTCCGAACGGCTTGTCGAAGGCGAAGCCGTCCTGGCGTCCGACCCGGACGCCGCCGAGTCCGAGGGGTTGCCGGACGTCGCGAAGTGGATACGCGATCGCGCCGTCACGTCCGTGATCGTGATCCCCGTCGTACGTCGCGGGGCTGTGAAGACGCTTCTCTCGCTGGTGTCGCTCGATCGGCGTCCGGAGTGGTCCGGGGATACCCTCGCGACACTCGGAATTCTCGGGAACATGCTCGCCAACGCCCTCGACCGGCAGAGGGAGGAGAGCGAGCGCTCCGCGCGCGGGCGCGCGATGCGTTTGATCGCGGGCCTCGCCGCCGAGTTGGTGCACCTGCCGGCCGACCGCATGGACGCCGCCATCGACGAGGCCCTTTCCCGGGTCGGCGAGGTCGTCGAGGCGGACGGTTGCGCCGTCTACCTGGTCAACTCCGAGCATACCCGGGCCCGCCTCGCCCACGTGTGGAGTCCGGCCTACATCTCGCGACGCAAGGAGTTCGAGATCGTCGCCCTGGGCCCGGTCGAGTGGGCGTACTCGGTGCTGCGGTCCGGTCGGATGCTCGCCATCGCCGACACCTTGGGCCTCGAGAACGAGGCGGGCGACTTCTCGACGATCCTCCGGCCCTTCGGCGTGCGCTCGGTGGCGCTGGTGCCGATGACGCTGGACGGGGAGGTCATCGGGTTCTGCGGCTACGTGTGGATGGGGCACGCGCGGACGGACCTCCCAAGGCTCGAGTCCACGCTGCGGCTGCTGAGCGAGTTGCTGGTCGGCGCGGAGGGCCGCAAGCGCAAGGACCGCGAGCTTCGAGAACTCCATGCGTCGCTCGAGCATCGAGTCCTCGAGCGCACCGCGCAGCTCGAGACGATGAACCGGGAGCTCGGCGCGTTCAGCTACTCGGTGTCGCACGACCTGCGCTCCCCGCTGCGCAGCATCAACGGCTTCGCGCAAATGCTGCGGGAGGACCATGGCCACGAGATGGGGCCGGGGGCCCTCGAGCTTCTCGATTCCGTGGGCCGCGCGACCCGTCGCATGGACGAGCTGATCGATGCGCTGCTCAGCCTCGCCCGCATCTCGCGGGTGGAGTCGGTCCGGGAGCTCGTCGACTTGTCGGCCATCGCCGAAGACATCCTGGCGGCGATTCGACGGGAAGACCCGTCCCGCGCGGTGTCCTGCCTGGTCGAACCGGGCCTGCGGGCCGTCGGCGATCCGCGCCTGTTGCGCATCGTGCTCGACAATCTCCTGCGCAATGCCTGGAAGTTCACGCGTCGAACCGAAGGCGCGGCCATCCGCGTCGGTGTCGAGGAGCGCGACGGTCGGTCCCGTTTTTACGTCCGGGACAACGGGGCCGGCTTCGACCCGACGCACGCCGGGAAGTTGTTCGGGACGTTCCAGCGCCTGCACCACGAGAGCGAGTTCGAGGGGCACGGCGTGGGGCTGGCGACCGTGCTGCGCATCGTGCGGATGCACGGCGGCGACGTCAGCGCCGACGGCCGCGTCAACCAGGGGGCGACCTTCTGGTTCAATTTTTCGGGGGCCGCTTCGCCGCCGGGCTGACTCTTCGCCGTTTGCGGGCGCGAACGGACGGGGAGTCCCGCCTGGCGACGAGTCGAACGCTTTCCGGCGTGAGCGGATGCGATCGTGCGTGGATGAAAGAGATGGCGATCGGGCGACGACGGGCGCTTCGCGTGCCAATGAAAAACGGAGGGTAAAGAAAGTTGCGCGGCCGTCGATCCACGCTGATGGATCGACGGCTGCGCTCGTCTTTCGAGGCGAGTCCGGCGGGAGTTCCGGCGGACACACCGTGGTCAGCCTCGTTCAGTCGAACGAGACGACGCCGACGATGTTCCCCCACTTGTCGTAAACCTCCACGCGCCGGATCTCCGGGTCGGCGACGCTGTCGAGGCAGTCGCCCCAGCTGAGCGAAACCGATTGGTCCACGTCTTCGTTTCGGTTCCCGCTGACGTTCTTCAGGTCGAAGTTGACGACCTTGTGGCAGGCCGCGCGCTCGATGTGCGGACAGAGGCCGCCGCTCCCGCAAAGGACGCCGCCGGGATGGGTCGTCTGGGCCCAGATCTCCACCTTGAAGTAGTCGTTGTCGGAGCCGGCCGCGCTGCTCGGGCCGCACATTTCGGCGCACGACGCATGGGTGCTGCAGTAGTTCAGGTTGATGTCGCCCCAGCAGCGACAAGCGCTCGCTCCGCCGCCGACGTCGGAGCACTGGTAGCCGTTGCGGAGCCGGATGTTGTCGAGGCGAAGACCGACGCTGCCTGCGCCGATCTCGACGGTGCCCTGGTCGTAGACCCACGGGGACAGGGTGGCGTACGTGCCGTTGCAGTTCGTCGTCGACGTATCGTCGCCGCATTCCACGAACGGGTCGGTGAGCGGCGCGGAGAACTTGCTGGCGTGGGAGATCGCCATCGCGGGTCCCGCCGTCAGCGTGATCGTCGCCAACGCGGAACAGAGCAGCAGGCCAAAACGGGAACGGGTCATGGTGTCCTCCTGGAGATCGGTGTGCAGGATTTTCGGAAACGCGACGAAATGCCGCGCCGACGCGTATTGCCGACCCGGGACCCGAAATGCAAGAGATCACATTCAGAGAGAACGACTGAATGTCGATTCACGGCGCGAGAGGTCGACAGGAACCGATGTTCCGTCTCGCGTCGCACGACGCTCGATGAGGAATCGTCCTCTGCGACGATGCGCGGAAAGATCGGAAAACGTGCTGCAAGGCGCAGTGTCGCGCTTCAATGTGCGTGACGAGCGCGAAAGAGAATGAATGTTCGATCCGTCGTGGATGATTCTCGAGACTTTTTTCTCGCGGCACGCATCCTGCCGGGACGTTCGCTGCTCGAGTCGCGCGCCTTGGCGATCGAGCCGAACCTGCAGGCCGCGTCGGTCTCTTCCTACGGCACCAGCGCCACCGCGCGCAGCGGGCCGCCGCTGCCTCCCTCGATCAGCATCGGAAGGGCCAGCAGCCACGCCCCCTTGGCTGGCACCTGGTCGAGGTTGGTCAGGTTCTCGAAACCCGGCACTCCGGCGTCGGCCGCGATCCGGTGAGCCTGGAACTCGGTGGACTTGCCCGGGTCGAGCGACGCGGTGTCGAGGCCGACCGCGGCGACGCCGCGCTGCTGCACGAGCAGCCGCATCGCCTCCTCGCCGAAGCCGGGGAAGTGGAGGTTGGACGCGTCGCCGGGCGTGTCGTCGCCGAGGTAGTCCTTCTTGTCGGGCCACTTGCGGCTCCAGCCCGTGCGGACGAGCACGATCGTGCCCTGCTTGATCGGCCCGTAGCGCGTCTCGAAGTTCATGACGTCGGTCATGCCGATCTCGTAGTCGGGCGACGCGGCCGCCTGCATGCTCACGTCGATCACGACGACCGGCGCGACCAGCCGCGCGAGCGGGATCTGGTCGAGCGTCGTGCCGCCCTCCTTGAAGTGCACGGGCGCGTCGATGTGCGTGCCGCCGTGCTCGGGGGCCTGGAAGGCGCCTGCCGAGTAGAACCATCCGCCCGCGGTGCGACCGTTCGCGATCGGCGCGTAGCCGAACCCCGACGGAGTCGTCGGCCAGTAGACGGTGTTGACGTTGAACGGGTGGGTGAGGTCGACGGGCCTGAGGCGCGCGAAGTCGAGCGCCTGGGCGCCGGCCGGCGCCGGGACCGCGCCGAGCAGCGCTGCGGTGAAAACCGCGCCGGCAGCAGCCGAGGCGGCAAGGACGGCAACGGGGCGACGGGCGGGAATCGTTCGGGTCATGATCCTCTCCTTGGGTGGCGGGGCCGCGCCGCGCTTCCGGCGCGGCGATCGATGATGCTCCGGGTCCGCTTCCCGTGCTAGCGTCCACACCGATGCGCATTCGAGCCGCTTCCGCTTCGTCGTACCCGCTTCGCGCGGGCAACGCGGTTCGCCCGCTCGTCGACGGCATTCCCGCGTTCCGTGCGATCCTCGCCGCGGTCGAGCGCGCCACGCGCAGCGTCTGGCTGACAGTCGCCTTCCTCGACGACGACCTCGAGCTCCCGGACGGGCACGGTCGTTTCTTCGAGGCGCTCCAGCGCGCCGCTTCCCGCGGCATCGACGTCCGCGTGCTGTTCTGGAGCGAGCCGGAGATCGAGAAGATGCTGAAGGGCAGCGCGCACTTCCCGGCCGGCCGGGCGAGCTTCGCCGTCCTGCGGGAACGCGCGCCCGACGTGCTCGCGCGCTGGGACCGCCTGCGCGGCTACTGCCATCACCAGAAGTGCTGGATCGTCGACGCCGGCGCCGACGGCGAGGTCGCGTTCGTCGGCGGCATCAACCTCGACCACGACTCGATCGTCTCGCCGGGCCACCCGTCGGGCGAGGGCCGGCTGGGCGGCTCGATCCACGACGTCTACGCGCAGCTGCGCGGTCCGTCGGCCACCGACGTGCACCACAACTTCGTGCAGCGCTGGAACGAGGCGAGCGAACGCGAGTCCGCCTTCGGGGCGTTCCCGTCGCTCGCGCGCGCGGACGACCTGCCGTTTCCCGCGAGGGTTTCCCCCGAGGCCGGCACGATGCTCGTGCAGGTCGCGCGCACGGTGCGCGCTGGCGCGTACCGCTCGGGCGCCGCATCGCCCGGCGCGGGGGCGTTCGCGGTCGCGGGCGGCGAGGCGAGCATTCTCGAGCAGTACCTGGCCGCCGTGGCCGCGGCCGAGCGCACGATCTACCTCGAGAACCAGGTCCTGCTGTGTCCGTACCTCCTGCCCGCCCTGGCGGCGGCGCTCGAGCGCGGCGTCGAGGTCGTCGCGATCGTTCCGGGGCAGGCGATGCCGGAGATCGCGCGGGCGCGGCGCCACCCGCAGGCCATCCCGGTTTTCGCGATGCTGGACGCCCTCGGCCGCTACGACAACTTCCTGATGGCGGCGCTCGCCGCCAGCCGGGAAGACGGACGGTACGACGAGATCTACGTGCACGCGAAGGTCGCGGTGATCGACGACGAATGGGTCACGATCGGATCCGCCAACACGCTCGTGCGTTCCTTCCGCGACGACACCGAGATGAACGTGACGGCTTGGGACCCCGAGCTGGCCGCCGGGCTGCGTCGCGAACTCGTGGCCGAGCATACGGGCGGTGCGGCGGCGGAACTGCCCCTGGACGACCGCGCGACGTTCCGCTTGCTTCGCGAGCGCGCCCTCGACAACACCGAGCGGCGACGGAGAGGAAGCGCGATGCACGGTTTCGTCTACGCGATCCGCCCCGACCGGTGGGCGGTCCCGGAGGACTGACGGCGCGGCGTCCCCACTCGTCGCGATCCGCCGGCGCCAGGCCGCGAACCCACGGAGACAAGCGTGAACTTCGAGATCCCTTCCGACATCCGAGCCAAGCTCGCCGAACTCGACGATTTCATCGAGCGCGAGATCCTCCCGCTCGAGCGCGAGAACCTCCAGTACTTCGACCATCGCCGCGAGTGGGCCCGCACCGACTGGGAGAACGACGGCACGCCGCGGCCGGAGTGGGAGGAACTGCTCGCCGAGATGCGGCGCCGGGCCGATCGCGCCGGGCACCTGAGGTTCGCGCTGCCCAAGCACCTCGGCGGCCAGGACGGCGGCAACCTCGCGATGGCCTGCATCCGCGAGCACCTCGCGGCGAAGGGCCTCGGCCTCCACAACGACCTCCAGAACGAAAGCTCGATCGTCGGCAACTTCCCCGTCGTGCACATGATCGACGCGTTCGGCACCGAAGCGCAGAAGGCCGAGTTCCTCGAGGGGATGATCACGGGCGGGAAGCGCGTGGCGTTCGGCCTGACCGAGCCGAACCACGGCTCCGACGCGACCTGGCTCGAGACGACCGCGCGGCGCGACGGAGACGACTGGGTGATCGACGGCGCGAAGCGCTTCAACACGGGCCTGCACAACGCGACCCACGACCTGATCTTCGCTCGCACGTCCGGCGAGCCCGGCGACGCAGAGGGGATCACGTGCTTCCTCGTGGCGACGGACCTGCCGGGCTTCGAGGTCGGCCACATGTGGTGGACGTTCAACATGCCGTCGGACCACCCCGACGTGACGCTGACGGGCGTTCGCGTGCCGGCCTCCGCGATTCTCCACGTCGAGGGGCAGGGGCTGGAGCTCGCCCAGCACTTCGTGCACGAGAACCGCATCCGCCAGGCCGCGAGCGGCGTCGGCGCCGCGCAGTTCTGCATCGACGAGTCCGTGAAGTACGCGCGCGAGCGAAAGACCTGGGGCAAGCCACTCGCGGTGAACCAGGCGATCCAGTGGCCGCTCGCCGAGCTGCACACCGAGTGCGAGATGGTCCGCAACCTCGTCTACAAGACCGCGTGGATGCTCGACCGTGGTCACCACATGGAAGTCAGCCACCTCGTCTCGATGGCGAACTACCGCGCGAACCGGCTCGTCTGCAACGCGGCAGACCAGGCGATCCAGACCCACGGCGGCATCGGCTACACGCGCCACAAGCCGTTCGAGCACATCTATCGCCACCACCGTCGCTACCGCATCACGGAAGGCTCGGAGGAGATCCAGATCCGCCGCGTCGCCGGGACGCTGTTCGGTTTCATGGGCGGGAAGGGGTGAGGCGCATGGCGATGGACTACCGCAGCGTCGCCGAGGCCCGCGAGGCCGGAGGCCTCCGGCTGGTCCTGACCGCCGGCGTGCCGGCTCCGTGGGGCGAGTCGGCCAAGAACATCCTGCACGTGAAGGGCATTGCCTACGTCGCCGTCGCGCAGATGGCCGGGCTGCCGAACGACGAACTCGTCGCATGGACCGGCCACGCCAACGCTCCGGTCGCGATCTACGAGGACGAGCCCGCGCGCGCGGGCTGGGCGGAGATCCTGTTCCTTGCCGAGCGTCTTCGGCCCGAGCCGAGGCTCGTCCCGGACGACGCGGCCGAGCGAGCGCTGATGTTCGGCCTCTGCCACGAGATCTGTGGCGAGAACGGGTTCGGCTGGACGCGGCGCCTGATGCTCGTCGACCAGCTTCTCCAGCCCGGCGTGCCCGAGCCGATGCGGCGGACCGGCGAGGTCCTCGCTGCACGCTACGGATACTCGCGGGAAGCGGCCTCCGCCGCGCCCGCGCGCCTGGTCGCGCTGCTCGGCCTGCTTGCCGGCCAGCTGCGGCGCCAGAGGGAGGCCGGTCACGGGTTCCTGGTCGGCGCGGCGTTGTCGGCGGCGGACCTCTACTGGGCCGCGTTCTCGGGCATGGTGCGACCGATGCCTCCGGAGTCGTGCCCGATCCCGCAATCCCTGCGCGGCTGGTACGCGAACCTGTCGCCGGAGATCGAAGCGG
>CAYYZO010000014.1:27413-62208 GCA_964476185.1 uncultured Myxococcales bacterium
GGAAGGAGACCGTCATGAGCCTTGCGAACAAGACCCTGTTCATCACCGGCGCGAGTCGCGGCATCGGGCTCGCGATCGCGCTGCGCGCTGCGCGCGACGGCGCCAACGTCGCGATCGCCGCCAAGACCGCCGAGCCGCACCCGAAGCTCGAAGGCACGATCTACACCGCGGCCGAGGAGATCGAGGCCGCGGGCGGCAAGGCGCTGCCGCTCGTCGTCGACGTCCGTGACGAACTCTCGGTCCAGGAGGCCGTCGCGAAGACGGTCGAGGCGTTCGGCGGCATCGACGTGTGCGTGAACAACGCCTCGGCGATCCAGCTGACCGGGACGCTCGAGACCGACATGAAGCGCTATGACCTCATGCACCAGATCAACACGCGGGGCACGTACGTGACCTCGAAGACCTGCATCCCGCACCTCAGGAAGGCCGCGAACCCGCACGTGCTGAACCTTTCGCCGCCGCTCGACATGAAGCCGCGATGGTTCGAGCCGCACGTGGCCTACACGATGGCGAAGTACGGCATGTCGATGTGCGCGCTCGGCATGGCGGAGGAATTCCGCGGCGACGGCATCGCGTTCAACGCGCTGTGGCCGCGGACCGGGATCGCGACCGCGGCGATCCGCAACGCGCTGGCCGGCGACGAGGGCATGCGCGCGTGCCGCACCGTCGACATCATGGCCGACGCCGCGTACTGGATCTTCAACCAGCCCTCGCGCCGGTGCACCGGCAACTTCTTCATCGACGACGTGCTGCTGTACGCCGCCGGCGAGCGCGATTTCGACAAGTACCGCGTCGACCCGAGCCGCGACCTGATGCCGGACTTCTTCGTGCCCGAGGACTGCGCCCTGCCGCCGGGCGTGACGATGGCCGCGCTGAAGTAAGCCCCGCCCCGATGCCCGCCGCGCTCGTCGCGCTGCTCTTCTCCGGTCTCGTCCAGGCGGCGATCTCGCCGCCGTGGAACCTGCTGTGGCTGCACCCGGTCGCGTGGGCGCCGGCGATGCTGGTGTTCTCGCGGCTCGAAGGCCGGCGCGCGTTGCTGGCCGGCTGGCTCGTCGGCCTGTCCGCGACGCTCGCGATCTTCGCGTGGCTGCCCGGCACGATGCACCGCTTCGGCCACCTTCCCGTGTGGTTCGCCGCGTTCGTCTGGCTGTTGTTCGCGGCCGCGATGGGCTTCCACGCGGCGCTGTTCGCGTGGGGGTACCCGCTCGCCAGGAGAGCGGCGGGGGCGTGGTGGCCGGCCGCGGTGGCGGCGTGGTTCTGCGGGCTCGAGTACCTGAACCCGCACATCTTCGGTTACCTGCAGGGCGACGCGTGGTACCAGGTGCCGCGCGTGTTCCTCGTGAGCGCCGTCACCGGCGTGAGCGGGATGACGTTCCTCGTGATGCTCGCGAACGCGGTCGTCGTGCAGGCGATCGAGGCCCGCGCCGGCGGCGGGCGGGGCGGGCGGGGCGAGCGGGGCCGGAAGCGCAATGCCGCGCTCCTCGCGGTGCTCGTGACCGCGTCGGTCGCGTACTCGAGCGGGCGCCTGGCGGACATTCGCGCCGCCGAGGCCGCGGCGCCGGTCCTGCGCATCGCGCTGGTGCAGCCGAACCACACGATCGAGCGCGGCTGGCGGCTCGCGCGCTCGCATCCGGCCGCATTCGCGGAAGACCTCGTCGAACTCTCTCGCGCCGCGCTCGCGGCCAATGAAGGACAACGCCCGATCGACGTGTTCGTCTGGCCCGAAGGCGCGCTGCCGGCCGATCCGGCGCACCCGCGCAACCGCGTCGCGCTCGAGTTCGCGCGCGAGGCGGGGGCCGAGATCTGGACGGGCGGCGACCACCAGGACCGGACGACGTCGGGCCGGCGCATCTCGCACAACTCGGCCTACCGGATCCTCGCCGATGGCACGACGGACGGGCGTTACGACAAGAACATCCTGGTCCCCTTCGGCGAGTACGTGCCGCTGCGCGGCCTGGTGCCGGGCTTCGACCGGATTCGCGCGGCCGGCAACTACGCGGCGGGCAGCGACGTCCCGACGTTCGAGGCCGGCCCGGCGCGCTTCGTGTTCCTGATCTGCTACGAGGCGATCCGGGCCGGTTTCGTGCGGCGCGCCGCGGCGGGCGACGTGAACCTGCTCGTCAACGTGACGGTCGACGCCTGGTACGGCGACTCGGCCGAGCAGAGCCAGCACCTGATGCTCGCGGCTGCGCAGTCGGCGACGAACGGGTTGCCGCTCGTGCGCGCGACGACGACCGGCATCAGCGCGTTCACCGACGCGAGCGGGGTTCTCGTCGCCCGGACCGGCAAGTTCACGCGCGAGACGCTTGTGCACGACGTGCGACTGGTCCGCGTGCCCGGGCCGTACTCGAAGTGGGGCGAGTGGTTCGCGTGGCTGTGCGTCGCCGCCGGAGTCGTGCTCGTCGTCACCGGTGCGCGCGGGTCGCGCGGCGATGGGCACGCTGCGACGGTCGCCTGAGCGGGGCGCCGTGCTCCCGCCGCGCCGGAGACGCTCGGCGCGTTGTTGTCGCCGCGGGTCACGGGCCGCGCGGCGAACGTCAAACGCACCGTGGCGGTGTTCCGCGCGATCGGCAGCACGGGGTTCCCTTACGACGAGGAATTCGTGCGCGACGTCGCTGGCCGATCCTGCGACCGCAGCAACGAGGCCGACGGCGTGGTGCGCCAACTCGCCGCGATCCTGCCTTCCGGCAACCGCAAGCCGCTGCTCGGCGCCGGTCGCGTCCCCACGCTCGTGTCGTACGGCAAGGGCGATCCGCTGGTTCGCTACGAGGGCGGCATCGATACGGCGGAAGCGATTCCCGGCGCAAGGCTCGTCGGCATCGACGGCTGGGAGCACGACGTGCCGCGCGAACTGTGGCCGACCATCCTCGACGAGATCTGCGCGATCGCGGCGCGGGGCGGACTCCGGCCCGGTGCTTGATCGGCCGATGGGGGCGCGGATCCCCGCCCTGCGTCGCCGAACCCGCGTCGATGCCGCCGAGGATCCAGTCACGGGACGTGGCGGAAGTGCGCACCGCGCACGACGGGTGCGACGGAGTCGCAGGCCCTGGCAGGCTGTTGAAGAACCAGGTCGCGCCAGGCTGTTCAGTGAGCGGCGAGCCGGCGCAGCCGCGAACGGCGAGATGCCAGGCGGACGGGAGAGCCGAGAGCGGAGGCGCTCGCCGCTCAGCGCTTCGCGGCTCGCTCCCGTACGTCGTAGCTCTCGGCTTTCCCGTCCAACGACGCAGATCGGGCTTTTTCAACAGCCTTCTAGACCGCGACCGGACAGCAACCGCACTGGAGCACGACGTCCTGGCCGACGGCGCGACGCAGGACCGCGAGCGCGTCGCTCGAGACGACGACGCCCGAACGGTCCACGTCGCAGATGCAGTCGTCGCACGGTTCGGAGCCGACGGCCGCGCGAAGGACGATCAGGGCGTCGGAAGACAGGACCCCGACCGGATTGACCGGGTCGCCGCACGCCCGATCGCGAACCTCCGGTTCCGCCGTGACCTCGACGGTGAAGGTGCCGGCGTTGTTGAACCAGCCGGTGCCGTCGGCCGTGCCGAGGAACAGCCGGGTCGCGCCGGGCGGCGCGACGAACGTCTGCGGGCCGCCGTCGAACTCCCCGGCCTTCGTGTCGGAGGTCAGCCCGTCGCCGATGAAAAAGATCTGGCCGATGCCGGGAGTGAACGCCACGGCGCCGAGCGCTCCCTGGAAGTCGAGTTGCCCCGGGGTAGGCGCACCTGTCGGCGAATCGTCGTCGAGGAACACTCCGACCAGGGAGTTGGCGCGCACGTTCAGCGGCGCCGAGATACCGTCGCCGTAGTTGGTCATGCTGAAGGCGTCGTCGCCATCGGGGTTGTTGCCGTCCGGGACGTCCGGCGTGAAGGAAACCCTGCCCGAGGCCGAGATGGTCAGCGAGGCGCAGGACTCGAGGAGGACGTCCTCCACTTCGACGGCGACCTCCGCCGGCACGGAGTCGCCACCGCAACAGGCATAGCCCGCGCCGCGACCCGCCAGGTTCGGGTTCGCGCGGCCTGGCACGACGACACCGGCGTGCGCCGACCCGCCGACGGCGAGCGCGCCGAGGGATGCAGCCAGAAAGACGATCCGGGCACGAAGCATGGTGGCCTCCTTGCGCCTGTGGACGACGGCTTCCCGCCGACGAGAGTAGCCCGACGAGGGCCGGTCGTCACCAGGGTCGGGCAGGATGCGGCCGCTCCGACCCGCGGACCGGCCGCTCAACGCCCGTCGCGCCCGAGCCGGCTGTGGCGGTACCCGTACGCGGCGTAGAGCACGAGCCCCAGCCCCATCCAGACGAACAGGCGCGCCCAGTTGTGCCAGCCGAGCGCGGCCATCAGCACGAGGTTGGCGACGATGCCGGCCAGCGGCACGAACGGCACGAGCGGGGTGCGGAACGGCCGCTTCACGTCGGGGCGCGTCCGCCGCATCACGAGGACGGACGCGCAGACGACCACGAACGCGAACAGCGTCCCGATGTTGACGAGGTCCGCGAGCGCCTTGAGCGGAACGACGGCGGCGACGACGCCGACCAGGGCGCCGGTCAGCATCGTCGACAGGTGCGGCGTGCGAAAGCGGGGATGGACGACGCCGAAGACCCGGAACGGGATGAGGCCGTCTCGCGCCATCGCGAGCAGCACGCGAGCCTGGCTCAGCATCATCACCAGCAGGACGCTGGTGATGCCGGCGACGGCGCCGACCGAGATCACGACGCTCGCGAAGCCGAGTCCCTTGCTCGAGAACGCGGCGACGATCGGCGCGTCGATGTCGATCTCCCCGTAGGGGACCATCCCCGTCAGCACCGCGGCCACCGCGATGTAGAGCAGCGTGCAGAGCCCGAGCGAACCGAGGATCGCGAACGGCACGTCCCGGGACGGATCGCGGGCCTCCTCGGCGTGCGTGCTGATCGAATCGAAGCCGATGTACGCGAAGAACACGTAGGAAGCTCCCGCGAACGTGCCGGCGATCCCGAACGGGAAGAACGGCGACCAGTTGGCGGGGTCGACGTGCGGGATGCCCATGAAGATCACGAACAGCACGACGCCGAGCTTCAGGAACACGATGAGGGTGTTGAGGCCGGCGCTCTCGCGGATGCCGAGCACGAGCACCACCGTCAACAGGAGTGCGATCCCGAGCGCGGAGGCGTCGAAGACGATCGGCAGGCCGGCCAGGTGCGGGGCGGCGGCCAGCACCTCGGGGGTCGCGCTGAACGGGTCGCCGGCGAGCCAGCCGGGCAGGGCGATGCCGTAGAGCCCGAGGAACGCCTGGAAGTAGTGCGACCAGCCGTGCGCGACCGCGCAGGACGCGATCGCGTACTCGAGCACGAGGTCCCAGCCGATGATCCAGGCCAGCAGTTCGCCGAGGGTCGCGTAGGCGTAGGTGTAGGCGCTGCCGGCCACCGGGATCATCGCGGCGAACTCCGCGTAGCAAAGGCCCGCCAGCGCGCAGCCGGTCGCCGCCAGCACGAACGAGATCGTCAGCGACGGTCCCGCGTAGTCGTGCGCGGCCAGCCCGGTCAGCACGAAGATCCCGGCGCCGATGATCGCGCCGACCCCGAGCGCGGTCAGGTGCCAGCGGCCGAGCACGCGGTGCAGGCGCTCGCCGTCGGCGAGTTCGCTGTGGAGTTGCTCGACCGATTTGCGGGCGAAGAGGCGCTGTCGCACGGCGCGGGCGGATAGCACGGCGGCGCGAGCGACCGAAACCGGGCTCGGTTCCCGGTGGGCCGCACGGCCCGCGGCGGCCCCGGGTGCAGTGCGTTGCCGCCGCGCAAAGGCTTGAGCTTCCCCCGGGACCGTTCTAGCGCCGGGCGGGGCGTTTCGCCCCGGAGGTGAAGCGATGGCGGGGTCCGCGGGCCGCGACGGTTTCCACAGCACGGCCGGGTTCATCCTGGCGGCCGCCGGGTCGGCGATCGGGCTCGGCAACATCTGGGGCTTTCCCTACCAGGCGGCCGAGCACGGCGGCGGGGCGTTCGTCGCCGTCTACCTGTTCTTCGTCATCGCGATCGGCGTGCCGGTGATGCTGGCCGAGCTGTCGCTCGGGCGCGCGACCGGCACCTCGCCGGTCGGCGCGTTCCTGCGCGCGGCTCCGGGGACGCGCTGGTGGACAGTCGGCGCGCTCGGCGTGCTGACGGGCTTCTTCATCCTGTCGTTCTACTGCGTGCTCGCGGGCTGGACGCTGGGCTACGTCGGCAAGGCGCTCACCGGCGAGCTGACCTCGGGCCTGTCGCCCGAACAGAGCCGCGCCGCGTTCAACGCGATGCTCGCCGGCGACGCGATGGAAGTCGGGCTGTGCGCGCTGTTCTTCCTGCTCACGATCGGCGTGGTGCAGTTTGGCGTGAGCAAGGGCATCGAGCGCATCTCGGCCGTGCTGATGCCGCTGTTCTTCGTGCTGATGCTGCTGCTCGTCGCGCGTTCGGTGACGCTGCCGGGCGCGGGCCCCGGCATCGACTACCTGATGAGCTGGGACCCGTCGAAGATCACGCCGAAGGTCGTGATCGCGGCGCTCTCGCAGTCGTTCTTCAGCCTCAGCATCGGCATGGGCGCGATGCTGACCTACGGCTCCTACCTCTCGAAGGACCAGCCGCTCGCGTTCTCGGCGGTTTCCGTCGCGGCCAGCGACACGATGATCGCGCTGCTGTCGGGATTCATGATCTTCCCCGCCGTGTTCGCGGCGGGCGCCGAGCCGGCCGAGAGCGTCGGGCTCGCGTTCCACACGATGCCGACGATCTTCGCCGAGCTGCCGGCCGGCCAGCTCTTCGCCGTCGCGTTCTACGTGCTGCTCGTGGTCGCGGCGCTGACGTCGGCGATCTCGCTGCTCGAGGTCGTCGCGTCGTACTTCATCGACGAGCGCGGGTGGTCGAGGAGCCGCGCGGTCTGGACTTCCGGCGCTGCCTGCTTCCTGCTCTCGCTGCCGTCGGCGACCATGGACGGCGTGATGGACACGATGATCTCGCTGACGTTCGACTACGGGCTGCCGATCGGGGCGCTGCTGATATCGCTGTTCGTCGGATGGCGGATGCCGATCTCGAAGGCCCGGGCCGAGATCGCCGGGGCAGGCGCCAGCTTCCCGCTCGCCGGGGTCTGGAGCTTCCTGCTGCGCTTCGTCGTTCCGGTCGCGATCGTCGTCGTGCTGGTCGGACCGCATCTGGGCTGAACGGCGCCGTCGTTCAGTCCCGCCGCGCCGCCGGGATCCAGATCGGCGACGTGACCGCGCGCTCGTTCACGACCTTCGCGACGTCGCTCTGGCAGCAGAACGCGAGCTCGGCGGGCACGCGCGACGGGTCTGCGCAGTCGACCTTCGCCTGCGCGCACAGGTGCCCCGTCCAGCGGCACGTCGGCCGCTCGATCACGCGCGCGTAGTAGAGCGCCGACGTCGCCGGGGCCCAGTCCTCGTCGCTCCACCGGCCGCACAGCGCCGCGCTGCCCTTCGTCGGCACGCGGCACGTCGTCGGATCGAGGTCGCCCGCCGAGACCGGCGCGTCGGTCACGGCGACGTCGAAGACCTTCTCGCGGACCCGGCCGTCCTCGAGCCAGACCTTGACGATCTGCAGGCGCTCGAGAGGGGTGCCTGGACTCGAGGCCGTGCCCGCGTCCTGCAGCGCCGAGACGACGAAGACCGGCGCGCGTCCGGCGGCGCCGGCCGCCTCGAGCTCGCCTCCCATCGGCACTCCGCCCGCGTAGCCGTCCTCGACGAGCCGCTCGCTCGAGCAGATCGCGTCGTCGTAGCCGAAGCCGCCGAAGAAGCGCACGACGATGCGCGGCCCGCTCGTCGCGTAGACCTCGCGGCGGCGCATCGCCTGCCAGATCGACTCGCGGCTGTTCTGCTCGGCCCACACGACGGCGAGGCCGCCGGGGTTGAAGTGGACCGAATCCGGCACGACCGGGATCTCGACCGCGCTCGTGTCGCCGCCGGCGCCGTGCCCGGGATAGCCGCGCTCGTCGGTCAGCCCCGCCGCGGCGAGGTGCGTGTCGGTCGAGCCGATCATGCCGAGGCGGAACGGGTTCACGCCGACCTTCGCCTCGCGCACGAGGCCGTCGCCGAGGATCTCGCGCGCGAAGGCCAGCCCGACCTCCGGTTCGCGCCAGTTCGTCGGGAACGGCTGCTCCTCCATGCGCGAGAACGGAAGCTTCTCGAACGAGCAGTACTCGTCCGCCTGCCCGGCGCGGCACTCGGAGTCGCCCTTGTGCTGGATGATCTCGATCAGCGGTTCCATCTCGCGCCAGCGGCGCGCTTCCTCCGGCGTGCCGGTCTCGCTGCGGAACAGCAGGCCGTTGCTGAGGTTGCTGTTGTGCGGGATCGTCAGGAAGCGGCAGCCCGTGTTCGTGCACGCGCTCTCGAGCGCGCGCCAGAGCCCCTCGGGCTTCTGCTCGTCGATGTAGCTGACCGGAAGGTCGGGCGCGCGTTCGTCCGCGAAGATCACATTGCGGTGGGTCATGTTCCCGCCGGGCCCGCCGCTCCATTCGTAACCGACGAGGCTCGTGAACGTGCACGCGTCGGTGCGGTCGTAGGCGCCCTCGGCGGCGTCGCGGATCACCTGCCACGGGCCCGCAGCGGCCTCGCGGCAGACCCGGCCGTCCTCGCCGCAGAAGGTGTACCGGAGCGGATGGTCGGTGCTCAGCATGCGGCTGCTGACGAGGATGTACGCGAGCAGCGGCCAGCGGCGCTGGATGCGGCAGAGCAGCGAGTCGTGCCCCTCGGCGCCGGGCGTGCGGCAGATGTGCAGCTCGCCGAGCAGTTCCGAGTGGTCGGTCACGGCCGCGAAATCGAGCGGGCGCTCGAGCCGCGCGGTGCGCTGCGGCGTGCCGTCGGCCGCGTACGGCTGCAGGCCGATCTCGTCGCCGCGCGCGAAGCGGTACGCGTCGGCCGGCCGGTTGCGCACGCCGAGCGAGTTCGCGTCGAACGACAGGGTCGTGTGCACGTGCAGGTCGCCGAACAGCGGCCGGCGGGTCGCGGTCCACGAGGCACAGCGCTGTTCGACCCGCGCGCCGGCGTCCGCGTCCGCGCCGGCCTGCGCGGCGCCGGCGGGAACCTCCGTGCCGGCGGGAGCGGGCACCGCCGCGTCGGACTCCGCCGTGCGGTCGACGGGCACGGGCTGCGCGGCGCCAGCGGCGACGGCGATCGCGAGAGCGGTCGAGCACAGGGCCGTCGCGACGAGCCTCGCAGCGAGGCCCGGACGGGAATGGGTCACTCGAAGACCTCGCCGAGGGTCGCGTGGAGGCCCGCCGAACGGAACGGCGTCCGGTAGATCGGCTGGGTCATCGCGACGGCGAGCATCGAGGCGACGACGAGCAGCGTCAGGGCCGGCCCTCGGTCGCCCGCGAGGCGGCACAGCCCCCGCGTCGCGACGGTCGCGACCGCGCCGAAGACCGCGAGCGCGAGCGCCGCCTGCACCGCGAGGATCGCGGTGGCGAGCACGATCGCCCCGGCGCTGCCCTCGGTGAAGAGCAGCGCCAGCATCACGCCGAGCATCTGGAGCAGGGAAGCGACCGGCTGCCGGCCGGTCTCGACGAGGAAGAACGGCACCGGCACGCACAGCACCAGGGCCGCCCACAGCAGTCGCGTCGCTCGTCGTCGGGTCACGGAGGCCGATTGTCGGCGAGCGCGCGGTCGAGGCAAGTGAACGGCCCGCGGCGCGCTGCGTCGACGATGCGCGGGGGAGGCGAGCGGGGCGGTGGCGGGCGGGGCCGGCCCCGGCGACCCGACTCAGCCGAGCCTCGGCTTCGTGCGGTAGCGGATCAGCGCGAGCAGGCCCGCGAACATCGCCGAGACGACGACCAGCGGCACGACGACGTCGTCGAGGCCGCCGCCGCGCGCGACGATCCGGCGCAGGCCGATCTGGTACCAGCGAAGCGGGGCCAGGCCCCCGAACCAGCGCGGGGCGTCGGGCATCAGCTCGTACGGCATCATCACGCCGGACAGCACGAACGACGGCATGATCGCGAACACGGAGATGAAGACGCTTTGCGCCACCGTTTCCGCGATCGTCGAGATGAACACGCCGACCGCGAGCGTCGCGAGCACGAAGGGCAGGGTCAGCACGACGAGCGCGGCCACGCTGCCCGCGGGCCACATCCCGAAGACGATCCCCGGCAGCAGGATCGCGAGCGCGAGCACGCCGTAACAGAGCACGACGTCCGGCACGAGCTTGCCGAGCACGAGCTCGACGACGCTGACCGGCAGCGCGAGCGTCTGCTCCCAGGTCCCTTCCTCGCGTTCGTTGACGAGCCCGAAGCTCGCGACCGACAGGCACAGGTTCGTCAGCAGCATGCCGGCGAGGCTGACGAGCAGGAACTGGCTGTCGGCCAGCGTCGGGTTGAACCAGAAGCGTTGCCGCATCTCGACGACGCGCTGGGGGGCGCGCCCCACCTGCGAGGTCGTCGCCCCGGTGTCGACCGCGGCCGCGATCGCGCTCATGTAGGCGCCGACGCGCGCGGCCGCGATCGGGTCCGCGCCGTCGAGCAGGATCTGCACCTCGGGCTGCCCGCGCAGGCGGGCGCGGTCGAGGTCGTTCGGGGTGACGAGCAGCGCGAGGATGCGGCCGCGTTTCAGCGCCTCGATGCCCTCGTCGTAGCTCGCGATTTCCCTCCAGGGATGGAAGTAGCCGCTCGCCTGGATCTCGGCGACGAGCCGGCGCGACAACGCCGAGCGGCTCTGGTCCAGCACCCCCCAGTTCACGTTCGCCGGCTTGCTGGACAGCACGTAGCCGAACAGCACGATGAAGATGACCGGCTGCGCGACCACGGCGCCGAGCACGACGGGATTGCGCTTCAGCAGGCGGGCTTCCTTCCACGCGATCGCCAGCACGTTGCGCACGAAGGTGGCGGCGCGCCCGTTCATGCGGCCCTCCGCCCGAGCGTCCGCAGCGCCATCGCGATCAGGCCGACGCCCATCACGACGAGCACGAGGATCCGGGGCCAGAGGTCCACGATGCCTTCGCCGCGAAGGTAGATCGCGCGGCTGACCTCGATGAAGTGCGTGGCCGGGATCAACTGCGCGGCCCAGCCGACGACGCTCGGCATACTGCGGACCGGATAGATGAAGCCGCTCAACTGGATCAGCGGGATGCTGGACAGCACCGTCTTCTGCACGGCCTCGGCGGCCGAGCTCGACGTGGCCGAGAAGACCAGGCCCATCGCGAGCGACGTGCCGACGTAGAAGGTCGCCACCAGCCAGAACAGCAGCGCGCTGCCCTCGGGCCAGGTCTCCAGCACGAAGCCGGCGACCAGCATCATCAGGATCAGGTCGAACGAGAACACCGCCCCGAGCGGCACCATCTTGCCGAGCAGGATCTCGAGCGGCGTCGCCGGGGTCAGCTGCAACTGGTCGAAGGTCCCGGTCAGGCGCTCGTTGACGATCGAGATGGCGGTGATCAGCGTGGTGAGGAACGTCAGCACGAACCCGAACGTGCCCGCGACCATGTAGGGCCGCCCGTCGAGGGTCGGGTTGAAGACCGGGCGCACGGTCGCCGCGATCCCGCTCGAGCGCACGGCGACGGCGCCTGCACCGCTCTCGGCGGCGGCCGAGGCGAGGGCGGCCTGCAGGATCCCGCGCATCGACCCCTCGGCGTTGGCCGCGAGCACCGGCTCGGCGCCGTCGTAGAAGAGCTGGATCTCGGCCGGCCCGGCCCCGCCCGCGGAACGCAGGCGCGCGCGCTCGAAGTCGGCCGGGATGATCATCGCGGCCCCGATCCTGCCGCCGATCATCGCTTCCTCGATCGCCTCGCGCGTGTGGAACGCGATCGGCTCGAATCGGTCGCCGGCCGCGAGCTCGGCGATCATCCGGCGGCTCACCGCGCTCGAGGCGCCGTCCAGCACGCCGAGCCGGATGTCGTGGATCTCGGTCGAGACGATGAAGCCGAACGCGAGCAACGACCCGAGCGGCACCGAGATCATCACGAACACGGTGAACGGGTCGCGCAGCGTCGCGCGCACCTCGCGCAGCATCAGCGTTCGCAGCCGCCGCGCGCTGCGGCGGACCCGTTCCATGGTCACCGCCATCGATGCGGCTCCCTCGCCGCGGGGCGCGGCGCTTCGCACGGGCGGCGGCGGCTCATCGGCCGTTCTCCCGCCGGCCTTCGTCGATCAGGCGCCGGAAGACGCCCGACAGGCCGGGTTGCCGGACCGAGAGCTCGGTCGCGCGCCGGGGCGAGGCGGCCCGGGCCGCGGCGGCGAGCATCGCCGACGTCGCTCGCCGCGCGCTCAGGGCCAGGCCGCCGTCCGCGCGTTCGACGTTCCAGCCGGCGGCCTCGAGCGCGGCACCCTGGAGCCCGGCGTCGGCGGGCTCGACCGGGCAGAACACGGCGTATCCTTCCGACCATCCCTCGCGCAGGCCCTCGGGCGTGGACTCGACGAGGATGCGGCCGGCGTCGATGAACGAGACGGCGTCGCAGTGGTCGACTTCGTCGAGGAAGTGCGTGGTGACGAACACCGTGACGCCGCGCCGCTTCTGCTCGGCGATCAGCTCCCAGAACAGCGTGCGGCTCGCGACGTCGACTCCCGCGGTCGGCTCGTCGAGGAACAGCACCTCCGGCTCGTGCAGCATCGCCAGCGCGAGGCCGGCCCTCTGGCGCAGGCCCCCGGGCAGGTCCTCGGCCTCGCTCGTCTCGGCCTCGCCGAGCGAGAAGCGTTCGCGCAACTCGCCCCAGCGGAGCGCGAGGCGCTTGCCGGTGATGTCGTGCAGGCCGCCGTAGAACTCGACGTTCTCGTGGAGCGTCAGGCCGCGATACAGGCTGACCTTCTGGCCCATGTAGCCGATCGCCTCGCGCACGCGGCGCGGATGGCGGATCACGTCGACGCCGGCCACCGTGACGCTGCCGGCGCTCGGGGTCAGCAGGCCGATCAGCATGCGGATCGTGGTCGTCTTGCCGGAGCCGTTGGCGCCGAGGAACGCGAAGATCGACCCGCGACGCACGCGGATCGCGATGTCGTCGACGGCGGTGAAGTCGCCGAAGCGGCGCGTGAGCGCGAGCGCCTCGATCACGACGTCGCCGCCGGCACCCGTCGCCGGCTGGTTCCGGTCGATCGCCGCCTGCACGCCGCTTCCCCGGTGCCTCAGGCCAGCTCGGCGCTGCGCGCGAGCGCGAGAAGGGTGGATTCGATGTCGGACGGAGCGCGCTCGACCAGCGCCACCGTCCCCGCTTCGCCCAGGCCTCGCAGCTCACCGAGGATGCCGTCGGCCGACGGCGAGCGGCCGCGGTCCACCTCGACGCGCACGAAGCGGCCGCACGTGCGCGCGCTGTCCACCCACGGCAGCGTGCGCGCGGCGTCGCGGATCGCGACGCCGTCGTCGGTCCACAGGCGCCACGCCTCGGTATGGACCGACGCCTCGAGCGCGGCCGGGCTGCCCTGGGCGACGACGCGCCCGTCGCCGAGGAACACCAGGTGGTCGCAGTCGGCGGCTTCCTCCAGGTAGCTCGTCGACAGCACGATCAGCACGCGCGATTCGAGGCGCGCGAGGATCTCGAAGATCTCGTGGCGGGCGACGACGTCGATGCCGGCGGTCGGCTCGTCGAGCACGAGCAGGTCCGGCCCCGGCAGCAGCGCGTTCGAGATCGCGAGCTTCTGCTTCATTCCGCCCGAGAGCTGGCCGGCCAGGCGCGTCGCGAACGGGGCGAGGCCGGTCGATTCGAGCAATTCGCCGGCGCGGCGACGGAACTCCGCCTCGTCGAGCTCGTGCAGGCGCGCCGTGAACGAGAGGTTCTCCTGGATCGTCAGGTCGCGGTACAGGCTGAACGCCTGCGGCACGTAGCCGACGTGGCGCTTGAGCTCGCGCACGTCGCCGAGCAGGTCGAAGCCGAGCACCGTCGCCTCGTCGGCCTCGACCTCGAGCAGGCCGGCGATCGTGCGCAGCAGCGTCGTCTTGCCGGCGCCGTCGGGGCCGACGACGCCGAGCATCTGGGCGCCGTCGACCGCGAGGTCGAGCCCGGCCAGCGCCTCGCGCGACCCGAACCGTTTCCGCAGGCCGCGCAAGCGGATCGACGGCGCGGCGCCGCGCTCGCCGGCCGCGCCCGTCGGCGTCACGGCTCGGCCCCGCCGCCGAGAAGGACGTCGGCTTCCGCGCCGGGCGTGAAGCGCTCGATGTCCTCGAGGATGCGCACCTTGACGCGGTAGACCTGCCCGACGCGGTCGCTCTGCGTCTCGATTTTCTCCGGCGTGAAGTTCGCCCGGTCGGCGACGAACGAAACCTCGCCGGCGAAGAGGCGGTCGGGCATCGAGTCGAGTTCGATCCGCATCCTCGTGCCGACCTCGACGCGCGAAAGGTCGCGCACCGGCACGTAGATCTGCACGTACTTGTCGCGCGGATCGAGCACGGAAAGGATGGGCGTGCCCGGCTGCGCGAGCTCGCCCGGCCACAGGAGCTGGGTCTGCACGACGGTCGGCACGGCCGGCGCCTTCACCTCGAACTTCGAGCGCGTGATCTCGAGCTCGTCCAGCTGGCTCTCGGCGAGCGACTTCTGTTCCCGCAGCACGTCGACGCCCGCGCGCGCGGCGGCGATGGTGGCCTCCTCGGCGCGCGTCTTCTCGAGCAGGCTCGCGGCACGCTCGGCGGCGGCCCGGGCGGCAGCAAGCCGGTTGCGCACGTCGTCGAGCATCTGCCTGGTGGTCGCGCCGGTCTTCGCCAGTTCTTCCTCGCGGCGGGCCGTGCGCTCGGCGAGCAGCACGTCGCGGGCGGCCTGCTCGGACTCGGCGCGTCGGGCTGCCATGTCCTGTTTCCAACTCGCCTCGCGCAGGTCGGCCTGGATGACCGCCTGCTCGATCTGGCGGGCGAGCACGTCGACCTGGCGACGCGCGGATTCGACGCGGGCCGCGATGTCGCGGTCGTCGAGTCGCGCGACGACCGCTCCCGCCGCGACCGCGTCGCCCTCGCGGTACGCGATCTCGAGCACGCGGCCGCTGACTTCGCTGCGCAGCACGCGCTCCTCGCCCTCGACGAAGCCGGTGTAGCGTCCGTCGCCGTCGTCGCCACCGCGCAGCACGAACACGCCGATGGCCAGCAGGATGACCGCGAGCACGGGCACGAGTCGCTTCATCGTGGAACTTCTCCTCGGCCCTCGCCGCGGCCTTGGCCCTTGGCCGCCGGCGGCGCGGTCGTCGACGTCACGACGGCGAGTTCGGCGAGCGGTTCTCCCATCAGCTGCTGCAACTCGGCACGACGGGCGTGGGCCTGGTACAGCGCCGCCGCCAGCGTGCCGCGCTGGCGCGCCGACAACTCGGCGGCGTCGAGCAGGTCTTCGCTGGTGGCGCGGCCCTCGTCGAACTGGACCTGGCGGATGCGCAGGTTCTCGTCGGCCTGCCCGACGGCGACGGTGGCCGCGTCGACGGCGGCCAGGCGCTCGCGCACGCGGTCGTGGCTGTCGCCGACGAGCGCCTCGACCTCGCGCACGCCGCGGTCGAGCAGCACACGGCTGCGGCGTGCCGCCGCGTCGAGGCGCGCGATCTCGCCTTCGCGGCGCAGGCTCACGACGTCGAAGTCGACGTTCACGCCGAGCGAGGCGTAATTGTTCGGCTGGAGGATGTCGGCGGTCGTGGCGTCGTACCCGGCGCCGACCGACACGCGCGGCAGGCGCGCGCGGCGCACCGCCGTCAGGCGTTCGTCGGCCGCCCGGACTTCCTCGAGCATGGCCTGCACGAGCGGGTTCTTCGCGTGGGCGGCCTCGAGCGCCGTCTCGAGCGCCGGCAGGTCCGGGCGTCCCGCGATGTCCCGCGCCGCGGTGGGGGCCGAGATGTCGAGGCCGACGGCGCGGTTCAGGCGGCGGCGCGCCGCCGCCATCGCGGTTTCCATCTGCAGCACGTGCTGGCGCGAAGTCGCCAGCGCGACTTCGACGACGAGGACCTCGTTGCGCGTCAGGCGTCCCTGCTCGTAGCGGCTCGAGGCGTCCGACAGCTGCCGCTCGTGCAGCGCGACCGTGCGCTTCGCCACGTCGCGCAGCCGCTCGGCCTCGAGCAGCTGGAAGTAGGCGGTGAGCACGGCGGCCTGCTCCTCGAGCTGCGTCGCCCAGTTGCGGGCGGCTTCGGCCCGGTACGAAGCCTGCGCGGCGCCTAGACCGTGGCGCAGCTCGCCGCTCAGGTCGACGGCCAGACGGATGGCGGCGCCGACGGTCGCGAAGTCCTGCTGGCGCACCGTGACGACGGGAATCGCGGTGCCGGGCGGAAACAACGCCGGGTCGATGTCGATCGAGTTGGTCTGCTCGTCGCTGTACCAGGTGTACGCGCCGCGGACCCCGGCCGTCGGCAGCAGCGCGGAGCGTGCGATCGAGACGTCGGCGGCGGAGGCATCGAGGGCGGCCTCGGCCGCCCGAACGCTGCGGTTGTGCCGCTCGGCCAGTTCGAGGGCGGTCGCGAGGTCGATCGTCGCGGGCACGGCCGGGGCGGGGGATGCGGAAGGCGGATCGGCGGACCCCGCCGATCGGGTGGGCGCCGAGCCGGACAGGGCCCGCGCACGCTCGAGTTCGCGTACGCGCTGCTCGGGGGTCCAGCCGCCGTTGCCCTGCGGCTTCCAGAAACCGCAGCCGGCCGCCGTCGCGCCGAGCGCGGCGACGAGCCCGATTGGTAGAACGATGCGCCTTGCGCGCCTGGGGAAGCGGATCTTCACGGCGGTCCCGGTCACCGTGGAACAGGTTCTTGCCCCTTTGCCGCGCCGAGTCGAATGGTGGTTCCGTTCACCAGACGGACCGGCCATCCGTCCTTCGGGCTTCCCGTCGTGGGGACGATTGCGTAAAAGGCCCGCCGGGGAGGTTCGCATTGGGCGAAGTTCGTTCCATTCGGGACTCCGGAAACGAGGGTCCCACCGAATCGGCATCCGGGAGCCGCGAGCGTTCGTACGGTCGCGTCCTGCTGGATCTCGTTCGCACCGACCTCTCGCAGCGCGCGGAGGCCGTTCGACGCATCGTCGAGACGGCCGCGCGCACGCTGGACGTCGATCGCGTGGGCCTGTGGTTCTACGACGAGTCCCGGACCGCGATCGTCGTCGAGGACCTCTATCTGGCCCGGGAGGATCGTCACGAAAGCGGGGCCCGCCTGACCGCGACCGAGCACCCTCGCTACTTTTCCGAACTGGCCGAGTCACGCGGGATCGCCGCCGAGGACGCGGCCAGCGATCCGCGCACGAGCGAGTTCGAGTGGTCCTACCTCGAGCCGCACCAGGTGCAGTCGATGCTGGACGTGCCGGTGCGAAGCGAAGGCGAGGTCATCGGCGTTCTGTGCCACGAGAGCGTCGGGCAGCCGCGGACGTGGACCGACGCCGAACAGGAATTCGCGGCGTCGCTCGCCGACGTCGTCGGCATCGTGGTCGAGGCGTCGCGTCGTCGGCGCACCGAGCAGGAACTTCGCGAGCTGGCCGTGAGCCTCGAACGCCGCGTCGCCGAGCGCACGGAGGACCTCGAGCGGTCGAACCGCGCGCTCGTGCGCGCGATCGCCGACCTGGAGGCGTTCTGCTACTCGGTCTCCCACGACCTGCGCGCTCCGCTTCGCGTGATCAACGGCTACGCGTCGCTGCTCGAGGCTTCCCCGCTCGCTGCCGACGACGCCGAGGCGAAGGACTGCGCCGTGCGCATCCGCGAGAACACCAACCAGATGTCCGGGCTCCTCGACGGGCTGCTGTCGTTCTTCCGGCTCGGTCGCCGGCCCATGGAACCGCGCCTCGTGGACATGAACGTGCTCCTGCGCGACGTGCGGCGCACGCTGCAACTCGACTCGGCGTCGCTGGAGTTCAGCGCGGATTCGCTGGAGCCGGTCCAGGGCGACCCGGCGCTGCTCGCCGACGTCCTCGTGAACCTGCTCTCGAACGCGGTCAAGTTCAGTTCCCGCCGGACCTCGCCGCGGGTGCACGTCGGCTGCGAGCCCGACGGCGACGAGATCCTCTTCCACGTGCGAGACAACGGGGTCGGCTTCCGCGTCGACCACGCGGCGCGCCTGTTCGAGCCGTTCCAGCGCCTCCACGCGGCCGACGGCTACGAAGGCACCGGGGTCGGGCTCGCGATCGTGCGCCGGATCGTCGAGCGCCACGGCGGCCGCGTCTGGGCGGAAGCGAGTCCTTCGAGCGGCGCGACGTTCTACTTCGCGCTGCCGCGGCCGGGCGCGGCAGCGCCGGCGCGCCTCAGCGCGTCCGCGTCCCCGGGGTGAACGCGCACGGCATCCGCTTGATGCCGTGGATGAAGAAGGACAGCAGGCGCGCCGGTTCGTCGGTGATCTCGAGGTCCGGCAACCGCCGGAACAGGTGCCGGAACATCACCGTGATCTCGCGTCGCGCCAGGTGCGCGCCCATGCAGAAGTGGGGTCCCGGGCCGCCGAACCCGACGTGCTCGTTGGGGCTGCGGTCCACGCGGAACTCGAACGGGTCGTCGAACACGGAGGCGTCGCGGTTGGCCGAGTTGTACCACATCACGACTTTCTCGCCCTCGCGGACCTTCTGGCCCGAGATCTCGGTGTCGCGCGTGGCGGTGCGGCGGAAGTGGATCACGGGGGAAGCCCAGCGCACGATCTCCTCGACGGCCGTCGGCGCGTAGCGTTCGAAATCCGACATCCAGAGCCTGCGCTGGTCCGGGTTGTCGCTGAGCGCCTTCATGCCGTGGCTGATCGCGTTGCGCGTGGTCTCGTTGCCGGCCGCGACGAGCAGCACGAAGAACGATCCGACTTCGGCGTCGGTCAGGCGCTCGCCGTCGACCTCGGCGTGGATCAACGCGGACGTGAGGTCGTCGGTCGGCTTCCCGCGCCGCGACTTCGCCAGGTCGGCCATCAGGTTCGAGAGGTCCTGGCCCGCCGAGAGCAGCGCCGGGATCACGCTGACCGGGTCCGGGACGTACTCCGGGTCGCCGGCGCCGAGGATCACGTTCGTGCGGTCGAACACGAAGCGGTAGTCGGAGCGCGGGATCCCCATCATGTCGCAGATGATCTTGAGCGGCAGCGCGGCGGCGACGTCGCTGACGAAGTCGCACGAGCCGAGCTCGATCACGTCGTCGATGATGCCGGTGGCCGCGGTCTCGACGCTGTCCTCGACCTTGCGCAGCATCTGCGGCGTGAACCCGCGCGAGACGATGCGCCTCAGGCGCGCGTGGCGCGGGTCGTCCATCACGATCATCGAGCCGAAGAACTCCCCGAACTCGGGCGGCTGGTCGATGATGTTCACGCCGCCGCGCGCCGACGAGAAGACCTCCGGGTTGCGGCTCACGTGCAGCACGTCGGCGTGCCGCGCCAGCGACCAGTAGCCCGGGCCCGTCACGAGCCCGGGAACCTCGGGTTCTCGGAAGTAGCGGATCGGGGCCTCCTCGCGGAGCGTCAGGAACGCGCCTTCGCGCTCGTCGAGCGGACGCTGCCAGAACTCGATCGAGGAGAGGTCGATGTCGTCGAGGGGGACGGACGGGAGAGGTTGCATCCAGCGATCTCCTGCCCGCTGCGGAAGCGGGCCGAAGGAGTGTGGCCGATCACCCTGTCCGATGCACGTCCGGTGGCCGGAGGGTCTACCCCCCGCCCGGCACCGGGCACCGCAACGATGCCTCGACGCCGATGGCCGTGCGCAGCACGGTGAGCGCGTCCGTCGCGGAGACGTTTCCCGAATCGTCCACGTCACAAACCCAGCCCGGGCAGTCGACGGCGCCGACGCCGGCGCGAAGCACCGACAGCGCGTCCGCGGCCGTGATGTCGCCGTCGCCGGTCGCGTCGCCGCAGAGCGCCTCGGGAAGCGTCGTGGTCGGTGGCGGACTCGCGTCCGCGTTCCAGCCGAGCATCTCGTGGTCGAGCATGCAGCGCACGAAGTCGCGCTGCTCGTCGGTGAAATGGCCCGGAGAGCAGTGGTAGTAGCTCATCCAGTCGTACGAATCGGGGCGGGAGCCGTCCGCGCAGACCTTCGCGCCGCAGGAGCCCGCGCACGAACCGTTCAGCATCGAACCGTCTTCGCACTGGGCGATTCCCCTGACGCCGACGGGTCCCCGGTCGGGAGGAGTGTCGCAGAGGAAATCCCCGTCGTTCGCGCACGTCTCCGCGGTTCCCGTCCCCCACGCGCACTCGAAGGTGTGCGCGAGCCCGAAGAAGTGCCCGAGCTCGTGGACCACGAGCGAATCGTACGTCGCGGCGTTCACGCACAGCGGCCCCTGGTAGTAGCAGTAGCCGCCGACCGAGAAGGCGAGCGTCGGGCTCGTGATGCCACCGACGAACGCGACGGCGAGCACGCCGGCCGGAGTCGCGTCCTCGAGCTTGCGTTCCCAGGCCGATTGGCCGAGCGGCATGTCGCAGTCGTCGTCGATGAAGCGCACGAGCGCCTCCTCCTCGAGCACGACGCCGCCGCGGGCGAACTCGGCGCTGGCGCGCGCCATCGCGGCGCGCACGTCGTCCTCGTGGTGCGAGTCCGCGCCCGCCGCCGTGCGGCACAAGTGGATGCGATAGCGCACGCGAACGGGGGCGCCATCGCGAGCGCCGTTGCGCACCGCGGCCGGCCGGCACGCGAGGCCCGGGGAGTAGATGCGCTTGGAGATGCCGCCGTCAGCGGAGCCCGTCGGCGGCGAAGAGGAAGGACCGAACGGAAGGTCCGGCAGCTCGAAGAGGGTCGTGCGGCAGCGCGTGTCGCAGTCCGGGGACCCCTCGTGCGTCCCGGGGTCGCACTGTTCGCCCGCTTCGACGACGCCGTTTCCACAGGCGGCCGCTTGCGCTGTTCGCGCCTCGGGCGGCGCCAGGAAAGCGGCCGCGGCGAGAGCGACGAAGAAAGGAAAGGCGCTGCGCCGCCGTGGCGCAGCGCCCCGAGGAGAAGCCATCGAGAGTGTCCCGTCCCGCAGTCCAGAGTACGGGCGTCCCCAGCCCGTCTGCGATCACGGTAAGCGCTCGAGGCACCAGAAAGGAAGCGCTTCTTGCGCGCGGCGCGAAGAAACTCTCCTAGGACGCTCTAAGTCCGAGGGGCCGTCGCGGAGGAGCGGGTCTCCGGAGAAGCGCGAGGTCGGGCTGCACGTCGCGCGAAGGAACTCCTCGACGATGCCCCGGGCGCCGCGCGCACCGGCGCGGGGTTCACTCCTTGGTGATTTTCGCGCCTTCGACCAGCACGTCGTAGCGGTAGCCGAACCCGAAGTCCTTGTTCACGGCGACGGTGCCGCGCACGACGACGGTGTCGCCGACGGCGGCCGTCGCATCGGTCGTGACGGTCAGGTCGTTCTCGCCGGCGGCCGACTTGCTGCCGTCGCGCAGGTGCAGCCAGTTCCGGCCCATGACACCGGCGTTGAACTTGACGACCTTGCCGCGCACCGCGACGTCCTTGCCGGCGAGCGCGTCGCGGCCCTCGTAGACCTCGGCGACCGTCTGCCCGCCTTCGACCTTCTCGATGCCGGCGACCTCGGGGCCCTCGCTCTTGCCCGACAGGCCGCCGTGCGACGCGCCCATGGCTTTCTCGGCCTCGGCGGCGGTTGCGGCCGGCGCCGGGGCGCCCTGGCCTGCCGCGGCGGCGGCCTGGCCGGACTGGATGCGGCCGACGAACAGGATCGACTCGAAGGTCCGGTCGAGCGACTTGCTCGGGAAGTTCTTCATCTCGTTGCCGCCCGACCACGAGATCGTGTCGCCGACCTTGACCTGCGTCTGCGGGCCGGCGATCCAAACTTCGCCCGACGGCGTCTGGACGCGCGCATAGGTGTAGCTGGCCGCGTTCATCGTCTCGAGGACCTTGCCGTTGCCCGGCGGGACCGCCGCTGCGCCCGGAGGCGGCGCGGGCGCCTTCGCCGCGCCGGCCGGCGCCGTCGCGCGCATCGGCGCGGTCTCGGCGCGGGGCGAGGACGGCGCGAAGGCCGTGATGGCGAGCAGGGTGACGAAGGGGGCGACGGTCGGGAATCGAAGGTTCACGGCGGAGCTCCGGGGAAAGGCGTCGGGACGCGCAGCGAAATCGGGAAGGCCGCGGGCCCCGGGCGGCGCGTGTGCCCGGGGCCCGCGGCGCTGCGCTTCAGGCCGCGGCCGGGACGCCCATGACGGCCTTGACCTCGAGGAACTCCTCGAAGCCGAACTCGCCCCACTCGCGGCCGTTGCCCGACTGCTTGTAGCCGCCGAACGGCGCCGCGAAGTCGGGGCCCGCGCCGTTCAGGTGGACGTTGCCGGTGCGAAGGCGCGAGGCGACCTCGTACGCGTGCTTCGGATCCCCCGATTGCACGTAGCCGGACAGGCCGTAGACGGTGTCGTTCGCGATGCGAACCGCGTCTTCCTCGTCCTTGTACGGCAGGATCGCGAGCACCGGGCCGAAGACCTCCTCGCGCGCGATGGTCATGTCGTTGTTCACGCCCGCGAAGACGGTCGGCTTCACGTAGTAGCCCTTCGACATGCCGTCGGGCAGGCCGGGGCCGCCCGCGACGAGCTCGGCGCCTTCCTGGATGCCCTTCTCGATGAGGCCCTGGATCTTCGTCCACTGCTGCTTGCTGACGACGGGGCCGATCGCCCCGGGCTCGGCCGTGGCCGGATCGCCGACGGCCACCGAGTTCGCGGCCTCGCGTGCGATCGCGACCGCCTCGGCGTGCTTCGCGGCCGGCACGAGCATGCGCGTCGGCGCGTTGCAGGACTGGCCGCTGTTCGTGAAGCAGCCGCGTACGCCGGCCGTGACGGCGGTCTTCAGGTCGGCGTCGTCGAGGATGATGTTCGCGGACTTGCCGCCGAGTTCCTGCGCGACGCGCTTGACGGTGTCGGCCGCGTTCTTCGCGACCTGGATGCCGGCGCGCGTCGAGCCGGTGAAGCTCATCATGTCGATGTCGGGGTGGGCGGACAGCGCCGAGCCGACGGTCGGGCCGTCGCCGTTGACGAGGTTGAAGACGCCGGCCGGGACGCCGGCCTCGTGCAGGATCTTCGCGACGACGATCGCGTTGAGCGGCGCGATCTCGCTCGGCTTGAGCACCACCGTGCAGCCCGCGGCCAGCGCCGGCGCGACCTTGCACATGATCTGGTTGACGGGCCAGTTCCACGGCGTGATCAGGCCGCAGACGCCGACCGGCTCGCGCACGATGCGCGTCTTGCCCTTCTGCGTCTCGAACTCGTAGGACTTCAGCACTTCGAGCGTGTTCATCAGGTGGGCCAGGCCCGACGGAGCCTGCGCCGCGCTCGCGAGCCACATCGGCGCGCCCATTTCCTGCGAGATCGTCTCGGCGAGTTCCCCGAGGTGCGACTGGTAGACCCCGATCACGCGCTCGAGCAGCGCGGCGCGTTCCTCCTTCGACGTGCGAGAGAACGTCTCGAACGCCTTCTTCGCGGCGGCGACCGCCTTGTCGACGTCAGCCTTGCCGCCGAGGCTGATCCGGCCGACCACTTCTTCGGTGGCCGGGTTGATCACGTCGAACGGGTTGGCCGTGGCCGGCTTCACCCATTCCCCATTGATGTAGAAGTCGAGACATTCCTTCATCGCACTCGCTCCACCCGCGTCGGGAGTTCTGGTTGGTCGCAACCTGTGGTCGAAAGGCCGGGGCTTCGCGCCCGCGGCGAACGCGGGGAGACTGTCAGAGGAAGCAGGACGGGTCCACTTAAGGCTCTGCCGCCGGTGTCGCGCGCGAGGCCTGCTCGGCGGAATTCGAGTGGCGCTCCGGATGCGCTCTGGTAGATTCGCCCCGGTGAGCGACCGGGGACAGCGTCCGCGACGGAAGGCCCCGGTCTACCCGTGGCTGCGCCGCGACTACTTCAAGACGAGCGTCTCGTGGCTCGTCTCGCTCGCGATCCACGTGGCCGGCCTGCTGCTGCTGCTCGCCACGATGGTCCTCGACGGCGGCGGCGGCCCGGGCACGGGCGCCGGCGGCAAGGGGGAACTGATCTCGACGCTGGTCGGCCACGGCCAGCTCCAGCACCAGACCGACCGCACGGACGACTCGAAGTCGCTCGAGGAGGCGATCCAGCGCGCCGCGTCCGACGTCGAGCCGCTCCCGCAGGTCGCCAGCAGCGAGGCGGTGCCCGACCTGTCCGACGTCGGCGTGCGTCTCTCCGACGTGGCCCCGAAGATCAACCCGATGGGCACCACCTCGAGCCTGCGAAGCACCGGCGGCGCGACCGGCGGCGGCATGGCGATCGGACCCGGGACGGGGGCCGGCGGCGGGATGGGCGGCGGCATCGGCCGCGGGTTCGGCCGCGGCTTCGGCGACTACGTCGGGCTCATGCAGAAGTGGGGCTTCGACGTCGTCTTCGTGATCGACGCGACCAACAGCATGGAATTCGTGATCGACATCGTGAAGAAGCGCGTCGCCGACCTCGTCGCGCGCATCCAGGGGCTCGTGCCGAACGCTCGGGTCGGCATCGTCGCCTACAAGGACAAGGGCGACGACTTCACGGTGCGCGTCTCGTCGCTGTCGTTCCACGCGGACAAGCTGCAGGCGTTCATCGGCTCCGTGCGGGCCGGCGGCGGCGGGGACTACGAGGAAGCCGTCTACGAGGGCGTCCGCGCCGCGATCGAGGACCTCGACTGGCGACAGTACGCGAACCGCGCGATGGTCGTCGTCACCAGTTCGCCGCCGAAGAAGGAAACCATCCCGGCGCTCGAGCAGACGCTCCGCAGCTTCCACGACAAGGGCGGGACCGTGCACTTCGTGGACCTCGCCGACGCGATGCACCGGGCCTACGAGATCGAGCTTTTCCAGACGCTGCACGGCCGCAAGCCCGACAAGATCTCGCCGCTTCCCGAGTTCCTGAAGGAGAACCAGGCGCTCTACCGGCGCCTCGCGCGCGAGGGCGGCGGCGAGTTGATCGAGGTGCAGGAGAAGACGGACCTCGCCGAGACCCTGCTGGTCGCGGCGTTCGGGCCCCAGTGGCGCAAGGAGGTCGGGAAATTCTGATCCGGGTTCCAGGAGGCCGCGTCCTCGCGGCGGCATTCGCGCTCGCGGTGGCCGTCGCGACGATGTTCGTGCCGGGCCAGGCCCGCGCGTCGCTCGCCGGCGATGTCGATCGCGCCGTGGCCGGAAACCTCGGCGAGGCCGAGGAGCAGGCGCTGTTCGGCTCGCTCGCGAACGTGTCGGTGCAGGTCGCCGATGCGTACGACCAGTGGGTGCGCACCGGCAGCGACGAGAAACGCCGCGCGGCGCTCGCGGCCGGGAACTCGATCCTTCCGCTGCTCGAGCGCCTCCACGCCTACCACCAGGGGCGCATCGACAAGGCCCAGGCCCAGATCATCCGCGACGACGGCAATCCCGAGGTGCTCTACAAGGAGCGCTGGTGGCAGCTCGATCGCGGGTTCGCGCTGGCCGCGGCCGGCCAGCTCTCCTGGCTGCACTATCGCATGGCGATGCTGAGCCCCGACCAGAAGGACAAGCGCCGGCAGTGGCTCGAGAAATCCGTGCGCGAGTTCTCGGAGTTCATCGCCGCACCGGACGAGAAGATGCGGCTCGAGAGCCTGCTCGGTCGCGGCATGGCCGAGAAGGAACTCGGCGAACGCGGCGAAGCCGAGGGCGATCTCCAACTCGTCCTGCAGCAGGCCAAGGGCACGTCGCTGTACTGGCCGGCGCGCATGGCGCTCGGCGAGTTGCGGGCGTCGGCGGGAGGGCCGGCCGCCCTCGCCGAGACGAAGAAGCTGCTCGCCGAGGCGCAAAGCGCCGGCCTTCCCGCCGCGACGTTGCAACAGATCCGGCTGCTGCGCTTCGACGCGCTGCTCGCGGCGATGGCGGCCGGCGGCGCGGGCGACGGCGTGCAGAAGGAGGCAGCTTCGCTCGCGGCGCAGCTGTCGTCGCAAGGGGCCGCGCTCTCGCAGCGCGTCACGAACATGACGCTCGCGCGGCTGAAGGATCCGAGGCCGGTGCTCGGCGCGACCGTGTCGGCCGAGTGGATCGCGGCGGAGAACCTCGCCGCGGCCGAGAAGTTCGAGGAAGCCGCCAAGGCCTACGAGCGCATCGCCCGCTCGACGGACGCGTCGGCGCGCGAGCACGCCGACGACGTCCACCACCGGCTCGGCGTCTGCTACTTCCGGCTCGGGCGCTACGCGGAGGCCGAGCGCGAGTTTCGCGCCTACCTGGCCGCCGCACCCGGCGGCGCGCTCGCGCCGGAAGCGGCCTACCTGCAGTTCCGCGCGGCCGAAGGGGTTTTCCGGGCCACCCCGAACGAGCAGACGCGCAGCAGTTTTCTCGCCGTCGCGGAATACTTCACGACGAATTTCCCGGACCACGAGTCCGCGTACGAAGGGTGGTTCCGGCTCGGCGAGATGCTGCAGGCCGAGCGACGCTACCTGGGCGCGGCCGACGCCTACGCGAAGGTCGAAGGGCCGCCGTCGTTCCGGCTGCGTGCGGCGGCGGCCGAGGTGCAGTGCGTCGCCGACGAGCTCGCGACGGCCGAGCAGCTGGACGAGCCCGCCGCGAAGGAACTCCGCTCGCGCGCCGAAGCCGCCTGGGGGCGCTTCGACGATCTCGCCTCGTCGTCGCAGGGGCAGGTGTCGGCGGACCTGCGCGCGCGCACGGTCGTCGCGCGGGCCCTCGCGGCCGGCAGCGGTCCGGGCGCCGACGCGGCGCACGCGCTCGCGCTGCTCGACGGCTTCGAGCAGCGTTTCCCGGAGCAGGCCGACGTCGTCCTGCCGGTCACGGCGCTGCGGCTGGCGACGGCGACGGCGCTGGATCGCCTCGACGTGGCCGAGCCTGCCGCGCGTGCGCTCGCCGCGATGCCGGGCACGGAGGCGAACTACTTCGAACTGGTCGAGAGGCTTTCGCGTGCGCTGTTGCGACGCAGCGCCGACGTCGCGCCGACCGACCCGACCGCGTCGCAGCGCTGGGCCGCTCTCGCCACCACGCTGCTCGATCGCCTTCGCGCGGCCGGAAGACCGATCCCGGACGAAGTGCGCCTGAACCTCGCGCAATCGTACGTCGAACAGGACCGGCTCGCCGACGCCGCCGCGCTCTACCGGGAACTGCTCGCCGCCGCGCCCCAGTCGCGCTCGCTGCTGCGCGCCTCGGCGCTCGTCGCGGACCGTCGCGGAGAAGCGGCCGAAGCCGCGGTGCTGTGGGCCGAGCTCGCGAAGCTCCAGGAGGTCGCGACGCCGGCCTGGTACGAAGCGCGGCTCGCCACGGCGTCGGCGCTGGCCGCCGCGGGGCAGAAGGAAAACGCGTGCCGCGGCCTGCGCGAGGTCGAGGGCTTCCGGCCCGACCTGCGCGACGCCGCCACGAAGACGAAGTTCGCGGACCTGTCGGCCCGGGTTTGCACCGGGCAGGGCAACTAGGAATCAACCCAGGACCGCTGGAAGGAACAAGGAGTCCTCATGGAACCGACCGCGACCCAGGCTCTTGCCCAGAGCATGAGCATCGTCGACCTGATCATGCAGGGTTGGTACGTCACGTACCCGCTCATCGCGATGTCCGTGATGGTGATGAGCATCCTCATCGAGCGGCTGTGGCTGATGCGGGGCATGTCGACCGCGATCGACGACGTGACCGAAGATGTGTGCGCGTCGCTCCTCGCGGGAGACCCGAACGCGGCGGCCAGCGCGGTCGAGGGGGCGATGGCGAAATCGCCGGCGGCGCGCGTGTACGCGCCGTTGTTCCCGCTGATCGGCCACAGCACCGTCGACGACCTGCTCGAGTACGGCGAGCGCCGCCGCCTGGACGAGGTGCGGCGCCTGAAGGGCAGCATCTGGCTGCTCGGCACCGTCGCCGCTTCCGCGCCGTTCATCGGGCTTCTCGGCACCGTCATCGGCATCATCAAGTCGTTCCACCAGATGGCGGTGATGGGAACCGGCGGCTTCGCCGTCGTCGCGGCGGGCATCTCGGAAGCCCTCGTCGCGACGGCGCTCGGGCTGCTCGTGGCCATCCTCGCGCTGCTGTTCTTCAACTACTTCCAGGTCAAGATCGGCAACCTCGACACCCAGCTTCGCGTCGGCCTCGGGCGCTTCGTGGAAGCGGGCGCCACCGGCGCGATCGGAGCAGCCCATGGGACTCGGTAAGGTCCACCTCGAGGAGTCCTCCGACGCGGTGATGTCGGAGATCAACATCACGCCGCTGACGGACGTGTTCCTCGTGCTGCTGATCATCTTCATGATCACCACCTCGGCCATGGTCGAATCGGCCGCCACGGTGAACCTGCCGAAGGCGCAGCAGGTCGTCGAGGAGGCGAGGGGGCTGACGGTCACCGCGACCTCGGACGGGCGGCTGTTCGTGAACCAGCTGGCCGTCGATCCTGCCCAGCTCGAGCCGACGCTCCGGGACCTGTTGACCGACGACCCGAAGAAGCTCGTCATCCTGCAGGGCGACGAATCGGTCGTGCTCGGCCAGGCGGTCGACATCCTGCAGGCGGCCAAGCGCGCCGGGGCCACGGCCGTGTCGATCGCCGCCCAGAGGGGGCCGGCGCCGGCGGCGCCGTAAGGGGCGAGCCCCCGCGTCCGACGTCGGCCCGATCGAGAGAGCGACGACACGGTCGGGGTCGCGCGCTGTCATTGACAGCGCAACCCGGTATTAGGACTTCAATCCAAGTCGCTGGCGCGTCTCGCGGGTGCCCGGGGAGGGGTTCCCGCCGCTGGACGGTCCGCGGCTCCCGGGGGAACGACGGTCATGGCGCCGATCCGCATCCTGCTCGTCGAGGACGACGAGGACGACTACACGCTCACGCGCGAGCTGCTCGCCGAGGTGGAGGACGAGCAGTTCGACCTCGTGTGGGCGCCTACCTACGAGGATGCGATCCTCGAGATCCGGCGCGGCGGTTACGACATCTTCCTGGTCGACTACCGGCTCGGCCGGCGAAGCGGGCTCGACCTGCTCTGCGGTCCGCTCCAGGAGGGGCGTCTCGGGCCGGTCATCATCATCACCGGGCAGGACGCGCGTGAAGTCGACGTCGAGGCGATGAAGCACGGCGCCGCGGGCTACCTCGTCAAGAGCGAGCTGCGATCGCGCCATCTCGCCCGGACGCTCCGTTACGCGATCGAAGGTTACGCGGCCAAGTCGGGGGACAGCAGTGCGGGGTCGTCGTCGGACCCGCCGCCCAAGCGCGGCCGCACGGTGGCGCTGATCGGCGCGAAGGGCGGCGTCGGGACGACCACGGTCATCGCGAACGTCGCCTGCGCCCTGAGCCACCGCGGTCTCTCGGTGACCGCTCTCGAGATGCGGGGCGACTACGGGAACCTGACGCGCCTCTTGAACCTCGCGCCGCTGCAGGACATCAGCAGCCTGCTGATGTTCGAACCCGAGCAGATCACGACCGAGCGGTTCGACGCTGCGCTGTCGCGCCACGCCAACGGATTGCGGGTGCTGGCCGCCCCGCAGGGACCGGAGAATTACCGGGCCCTTCGCGGCGACCAGGCGGCCGCGATCCTCGATGCGGCCGTTCGGACGTCGGATCTCGTGCTCGTGGACCTCCCGTGCAATGCGAGCGACGCCAACCGCGAGGTGATCCAGAAGGCCGATCTCGTCGCGATCGTGATCGAGCGCGAGCCGTCGTCGATCTCCGCCGCGCGAATCCTGTCGTCGCTGCTGCAGACCTGGCAGGTGCGCGTTCCGATCGGCAGCGTGATCCTCTCGCGCGTGAACGTGCCGGAGGCGACGTCGGCGCCCGACATCAACGCCCAGCTCGGTTTGAAGAAGTACGGGGTGCTGCCCGCTGCGCCGGAGTTGTTCCACCGCTGTGCGACCACGCTGCAGCCGGTCGTGGTCGCCCATCCGGCTCACCCGGTCGGCCGCGCGCTCGACGAGCTCGCCCTGTTCCTGCTGCTGGTTCGTTGAGGCGCGGGCCCGCGGCGAAGCGCCGCAGGCCCGCCCGGAGGGGACTACCGGAACCGGTAGAAGAACATCCCGGTGATCGGGATGATGTCGAAGCGGTCGCCGCCGCCGAGGTTGCCGCTGAGCGGCAGGATGTAGCCGGCCTCCAGCGTGAATCCGAAATTGTTCGTGATGAACGTCGCGAGGCCGAGCCCGAAGCGCATCGCGAACGAACTCTCGTGCAGGTTGTTGGCGACACGGTCGGCCTGCACGTTGTACCAGCCCATTCCGAACAGCCCATAGGGCTGGAAACGGCCTTCGAGCGGGGAGACGCGGCCGTTCAGGCTGAGCATGCGCGCTTCCACCGAGGGATCGCTCTGGCCCGTGACCGAATCCACGGAATTGCGGCTGAAGCTGACGAGCGACTGCCACTGCAGCTCGAGGGCGACCATGTCGTGGACCTCGTAGCCCGCCCGGATGTCGTAGCCGCCGCTGTTCGAAAGGCCGCCGGTGAAGTGGCTGTCGTTCTCGATGGCGAACACGCCGCCGGCGCTGAAGTACGGAGCCCGCCCGCCGAACGGGTCGTTCGCGGCTTCTTCGGCTGCGCGGGCCGTCGTTGCCGTCGCGACGAGAGCCGCGGCAGCCAGGAACATCGTGAATTTGCGTGGGGTCATGGTCTTGCCTCCAGGCTGGAGCCTACACGCCGGACCGCCGGCGCACAACGCAGCCGGTCCGGCGCTCGTCGTCACTGCTGCGGCGTCCCCGAGGTGCCGGTGCCGGATTCGCGGAACAGGCGCAGGAAATCGCTGTGCGGCGACAGCACGACCGACGTGCCCTGGTTCATCGCCGTGCGGTACGCCTCGAGCGTGCGCAGGAACTCGTAGAACGCCGGGTCCCGCCCATAAGCGTCGGCGAAGATTTTCACGGCCTGGGCGTCGCCTTCGCCGCGGCGGATCTCGGACAGCTTGCGGGCCTGGGCCGTCAGGATCGCGACCTCCTTGTCCGACTGCGACCGGACCTTCCGGGCCTCCTCGTCGCCCTCGGCACGGAACTTCTTCGCGAGCCGCTCCCGCTCGGTCCGCATCCGGCTGAACACGTTCTGCTCGGTCTTCTCGGGAAGGTCGGCGCGCTTGATGCGCACGTCCATGACCTCGATGCCGTATTCGCGCGCCTTTTCGTCGGTCCGGCGCGTGACCTCCCCCATGATCCTCGACCGGTCGGTGCTGATGATCTCGCTGAACGCGTGACGCCCGAGGCTCTCGCGAACGTTCGAGTAGATGATGTCGTCGAGCCGCGACTGGGCACCGTCCTCGCTGCGCACCGTGCGGTAGAACTGCAGCGGATCGACGATGCGCCATCGCGCGTAGTTGTCGACGACGAGCTGCTGCTTGTCCCGCGTCAGGATCTCGCGCGGGGAGGCGTCGGATTCGAGCAGCCGACCGTCGAAATAGAGGACGTTCTGTACGAACGGGATCTTCCAGTACAGCCCCGGTTCCTGCACGATCCGCACGGGTTCGCCGAGTTGCACGACCATGGCCTGCATCCACTGGGGGACCCGGTACGCCGCGAGATTCCAGATCCCGAACAGGATCCCGGCCAGCAGGAAGAGAGCGGTCAGGCGCTTGTCCATTTCGTCTTCCTCCTCACTTCGCTCGCGGCGGCTCTGCCGCGGCAGCCGGACGGCGCAGCATCTGGTCGAGCGGCAGGTAGGGCACCACCTGCCCCCCGACCGACTCGTCGAGGACGAGAAGGCTTCCTCGCGAAAGCACGTCCTCCATGGTTTCGAGCCACAGCCGCGTGCGCGTGACGTCGGCGGCGAGCGCGTACTCCTCGTAGAGGGCCACGAAGCGCGAGGCGGCGCCTTCGGCTTCGATGACCTTCGCCTGGGCGTAGGCGTCGGCCTCGTTGAGGAGCTGGGCCGCCTGTCCCCGCGCTTTGGGCACCACGTCGTTGGCGTAGCCCCGCGCCTCGTTGATGAGCCGCTCCCGATCCTGCTGCGCGCTGATCACGTCCTTGAACGCGTCGGCGACCTGGTCGGGCGGATCGACGTCCTGCAGCTTGACGGTCGCGACCTCGATGCCCGAGTCGTAGCCATCGAGGATCTGCTGCAGCAGTTTCTGGGCGTCGTTCTGGATGCGGTCCTTCCCCTCGGTCAGCGCGTCGTCGATCTGGTTGCTGCCCAGGACCTCGCGCATGGCCGCCTCCGCCGAGTCCCGCACCGTCTTCTCGGGGTCGCGCAGGTTGAACAGGAAATCGGTCGGGCCGTCGGGCTCCTGCTTGATGCGGTACTGCACGATGAACTGCAGCTTCACGATATTCTCGTCGCCGGTGACCATCAGCGCCTCTTCGTCCTGGTCGGCGTAGCGGGCCGGCGGTCCGATCGATTTGGTTCGAAATCCGAACTCCTCTTTGCGGATCTGCGTGACCGAGGGCTTGAGGACCTCCTCGAAGGGCCAGGGCAGGTGCCAACCGGGCCCGGGATCGGCCTCGCGAGCGACGCGGCCGAAGCGAAGCACGATGCCGCGCTCGTCCGGCGCGACGATGAAGATCCCCGACAGCAGCCACAGAGGCACGGCGATCGCGACGAGGAGCCAGGGACTCACTCCCGGACCGCCGTTCCCGGCGGCTCCGGGGCCGCCGCCGGAGCCGCCGCGCAATTGTCCCCAAAGCCGGCGGATCTCCTCGATCGGGTCATCGGGGCGGCCTCCCGGTCCGGATCTTCCCGGAATCCACTGGTCTGGCATCGGGTTTCCCTCCTGTTGGCTCGATGGCCCAACGGTGGTCCAGCGCGCCGTCCGGTCCGGAACCCGGGTCCCGGACGGCTACCCGTTCTTCGCCCGGTGGCCGTTCGACCGCAATCGCCGCGGGCCCCGTGACGCGCGGGAGCCGCCGAAGGACGAAGCGGCCCCCCGCTGGCGAGGCGATTTCCGGGGGGATCCTCCTGGAGGCCCAGCCAGCGAGGAGGGCGCTGGCGAGAGGAGCGTGGCCCAGGTGACCCGTCTTCACGCGGCGGAACTGGTACTGGAGGCCCAGGCCAACCGGCCTCATGACCGATTTTGTCCTTGCAGGACGCCAGTTTTTGTTTGCGAACAGGCTCTCACGTGTGGTTTGTCAAAAATCGCTGTTATAAGGTCCCGGCAAAACGGGCCCCCGTCCTATAAGCGGGGGCCGGCCTCGTGGCCGCGAAGCGGTCATGGGGCATCGCATCAGCAGAAGTAGAACCGGGGGGGGAGCCGGTGGGCTCGCTGGACCCGCAGAAATCAAGCACCAGAACCGTCGTGTTCTGTGGAAGTGGAGGGAACGTGAAAACCTTTGGATTGAGGACGATTCTGATCTCGGGATTGTTCGTGGTGCTGCAGGCCGCCCAGGCCGTGCCGGCCCACGCCGGCCCCTCCCTGTGCAACGGCCCAGCGAACGGCGTCATCGACGGCAAGGAACAGTGCGAAACCGGTCCCTGCTGCACGGCCAAGTGCGAGTTGAAGAGCGCGAACACCGTCTGCCGCCCGAGCGCCGACGGCCAGTGCGACATCGCCGAAACCTGCGGTGAGCAGGCGCCCGCCGTCGAGGCGGCCTGCCCGGCCGACGCGTTCGCCGCGGACGGCTCGGCCTGCAGCGACGGCCAGTTCTGTACGGTCGGCGAAGTCTGCACCGCCGGCGTGTGCGGCGGCGGTGCGCCGAACACCTGCGACGACGGCAACGATTGCACCGTCGACAACTGCAAGGAGAACAACGACCGCTGCGTGCACTCGAACGAGGCCGACGGCACTGCCTGCGAGGGCTCGCTGTGCAGCCTCGACGACACGTGCAAGCGCGGCGTCTGCGGCGGCGGCACTCCTGTCGTCTGCGCCGACGAGAATGCGTGCACCGACGATTCCTGTGACGAGGCGACCGGGGAGTGCGTCTTCGCGAACAACGAATCCCCGTGCGACGACGGGCTGTTCTGCACGACCGACGACCGCTGCACCGAGGGCGCTTGCGCGGGCGCGCCGACGGCCTGCGACGACGGCGACGGCTGCACCGAGGATTCGTGCGACGAGGAAGCCGACAGCTGCTCCTACCTCCCGGCCGCGGACGGGACGCCGTGCGAGGACGGGCAGTTCTGCACGATCAACGACACCTGCGCCGCCGGCGATTGCGTAGCAGGCGAGGCCAACACCTGCGACGACGCCAACGATTGCACGAAGGACTCGTGCAACGAGGGCAACGACAGCTGCAAGCACACCACCACGAACAACGGCCAGCCCTGCGACGACGGCCTGTTCTGCACCGAGGGCGACACCTGCGCCGCGGGCGCCTGCGTCGGGTCGGCGGTGGATTGCAACGACGACAACCTCTGCACGGACGATTCGTGCAACGACGAGACCGACCAGTGCGACAACCTGGCCAACAGCGCGCCCTGCGACGACGGCCTGTTCTGCACCTCGGGCGACACGTGCGGCGGCGGCTCCTGCTCGGTCCACTCGCCGACCTGTGATGACGCGAACGCCTGCACGACGGACTCCTGCAACGAGGAGGCGGACTCCTGCAGCAACCAGAACAACACGGATCCCTGCGAGGACGGCTCGTTCTGCACGGTGGGCGACGCCTGCAGCGGCGGTTCCTGCGTCTCGGGCGGACCCCGCGACTGTAGTGACGACAACGCCTGCACCGACGATTCGTGCAACGAGGAAGCGGACGCCTGCGACAACGTGGACAACACGGACCCCTGCGACGACGGCCTGTTCTGCACCGAGAACGACGTCTGCGCCGGCGGCGTCTGCAGCGGTTCGGCGCTGGACTGCGGCGACGACAACGAGTGCACCGACGACTCGTGCAACGAACTCGACGACGAGTGCGAGAGCGTGAACAACACGGCGTCGTGCGACGACGGCCTCTTCTGCACGAGCGGCGACGTCTGCGCGGACGGCGCCTGCACGGCCGGTCCCGCCACCGATTGTGACGACGGGAACGCCTGCACCGACGATGCCTGCAACGAGGATGCCGACACCTGCGACAACGTGAACAACACGGCCGAGTGCAGCGACGGCAACTCCTGCACGATCGGCGACGTCTGTGCGGAAGGCGAGTGCGTCCCGGGCGAGCTCGACCCCGAGTGCACCCCGACGACGACCACGACCAGCACGACGGTCAGCTCGACGACGTCGACGACGTTGGCCTGCCCGGTCTGCGGCGACTTCAACGAGGACTGCCAGATCACGGCCCTCGACGCCC